>JBGAJV010000048.1:0-50403 GCA_044224715.1 Anaerolineales bacterium | reverse complement strand
TACAGCGCCGAGGACAAGAAGATCCTGTCCGAGTACACACACAATGGCCGGCTGGTCCGTTTCCCGAACAAAGAGAAGCGCTGGCTGGTGATCTTGCGCTGGGTGGCGACGAAGTTCGAGCCCGGGAGGCGCTACACCGAGCGCGAGGTCAACGCCCTGCTCTCACAGGTCAACGCGGACTTCGCATCGCTGCGGCGCGACCTGGTCGACTTTGGCTTCATCCGCCGGGAGCGCGGCGGCGGCGATTACTGGCTGACGCCCGAGGATGAGACGCCGGCGCGTTGAGGGCCGCTACCGTGGGATGAACGACCCGCTCGGCCGTCCCGAAGGTGCGCCACCGCGCAACGGCCACGTTCATCACGAGAACGAGATGCTCCAGGGCAAGCGCATCGCCATGTGACGACAATCGCGATCGCCGCGAATGTCGCGAATTGCCGCAGCGCGCGGTCCTTTCACGAAAGTCGCGCCCTTTGCGACAGCTCATATGAGCCCGAACGGAAGATGCGATTGCCCTGCGAGGTGCCGCATTCGGCGTGACGATTGCAGCACGCCGTTCTCGCGGTCAGGCCGAGTGTTCGTCGACCACGGGCAGCTTTGGGGCGGCAATCCGACCGCGGGCCGCGTACGCGACACGGTGTGAGACAGTCGACGGTCCCGCCCCGGCGTCAATCGGCCGGGTCACGTCCCAGCTCGGCGACGAGGCGACCGTTTTTGACGACGAAGCGTTTGTCGACCTGGCCCACCAGGGCCGCCGACGGCGTTGGTGCATCGAGCACCACCAGGTCCGCATGATCGCCAGCACGCAGCCCGTAACCGGCCAGCTTCAAGGCCCGGGCGGCGTTCTCGGTGCACATCCGCAGCAGCGTCTCGAGGTCGGCGACGGTGTCCAGATGGGCGCCGTACGCCAGGACGAGGCCTTCCTCGAGGAGATCGAAGTTGCCCAGCGGGCGGAACGCATCGCGGACGTTGTTCGAGGCAAAGACGACGTTGACGCCGGCCGCCAGGAGTTGTCGCACGCGCGTCAGCCCACGGCGCACGCCCCGCCGATCGGCGCGGCCAAGTCGATAGAGGTCCGGCAGGCTGATGACACTCAGACCGGCTTCACGGATGACCGCGATCGCCGACGCGGCGACCTCCGGCTCGGCCGAGTCGAGCGCACACACATGCCCGGCGACGAGCCGGCCCGCATACCCCACCTCGAGCGCCCGTCGCGCGGCGTAGACCACTTCGAGTTCGTCGAGCGCGATGTGCTCCGGCAAGCCCATGTCGACGTGGAGATCGAGATCCACGTCGTGCGCCATGGCCAGCGCCAGCGCGGCATCGATGTGACGACGCGCGTCAAGCACCGTCGTGACCAAGGGGTCGAGGTTGCTCGCGCAGCCCATGACGTCGGCGCCCAGGCGAAAGGCCTCGCGGAAGAGCTCGAGCGTCCGGGGTTGGTCGAGCAGGCCTTGCTGCGGAAAGGCCACGATTTGCAGAGTCACCCGATCGCGCAGTCGTTCGCGCACGGCAAGCAGGGCTTCGAGATGCGCGAGGCCCACGGTCGCGTCGACGTGACACTGCGCCCGCATCGCCGTGACGCCGTGTCGGCTGGCCAGCGCCAGGGCGCGGGCCGCGCGCGTTTCGATGTCGGCGCGGGTGAAGGCTCCGCGGCGCGCTTCCATCTGCTGATTGAGCTCGGCAGGCAGCGTGAAGGCCGCGGCCCGACCGGGCCGGTCGTCGTCGTTCATCAACGCCACGTCCAGATGGATATGCGACTCGACGAAGCCCGGGATGATCAACCCGCCACGCGCGTCGAGTATGCGCTTGGCCGGCACCTGCAAGCCCGGTTCGCAGCCGACGATCACGCCCGCCTCGATCGCCAGCCCGATCTCACGCGTCCCATCCGACAACACGCCGTGCTCGATCAACAGGTCCACCATGCGTCGCGTCTCCCCCAACCCGCTTTCACGACTATAACAGGGCGACAACTCGCTTGCGCACGCCACGCATCGTCAACCGCCTGCTGGCGCCCAAAGCCTGCTAGAATCGCGACTTATGCAAGCCCTTATCGATCGAATCAAACGCGACGGCCGCAACCTTGGCAACGGCATCCTCAAGGTCGACGGCTTCATCAATCATCAGGTCGATGCCGCCTTGATGGATGCCTGCGGCCAGGAACTCGCGCGCCGGTTCGCGCACCTGGGCTCTACCAAGATCCTGACGGCCGAGATCTCGGGCATCGCGCCCGCGTTGATGACGGCCAAGTACCTCGGCCTGCCGGTGGTCTACGCACGCAAGGCCAAGCCCGTGACCATGCCCAACGAGGTGTTTCTGACGCTGACGCCGTCGCACACCAAAGGCCGCACGGTCGAACTGATCGTCTCGCCCGAAGTGCTCGGCAATCACGAGAAGGTCTTGATCATCGACGACTTCCTCGCCACCGGCCAGACCATCATGGGTCTGGTGCGGCTGACCCAGGTCGCCGGGTCGACCATCACCGGCGTGGGCGCCCTGGTCGAGAAGACATTCGAAGGCGGTCGCGCGTTGTTGCAGTCGCTCAACGTGCCGATCGAGTCGCTGGCCATCATCAGCAGCATGGACAACGGCCAGGTGCAGTTCGCTGAATAACACAAACGCCGCACCCGCTTTTTTGGGCGAAAACACGAGGCCCGCGCAGTGCGTGGGCCTCGTGTTTTCGCCTATCATTGGCGCATGCACACCATCGCCATTTTGGATTTCGGCTCTCAATACACGCAATTGATCGCCCGTCGCATTCGCGAGGCGAACGTCTATTCCGAGATCTTTCCGTGGGACGCGCCCGCCGAGAAGGTCAAGGCGCTGCAGCCGGCGGCCTTCATCCTGTCGGGAGGCCCCAACTCCGTCTACGACGCCGACGCCCCGCAACTGCCGAGATACGTGGTCGACTCGGGCAAACCGATCCTGGGCATCTGTTACGGGTTCCACGCGCTGGCCAAGACGCTCGGCGGTCACGTGTTGGCCTCGGACGAGCGCGAGTACGGGCGCGCCGCGTTGATCCCGACCGACGCGCCGAGCGCGATCCTGCCGGGAACGACGCCCATCCAGGTGTGGATGAGCCACGGCGACCGCGTCGATCGCGTGCCACCGGGCTTTACGATCACGGCCACGTCCGACAACTGCCCGGTCGCGGCGTTCGAGGACCCCGCGCGCAAGATCTTCGCGATCCAATTCCACCCCGAGGTCAACCACACCGAACGCGGGCGCGACATCCTGGCCGCCTTCATCAGAGCAGCGGGCGTGCGCGCGGAGTGGACGCCGGGCAGCATGGTCGAGGCCGCCGTGGCTGACATCCGCGCGAAGGTCGGCGATGCCGCCGTGATCGCGGCGGTGAGCGGCGGCGTCGACTCGATGGTGGCCGCCGCGCTCGTGCATCGCGCCGTCGGCGATCAACTCACCTGCGTTTTCGTCGACACCGGTCTGCTGCGCTCCGGCGAGCCCGAGGCGGTGGTGAAGGCGTTCAACGACACGCTGCATGCGCGGCTGGTGGCGGTCAACGCGGCCGAGGAATACCTCGACGCGCTGGCCGGTGTCACGGATCCGGAACAGAAACGCAAGATCATCGGCGAGAAGTTCATCCGCATCTTCGAGCGCGAGGCCCGGCGCGCGCTCGACGGCGCCGAAGCCCGCTTCCTGATGCAGGGCACGATCTATCCGGACGTGATCGAGTCGCGCGGACCGGAGCGTCAGACCGCGGCCAAGATCAAGAGCCATCACAACGTCGGCGGTCTGCCGCCGGATCTGAACTTCCAGCTGGTCGAGCCGTTGCGCTTCATGTTCAAGGACGAGGTTCGCAAGGTCGGCATCGAGCTCGGGCTGCCCGAGGCCCTGGTCTGGCGTCAGCCGTTCCCCGGCCCGGGTCTGGCCGTGCGCTGTCTGGGCGACCTGACCTGGGAGCGCCTCGAGACCCTGCGCGCCGCCGACAAGATCGTGACCGATGAGCTGAGCGCGGCCGGCATGTTGCGTGGCACGACGGCTCAAGCCTTCGCGGTCCTGCTGCCCGTGCGCTCCGTGGGCGTCATGGGCGACGGCCGCACCTATCAGGAAACCTGCGCGATCCGGGCCGTCACCACAGACGACTTCATGACCGCCGATTGGGCCCGCCTGCCCTACGATCTGCTCGCGAAGATCTCGAGCCGGATCGTCAACGAGGTCAAGGGGATCAATCGCGTGGTCTACGACATCTCCTCAAAGCCGCCGGCCACCATCGAGTGGGAGTGACGACGTCGTCATGGACCTGGCTGCGCTGCTCCGCGACGCCTGGCGCATCACGCGCACGCAGCCGACTGTGTGGGCGTTGCATGCGCTGCTCCTTGTCGTGGGCCTGCCGTCGGTGGTCGTGAGCGGCGCCTTCGGCATGCTCGGCGCCCTGCGCGAACTCGAGTCGCCCGGGCTGCCGGTCGGCATCCTGCCCGACCTGGCCATGCAATCGCCGGGTCTGACGGCCGGGTTGTGGGTGGCGGGGCTGGCGCTCGTGATCGTCTTCAGCGCCCTGACGCAGATCGTGCTTGCGGCGATCTATCGCGCCGTCGCCAGCCTGCTGCCGCCGGCGCGCCCGCTCGCCTTTGCCGAAAGCCTGGTGCTGGGTCGTGCGCGGCTGGGGCGGATCATCGTGTTGAGCTTGACTCTGGGCGCCGCGCTCAGCGCGCTGGCGCTGCTCCCGATCCTGCTGGACACCCTTGGCGCGCCGACGCCCGTGACAGCCGCCATGCGCCCGTTGCTCGCCCCGGTCAACCTTGTCGGCGGGCTCGCTTTTCTTCTGTTGACGCTGGCCTTCAGCCTCGACGACGTCCGCGGGCGAGAGGCGCCCGGCCGGGCGTGGGCGGTATTCAAACGCGGTTGGACCGGTTTTCTGCTGGTGTTCGCCCTGACCTTGGTCTGGTCGCTCGTGGTCGGGGCTCTGGCTGTCCCCGGGATCATGGCCGTCGTCCTGGTCTGGCTCTGGCCCGGCGCCGGCGCCGTGGCGCCCCTCACAACGGGCGTGGTCGTCGTTGTCTGCGGCGGGCCGCTCCTGGTGTTGACCCTGGCGGGCGCCGCCTATACCAATATCCTCCAGACACTCGTCTATCGAAAAGGCGCCGAAGGCCTGCTTTGACCGCCGTCCTCGGCCGTGCGGCGCAGGGGATCGCGTCCGATCGAACCTGCTCCATGGGCCGCGGCCTTCGCGGTTGGCGCGATCTCTTCCTTTGAAGCACAATCGACGGATCACGACGTCACACGCCGAGAACGCAACCGCGGCAGCGCGGCGTCGTATTGAGGGTGGAGGCATTTATGAACGCGTCAATTGATTATGGATCGACTCTCTCGCGTGCCTGGCAGATCACCTGGCGGCACAAAGTGCTCTGGATCTTCGGCATCCTGGCCGGGTGCAGCCAGAGCAACAGCTCAGGCAACAGCGGCAGCGGCAACAACAGCAACTTCAACGTCGGCCCGAACGGCGACGTTCAGCTACCGCCCGAAATCGAGCGCTTCTTTAGCAGGGATCCGCAGCAATATCTGCCGTTGATCATCGGCGTGGTGTGCGTGCTGCTGCTGGTTGGCCTGATCTTCTTCATCCTGGGGCTGCTCGGCGAGGGCGGCCTGATCCAGGGCGTCGCGACGGCCGACTCCACTGGCTCGGTGACGTTTGGCGAGGCCTGGGCAGCCGGCGTGAGCAAGATCGTGCCGCTCTTCCTGCTGCGACTGGTGATCGCCGTGCCGATCATCGTGGTCGTGTTTCTGATCGCAGGGCTGGCCGTGATCACGGCCGGGTTCGCGTTGATCTGTATCGTGCCGCTGATCTGCTTGCTGGTGCCCGCCGCAATCGTGGTGTCGATCTGGCAGCACTTCGCCAAGTACTACATCGTGCTCCAGGGTTCGGGCGTGATCGACTCGCTGCGCCAGAGCTGGGCGTTCCTGCGCCAGAACTGGGCGCAGGTGCTGGTGCTTGGTCTGATCACGATCGTGATCTCGTTCGTGATCGGCATCGTGCTCGCGCTGCCGATGATCCTGGCCGTGCTGCCGGCGCTCTTCGTGCTGATCGGCAACGCGGCGCAGAACGTGCAGCCCGATATCACGGCGTTCCTGCCCAGCTTGATCTGCGGGCTGGTCTACCTGCCGGTGCTGCTCGTCCTGCAAGGCATCCTGGAGACGTGGACGACGTCGGCCTGGACCCTCGCCTTCCGGCAATTGACCGGCGCGCAACCCGCGGTCGTTCCGGTGGCGCCTAACCCGGCCTGATCGCGCTGACGCTGCTTCACCAGCGTGTTCACAACGCCGCGCCCCGTAGCGCTTCACGCTTTCCGCGGCGCGCTTGTTTTCGAGTGACGCGGGTGTGGAGGCACGCAGGGGGCTTTCCCCTTAATCGGATAAAGGGAGCTCCATTCAGGCCTGATTTTTATTGACATAAAGAGGTTAGGATTAGGTAAAATCGTGTACGGCTCCCCTACGATTACCCTACGAAATAGCGAATCACGGTGTACGCCTGGGTTATGGAAATTGCCTACGGCTGGCCCGATGCTAGAATGACCCGGTATGCGTACGTGGCTTTACCGCGCTTTTATGGCGGTCGCGCTCGTGTGCCAGCTTCCGATCGCTGACGCACGTGCGGCCGAGACTGCCGGAGCGCCGATCGCGTCCATCACGGCCGTCGATGCGAACAACTTCCCTAGGATGTTCGCTTATCTGACTCTGACCGGCGCCGATGGCGTCCCCGTCAGCGGCCTGAGCGAAGACGCGTTCACCCTCAGCGAAAACGGCCAGACCGTCAAACCGACGGCGGTTCGAGCGGTCACGCTTGGCGTTCAAACCGTTTTTGCCCTCGACGTCAGCGCGGCCTTCAAGACCCGCGACCTTCGCGGAAACTCCCGGCTCGAATATCTCAAGCAGGCGATCGGCGATTTCGCCCAGTCCGAGACGGGTCTCCAGCCGAACCTCGACGACATCAGCCTGATCACGCCCGAGCAGGAACTGCTCATTCACGCCGATACGCGCGGGCCGGTCGAAGATGCGCTGAACCGCTATGCGACGGAATTTGCCGGTGCCGAGGACCACATCGCGCTGCTGACCCGCGCGATCGACATCGCCAGCGACGCAACCACCCGCCCCGGCATGCGGCGCGTCGTCGTCTTTGCCTCGAACGGCCTGGCGGACAATAACACGCCGGTCGACGTCGCTTCCCTGGTCGAACGCGCGCAGGCCGCTGGCATCAAGGTCGTGACGATCTACGTCGGCCCGGATGGCACGCAGGAAGGCCCCGGGGCGACGGCTTTGCGGTCGCTCTCCGAGCAAACCGGCGGCATCCACGTGTATCTGGCCGGCGGCGAAAGCCTGCAACCGATCTTTACCACCCTGGCGGCCGAGCGCGGCCAATACCAGTTCGAATATCGCTCGACGTTGAGCGAGACCGGCCAGCATCGCCTGAGCGTGGCGGTCCAGCTTCCGGGCGGCCAGACGGTGCGGGCGCGCGAAACCGTGTTCCAGTTGCGCGTCGAGCCGCCGGCTGTCGCGCTGGGCACGTTGCCGGCATCGACCGAGCCTGCTTCGACGGAAGCCACGCTCGCCATTCCGTATAGCCTGAACTTCTCCGACGGCCATGTGCGCGCGCTCAGCAGCGTCGAGCTGCTGGTCGACGGCGCCGTCGCGGCCCGCGCCACAACGGGCGGCGAGTCCATCGACTGGCCATTAGCCTCGGTCACCGAGAGCCTGACCCGCACCGTGCAGATCCGCGTCGTCGACGAACTTGGGCTCGAGGGCGTCAGCTCGACCGCGACGCTGTTCGTGGCGGCGCCCCCTCCCGCGCCGGCTGTACAACCGACGACAGCGGCGGCTATGACCACGCCACGCACCACGCCCTATGCGTTGTGGGCCGGTCTTCTGAGCCTGATCGCGCTCGTCGCGTTTGGGGCTTATGTCTGGCATCGGCAGGGTTGGCAGGTGCCGCAGGGCATCCGCTCGCTCGTGCCCTCGGCCAAGACCAAGAAATCCGCCTCCGGCGCGAAAGTCACGGCCGCCGTTCCACTAGCAACCGATGCGCAGCCCCTCGCCGACATGCCTGTGGCGCTGCCCGAACCCGGCCTGACCGTCGAGACGACCCAGCCGATGCGCCCGGCACGCCTGAACGGCAGCAACCGCTTGCGCATGCCGAACCTGACCCGGCCCACCCTGCCGGACCTGGGCAACCTGCCTCGCCCGCAGATGCCGCGCGTCAACGTCGCCAATCTCGCGCTGCCCAAGCGCATCACGCAGCCCCTCGCGGATGCGCTGGCCGCCGCGCAGCGCGGCAATCTCGCCAATTCGCATGCGGTGCTCGAGGTCGTCGACCAGGCGCCGCTGCAGCGCACCCGGATCGAATTGAACGGCGTCTCGATGCGCTTCGGCCGCGACCCGGACCTGGCCGAGGTCACGTTCAACGATCGATCGGTGTCGCGGCTGCACGCTCGCATCGAAGCAGTGGCCGAGAACGTCTATCGCATCTTCGACGAAGGCTCGACCTCCGGCACCTGGGTCAACTTCAACCAGATCACCTCGCCCGAGGGTCACGAATTGGCCACCGGCGACGTCATCAACCTCGGCCGCGTGAAACTCAAATTCAAGAAGGCGCGCAAGCCCAAGAGCGCGGCCTGATCCTTTTCGACCCAAACGAAAACGCCCGGCTTGGCCGGGCGTTTTCGTTTCTCCGCGAGTCGCCGGGTCACGGCGCCAATTGCACTTCGACGCGCGCGGCGCCGAGCACCGAGCCATCCTTGGCGCTGAGGTCGAGCACGTCGATCCAGCCCGGCCCGGCCTCGGTGACCGCGAACGTAATCGGGGTCTCGAACGTCACGGGGCCCGGGATGTCGCCGACGGTGCTGATCGGGCCCTGGCCGATCAGGTTGCCGTTGCCGTCATGCACCTGATAGACCAGCGTGGCCTCGAAGGGCCAGATGCTGGCCCCACCCTTGATGACAACGCCGCTGCGCACGCCTTCGGCTCCGGAGGCCGGCGACTCGATGGTGATCACCTGCGCGTCGAGTGGTTGCGCGGTGACCGCGATCGAGCTCACGATCGAGTCGAGCAGTGACAGGCTCGGCTGGATGTTGCCGGCGTTCTGCACGACTGCGAACTGCTCCTGCAAATAGGTTAGTGGATCCGGCGGGTTGAAATCGGCGGGCACGGTCTCGGGCAGATCCTCGATCCGAATGGGGAAGGTCACACTGACATAGAACTTGCCGTCATCGGTCAACCCCTGAAACGTGTACCAGACCTCGCGCCGCGTAATCGGCACAAGTCCTTGAGCATAATGCGTCAGATAGCGCACGCCACGACCGCCCTGGAACGCCACCAGCGCCGGTTGTGCGCGAAACACCTGGGCGGCGTTAGCCGTCGGCAGGAAGGGCAGAGTGCGCGGCGCACCCGCCGCGGGCGGCACGGCATAGACGCTCAAGTCCGGGTTGCCCTCGGCCAGCAGGCTTCGCAGCTGGTCGAGGTCTCGATCGTAGCCGTAATAGGCAAAACTGCGGACCGGGTAGACGCGGATCCGGGGCGGATAGACCGTGTCGATCGGCACGCCCACCGCCTGGCCAAAGCCGAAAAAGTTCAGGCCGAATTCTGTGGGTGTTGCGCCCGCCGGCATCCAGGGCGTCGCCGGTTGCCCCGCGACGGCATACCCGTCAGCGATGCCGCCATAGTCCACGGGGAAGGTCACGGCCACGCCGTTCTGATCCATGGAAACCACCAGCGATAGATCGTCCGCGAGCCGATAACGGCGCGAAGCGGGCTGGCTCGGGCAGCAGGCGCCGTCATCGGGGCCGGCCACGTCCATCTGGATCGAGATCTCGCCGTTTGCGATCGCCAGCGCGTGCAGGGCGACACGGTCGCCGAGGAACGTCTCGGCGGCCTGCGACGGCTGGCCGCCGTCGCTGAGCATGATGAAGAGATGGTAGAACACGCCTGTGCCGTCCGGGTCGGCGGTGATGATCACGGCGGCATCGTCGGCGCCGTCGCCGTCGAGGTCGCCCAGGGCCGCGGCCTCCCCACCCTCCACGAAACCGGCGATCCGATAGTCGGCGCCGGCCGGATCGTTGACGTCACGCGGCTGAACGCCGTCCGTCAATTGCACGGGGCGATCGGGCATGTCAGTGAACCGATATGCAGCGTTGCGCAATTGCTCGAGCTGGAGGCCGACCGTTGGGACTGCCGTGTCAGTCGGGCTTGGCGCGACGGTCGCCGGAACCGCGGTCGGCGCGGTCGTCGCCGTGGGGTCGACGATCACCTCGGTGGCGGGCACCGGGGTCGGCGTGGCATTGGGGACGCACGCGCTCACCCCGAGCGCGGCGATGACGCTGAGGCTCAAAACTGACGTATGGCGTTTCACAACTCCTCCTTGGATCAACTGACTCTACACCCTTAACGCTGCAGCGCATCATTTCGTTCACGGGGGTTGGACGATGCCGCCGCGTGCCGGTGCATCGCGGGCGCGGCGCGGCCGGGCACCTTCTTTATGGTTTCCTTAGCATCGATTTGGCGCCCGATCGCCTATGATGGATTGGCCACATCCCCCGTGGTCGGCCCATCCCAATACGCACCCGACCGTGCCACCTTCATAGGCTCGGTGACTGAATGTCTGTTGTCGTGCATGACGCTAATCGACGCGCCCCATCCGCGGGGCTGGCAGGGCTGGCGACCTGTCTGGCTCTGGCCGCCTGCGTGGGTCAGCCCACGGCGTCGGTCGTCACCCTATCCGCGCCTACGCCTACAGGCGATACCGCGATCACGCTGCACTATAACGAACGCCCCCCGTACCTCGTGACGACGGGCGATGGTGTGGGCGGCCTGACCGGGGCTCCGACGACACAGGTGTTCGCGGCCAGCGGAATCGCCTACCGATGGGAGCAGACCCCGTCAAAGCGCCAGATCTATCTGCTGCAACAGAACACGGGCCGCGATTGTCTCGTGGGCTGGTTCAAGAACGCCGAGCGCGAAAGCTTCGCGCGGTACACGCTCCCCGTCTATCGCGACGAGCCCCAGGTCGCGCTGGCGCGGACCGACAACGAACGAATCTTGTCGGGACAGACAGTCGCCGACGTCTTCGCCGATCCCGGGCTGATCCTCCTGGTCAAGGACGGGTACTCCTACGGCGACTATCTCGATCTGCAGATCCGCGACCATGACCCGGTGCGGACCGTGACGACCGTCGAGAACAGCGGGATGCTGCGCATGATCGCCGCGGGCCATGCCGATTACTTCTTCATCGCGCCCGAGGAGGTCGACGGCCTGTTGGCCTCGTCGGAGTTCGACGGACACGACTTCAAAACCGTCCACTTCGCCGATGTCGTGTCGGGCGAGGAGCGTTACATCCTCTGCAGCCTGAAGGTCGAGCCTGAGATCATCGATCGTTTGAACCGCGCGATCCAACAGATCGTCGTGCTGCCCACCGATGCGGGCCCGCGCGCGAACCCGTAAGTGGGCCAAGGAGGCGGTCTACGAGCACGAAGAAATACCTGACGGGCTTGATCCTGGTGGTGGCTGCGCTCTTCGTGGCGTTCGTCATCGTCTACGAGAATTACACCCGCGAGCGGCGGCGCGCCGCGGTCGAGGCGTATGCCGGGGTGATCTCGAATTCGCTATGGCACTTCGAGGCCCAGGTCCCGACGGATTATCTTTCGCTGATCGCCAGCGAGCAGGACTACGAGCGCTTCCGGGTGCTCACCGACGCCGGCCTCGACTTCGTCGACGTCCAGACCGCCCGGCCCGACGTGTGGACACGCACCCTTGTCGCGCTCGAGCTGATTCGGCGCGTCGAGATCACGGCCGAGGTCGACTACCAGGGCCGCACCATCGGCGCGATCCAGGCCATCTGGCTGAACAAGAACATCTACGTCTACTTCTATGCCCTGATCCTGATCACGCTCGTGGCGGGCATCGTCTCGCTCTACCGACGCATCCTGCAATCCAACCGGGAGCTGGAGATCGGCATCCAGCGACGGACCGCCGAATTGGCGAAAGCCAACGTCGAGCTCGGCGCCAGCGAGGTGCGCTACCGCAGCATCTTCGAAGACTCGCCGATCTCGTTGCGCGAGGAGGATTTCTCCGCTGTCAAGCGGATCATCGACCATCTGCGCGCGTCGGGCGTGACCGATCTCCTGGCCCATTTCGACGCGCATCCCGAGGTCGTCGCGGACTGCGTGCGGGCGGTCAAGGTGCTCAACGTCAACCAGAACACGCTCGAGCTCTTCAAAACCGACAGCAAGGATCGGCTATACCGCGGGTTGAGCGACATCTTCTCCGAGGAATCGCTGTTTCGCTTCGGCCAACAGCTGACCGCCTTTTCGCAGGGCCGGACCCATTTCGAATGCGAGACGGTCCAGCGCATGATCACCGGCGAGAAGTTCTGGGCCGGGACGAGCGTGTCGATCGCGCCGGGCTACGAGGACAGCTGGGGAAAAGTCATCGTTTCGATCCTGGATATCACAAACCGCAAACAGGCGGAAGCCGAACTCGAGAACTACCGTGGGCACCTCGAGGACCTGGTGGCGGCGCGCACGGCCGAGCTCGTCGCGCTGCAACACAGGCTCGAGCAGCGTGTGGCCGAGCGCACGGATGAGCTGGCGCAAGTCAACGTGGGCCTCAACGCCGAGATCGTCGAACGGCAGCGGCTGCAAGACGAGGTCCAGCGCTACGCGGAGGAGCTCGAGCAACGCGTCGCCGACCGCACCCGCGAGCTGTCCGTGCTGTACGAGGTGACCGCGGTCGCCAGCAGCGTCGAGGACCTCGACACCTTGCTCACGCGTCTGCTCGAGCGATCGCTCGCGGCGATCCGCCGACGGGCAGGGATCATCCAGCTCGTCGACGAAACGTCGTCGCGGTTCCGTCTGGCCACGCTTCAGAACGTGGCCGAACCCCTGGCGGAAAACGTGGCGGCGTTCTTCGCCGAACAGAGCGACGTGCGCGCGTCGCTCGAGGCCCACACGTCGTTCGTCATCGCCGACCTCGCCGGCGATCCGCGCCTGCCCGTGGCGGTCGCGGCCAGCGGCTGGCGCACCTTCATCGCCGAACCGATCCAGGACACGCGCGGGCGGTTGATCGGGGTGTTGAGCCTGTTCGACGACACCGGCTGCCCGCCCAGCGTCGAGGAGCTGACACTGCTGGCCTCGATCGCAGACCATATCGGGCTGGCCGTCGAGAACGTCCGGCTGCGGCGCGAGGCGGAGAAGACGGCCGTGCTCGAGGATCGGCAGCGCCTGGCGCGCGAGCTGCATGACGCCGTCAGCCAAAGCCTGTTCTCGGCCAGCATGATCGCGGAGACGCTTCCGCGTTTGTGGGAGCGCAACCCGAAGCTGGTCCAGCAGAGCCTGGGCGACCTGCATCGATTGATCCGCAGCGCCTTGACCGAGATGCGCATCCTGCTGCTCGAGCTGCGACCCGTGTCGATGGCCGACGCGGTGCTGGGTGATCTGCTGCGGCAGCTGGTCGACGGCGTGCAGGGGCGCACCCAGATGGACGTCTCGCTGACGATCGCCGGGCAGGGCGAAGTCCCCAATCAGGTCAAAAAGAATCTGTTCCGCATCGCCCAAGAGGCGCTCAACAACGTCGTCAAGCATGCCCAGGCCAAGCGGGTCGCGTTGGCGCTGGATCAGCAGGCGGAGCGGACGTCTTTACGGATCTACGATAATGGTCAGGGCTTCGAGGCTCAAGATCCCCATGGGGGCCATCTTGGGCTGCAGATCATGAACGAGCGCGCCGAGGAGATCGGCGCGGCCCTGTCGATCACAAGCCGGGCCGGCGTAGGCACCGAAGTGCTGGCGATCTGGCCGCGAACGGTTCATTGAGGCAACGTATCCATGATGGCGCAGTCCCCCATCCGCATCCTGCTCGTCGATGACCACGATATGGTCCGCCGTGGTCTGGCGGTTTTTCTGATGGCCTTTGACGATTTCGAGCTCGTGGGCGAAGCGGGCAACGGCCAGGAAGCGTTCGAAAGATGCGCGCAGCTGCGGCCAGACGTGATCCTGATGGATCTGATGATGCCGGTCGTCGACGGGGTCACGGCCATCCGGCGCATTCGTGAAGCCTTCCCGGCCACGCAGGTCATCGCCCTGACGAGCTTCAGCGAAGAGAAGCTGGTCGAGGACGCCATGCAGGCCGGCGTGATCGGCTATCTGTTCAAGAATGCCACGGTCGACGAACTGGCGGCGGCGATCCGGGCGGCCCGTGTGGGTCTTCCGACCCTGGCGCCCGAGGCCACGCGCGTGCTCATCCGCAGGGCCGTCCAGCCGAGCGCGCCGGGCTACGACCTGACCGACCGCGAGCGGGCCGTGCTGCAGCTGCTGGTCGAGGGACGCAGCAACCCGGAGATCGCCGACCGGCTGAGCGTCAGCCGGTCCACCGTGAAGACCCATGTCAGCCACATCCTCGAGAAGCTCGGCGTCGGCAGTCGGTTGGAAGCCGTGACCCTGGCGATCCGGCACAAGCTGGCCGGCTGACCGATCCCCGCCTCCCCCAGCTGGCCGATCCCCGAATCCACCCAGCAGCCGCCGTGAATCGCCCAGGCACCCGATGTGCCGGGCGTCGTGGCCCCCTACACTCTGAACGCGTGATCGTGCGTGCGAGACGATGCGCCCTGGGGGGCTGGAGATGGGTTACGACTTCCAGTTCAACGTCATCTGGCAGAACTGGGACCTCTTCCTGTGGGGTGCCTGGCTGACGATCCAGATCGCCATGTCGGCCACGGCGCTTGGCCTGGTCATCGGCATGGTCATGGCCGGGCTGCAGTCGCTGCACAACCGCTGGATCTCGGGTCTGATCCAGGTCTACATCGAGATCATCCGCAACACCCCGTTCTTGGTTCAACTCTTCTTCGTGTACTTCGGGCTGCCCTCATTGGGGATCAAGGTGCCATCGGGCCAGGCCGCGCTGTTGGCCCTGACCATCAACATCGGCGCCTATGCCACCGAGATCGTGCGGGCCGGCGTCGAATCGATCTCGAAGGGCCAGATCGAAGCGGGGCGCTCGCTCGGGCTGTCGGGCTTCCAGATCTTCGTCTTCGTCGTGCTCAAGCCGGCGTTGATGACGGTGTATCCGGCCCTGACCAGCCAGTTCATCCTGATCATGCTCAACTCCGCCGTGATCTCCGTGATCTCGGCGCAGGAGTTGGCCTTTCAGGCCAAGTATCTGCAGTCGCGGACGTTTCGGAGCTTCGAGATCTATCTGTTCGTCACGGTGGTCTACCTGCTCCTGGCGTATCTGTTCCGCGCGGTGTTCGGCCTGATCTCAAAGTTGGCGTTCGGCAAGGTGCCGGCGAACTGACTATGCGTGCCTTCGACTTCACCGAGGTCTTGATCGCGTTGATCCGGGCGACCGGCTGGACGGTCGTGCTGTCGCTCGTGGCCTTCGCCGGCGGCGGGCTGTTGGGGCTCCTGCTCACGATGATGCGGGTCTCGAAGAACCGCGCCCTCCAGGGCCTCAGCCGTTTCTACATCGCCTTCGTGCAGGGCACGCCGCTCCTGATGCAGCTGTTCCTGATCTTCTTCGGCATTCCGATCCTGCTCGGGTTCGACGTGCCGGCGCTGATCTCGGCCAGCGTGGCGCTGATCATGTACGCCGCGGCATACCTGGCGGACATCTGGCGCGGGAGCGTCGAGGCGATCCCGAAGGCGCAGTGGGAGGCCGGCACGGCGCTCGGGCTGAGCTGGTTCCAGCAATTCCGGGCCGTGATCCTGCCGCAGGCGGTCAAGGTCTCGATCCCGCCCACGGTCGGCTTTGCGGTGCAGGTCATCAAGAACACGTCGCTGACCTCGATCATCGGCTATGTGGAGTTGACGCGGCAGGGACAGATCCTGAACAACGTCACGTTTCAACCGTTCGTGATCTTCGCGATGGTCGGCGCGATCTACTTCGTCGTGTGTTATCCGCTCTCGCTGTATAGCCAGCGTCTCGAAGCGAAATTGACTGTCGAGGCGCGCTAGCGCGACGAGTGCCGCGTGCAATCGATTGATTTCTGTCAAAGGAGAAGAGCATGAAGTCGAACAACAGAGTCACGCGTATCGTTGCCGGTCTGCTGGGGCTGATCCTGGCGGCGGGCTGCACCGGCGCCCCGACGCCGGCGGCCGTGTCCGGGGGCACCGAGCCGGCGGGCGGCGCGCCCACGAACATCCTCGACGAGCTTGTGGCTTCCGGGAAGATCAAGATCGCCATCCCCGAAGACACGCCGCTCTTCGGCACGCTGGCGGCGGACGGCTCATACGAAGGCTACGACGTCGACATCGCCAACATGCTGGCGAAGGACATGGGCGTGACGGCTGAGCTCGTGCCCGTGTCGAGCCAGAACCGGATCCCGTATCTGACCTCGGGCAAGGTCGATCTGGTGATCTCCAGCATGGGCATCAAGCCGGAGCGCGCGCTGGTGATCAACTTCTCGAACGCCTATGCGCCATTCTTCTGGGCGGTCTATGGCTCGGCCGACAAGAAGGTGGCCAACGTCGAAGACGCCAAGGCCTACACGATCGGCGCGACGCTGGGCACGCTCGAGGAGATCGCTTTCAGCGAAGCCGCCGGACCCGACGCGAACATCATGCGCTTCGACGACCAGGCGACGACGGTCCAGGCCTTCGTCAGCGGCCAGGTGGACCTGATCGTCACGGGCAACTCGATCGCGGCGCAGATCATGAAGGACCATCCCGAGATGAACGTCGAGTCCAAGTTCGTGCTGCAGCAGTCGCCGTGCCACATCGGCGTCCGCCGCGGCGATGAAGCGCTGCTGACCTGGGTGAACGCCTTCATCTATTCGCACACGCTCAATCACGATCTGGACGATCTGTCGATCAAGTGGTTCGGCGAGCCGCTGCCTGACTTCCCGAACTTCTGATGCGACGTCGCGGGCGGGGGGAGAGGCGCCCCCCCGCCCGCCGTCAAGAGACGCGCGCCGGGCCGGCATCCGGGCTGAGGGCTCCACATGGCCAAGAACCTTGGGAACGACATCATCATCTGCAAAGACGTGCACAAGTGGTACGGTGACTTTCACGTGCTGAAAGGCATCACGACCACGGTGCGCGAGCGCGAGGTGGTTGTAGTGATCGGGCCTTCGGGCTCGGGCAAGTCCACGTGGATCCGCACCTTCAATCGGCTGGAGGAGCATCAGCAGGGCCAGATCATCGTAGACGGCACCGAACTCAACCGGCAGGTCAAGAACATCCGCAGCATCCGGGCCGAGATCGGGATGGTGTTCCAGCAGTTCAACCTGTTCCCGCATCTGACCGTGCTCGAGAACATCACGCTGGCGCCGATCCTGGTGCGGAAGTGGCCGCGCAAGCAGGCCGAAGAGATGGCGATGGAGCAGCTCGAGCGCGTGAAGATCCCCGAACAGGCCGGGAAGTACCCGGCGCAGCTCTCGGGCGGGCAGCAGCAGCGAGTGGCCATCGCGCGGTCGCTGGCCATGCGCCCCAAGGTCATGCTCTTCGACGAGCCGACGTCCGCGCTCGACCCGGAGATGATCAAGGAAGTGCTTGACGTGATGCAGGGCCTGGCCGAGTCAGGGATGACGATCGTCGCGGTGACGCACGAGATGGGCTTCGCCCGCGGCGTCGCCGATCGAATCGTCTTCTTCGACGGCGGGCGAATCGTCGAGGAGAAGCCGCCGTTGGAGTTCTTCAATCACCCCGAAGAGGAGCGCACGCAAGCGGGTGAGCGGGAACAGGCCAATGCCCAGGTCCCGCTCACCCGCGTTTTTGTACAGGGGCCGGTTCGAGCCGTATACTGGGGTCTTCGGAGGTCAAGGCCCATGCGCATCGACATCGAACCCCTGCTCGCGCTCGCGCACCGGCAGCCGGAGAATCCCCTGCACCTGATCGACCTTCCCTATCGCTTCAGCTCCTGGGCGTTGGATCGACCCGAGAACTTGCGCGTCTGGCACGACGCGGCGGGTGTCGTCACGGCCTGGGTCGTGGTGCAGGCGCCGTTTTGGGCGATCGACATCGTCGCCGAGCCGGGCGGCGGCCTATACGCGGACGTTCTGGCCTGGGCCGTCGAACGCGCGCAGGCCCTGCTTGCTGACCCGGATCATGGGCGGCCGTGCTGGTTCGTGTCCGTCGTCGAGGGACGAGAGCGTGAGATCGAGGCCCTGACGGCGGCCGGGTTCGCGGACCAAACCGACGTCCCGGAGGACGCGTGGTCCAAGGTCCTGCTGAGCCGACCGGCGTCGCCCACTGCCGAGATCGCGCCGTCTGGTGGCTATCGCGTACGGCCGTTGGCCGGCGAGGCCGAGGTGCGCGCCTACGTGGCGTTACATCGAGAGGTGTTCGGGAGCAAGAACATGACGGAGGCCTGGCGCGCCCGGACGCTACGCCAGGGGCGCTACCGCCCCGAACTCGACCTGGTCGCGGAGGCCCCGGATGGTTCGCTGGCCGGGTTCTGCATTGGGTGGTTCGACCCCGAGGGCCGTGACGGGCGCGCGTGCGGTCAGATCGAGCCGCTCGGCGTGGCGGCGGCGCACCGTGGGCGTGGGCTGAGCCAGGCGTTGCTGTCGGCGTGCTGTGGTCGTTTGGCGGGGCTGGGGGCCGAGCGCGTGATCGTCGAAACCGACAACCAGCGTGACGCGGCGCTGGCAGCCTATGAGGCCGCGGGCTTTCGACGTGAGCACTTCGTGCGCGTCTTCCGCCGCGATCTGTGAGCGCCGCGATCTGTGAGCGCCTCGATCCAGGCGGGTGGGTTAAACAGAGACGGCCCAACTTGCGTTGAGCCGTCTCTGACACTCCGAAGAGTGCGCCGCTCAAAAGAGCGGTAAAAACCCCTTGGCGACGACCTACTTTCCCAGGCAGTCTCCCACCAAGTATCATCAGCGCTGTCGAGCTTAACTTCCGGGTTCGGGATGGGACCGGGTGTACCCTCGACGCACAAATCACCAAGAGAGTTTATCGATGTTAAGGGCTGACGATCGTCAGCCGACAACTGAATTCCGTCTCGCGACGGTCACTGTGAACCTTCAATTTCTCCGCACCACGCACAATGGACTAAGCCCTCGGCCGATTAGGACACCTTCACTCACGCCTTGCAGCGCTTACATGTGGTGCCTATATAGCAGGTGGTCTACCTGCGGCCTTACTGGCTTTTGCCATGGGGGATCTAATCTTGGGACGAGTTTCCCACTTAGATGCATTCAGCGGTTATCTCGACCGAACGTAGCTACCGGGCAATGCCGTTGGCACGACAACCCGCGCACCAGAGGTTCGTCCACCCCGGTCCTCTCGTACTAAGGGCAGGCTCCCTCAAATCCCCTACGCCTACAGTGGATAGAGACCGACCTGTCTCACGACGGTCTGAACCCAGCTCACGTACCGCTTTAATGGGCGAACAGCCCAACCCTTGGGACCTTGTACAGCCCCAGGATGCGATGAGCCGACATCGAGGTGCCGAGCGAAGTCGTCGATGTGAACTCTTGGACTTCACCAGCCTGTTATCCCCGGGGTAGCTTTTGTCTGATAAGCCACGGCCATTCCACACTGAACCGTGGGATCACTAAGCCCGACTTTCGTCTCTGCTCGGCGCATTGGCCTTGCAGTCAAGCTCGCTTGTGCCTTTACACTCTACGGCTGGTTTCCATTCAGCCTGAGCGAACCTTTGGGCGCCTCCGTTACTCTTTAGGAGGCGACCGCCCCAGTCAAACTACCCGCCTGGCACTGTTCCCTGGCCGGATAACGGCACAAGGTTAGGGTCAGAACTTCATCAGGGTGGTATTTCACTAACGACTCCCCCGAGACCGAAATCCCAGGTTCAAAGTCTCCCACCTATACTACGCAGATCAAGTCCTAACGCAATGCCAAGGTGTAGTAAAGCTCCACGGGGTCTTTTTGTCCTACTGCAGGTAGGCAGCATCTTCACTGCCATTTCAATTTCGCCGGATCCCTCGTTGAGACAGTGCTCCAGTTGTTACACCGTTCGTGCGGGTCGGAACTTACCCGACTAGGAATTTCGCTACCTTAGGACCGTTATAGTTACGGCCGCCGTTCACCGGGGCTTCGGTTCGAAGCTTCGCTTGCGCTAACCTCTCCCCTTAACCTTCCGGCACTGGGCAGGTGTCAGCCCCTATACATCGCCTTGCGGCTTTGCAGAGACCTGTGGTTTAGTTAACCAGTCACTAGAGCCATTTCACTGCGACCCCCGGGTGCTCGATCTGAATAGACTTCACACTTAGGGGCACCTCTTCTCCCGAAGTTACGAGGTAATTTTGCCTAATTCCTTAACGAAGGTTCTTCCGGTCGCCTTGGTCTATTCGACCCGTCTACCAGTGTCGGTTTGCGGTACGGGCGCCTGAGCATCGTCGCTACGAAGTTTTTCTTGGCAGCCAGGCTCGACCACTTATGCCTCAAGGGCTCGCTATCACGCCTCGGCTCGACTCGCGGATTTGCCTACGAATCTCAACGCCTACGCGCTTTGCACCCACCATGTCCATGGGTGGGCTGGTTTACCTGTCTGCGTCACTCCTTCGCTCCACTCAGACGGTACTGGAATGTTAACCAGTTGTCCATCGTCTACGCCTTACGGCCTCGACTAAGGCCCGACTAACCCGACGCGGACTGACCTTGCGTCGGAAACCTTAGACTTACGGCGATCACGGTTCTCACGTGATTTACGCTACTCATGTCCGCATTCTCACTTGTGTCCGCTCCAGCCATCCTTACAGTTGACCTTCACAGCTGAACACAACGCTCCCCTACCACTCCCGAAGGAGTTCACAGTTTCGGTACCATGCTTAGCCCCGGTAAATTGTCCGCGCAGGATCGTTTGACCAGTGAGCTATTACGCACTCTTTAAAGGATGGCTGCTTCTAAGCCAACCTCCTGGCTGTCTAAACAATCCCACATCGTTTTCCACTGAGCATGGATTTAGGGACCTTAACTGATGATCTGGGCTCTTTCCCTTTCGACCACGAATCTCATCACCCGTAGTCCGACTGCTGTGCTCTGGAGTAGTGGCATTCGGAGTTTGGTTTGGTTTGGTAAGCGATAAGCCCCCTAGCCAATCCAGTGCTCTACCTCCACTACTGAACGCACAACGCTAGCCCTAAAGCTATTTCGGGGAGAACAAGCTATCTCCCAGTTCGGTTGGCATATCACCCCTACCCACAGCTCATCCCCTGTTTTTGTAACAACAGTAGGTTCGGGCCTCCACGAGCGGTTAAGCTCGCTTCACCCTGGCCATGGGTAGATCACCGGGTTTCGTGCCTAATACGTGCGACTAGACGCCCTATTCAGACTCGCTTTCGCTGTGCCTCCGGGTGTTACTCCCTTAAGCTGGCCACACGTATTAACTCGCGGACTCATTCTCCAAAAGGCACGCCCTCAGGCATTTACCGGAACATCCGTGTTACCACGGCGCTCAACAGTACATAGCCCTCGGACTGTTTGTAGGCGAACGGTTTCAGGTTCTATTTCACTCCCCTAGCAGGGGTTCTTTTCACCTTTCCCTCACGGTACTTGTTCACTATCGGTAGACAAACGTATTTAGCCTTACGGAGTGGACTCCGTAGCTTCCTGCCGAGTTAGCGTGTCCGGCAGTACTCAGGATCCCGACGGAAGGCAGAGCGTTTTCGCTTACGGGACTATCACCCTCTATGGCTGGTTTTCAGAACCATTCTGCTAACGCACTGCTTGGTAACTTCCATGTGTCGGTCCTACAACCCCACCCAGCATGCTGGTTGGTTTAGGCTTTTCCGCGTTCGCTCGCCACTACTAGCGGAATAATCTCTTTTCCTGAGGGTACTTAGATGTTTCAGTTCCCCTCGTTCCCTCCTGGCAGCTATGAATTCACTGACAGGTACTGGTTGATTAGACCAGTGGGTTTCCCCATTCGGAAATCCCCGACTATAGCGTCTGCACACGACTCATCGAGGCTTATCGCAGTGTACCGCGTCCTTCTTCGGCGTTTGTCTCCAAGGCATCCACCGTACGCCCTTAGTAGCTTAGCCCACGTGATGCGGAGAAATTGAAGTTCCACAGTTATTCAGTTGTCAATGTGCTTGCCTGTGCCGCGCACAAGTGCGCCGCTCAGGTGCCCGATCGTGCTGGGCATCCCGCGTTGTCGCGGGCGACAGTCCACGTTGGCTGCCGCGCTCTGATCACGTGTCGCCACATGCGCAGAGCGCGATCTCCAACTCCCGGCAGAGACGAAACAGCCCGGAGCAAACCGGGCTGTAAAGACCCAAGCTTGTCCTCTTCGCTATTCCGCTAACGTGCCAGGTTTACGACGTTGATCGCCGCTCTCCAGTTTTAAATCTCAGTGGAGATGAGGGGGCTCGAACCCCTGACATCCGCCTTGCAAAGGCGGCGCTCTCCCAACTGAGCTACATCCCCATGACAGTGGGCCTTTGAGGAGTTGAACCTCAGACCTTCCCCTTATCAGAGGGACGCTCTAACCAACTGAGCTAAAGGCCCCAGCGACCTTAACCCCTGAAGAGTGACAGGAAATACACGTGATCACAGTGTCGAGCGAAACCACCGTGAGTGGTCGCTCATTTCTCTAGAAAGGAGGTGATCCAGGCGCACCTTCCGGTACACCTACCTTGTTACGACTTCGTCCCAGTCACCAACCCCACCCTAAACGGCTGTCTCCTTGCGGTTAACTCACCGGCTTCAGGTGTTGTCAGCTCCCATGACGTGACGGGCGGTGTGTACAAGATCCGGGAACGTATTCACCGCAGTATAGCTGTCCTGCGGTTACTAGCAACTCCAACTTCATGTAGGCGAGTTGCAGCCTACAATCCGAACTGAGACCGGTTTTTAGGATTGGCTCCGCCTTGCGGCTTGGCACCCTATTGTACCGGCCATTGTAGCGTGTGTGTAGCCCAGGACATAAAGGACATGCTGACTTGACGTCATCCCCACCTTCCTCCGGCTTAAGACCGGCAGTCCCGCCAGACACTTGTAACTGACGGTAAGGGTTGCGCTCGTTAGCGGACTTAACCGAACACCTCACGGCACGAGCTGACGACAGCCATGCATCACCTGTGCAAGCTTCCCGAAGGATCGTTCCGCTTTCGCTTCACTACTACTTGCATGTCAAGTCCTGGTAAGGTTCTTCGCGTAGCCTCGAATTAAACCACACGCTCCGCTGCTTGTGCGGATCCCCGTCAATTCCTTTGAGTTTTAGCCTTGCGGCCGTAGTCCCCAGGCGGTCGACTTAACGCGTTTGCTACGGCACCGACGGTTTTTAATCGCCGACACCCAGTCGACATCGTTTACAGCTAGGACTACCGGGGTCTCTAATCCCGTTTGCTACCCTAGCTTTCGCGCTTTAGCGTCAGGAGCGGTCCAGGTGGCCGCCTTCGCCACTGGTGTTCCTCCGCATCTCTACGCATTTCACCACTACATGCGGAATTCCACCACCCTCTACCGCCCTCAAGCCCCGCAGTATCGAACAGCTTCTCCCCGTTAGGCGAGGAGATTTCATGCCCGACTTGCGAAGCCGCCTGCGCGCGCTTTACGCCCAGTAAATCCGGATAACGTTAGCCACCTACGTTTTACCGCGGCTGCTGGCACGTAGTTAGCCGTGACTTATTCCGAGAGTACTGTCCTTCCTCATCCTCTCGAAAAGTGCTTTACGACCCGAAGGCCTTCATCGCACACGCGGCGTTGCTGGTTCAGGCTTTCGCCCATTGACCAATATTCCCCACTGCTGCCTCCCGTAGGAGTCTGGACCGTGTGTCAGTTCCAGTGTGGGGGGCCACCCTCTCAGGTCCCCTATCCGTCGTCGCCATGGTAGGCCATTACCCCACCATCTAGCTGATGGACCGCGGGCCCCTCCTGAAGCGCATTGCTGCTTTGGACTTGAGGCATCAAATCCCCAAGACTGTATGGAGTATTAGCAATCCTTTCGGACTGTTATTCCCCACTCCAGGGTAGGTCACCCACGTGTTACTCACCCATTCGCCACTAAGAATTCGTATTGCTACAAATTCTTCGTTCGACTTGCATGTGTTAAGCACGCCGCCAACGTTCATCCTGAGCCAGGATCAAACTCTCCGTAATTGAACTTCTTCGATCACCGAAGCGATCGATAGGATCAACGGATTCCTGTTCTCACAGATTTCCTGTCACTCTTCAGTTGTTAAGGTTCACGAGCTCGGGGCTCATTTTTTCGGGCAGTTTGCCCGTTCCCAGAGCGCAGGCGATCTTACCCTCTTTGTCAGAGGCTGTCAAGACGCAATTTCACTTTCCTGCGTCTCGTCGCCGGTGCCTGTCCCTTATTCGTTTTTGAAACGTCCAGGGCGGTGTACGCTCGGGCGCTTGGGGGTGAGCAGACATGCTGTTGTTCAACCCCGTCAGCGAAGGGGAATTATACGTCTTCGCGGGGAAGAGTCAAGGGTCTATATCTTAAATTTATGCGCAGGCCTTGAGCGTTGCTTAATGCCGGATTCGATCGGTGAATCAAAAAGGGGCGGAACGCTCACAGCGCCCCGCCCCTCTCGTTTTCCCCTCGTTTTACATCGCCTGCCGACCGTCAAGCGCGCGCGCCAGCGTGGTCTCGTCGGCGTATTCGAGGTCACCACCGACCGGCAAACCGCGCGCCAGACGCGTCACACGCAGCCCCGGATCGACGGCCGCGAGCTGGCGCTGCGTGTACATAGCCGTCGCTTCGCCTTCGAGACTGACGTTTGTGGCGAGGATGATCTCACGCACCGGCGGCTGCGCCGTGCGCACACGCTCGAGCAACTCAGCGAGACGCAGGTCTTCGGGGCCGACCCCTTCGACCGGCGAAATCACGCCACCCAACACGTGATAACGTCCGCGGAACCGACCCGTGCGTTCGATGGCGAGCACATCCAGCGGCTCTTCGACCACGCACAACACGCTCGAGTCGCGATGCGAGTCGCTGCACAATCGACAGGGATCGTCGTCGGTGATGTTGAAGCAGGTCGAGCACGTGCGCGTGCGTTCACGCAACTCGGTCAACGCCTGCGCCAGCGCGCCGATCTGATCGGCGTGATCCTGCCGCAGCAAGAAGAACGTCAATCGCGACGCGGACTTGGGGCCGATGCCGGGCAGCCGACTGAACTCATCGATCAATCGCTGAACGGCCGAGGGAAGCGCGGGATGCGGCATGCCGTAATCGCCTCGAGACGCTAGAAGCCCAGCCCCGGCAATCCGATCGCCGGGCCCAACGCCTGCAACCGTTCGGCCGCCACACGCTGCGACTCTTCCAGCGCCGCGTTGGTCGCGACCTGGATCATCTCGCCGAGCAGGGCGACGTCGGCCAGCGCTTCAGGCGCGATCTCGACCGCGACCACACGCTGCTGACCATTGACGGTCACCTTGACGACGCCGCCCGCGGTGGACGAGAAGTGCTCGGCCGCCAGCGCCTCGTGCATCGCCTTCATGTCTTCCTGGAGTTTCTGCATCCGCTCCGCCAGGCCCTGGTTCATGCCGGGCGGCGGTCGATTGCCGCGCATAAAGGTCATGTCGACTTTCTCCTTATTCCACAAGTTCGCCGCCCAGGTCGATCGCGGCCGCGGCCAGACTGCCGGGCGGCGCGCCGCCCCCGCCTCGTGTCGCGGCGCCATCGCCCGGCTGGAACGCAATCCGCACCGCGCGACCCAACACTTCCGACACAGCCTGCGCCAGCGTGCCCAGGAACTCGGGCCGGTTCTGGACCCGATCGATGAAGGCCCGCGTCGCGCGAACCCGGAGCTCGTCGTCGTGCAGACCAATCACCCCACACCGCACCAGATCGGTCTTGGTCAAGGCCGTGATCTTGCGTCGCTCGAGCAACAACTCCGCGGCCTGGCGCCATGCCTGACCGAGATCGCGCGGCTCGCCCGATGCCATGGGCGTGGCCGTGACCGTCGCCGGCGTGCCTGTCGGCTCGTCTTCGACGCGCGATGGACGGGCGGGTGCCGCGGCCGGGCGCACCGGTGCGGTCGTCTGCGCCACGGGCGCGGCCTGCGGCTCCGGCGGGGCCGCGCACTCGAGCACGGCGAGCTCCAAGGGGAGTTGGGGTTGCCAACCCAGGCGCGCTTCTCCGGCCGCCGTATTGAACAGCCGAATGGCCCGCACGAGCCCGGCCGGCTCCCAGGCCTGGGCCTGGAGCGCCATCGCGGCGCGCACATCGGTGGTGGCGTCGACCAGGGCGCCGTTGCCCAGGCGAATCAGCAGGATTTGGCGCAAATAATCGACCATTTGGCGGGCAAGTTGCCGCGGATCCGCACCGGCATCCACGGCCGACTGGATCAACTGCAGGCCGCGCGCGCTGTCGGCGGCGGCCAGCGCGCCGGTCAGGTCGTGCACGGTCTGACTGAGCGCCGCGCCCAACAACGCCTGCGCATGAGCGAGCGTGACGGACGCCCCACCCCCGGCCGCTGAACCGGCCGCGATCAACTGATCGAGCAGGCCCTCGGCGTCGCGCAGCGCGCCGGTCGCCTGACGGGCGACCAACTCGAGCGCCGCCGGCTCGGCCGTGATGCCTTCATGCGCGCAAACGGTCTGAAGCCGCGACACGATATCGGACACCGGGATCCTGCGAAATTCGAACTTCTGGCAGCGCGAGGCAACCGTGGCCGGCACTTTGTAGTTCTCGGTCGTCGCCAGGATGAAGATCGCGTGCGGCGGCGGCTCCTCGAGCGTCTTCAATAACGCGTTGAAGGCGCCGAGCGAGAGCATGTGCACTTCGTCGATGATGTAGACCTTGTAGCGACCCTGGCCCGGGGAGAAATTGATCTTGTCGCGGAGGTCGCGGATGTTCTCGACGCTGTTGTTCGAGGCGCCGTCGATCTCGATCAGATCGAGGAAGCGGCCTTCATTGACGGCCACACAGTGCGCGCACGTGTTGCACGGCCGCCGGGCCGGGTCCGGGTTCAGGCAGTTGACGCCTTTGGCGACCAGACGCGCGCTTGTGGTCTTGCCGCAACCGCGCGGACCCGAGAACAGGTAGGCGTGGGCGACATGCTCGTGCGCGATCGCGTGCCGCAGGGTCTGGACCACATGATCCTGCCCCACGACTTCGTCCCACAACTGCGGCCGCCATTTGCGATAAAGGGCCTGAGCAGACACCAAATCAGTTTAGCACAGCTTATCGGTTCAGCCTTTTTCCGGCGCGAGGCGTGGGCACGTGCGCGTGGTCAGGCGCGGAGTCTTGCCGCGCAAGTCGCGATTGACGCGACCCGGAACCTGCGCAGCCATCGCATCCGGTCCGGCCGAATTCGCGGCAGCAAGAACTGACAACTCGCGCTGGCGCAACGCGAGAGCGCCGGGCGAGTCGTGTCGCACTTCGACAGCCATGGGCTCCGCGACGTTCGAGCGTGCGCGCATTGGAGTTGCCTTGGAAAACTGGAAGAAGCACTCGTTGAATAGGCCAGACGCAAACGCTCCGGAGGAATACTGAGACAAAAGAACGCTATTCGTCTGGAACTTGCGTTAACCCGATGCGATAATCCGCCGTACCTGACGGCACGACCCAACCGACATAGCGAGGCGATCTCGTGATCTCTGCCGGGCCTTCGATTTCGACATCGAGTGCTGGGGCGCAGCCGTCGACGGTTTGCGTCTCGCATGCGATTCTGGCGCAGGCACGCGCCACGCCCGACCAGGTCGCGGTCATTGACGGCGAGACGACCCTGACCTACCGCCAGCTGCTGCACCGCGCACAAAACCTGTCGGATCGGCTGCTGGCGCTCGGCCTCGACGACGCCTTGATCGGCATCGCCATCGAGCGCTCGGCCGAGGCCGTCGCGACGTTGCTCGGGGTCCTGTTGTCGCGCAACGCCTTCGTGCCGCTCGATCTCGATGCGCCTCCACAACGTCTCGCTTTTCAACTCGCCGATGCACAAGTCTCAGCCGTGGTGGCCAGCGACGCGGCGCGCCCGAAGCTGGCCGGTTTCGCCGGCCCGATCATCGCAGCCGACGCATCGGCCTCCGGCCCGGCTCCCGCGCCGGCCGCGCCGCGCGCGCGTGATCTGGCCTACGTGCTCTACACCTCGGGATCGACGGGGCAGCCAAAGGGCGTGATGGTCGAACGCGCCTCGCTCGCCCGACATTGCCGCGACATCGCCGCGGCCCATGGGTACTCCGCCGATGACCGCGTCCTGCAGTTCGCGTCGCCGGCGTTCGACGCCGCGCTCGAGCAGATCTTCGCGCCGTTGACGGCGGGCGCCGCGATCGTGTTGCGGGACGCCGAGATTTGGACGCCGGCCGTCTTCCGGGCGCGTCTGAATCGACAGAGCATCACGGTCGTCGACCTGCCTCCCGCCTATCTGCATCAGCTCGCGCAGAGCTGGGTGACCGACCCGACGACGCGGCCCGACCCGGGGCTGCGACTGGCGATCGTCGGCGGCGACCGGCTGTCCGGCGAGACGCTCGCCCTCTGGCGGCGCGCGATGCCGAGTCACGTGCGCCTCGTCAACGCCTATGGCCCGACTGAGGCCACGATCACGGCCACACTGGCCGAGGTGACGGTCGAGACCGACCCGATCACGATCGGCCGCCCCCTGCCCGGTCGCACCGCGCACGTGCTCGACCCGCGCGGCAGCCCGGTGCCCGACGGCGCCGTCGGTGAACTGTGTCTGGGCGGCCATGGGCTGGCGCGCGGCTACCTCAGCCGGCCCGATCTGACCGCGGAACGATTTGTCCCAGACCCCTTTGGCTCAGAACCCGGCGCGCGTCTGTATCGCACCGGCGACCTGGCACGCCGGCTGCCCGACGGTCGGCTCGAGTTTCTTGGGCGGCGGGATCGGCAGGTGAAGGTCCGCGGGCAGCGCCTCGAGCTCGACGAAGTCGAGGCGGCGCTCAAGACGCACCCGGCGGTGCGCGACGTCTGTGTTGTCGTGCAGCCTGACGGGGCCGCCGGCCCGACGCTGACCGCGTACGTGGAAGGCGCCGACGCCGTGAACCACGATCATCTGCGTGACCATCTGGCGCAGCGTCTGCCGCCGTACATGATCCCGGCGGCCTGGATGACGCTCGCGGCGCTTCCGCGATCGGCCTCGGGCAAGGTCGACGTGACACGTCTGCCGGCGCCGGCGCGCGCGCCCGAACGCACAGGCGGCGCGCCGCGGACCGAGCTCGAAGCGGGCCTGATCGAACTCTGGCACGACCTGCTGGGGCGGAACGACCTTGGCGTCGACGCCAGCTTTTTCGAAGTCGGCGGCCATTCGCTCCTGGCCGTCGACCTGGTCACACGCATCGAGCGGCGCTTCGGTCCGGCGCTGCCGCCCAGCACGGTGTGGGCCGCGCCGACGATCGCGGCTCTAGCCGCGCGCATCGCGGCGGGCTCGGCCTCCGCACAGCTGCCACGGGCGACCGTTTGTGTGGCGTCGCCCGGCCAGGAGCGGCTCTGGTTCATGGATCGCTGGCTGCCCGACAGCCCACTCTACAACCTGCCGATGCGGCTACGCGCGGTCGGGTTCAGCGACATGGGCATGTTGCGTCGCTGCCTGCGCGTCATCGTCGAGCGCCATGCGGCCTTGCGAACGACGTTCCGGGCAGAGAGCGACCGACCCGACGCCCATGTCGCGCCGGAGCTCGAACCCGCGTTCACGGTGCACGACCTGCGCGACGCGCCGACGGACGAACGCGCGGGCACGTTGGCGGCGTTGTGGCGCGACGAGGCCCGGCGACCGTTCAACCTCGCCACCGGGCCGCTAGTGCGGCTGGCGGTCGCGCGGCTGGATGACGACACGGCCGAGCTGTTGCTGACGATCCATCACATCGCCTTTGACGGCTGGTCGCTCGGGATCTTGCTTCGCGAGTTGACGGCCCTATACGCCGCGCACACGCGCGAGGTCGCGCCGACGCTGAGCCCCGTGAAGACGACGTACGCCGACTACGCGGCCTGGCAGGTCTCGCTGCAAGCCTCGCCAACATGGGACGAGCACCGCGCGTTCTGGCGCCGTTATCTGGCGAATGCGCCGCAACTGCTCGAGTTGCCCACCGACCGGCCCCGCCCTGCGCGCCAAACCTATCGCGGCGCCCGACGATCGGTGACGCTTTCGCCCGATCTGCTGAAGCAACTCGAGGCGCTGACGCAACGCGCGCACACGACCCTGTTTGCTGGGCTGCTCGCGGTCTTCCAGCTGGTGGTCGGCCGCTACACGGGGCAGGACGATTTCGTCCTCGGCGTGCCGGTCGCCAATCGCGAGCATGCGGCGACCCGCGACGTGATCGGGTTCTTCGTCAACACGCTGCCATGGCGCGCCGACCTCAAAGGGTCGCCGAGCTTCGCGACGCTATTGGCGCGGGTCCACAAGGCCTCGACCGACATCCTCGCGCGTCAGGAGCTGCCGCTCGAAGCCATCCTCGACACGCTGGGTCTCGAACGCGGCACCGGCCGAAACGCCCTGATCCAGGCGCTGTTCGTCTTTCAGGACGCGCCGACGACCGTCACCGACTCGGGCGGCGTCAGCCTGGCCCTCCTCGAAGAACTCGACACCGGCTGCGCCAAGTTCGACCTGACGGGCTCGATCGAGTTCAACGACGCGGCGCCCGCGCTTGTGGTGGAATACAACACCGACCTGTTCACGTCCCTCACGATCGACCGGTTCATGGCGCACTTCGCGTCCGCGCTCGCGGCAATCGTCACGAGCCCCAATCGCCCGATCGACGAGCTCGACTTGCTGACGGAAGACGATCGCCGGCGGCTGGACGCGGACTGGCAGGGCGGCGCGTTGGCGTACGACGCCGAGGCGACGCTCAGCGGGCTGTTCGAGGCCCAGGTTTTGCGAGCACCGCAAGCGATCGCGCTGCGCGTCGGCGGCGAGGCCCACACCTATGCGCAGGTGCGGGAGCGGGCCAACGCGATCGCGGGCCATCTCCTCCGGTGCGGCGCGGAGCCGGGCCAGATCGTCGGCGTGTGTCTGCCGCGCGACGGCGACCTGATCCCATCGCTCCTGGCCGTCTTGAAGATCGGCTGCGCGTATGTGCCGCTCGACCCGGCCTATCCGCGCGAGCGACTCGCCGTCATGCTGGCCGACTCGGGGAGCCGGCTCGTGCTCACCACGCCGACGTTGCGCGAACGGCTGCCCGCGGAGGGCGTGACGCCGGTGTCTCTGGCCGACGTGGATCCGGAGGCCGGGCCGCTCGCCGAGGCGTCGCGGGCCAGGGCCACGGCGCTGGCGTATCTGATCTACACCTCGGGCTCGACCGGGCGCCCCAAGGGCGTGATGCTGACGCATCGCAACGCCGTCGCCTTGATCGCCTGGGCGGCCACGGCCTTCCCGGCTGACGATCTGCGCGGCGTCCTGGCGGCGACGTCGATCTGCTTCGACCTCAGCATCTTCGAGATCTTCTTCACCCTGGCAAGCGGCGGCACGGTCGTCCTGGTCGAGAACGCCCTGCACCTGCCCGAGAGCCCGGATCGCGAGACGGTGACGTTGATCAACACCGTGCCGTCGGCCATGACCGAACTGCTGGCGCTGGGCGGCGTGCCGACGAGCGTCCGCACCGTGAACCTCGCCGGCGAACCGCTCAAGCGCGACCTGGCGCAGCGCGTGTACGCGTTGCCGCAGGTGCATCGGCTGTTCAACCTGTATGGGCCGTCGGAGGACACGACGTATTCGACGTTCGCGCTCGTGCCGCGCGAAGCCGTGGCCGAACCGACCATCGGGCGCCCGATCGCGAACACGCAGGCCCACGTCCTGGACAGCGGGCTCCGGCGCGTGTTGCCGGGCGCGATCGGCGAGCTCTACCTGGCCGGAGATGGTCTGGCCAACGGCTATTGGCAACGCCCCGAGTTGTCGGCCGAGCGCTTCCTGCCCAACCCGTTCGGCGTCGGACGTCTGTACCGGACGGGCGATCGCGTGCGCCAGCGTCCGGACGGCGAGTTGGAGTTCCTCGGGCGAAGCGATCATCAGATCAAACTGCGCGGGTTTCGGATCGAATTGACCGAAATCGAGGCGACGCTGCAGCGCCACCCGTCCGTGGCGGGCGCCGTCGTGACCGTGCGCGACGACGTCGCCGGCGCGCCGGCGCTTGTCGCCTACGCGGCGTTACGGCCTGGGGCCGCCGATGCCGATCTGCGCGGCTTTCTACGCGACCGGCTGCCCGAGTACATGGTCCCGGCCTTCGTGGTGTCACTCGCGACGCTCCCGCTCACGCCCAACGGCAAGATCGACCGTGCCCGGCTCCCGGCCCCCAAAACCGTGTTGCAGCCGACCACGGCGATGACCCCGCCATCCGGCCCCGTGGCGCGCTGCGTGGCCGACGTGTACGCCGAGGTCCTGCGGCTGCCGGCGATCGGGCCGAACGACGACTTCTTCGACCTGGGTGGGCAGTCGTTGCTGGCGACGCAGGTCGCAACCCGGCTCGAGCGGTTGTTCCGGGTCAGGCTGCCGGTGCGCGTTGTGTTCGAGGCGTCGACGCCCGAACGGCTCGCGCGCCACCTCGTCGACCACGAGCCCGCCGCCGGGCACTGCGAGCGCGCCGCGGCGCTGCATCTCAAACTGAGATCGCTGCCGCCCGAGGCCCGCGAAGCCCTGCTCAAAGGGAGCACCCACCCGCGATGACCGAGCCCGTTTCGCCACTGCCCGCCGGCCTCTCGGCCGAGGAACTCGCCCTGCTGGCCGAATGGGCGGCCGAGCCGGCCGGCACAAACGCCGAGATCCCGGCGCATCCGGGCCTGACGACGGCGCCCCTGTCGTTCACGCAGGAGCGGCTGTGGTTCCTCGAGCGCCTGCACGCCGTCGGGCCGACGTATTCGCTGCCGTGCGCGTTTCGGCTGCGCGGCCCGTTGCGTCAAGCCGCGTTGGAGCAGGCCCTGGCGGACGTCGTCGCGCGCCAGGCGGCGCTGCGCACCGTCGTCGGCTTGAACGGCACCGAGCCCGAGCAGCGCATCCGGCCCGAGATGACCGTGCCGTGGACGCGCGAGACGTTGGAGCATCTGCCGGCGGACGACCGCGAGACCGAACTCCGTCGACGGCTGCGCGCCATGGCCGACACGACCTTCGACCTCGCCGGCGGGCCGTTGGTGCGCGCCGCGTTGTTCCGTCTTGGGGCTGAAGACCATGTCCTGCTGATCACGCTGCATCACCTCGTCGCGGACGAGTGGTCGCTGGCCGTGTTGTGGCGCGAACTGGCCGAGTCTTACGCCGCGCGGCGGGTCGGCGACGCACCCGATCGGCCGCCGCTCGATCTGCAGTTCGGCGACGTCGCGATCTGGCAGCGCGAGCAGGTCGCGCGTGGTGCGCAGGCGGAACAGCTCGACTTCTGGCGGGGCGTGCTGGGCAGGCCCGTGCCAGCGCTCGATCTGCCGACCGATCGCCCGCGGCCGCCCGAAATGACCTATCGCGGCGGCCAGGTCGCCCTCGATCTCCCGCCCGAGTTGTTCACCGCGGTGCGCGCGCTCGGACGCCAACATGGCGCCACGACCTTCGCCGTGTTGCTGACCGCGCTGTTCGTGCTGCTGCGTCGGCTGAGCGGCCAGGCGGATCTGACCATCGGGGCCCCCAGCGCGGGCCGGGTGCGACCCGAGTTTGAAGACCTGATCGGCTACTTCGCGAACACGCTTGTCCTGCGCGCGAAAGTGCCGCTCGACGAGCGCTTCGATGCGTTGCTGGCGCGCGTCTGGTCGACGGCGCTCGACGCTTTCACGAACCAGGACGTGCCGTTCGAACGACTGGTGGAGACGCTGCGTCCGGAGCGCGATCCCAGTCGCAACCCGCTCTTCCAGGTGATGTTGGCCTACCAGAACGTGCCGCAGGCCGGGTTGGCGCTGGACGAGCTCGTCGTCGAAACGGTGTCGGTCGGTCACGCCACGGCGAAGTTCGATCTGCTGCTGACGCTGACCGAACGCGTCGACGATGCGACCGGCTGGCTCGAATACAACAGCGACCTTTTCGACGCCTCATCGGCCGAACGTCTCGCCGAGTGTTATCTCACGCTCCTGACCGACATCGTCGCCTCTCCGGAGAAGACGATCGGGGCCCTCGAACTCCTGACGCCCGCGCGGCGCCGCGAGCTCGTCGTCGACTGGAACGCCACAGCGACCGTCTGGCCCGAACCGGACGCCACGTTGATCGACCTGCTCGAGGCGCAGGCGCGCCGCACCCCCGATGCCCCGGCGCTGGGCTTCGAGGACCGATGGCTGACCTATGCCGAGCTCCATCGCCGCGCCGCGCGACTCGCGCGACACCTGCAGACGCTGGGCGTCGGGCCCGACGTGCGCGTGGGCATCTGCGCCGAGCGGTCGCTGGAGATGGTCATGGGGTTGTTGGGCGTGCTCAAGGCCGGCGGCGCGTACGTGCCGCTCGATCCCGGTTACCCGCGTGAGCGGCTGGCCTTCATGATCGCCGACTCGCAGGTGCCCGTGCTGCTGACCCAGACGCGGATCGAGCCGCGGCTGCCTGAGACGACGGCGCGCCTCGTGCGGCTCGACGGCGCCGACGCCGAGCTGGATGCGCCGGACGACGACGCCGTGCCGCGCGCGATCACGCCGCGGAACCTGGCATACATGATCTACACGTCGGGCTCGACCGGCCGTCCCAAGGGCGCCATGAATCAGCACGACGCCATCGTCAATCGGCTGCGTTGGATGCAGGCCGAATACGCCCTGACCCCCGACGACGTCGTGTTGCAGAAGACCCCATTCAGCTTCGACGTGTCGGTCTGGGAGTTCTTCTGGCCGCTGCTGGTCGGCGCGCGGCTTGTGATGGCACGGCCCGAGGGCCATAAGGACCCGGGCTACCTGATCGACACGATCGCGCGCGAACGCGTGACCACCCTGCACTTCGTGCCCTCGATGCTCGGCCACTTCCTCGAAGCGCCGGGCTTGAGTGCCTGCGAGTCCGTGCGGCGCGTGATCTGCAGCGGCGAAGCCCTGCCCTACGACCTGCAACAACGCTTCTTCGAGCGGATGCCGGCCGGGGCCACCCTGCACAATTTGTACGGCCCGACCGAAGCCGCCGTGGACGTGTCGTTTTGGGCCTGCGTCAACGGCGATCCGCGCCACGTCGTGCCGATCGGGCGCCCGATCGCGAACACGCAGCTGTATGTCCTCGACACCCGGATGCAGCCGGTGCCCGTCGGCGTGGCCGGCGAACTCTACATCGGCGGCGTGCAGGTCGGGCGCGGTTACCTCGGGCGGCCCGATCTGACGGCCGAACGCTTCGTCCCGGATCCGTTTGCGTCACGGCCCGGCGCGCGTCTGTACCGCACCGGCGACCTCGCCCGCCATCTGCCCGACGGCGCGATCGAGTACCTCGGACGCCTCGATCACCAGATCAAGCTGCGTGGTTTTCGCATCGAGCTCGGCGAGATCGAGGCCGCGCTATTGGCGCACAGGGGCGTGCGCGACGTCGTGGTCGTGGCGCGCGCCGACCCGGGCGGCGCCCAGCATCTGGTCGGCTATGTCGTGCCGGCTCCGACCGGATCCGGTGACGAGTCGGCGTTGAGCGGAGATCTGCGCCGCCACCTCGGTGAGCGCCTGCCCGATCACATGGTCCCCGGCGTGTTCGTGTTCCTGGATACGCTGCCGCTCAACCCAAGCGGCAAGGTCGATCGCGCGGCGCTGCCCGCGCCGACCCGCGCCCGACCGCAGCCCGGCGGGACCCTTGTATCGCCGCGCTCGCGGCTCGAAGCGCAGATCGCGGCCGTGTGGCGCGATGCGCTCGGGCTTGACGCCGTCGGCGTCCACGACAACTTCTTCGAACTGGGCGGCCACTCGCTCCTGCTGCTGCGGGTCCACGCGCGGCTGCAGACCGAGCTGGGCACCGAGGTCGCGCTCATGGACCTCTTCCGTCACACCACCATCGCGGCGCTGGCCGAGCATCTCGGCCAGGACGCGCCGGCGCAGACCGACGCCACGAACGTGCGCGACGACGCGCTGGCGCGCGCCCAACGGCGCCGCGACGCGCAACAGGCTCGGCGCCCGATGCACACGCGATCCACACAGGATTCCCACCCATGACGTCGAGCTCATATCCACCCGGCGCGATCGCGATCGTCGGCCTCGCCTGCCGCGTGCCCGGCGCCGGCGACGTCGACGCCTTTTGGCAGAACCTGTGCGCCGGCGTCGAAGCGATCACGCGGTTCGACGACGACGCGCTCCGCGCCGCGGGCGTCGACCCAACTCTGCTGGCCGATCCGGCCTACGTGAAGGCCGGCACGGTGCTGACGGACTGCGACACGTTCGACGCCGCGTTCTTCGGCTACACGCCGCGCGAGGCCGAGATCCTGGATCCGCAGCAGCGGCTGTTCCTCGAATGCGCCTGGGAAGCGCTCGAGACGGCCGGCGTCGATCCTGCGCGCGCCGGCGGCCCGATCGGCGTGTTCGCCGGCTCGGGTTTGAGCCAGTATCTGCTCTTTCACCTGCTACCGCGGCGCGACCTGATGCGCCACCAGGGCGAGTTCCAGGTCTTCAACGCCAACGACAAGGATTTCCTCGCGACGCGCGTGTCGTACGAGCTCGATCTGCGCGGGCCGAGCCTGTCGGTCAACACGGCCTGTTCGACGTCGCTGGTGGCCGTGCACCTCGCCTGTCAGAGCCTGGCGAATTTCGAATGCGATCTGGCCCTGGCCGGCGGCGTGTCGCTGTCGAACTTCGGCCCGACGGGATATCTGCACGTGCCCGGCAGCATCCTGTCGCCCGATGGGCGCTGTCGGCCGTTCGACGCGCAGGCACGCGGGACTGTCGCAAGCAACGGCGTCGGCGTCGTCGCGCTCAAGCGGCTCGAGGACGCGCTGGCCGCCGACGACGCGATCGTGGCCGTGATCCGCGGCACCGCGATCAACAACGACGGCGCGGCCAAGGTGGGTTTCACGGCGCCGAGTGTGTCCGGCCAGCGCACCGTGATCACGCAGGCACTGGCCAACGCCGACGTCGCGCCCGAGACGATCGCGTATGTCGAAGCCCACGGCACGGGCACGGAGCTGGGCGACCCGATCGAGGTCACGGCGCTGGCCGAGGCGCTCGGTGGTCGGCCGACCGGCGCCCCGCCCTGCTGGATCGGATCGGTGAAATCCAACCTCGGGCATCTGGACACTGCCGCCGGCGTCGTCGGTCTGATCAAGACCGCCTTGATGCTGCAGCGGGGCCGGCTCGTGCCGAGCCTGAATGTCGAGACCGCGAACCCAAAACTCGCCCTCGAAGCGGGGCCGTTCGCGATCAACACGACGCTGCGCCAGTGGCCCAACGAGTCCGGCCCGCGCCGCGCCGGCGTCAGTTCGTTCGGCATCGGCGGCACAAACGCGCACGCAATCCTCGAGGAGGCGCCACCGCGGCGCGCATCCGGCGAAACACGGGCGCGGCAACTCCTGATCTGGTCGGCGCGCAGCGCAACGTCGCTGGACGCCGCGACCGAGCGTCTGGCCCGTCGCCTCGAGGGCGACGCGCCGCTCGCCGACATCGCCTACAGCCTGGCTCTGGGACGCCGGGCTTTCGAGCAGCGCCGCTTTGTCGTGTGCGCCGACGCCGCCGACGCCGCGACGACGCTTGTCAGCCGCGAGCCCGGTCGCCTGCATACGGGCTCAGCGGCGACGACCGAACGTCCCATCGTCTTCATGTTCCCGGGCCAGGGCGCGCAACACGTCAACATGGCGCGCGCGCTGTACGAGCGTGAGCCGGTTTATCGCGACGCCTTCGACCGTTGCGCGCGCGTGGCTCGCGCGCATCTGGGCGTCGACCTGGTCGATCTGGTCTATCCGGTGGGGCCGGCCTCACCCGAAGCGGCGCAGCAGTTGCAAGGCACGCAGCTCGCGCAGCCCGCGCTGTTCAGCGTGGGATACGCGTTGGCGCAGCTCTGGTTGAGCTGGGGCGTTCACCCGGCGGCCATGATCGGACACAGCATCGGCGAATACGTCGCGGCCTGTCTGGCCGAGGTGTTCACGGTGGACGATGCGCTCGCGCTTGTGGCGGCGCGCGGCCGTTTGATGGCGTCGCTGCCCGGCGGCGCGATGCTGGCCGTGTCGCTCTCGGCCGCGCAGGCACGCGCAGCGCTGGACGACGCCGGGTTGCCCGAGCTGTCGGTCGCGGCCGCCAACGGGCCGGCGCTGTCCGTCGTCTCCGGCCCGACCGAGTCCATCGTTCGTTTCGAGGCGTTGCTCGCGGCGCGCGGCATCGGCACACGGGCGTTGCACACATCGCACGCTTTCCACTCGGCCATGCTCGACCCGATCCTGGACGCCTTCGGCGAACGAGTCGCGGCCACGCCGCGCCGGGCGCCGACACGGCCTTATGTGTCGAACCTGACCGGCGGCTGGGTCACGGCCGACGCGGCGACCGACCCGAACTACTGGGTGCGGCACCTGCGCGAGACCGTGAACTTCGCCGGCGGCGTGGCCACGCTGCTGGCGGAAGGCGAGCCCGTCTTTCTCGAAGTCGGGCCGGGCGGAAGCCTGGCGACGTTCGTCCGACAGACGGCGCCGACGGCCGGCGCGCGCGTGCTGCAGTCGCTGCCGCACGTCAACGACCCGCAGCCCGTCGACGGCCACATCCTGACGACCCTCGGCCGCCTTTGGCTGCAGGGCGCGCCGATCGACTGGGAGGCGTTCTACGCGCCCGAGCGGCGCAATCGTGTGCCCGTGCCGACCTATGCGTTCGAGCGTCGTCGCTATTGGATCGACTCGCCGACCCAACCCGCGCACGTCAACGGCCTGGCACACGCTGGCGCGCCCGAGCCGACGCCCGCCGCGAACCTCTACGACCGGCCGGCGTTGGCGACCGACTTCGCGGCGCCGCGCGACGACCTCGAGCGACGGATCGGCGCGATCTGGGGCGATCTGCTCGGCATCGACGCGATCGGCATTCACGACAACTTCTTCGAGCTTGGCGGGCACTCGCTGTTGGGCACGTTGTTGCTGGCGCGATTGCGTGACGCCTATCACGTCGACGTGGCGCTGAAGACGCTCTTCGAGGCGCCGACGATCGCGGGCCTGGCGCAGGCGGTGGCCCAGGCCGTCGCGGCCCAGGCCGATGACGCCGTGCTGGCCGCCCTGCTGGCTGAACTGGAGACGGAAGAACATGACGGTCCCTGAATCGACTTCGGCCCGCGATCTGGCCAGGCGCGTCGCCGCCTTGTCGCCCGAGAAGCGCGCGGCGTTGCTCGGCCGCCTGCAGGCGAACGGCGCGCCGCCGGCGCTGCGCCCCCCGATCCAGCCGGTGCCCCGTGACGTCGAAGCCTTGCCGCTCTCGGCCGGCCAGCGACGTCTGTGGTTCCTGGATCAACTCGAGGGCCCGCACGCGGCTTACAACATCCCGGTGGCCTGGCGTCTCAGCGGCCAGCTCGACCTCGCCGCGTTGAGGTCCGCGCTCAAGGCGATCCTGGATCGGCACGAGATCCTGCGATCGTGCATCAACACGGTCGGCGGCGAGCCGCGGCTCACGATCGCTGGCGAGATCACGCCCGACTTGCGCAGCGTCGATGTCACGACCGTGCCCGACGCCAAGCGCGGCGCGTTCGTGCAGGACTGGTTGGCGCGCGAGTCGCGCCAACCGTTCGACCTGGCCGTGGCGCCGCTGCTCCGCGCGCACCTGCTGCGGCTCTCCGACGACGAGCACGTGTTGGCCCTGACCTTCCACCACATCGTCACCGACGGCTGGTCGAGCGGTGTGCTCAATCGCGAGCTGGGGGCGTTCTACCGTGCCGCGCTCGAGGGTCATCTCGCCGCGCCCGGGCTCGCGCCGTTGGAGATCCAGTACGTCGATTACGCCGCATGGCAGCGCGACTGGCTGCAGGGCTCGGAGGTCGCGCGGCAACTCGATTTCTGGCGCGCCACCCTGGCCGAGCCGCCGGCGCGGCTCGAGCTCCCGACCGACCGCCCCAGGCCGGCGGTGCAGTCGACTGTTGGCGCGGTCCGCTTCTTCACGTTGCCCGAGCACCTGACCGAACCGCTCAAAGCCCTGGCGCGCAGCGAGAACGCCACGCTCTTCATGGTGCTACTCGCCGCGTTCGAGGTTCTGCTCGGCCGCTATTCGGGACAGACGGATTTCGCGGTCGGCACGCCGATCGCCAACCGCGTCCGGCCGGAGCTCGAGCCATTGATCGGTTTCTTCGTCAACACCCTGGTCCTCCGCGCCGACCTGAGCGGCCGGCCGTCGTTCCGCACGCTGCTTCAGCGCGCACGCGCCACGGCGCTCGACGCGTTCGGCCATCAGGATGTGCCGTTCGAGCGCCTGGTCGACGAGTTGCACGTCGCGCGCAGCCTCAGCCATCATCCGCTGTTCCAGGTGATGTTCGCGCTGCAGAACGCGCCGGCATCCGAGATGCGGCTGCCCGGTCTCACGCTGACCTCGCTCGACGTTCAGACGGGCGGCGCGCAGTTCGACGTCAGCCTGTACATCTGGGACGAGCCGGGCGGGCTCGTCGGCCGGCTCGAGTTCAACACCGATCTGTTCGACGACGCCACGCTGGCGCGTTTCGCCCGGCATTACGAGCGCTTGCTCGAAGCGATCGTGGCCGCGCCCGAGACCGCGATCGATCGATTACCGCTCATGCCCGACCACGAACGCGACACGGTGCTGCGCGTCTGGAGCGGCGCTGCGCGGCCCGCGTATCCACCGGCCACGCTGACCGAACTCTTCGCGGCCCAGGCGGCTCTTACACCCGAACGGGTCGCGCTGTTGGGCGACGCGGGCACGCTGACCTACGCGGAGCTCGACGCGCGCGCCTCGCGTCTGGCCGCCGGTTTGGCCGCGCGGGGCGTGGGTCGCGACGCGGTCGTGGGCATCTGTCTTGAACGCTCGCTCGACGCCGTGGTCGCGATCCTGGCCGTGCTCAAGACCGGCGGCGCCTATCTGCCGCTCGATCCCGCGTACCCGGCCGAGCGATTGGCGTTTATGGTGACCGACTCTGGGACGCGTTGGGTCCTCACCCGCGCCGCCTGGGCCGCGCTCCTCGCGGGCACGCAGGCGGCGCCGTTGCTGCTCGACGAGACGGCAGTGGAGGCCCACGACACCACGAGCGATCCGCGAGCCACTGTCGCGGCCGACGATCTGGCGTACGTCATCTATACGTCCGGGTCCACCGGTCGACCGAAAGGCGTGCGCGCGCTGCATCGCGGGGCCGTGAACCGCTGCCGTTGGATGTGGGATCAGCATCCTTTCGCGCCAAACGAGGTCTGCTGCCAGAAGACGGCGTTGAGCTTCGTCGACTCGATCTGGGAGATCTTCGGACCGTTGCTCCACGGCGTGCCGAGCGTGGTCGTGCCCGATGCCGTCGTCAAGGATCCCGAGCGCCTGATCGCGACCCTGGCCGAGCACCGTGTGACGCGCATCGTGCTTGTGCCGTCGCTGTTGCGTCTCCTGCTCGACGTCGCGCCGGATCTGGCGAAGCGCTTGCCAGATCTGACGTTCTGGGTCACCAGCGGCGAGACCCTGTCGCCGGAGCTGCTCCAGCGTTTCCGCGACACGCTTGCCTCAGCTCGATTGTTGAATCTCTACGGCTCATCCGAAGTCGCGGCCGACGCGACCGCGTACGACACAACCGACTGGCCTGGGGTTGGCCGTGTGCCGATCGGCAGACCGATCCCGGGGCTGCGGGCGTACGTCCTCGATGCGCACGGCGAGCCGACGCCGCCCGGGGTGCCCGGCGAGATCCACATCGGCGGCGCCGGGTTGGCCCGCGATTACGCGGGGCGGCCTGACCTGACGGCCGAGCGCTTCGTGGTCGACGCCTACTCCGGCGTGCCGGGCGCGCGTCTGTATCGCACCGGCGATCTCGGGCGCTTTCTGGACGACGGCGTGCTCGACTACGTCGGCCGGCTCGATCATCAGGTCAAGGTCAAGGGTTTCCGCATCGAGCTCGGCGAGATCGAGCAGGTATTGGCCGAACACGCCGAGGTCGAAACCGCGACGGTCGTGGTCCGCGAGGACCGCGTCGGCGATCGCGTCATCGTCGCTTACGTCGTGCCCCGCGCGCCGGCGCTGACAGTCGCGGCGCTCCGCGCGCATCTCAAGAGTCGCCTGCCCGAGTACATGCTGCCGGGCGCGTTCGTCCTGCTGCCGGCGCTGCCGCTGACGCCGAACGGAAAGCTTGATCGCGCGGCCTTGCCCGCGCCGCAGGCCGATGCCGCCGTGACCGACGCGGCCTATGCGGCCCCGACCAACGCCGAGGAAGAGCGCATCGTCGCGATCTGGGCCGACGTCCTCGGCCGGGAGCGGGTCGGCATCGACGACAACTTCTTCGACCTGGGCGGTGAATCGTTCAAGGCCGTTCGCGCCGCCCGGCGCATCGGCGAGCACGTCGCGGTGATGGATCTGTTCAAGCACCCGACGGTGCGCCGGTTGGCGACGGCGCTGGCGCAGGGCGCCGCCCGCCATGGCGACCGGCTGCTGCATGAGCTCACGCCGCCCACCCCGCCCGAGCGGCGCACGCTGACCGTGCTGGCCTTCCCGTTCGCCGGCGGCGACGCGGTCACGTATCAACCGCTGGCCAATGCGTTGCCGGCCGGCGTCTCGCTCTTCGCGTTGCAGATGCCCGGGCACGACTTCAGCCGGCGCGACGAGCCACTGCAGACGCTGCCCGAGATCGCCAGACGCTGCGCGGATGAGATCGTGCGCGACCACCGCGGTCCGCTCATGCTCTACGGTCATTGTCTCGGCGGGGCGATGACGCTCGCCGTGGCCAACGAGCTCGACGCCCGCGGCGCCGACCTGCGTGGCGTGTTGATCGGCGGCCACTTCCCGTCGCCGCGTCTGCCCGGCCGGGTGTTCGAGCTCTTGAATCGACTGTTCCCGATGGAACGCTGGACGGCCAGGCGCTCGGCGCTCGAGTTCCTGCGCTCGATGGGGTTCTTCACCGACGCGCTCAGCCCAACCGAGCAAGACTTCGTCATCCGCAACTTCTTGCACGACGCCCGCGACACCGACGACTTCTACACACAGCTCTACAACGGCGGCACGCCGCGCAAGCTCGCGGCGCCCATCGCCTGCGTGATCGGGCAGATGGATCGCGCCACGGAACTCTACGAGGAACGCTACAGCGAGTGGGAGGTCTTCAGCGACGACGTGCGTCTGGCCGTCATCCCCGGCGCCGGCCACTACTTCATGAAGCATCAGGCCAACGAGTTGAGCGACCTGATCCTGACGTTCTGGTCCGACTGGCGCAAGCCCAACGCGATGGCCGCCGCAGTTCGGAAGCCCGCGCCAAAACCCGGGCGCCCGACGACCCCGACGACGCCCAGCCTTGCGGTCTTCTACCTGATCGCCTTCGGCCAGTTCATCTCGCTTATCGGCTCGAGCCTGACCGCGTTCGCGATGGGGGTCTGGGTGTACGAGAAGACCCAACGGGTCGAGGCCTACGCCTTCATCCTGATGGGCGCGATCGTGCCCGCCATCGTGCTGGCGCCGATCGCGGGAGCCATCGCGGACCGTTGGGATCGACGGCGGCTGATGATCCTGAGCGATCTGGCCGCCGGCTGCGGCACGCTGGCGCTGGCGATCCTGCTGTGGACCGGGCGGCTCGAGATCTGGCACACCTGGATCGTGGCCGCCCTCAACGCCACGGCCACGGCCTTCCAGCAACCGGCGTACATGGCCGCCATTTCGCAACTCGTGCCCAAGCGCTACTATGGGCGCGCCAACGGCATCGCCCAACTGGGCGCCGCGACCGGCGGGCTGCTCGCGCCCCTCGTCGGCGGGTTGCTTGTGCTCTGGATCGGGCTCTCCGGCGTGATCCTGATCGACTTCGCGACGTTCCTGTTCGCGGTGACCACGACGTCGCTGGTGCGCTTTCCGGATCTCGCTTTCAAGAAGCTCGAGGAGCCGTTCTGGGTCGAGGTCACGGCCGGCTGGCGCTACATCACCCGGCGACGAGGCCTGGTCGCGATCATCCTGTTTACGGTCATCGTGAACTATTTCTACAGCGTCATGGAAGTGCTTGTGCCGCCTCTGGTACTGCAGATGGGCGACCCGGCCGTGCTCGGCCTCGTGCTCGCCGCGCTGGGCGCGGGGACGTTGGCCGGGAGCGTCGTGATGAGTCTGTGGGGCGGGACGCCGCGACGCACCGACGGGATCCTGGCCTGCGTGCTGGGCTTTGGCCTATCGACGCTGATCATCGGTGTGCAGCCGCAGCCGATCTTCCCGATCTTCGGGCTCTTTGGCATCGGCCTGTCGATCGCGATCCTCAACGCGCACTGGCTATCGATCGTTCAGACCAAAGTCGGGCTGGATCTCCAGGGCCGCGTGATGGCGACCAACCTCATGATCGTGTGGTCGATGGTGCCGTTGGGCTATCTGACCGCCGGGCCGCTGGCCGATCGCGTGTTCGAGCCGTTGATGCGCTCGACGGGCGGTCTGGCCGCGGGATTGAGCGCGTGGATCGGCACCGGCGCAGGTCGCGGCATGGGCCTGATGCTCGTCCTGGCCGGAGTGTTCACCACGGTCTGGGCCATCGCCGGCTCGCGCTACCGGCCGATCCGGTACCTTGAAGACGCGCTGCCCGATGCGATCCCGGACCCCGTGATCGCGGCCAGCAAGGACACGCTGCAAGACCAGGCCGATCGGTTAATAAACGTCGGCGGGACGACGGCACCGTAGCCGTCGCCCGCATCGGATGGATGAAACGGCATCAGGAGGCACCATGACGGACGGCGAGATGCATGAAGCGCAGTTGCAGGTTGTGGTCAACGACGAGGAGCAGTACTCGATCTGGCCGGCGGATCGCGAATTGCCGCTTGGTTGGAAGTCGACCGGCTTCGTCGGCACGCGCACGGCGTGCATGGATTACATCCGCGAGTACTGGACGGACATGCGTCCGCGCAGCACGCGCCGGGTCTGATGCCCTCGGCTCACGCGGGACGGTAGGCAAACGTTTCCAACGCGCGCAAGGGTCCTTTAACGGCGACGGCCGCGGTGGTGTCCGGGCCGGGCTGCAATCGGGCCAGCGACCAGCGGTTGGGCGCGTCTTGATCCAGCGCGTCACGCAACAGCCGCACAGAGCCGGTCGGCTCAACGGCGACCGCGAACGAGTCGAGCGGCCGGGCCAGACCCAGGCCGATGGCCTTGAGGTACGCCTCCTTCGCGGTCCAATACGCGAAGAACGCCTCGAGTTGATGATCGGCATGGGTCGCCAGCCAGCCGTGCTGTTCCTCGGGCGCGAAATTCCGCCGGGCCAGGTCGGCCGCGTCGGGCATGTCGCGGATGACTTCGATATCCACCCCGATCGATCTGGCCTGGGCGACGGCGATCAACGCATCGGCGCCGGAGTGAGACAGGTTGAACGTCAGGGCGTCCTCGCCGGCCAGCCCCGGTTTGCCGTGCGGGTCAACGGCGAACACCAACGTCTCGGGCGCGCGTCCGAGATAAGCGCCCAGGATCCGGCGCAGCGCGCCATGCGCGGCCTCATAGCGGCGGGTCAGGACCGCGCCGCGAAAGCGCCCCGCCCGCTCGCGCTCGGCGGAACTGAGACACGCAGCGAGCCGCGACGCCGCGTCAGCGGGCTGGTCGAGGGCGACCCGCCAGACATGGACGCCGTCGATCGGCGGCATTGCGAACCCGACATTGGGTGACACGGACGACCACATTTCGTTCACTATACCTGTCGACGGGCGGTCGCGCAGACCCGCGTGACCACCCGCACAGGATACCGCAAGCCGTCGCGCTCTCGATTCTGGTCATCACCAAGGTGTGCCCACGCGAGATGTCGGTCGCCTCCAGGCTGGGGCCTGATCTGGCGCACGGATTTCGCGGACCGTCACGGATCACGCGGAATCCGTGTGGACAGCTTCGCGCCATCCGGGGCGAACCGTGGATTCCGTTCACAAGGCTGGCTGGTCGAAGAGTGGTGCTTCGACGTTACAGCATCCGTTGTGAGTTCTCCCGGCCGGCCCCGGTCGGCCAACGAGGTTCTTGTGGGCTTGCACACGCGTCGGGGCTTTCTCCTGCTGTACACCTACCCTGTGAAATCGCTGAGCCTTCACAAAAAAACGTCGTCGGCCGCCGAAAGCCCGGGGATTTTTGCGACGCTATCCGGCCATGCCGGGCCCACATGCTATAATCCCGTTTGCGATGCTGTGCGATAAATACCCAAATCGCACAAGCGTCAGAGAGAGGAAATCGCCATGAACTTGGGTGGATTCGAACTTGTCATCATTCTGATCATCGTCATCCTGGTCTTTGGGGTGGGTCGCCTCGGCAAGGTCGGCGGTGAGTTGGGCAGCGCGATCAAGAATTTCCGCGAAGGCCTGAAGACCGAGGACGAAAAGGCTGCCAAGCCGGAAGAAAAGAAAGAAGAAAAGACGGCCTGAGCCCGTCACGGTTCAACCTAGAAAAACGCAGCGCCCTGGCGACGCCAGGGCGCTTTTTTTGTGGCGAACGCGGGGTTTCGCTACGTCATTGGCCCGGCACCAGCGGCCTGGCCCGTTCGATCTCGGCCTCGACATCGATCCGGGCGCGCTGCAATCGCTCGAGCGGCGTGCTCAGGTTGTAATCACGAATGCGCCGGTTCAACTCGGCCGCCTTGTCGCGAAACCGCGCGACGGCACGCCGCCATGCCCCGGCCCCGTCGCCATCCGCGCTACCACGGGCGTACGCAGCGGCCCGCGCCAGATCGCCGCGGAGGTCGTCTTCGGCCGCGCGAATCGCCAGGTCCTCCTCGAGCCAGGGCGGACGGGCATCGTTGCTCTTCAGCAGCCGCTGCGCGGCCCATTCCGGATCGTTCTCGTTTCCGTCCAGCGTGAGCGGCCGGCCCTGCCCCGGCAGGTTGTCGAACTTTCCCTCGGCCCGAGCTGCCTCGAGCAATCGCTCGACGATGCGATCGAACATGCGGAGAGTATAGCGCGCGGAACGTGGAGCGTAGAGCTGGGGTGCTCTACGCCTTCACGGGATCGTGTATTCGGCCTGGAGCTTGCCGGACTGATCGGAGAGCAGGATCTTGGCGCCCGACGCCCAGACCGGCGAGGACAGGCCCCAGTAGAGGTCGACGACCGAGTTCTCGCCCGACATGGTGTGGATGTTGACCGCGCCGCCCTGGAAGAGCGTCAAGGACGGGAACGTGAATTCTTTGCCATCCGCGCTCCGCAACGTCCACCCGGTCAGTTCGAGCGGACCGCCGGTGTTGATGAGCACCACGGTCTCCTGCGCCAGCACGCCGGGCGATTGCACCCGGCTGATCGTGACCTCGGGCGCCGGCGCATTCGGATCGGTTGTGGCGGTCGCGATCGGCGTGGTCGTGGGGATGTCGGGCGCGGGCTCGGTGGGCGTCGGCTCGAGGCCTCCGATCGGCACGGCGAGCGTCTGGCCGACGGTGAGCACGTCGGGATCGGTGAGGTTGTTGGCCGCCATCAGGTCTTCGAGCGACACGCCGTAGCGGACCGCGATGGAGCCGAGCGTGTCTCCGGGCGCGACCACGTGGACGGTCGCGGTGGGCCGTGCGGCGGTGGGCGTCGATGTCCGCACGAGCGCCGCGGACGTTGCGCCGGCCGGGGCCGTCGCGGTCACCGCGGGCGCCTCGACAACGATACGCGGGCGATTGCGGTCCCACATCCATAACACGGCCAGCGTGACCACGATGTTGACCACGACCGAGATCGCCAGATATGGGGCAAAGCGGCGCCAATCGACGTACATATAAGTCGGCGAGTGTAGCATAAAGGGCCGATGGCGCCAGCGTGAAGCGCGAGTGCGCGGGAGCGCAAGTGCGCGTGAGCGCGAGTGCGGAAGAGCCCGGAAGCGACCACGCTCCTTGCGCTCCCGCGCCCCAGCGCCCCGATGCTAAAATCCGGCCGTGGCGTATTTGTTCGATGGACACAATCTGATCGGCGCTTTGCCCGGGTTGAGCCTGGGCGATATCGACGATGAGAAGGAGCTGGTCGTGGTGTTGCGCGGTTTTCTGTCGCGCACGCGGCGGAAGGGCCGCGTCGTGTTCGATCGTGGCGCCGCCGGCCAGGCCCCCACCCTGTCGACGCCGACGTTGAGCGTCACGTTCGCGCGCCCCCCGCGCACCGCCGACGACGTCATCCTGGATGCGATCGCCCACGAGCGCAATCCGCGGAGCCTGATCGTGGTCAGCGGCGACGGCCGGCTTCAGGCTGCGGCGCGCGGCCGCGGCGCCATCGTCATGGCCCCGGCTGAGTTCGCTGACCGTCTGGCGGCGCCTGCCCCGCGCCGGCCCGGCGCGTCGGATGACGGGCCGCGTCTGTCACCCGACGAGGTAGCGGCCTGGGAACGATTGTTCCAGAACAAGCCGGATCAGCGCGGCTAAGCTGACTCTTATGCGGGGCATAGGCAGTTCTCAGCCGGCGGCGCGATCCTGACTCTGACGCGCTCACCCTCCGAGTGGAAACGCACACCCAAGAGCGTGTCCGGGTTGCTATGCGACCTGACAACTGAAGGCTCGGTGATCCCCCCGTCACCGAGCCCCCCTCAAACAAAAGGCCCGGCGACATCGCCGGGCCTTCCTCGTTCGTCCGTGTCGCGCTGCGACGGCTCAGAGGCCGTAAAGCGCCGAGTACTTCTCCCGCAGGTACGCGATGTAGGGCGCAATGGTCAACGGGCTGCCCGTCACGCGCTGGACCAGATCGGCTGGCGTGAACTTGGAGCCGTGCTGGTAGATGTTCTTCTTCAGCCAGCGGTGCAGGCCGGCGGTCTTGGCCGCGGCCAGCTGTTCGGCGAGCTCGGGCTGCTGCTGCAGCGCGGCCGTATAGAACTGCGCGCTGAGGATGTTGCCGAGCGTGTACGACTGGAAGACGCCCCAGTAGCCCCCATACCAGTGCACGTCCTGCATCACGCCGTCGCGGTCGTCGGCCGCGCGCCGACCGAGGTCGCTCTGATACCGGGCGTGCCAGGCCTCCGGGAGGTCCTTGACGGCCAGCTTGCCCTCGAGCAACGCGCACTCCAGATCGAAGCGGATGATGATGTGGAGGTTGTAGGTCAACTCGTCGGCCTCGGTGCGGATGAGCGAGGTCTCGACCTTGTTGATCGCGCGCAGGAACGTCTCGAGGTCGACGTCCTTCAGCGATTTGCTAAAGGCGCGCTGCAGACGCGGGTACCAGTACGTCCAGAAGCCGCGGCTACGGCCGACGATGTTCTCCCACAAACGCGACTGGCTTTCGTGAACGCCAGACGAGGCGCCCGAGAACAGCGGCGTGCCTTCATACTCCGCCTTGATGTTCTGCTCGTAGGTCGAATGGCCGAACTCGTGCACCGTGCTCATCAGGCTGTAGAGCACGTCGGTCTCGTCGGCGCGAACGCGGGTGGTGATGCGCTTATCGCCGGCGCTGAGCGTGATCGAGAACGGATGCGCGCTCTCGTCGAGCCGCCCCGCCTCGAAGTCGTAGCCCAGACGCGCCAACACCTTGTTGCTGAAGGCCAGTTGTTTGGCCTTCGGGAATTTGCGCGCGAGGAAACCGTCGTCGGGCTCGGGTTTAGCCGCGACGGCCTGAACCAGCGGCACGAGCTCTTGGCGGAGTTGGCTGAACAGGCCACGCAAGGTGGCCACGTTCATGCCTTCGTCGGCGGCGTCGATGTGCGTGTCGAGCGGGTGCGCGTGCTCGGGGAAGTATTCGGAGATGCGCCGGCGCAGTTCGACCGACTTGGTGAGCAGCGGTTCGACGGCGGCGAAGTCGTTCGCCGGCCGCGCCTGCGCCCAGGCGAGCTGCGTGCGCGAATCGTGCTCGGCAGTCTCGGCGACCAGCTCGCTCGGGATGCGCGAGGCGTGCTCGTGATTGCGGCGCAGCAGCCGAACGAGCGCGGCATCGTCGGAGCCGGGCTTGAGTTTGCCCGAGGACTCGACCGAGGCCAGCAGCGACGCGATCTTCTGATCGGCGCTGCGCTCGTGCGCCAGCCGGGTGAGCAGACCGATCATGCGGCCGCGCGCCGGGCCGCCCTTGACCGGCATCAGCGTCTCTTGATCCCACGTCAACACGGCAGCCGAATTGGACAGGTCCTGGATGTCACGCGCGCGCGCTTTCAGGGAAGCCAGATCCTCAGCCCAGGTCATAGCGATATCTCCTCAAAACCAGGATTCCGTTGGCGAACGTCGTCGGTCGATCGGGGCGAAGCGGGGCCGGTTGGGGTGCACCCGGCGGCCCCGCGTGCCGGTCTGCTCCTCGGCCGAGCCGATCATCTCCCGGCGGTCGACGCAGTCGTCAACGGTAACAATACGAAACCGGACGGCTATCAGCCGTCGGTAGTGGGCCCGGCAGGGCTCGAACCTGCAACCAAGCGGTTATGAGCCGCGTGCTCTGCCATTGAGCTACAGGCCCCTGAAACGACGAGTGACGAAGGACGAAAGACGAAGGACGAAATCCTCCTTGTCTATCGTTTTCTTATACCCAGCCGTCGTCTTAAATCTTTCGAGGCTGCCGAAGATTATAGCCTAATCGTTCGCCAGGACCCTGAAACGCGGCTCTTTGCCCTGCAAAACGGCCAGGACTTCGCCGGCGATGTCGAGGCCGGCCCTGTCCTGTCCTTCTCGGGTCTGCGCCCCAATATGGGGTGTCGCGATGACTTTGGGATGCTGGGCGATCGAGCCCGGCCCGGGCGGCTCGACGGCAAAGACGTCGAGCGCGGCGCCGGCCAGTT
>JBGAJV010000047.1:0-50551 GCA_044224715.1 Anaerolineales bacterium | reverse complement strand
ACGCTTCGTCCCCGCTGCTGCGTTTGGGCGATGACCCGTGATACAGTTGACGCGTGAAATTTTACGAGTTGCTGGATGTGTCGCCGTATGCGACGGCCGAGGAGATCAAGGCCGCGTACCGCATCCAGGTGCATCTGCATCATCCGGACCGGCTGCGCCAGGCCAATGACGCCGTGCGCGTCTATGCCGAAGACCGGCTGAAGAAGATCAACGAGGCCTATGCCACGCTGAACGACCCGGCCAAGCGGGCGGCCTACGACGCCATCCACGTCAAGAACAAGCGCCAGCGCGACGCCGCGGGGCCGATCTGGCGAACCGACGACGACGAACCGCGCGCGGCCGAATACCCCGAATATTACGCCGGCCGCGGCAAGAGCCGGCGCAAGCGCAAAGACACTGACGAATGGCTACGTCAGGAGGCCGAGGCGCGCAAGACCGAGGAGTTCATGGCGCGGCAGCGGCGCGCGGCGGAGGAAGCCGAGCGCAAGCGTCAGGAGGATGAGGAGCGCGCCCGCACGGCCGCCCGGACGCGCTACCCGCGGTCCGCCGTGCACGGCGACGTGCTGGTCTGCAGCCTGGCTCCCAACGTGACGTTCGAGCTGGTGCGCGTGCCGGCCGGCGAGTTCATGATGGGCAGCGACCCGGCGCGCGATCACGAGGCGCAGCCCACCGAACGCCCGCAACACCGCGTGCGAGTCTCCGAGTTCTTCATCTCGCGCACACCGGTGACCTGGCACGACTTCGCGCGCTATCGAACCGCGCTGCGTCTCGAGGGACCGCTGACGCCTCCGGGCCATGAGCGCCATCCCGTCACGCAGGTCTCATGGGACGACGCCGTGGCGTTTTGCCACTGGCTGAGCGGCCCGGGTTGGAAATTCCGTCTGCCGACCGAGGCCGAATGGGAGAAGGCCGCGCGCGGCACGGGTGGCCTTCTGTTTCCCTGGGGCGACGTCTGGAGCCCCGAACGCGCCAACGCCGACAACCGGCACACCGGCACCACGCCGATCGGCGCGTACTCGCCCGCCGGCGATAGCCCATACGGCCTGCAAGACATGCTTGGCAACGTGTGGGAGTGGTGTCAGGACTGGTACGACGCCGACACCTACGCCCAGAGCCAGGTCATCCTCGATCCGGTCGGTCCGACCATCGGCGACGGCGCCGTCATCCGCGGCGGCGCCTTCGACTCGCCACGCCGCCACGCCCGTGTGGCCGCCCGCAACTGGGATTATCCTTTCAAGCGGCGGGCCAACATCGGCTTTCGCGTCGTCGCTCAGGCCATCGCAGAGCCATGAACGCCGAAGCGCAAGCCGATGCCGAGCGCAGGCTCCGGCAAAGGCTTGCGCTGTTCGGGATCCTGCTGCTGGCAACCCTCCTCCGGATCGAACAACCCGATCTGCTGGCTCTGGGTGGCGATGAGTCCACGGCCCTCAATCAAGCCTATGACGTCGCGCACGGCGATCTGCTGACGATCGCGCCGTTCAGCGGCAGCATCTTGCCGCATCCACCCGCTTTCCTCTACACGCTTGCTCCGGCCTTCCTCGTCGGCGACGACCTCCGCATCGCGGCGGTGTACAAAGGCTTGCTCGGCGTCGCTGCGGTGGCATTGACGTGGTGGTTGGCCCGGCGGTATTTCGGTTCGGGGCCCGCATTGTGGGCGGCCTTGCTATTCGCAGTCGCGCCCTGGGTGGTCCTCACGGCGCGTAAGGTGTCGATCGAGCCGCTGCCGCTCTATACGCTCGTGCTCATGGCCGGCGTGCTCGAGGTGCGGGTGCGCCGCTCGGCCTGGGGCTGGGCCATCGCGGGTCTCGGGCTTGCGTTGTGCCTGGGCACGCACCTCTCGTACGTGGGGCTGGCCATTGTCGTCGCCCTCCTGCTGTTGCCAGCCTGGCGCACGCTCCGGCTCGGCCCGGCCCTGATCGGGTTGGCCCCGCTCGCGCTCCTGACCGGAACGTATCTGGCGCATGAAGCGACGATCGGTTTCGCCAACTTCGCTCGACTCCTGGGCGGCGGCGCCATCAGCAGCGAGCCGGCGATCGATCAGTGGCTCAAGCTCTGGTTCCCACTGTGGTTGAGCGGCGGCTGGCACATCAGCGATCTGACAGGGCCGGCGTTCGCGGCCTGGCGCTCCAGAGTCCCGGAGTGGACCGACGTCGTCAACGTCTTTCAGGTGCTGTTCCTGATCGGCGCAACCGTTTGGCTGGTGCGGCGCGTCCTTTGCGCTCACCGTTCAGGTTCGTCTGAGTCGGCCCCGCACACCGTGTTGCTGGCCTGGCTTGTCGGGCCGATCCTGTTCTTCGGCGTCTTTCCGCTGTCAGCCTACATTCACTACTATCTGTCGCTGTACCCGGCGCCTTTCATCGTGATGGGCCTCGCGTTGGAGCGGGTCTGGCAGACACGGCCCTGGCGCTGGGCGGTCGCGCTCGGCGCGGCCCTGGTGCTGAGCTGGCAAGTCGTGATGATTCAACACTTTCTGGATTTCGTCGGGAAGCGGGCGACGACGCCGGGCGGATACGCCGAGCCGATCCGCTCCGGCCTGACGGCTGTCGAACCAGCGCGTCGAGCCGCGGCGACCGAAGGCCTCACCGACATCATCCTCGTGTCGCCCGATACCGACCCGGCGATTGCATCGACGGCCAGTGAACTGCGCGCCCTGACGCTGGGGATGCGACAACGCTACGTGAACCCCAGTCAGTCGATGATCCTGCGCGGGGCTTCGTCCCAATATCTGTTGGCGCCGGGGCAGGAGGAGGGGCTGCGCTGGTTGCGTCCATATGTGCCAGAAGGCTTTGTCAGTCAGATCACGGCCTTACGTGACGGCGTCGACCATTACATCTACGTGCGCATCCCTGGCGCATACGTGACGAAAACCCTGCCCGAAGCGGATTGGGCGCTCTGGGAGAGCGGGGCGAGGTTGATCGACGTGGAAGTCACGCGCGATGGCGCGGCGCTCGATGTGGTCACGTTCTGGAGCATCACGGCGGTGCCCGCTTATGGCGTGCACTGGTTTCATCACCTCTTTGCCGGCGATCAGAGGATCGCGCAGGCCGACATCGGCGGCGTCGACGTGGGCAGCTGGCGCGTCGGCGATGTGCTCCTGAACCACGTGTCGATCGAGATCCCGGCCGACGCGCCCGCGGGGCCCTACGACCTGCGATTGGGCAGCTATACCTACCCAGAACTCAGACGGCTTTCGCTCCTGGACGCCAACGGGCTCCCCGCGCACGATGCCTGGGTCGTGCGTGTGCCTTGACACGCTTGCTCAGCATTCACCGGACGGTCAGTGTCCCGAGGGCGAGGATGTTGTCGGAGCTGCCGGGCACGATCAGACGCTCCAGGCTCGGATAGCGATAGACGCCGACGAAGAGCGGGTAGGCGCCGGGCGCGGTGCCCGGCGGGATCGTCAGTTCGACCGTATCAACGATCACCTCGGCGTCGCCCCAGGCATTGACGGGATACACCGCGCGCCCGAGCACGCGGTCGACCTGCGCGACCAGAGTCGCCCTGTCCGTCGTCATGAGGTGCACGAACTGTGTGTACGTATCGCTGGTCATCGGCTCGATTCGACGCCAGTAGAACGTCAGCGCGACCGTGTCACCCGCAGCGACGGCCTCGGGCAGATCCGCGCCGATCAGCAACAACCCACCGACGCGCGCGTCGACGGCGAGGCCAGGGTTCGCCGCGGTGGCCTGCGCCCCGCCCAGAACGAAGTCCGGCCGGCGCAGAGTAGCCGGATCCAGACGATAGAGCCGATAGCCGAGACGGCCCTCGTCGATCGGCGTCTTCTGTTCGTACAGCGCGAGCGTGGCGTATTCGCCGAGACGAGCGGCGTCATCGCGCGTGCACAGGATCAAGGCCGGTCCGGGTTCCACGTAGAGCCGACCGAGCACCTGATCGAGGGGCACGAACTCGAAAGCGCGTCCCTGCATGGTGGCGTAGCTCTCCCAGATGTACGGCACGCCGAAGCCGGCCAGCATGGCATCCGAATAGACGATGAACAACTTGGCGCCCGGGTCGACCTGCGCGACCTCCTGCGCAAAGGCTTCGATCAACTCGCCGTCTTCGCCCTGACCGACCGTGTAATCGTAATAGCCCATCAGGCCCTGCACCGGCAGCGCCGCGACCAGCAAGGCGAGGACCAACGGCGCCGACCGCCATCGCGGCCAACGCGCCGCGATCCACCGACAGGCAGCCGCGGCGAGCGCCCCCATGCCGCAACTGAGAAACAACGTCATGTACGACGTAAAGCGGACCGGCCCAAGGATCCCAAAATGAGCGCTGAACCAGGGCACGGCGAGGTAGGGCACGATCGCGAGCGCCGTCAACCCTTGCGCGCGCCGTGGCAGCGCGAACACGCCGGCAAGCGCCCAGACGATCATGATCAGCGGCAGACCAAGAAGCGGCGTCAGGGTTTCGTCGCCGCCCAATACGCCGGCCGTCTGACGGCCGACTTGGGACAAGAGCCGGCCGAGGTTGAGCGCATAGGTTTGCAGTGTGGGATTCGACTCCCACAAGTACCCGCGTTCCTGAAGCTGCGTGACGGTGTTCGCCTTGAAGAACAGGTTGTGGATCAGCACCGGCGCCGACAGGACAAGGACGATCCCGGCCGCCGTCGTCATCCACAGCCACCAGTGCCGACGCAGCCCGGGTCGGCGCCACGACTCCCAGGCGAACCAGAGCCCGGCCCCGCCCAACGGGATCGCGGCCGCGAGGTTGGCTTGGAGCGCGAAGCCGCCGGCTGTGACAGCCCCCAGCCACCAGGCGCCGCTCTCGCGTTCGAGCGACTCGACCAGGGCCCAGAGGAAGACGCCGACGAAGAACGGCATCATCGTCGTCGCGGCGCCATGATGACTGCTGAGCACGATGAGGTGCGGGTTGGTGGCGATCAACGCGGCCGCGACGCTGGCCGCGCGCCAGTCGCCGATCAAACGCCGCGCCAACGCGTACGTCACAGGCACCAGAAGCGCGCCCGTGATCAGGAGCAGCGTGCGCCCCAGTTGGGGATCCGTCACGCCAAGCCTGTACAGCCCCGCCATCAGATACACGAAGAACGGCCCGGTATAGGCGTCGGTGCCGGTCAGGGGCAGGATCTCACCGCGCGCGATATGCATCGCCAGCGTGGCCTGGTTGGCTTCGTCGCCCGGGCGCGGGATGGTGCGCCAGTACGGCCAGCGGATCGCGAGACCCACGCATGTCAGGAGCGCGACCCAAAGCCATTCGCTCGCGATCCAGCGCCGCTTCGTCCGCGGCATCGTTATTGCGCCCAATGCGGTCTCGCCCTTCGAAAGTGGTTGAACGTTGAGAGTCTGCGAGCGCGATGATCCGTCAGGATCGCCCGCGACTCGACAGGTAATGATGCCACAAAAGACGCGCCGCCGTCGCGCGATGGGGACGCCAGCTATCAGCCAGGTCGGTAAGTTCGGCGAAGGTCGGGCGCACGGCCAGGCCGTACACCTCCTGCGCTGCGACCGCAAGCGCCACATCGCCGTGCGGCCAGGCGTCGGGGCGCAGCAACACCATCAACAGATAGACATCGGCGGTCCAGGGCCCGATCCCCTTGAGCGCGATCAGCTGCGCGCGAACACCGTCGTCGTCGAGCCCTTCGAGAGCGCGTGGGTCGAAGCGCCGTTCGAGGATCGCGTGCGCCAGCTCGCGGGCATAGCCCGTCTTCTGCCGGCTGAATCCGATCGATTTCATTTCAGCGTCGTCGAAACGCAGGAGCTTACGCGGGGTCACCTCGCCGCGGCAGGCGCGCTTCAAGTTGTTGAACGCGGCCAGGGCCGAGGCCAGCGAAACCTGCTGCTCGAGGATCAAGTGGACCAACGTGGCGAACCCCGGGTTGCGCGCCCAAAGCGGCGGTGGGCCGTACGTCTGCAGCACGCGGCGCAACGCCGGGTCGCGTCGCGCCAGGGTTCGCGCCGCCCGCTGCAGGGCGGCATCATCGAGGAGGTGACGTGCGCTCACCAGGGATCCTCCATCGCCATGACGTCGAGTTCGCGCACGACCGCGGCGTTGGAGAGCGACAGGATCGCGCGCACAAGAGTCACGAGATCCTGCGCCGGGATGCAGTCCTCGACGGCGCCTGAGGTCGCGTTAACGAGCTGTCCATCGACAAAGCGCGGGGCGCCGAAGTTGCCGGGATTGATGATCGTGACGGCAATCCTGTCCTGTCGCAATCCGGCGCGCAGGGCGTGGGCCACGCCGCGCAGACCGAACTTCGAAGCATTGTACGCGACCTCGGGCGCGTTGACGTACGGGAGGCCGTTGACCGAACCGATCAATACGATCTTGGGTCGGGCGCCACGCCGCAGCGCCGGGATCAGGCGTTTGAGCACCGGGATCGCGGTCGTGAGGTTCACGGCCAGCACTCGCGCGTCTTCGTCGTCGCTCACATCCTCGAAGCGGTAGTCCGACGAGAAGGCCGCGTCCTCCCAGATACCGGCGTTGTAGATGACGACGTCGAGCGCCGAGTCGCCGATCGCCTGCGCGATGACGGCGGACGAGGAACGCTCGGCCAGGTCGGCGCGGATCCAGTTGCGTGTGACGTCGTCGCCCAGCGCCAGTGTCGGTTCGCTACGCGAGACCAGCCAGCACACGTCGCCGGCCGTTGGCAGCAACCGATGCAGCGCTTCGCCCAGCCCCCGGCTCGCGCCGATGATCAGATAGCGGGTCATGGCTTCTCCTGTCAGGCAATCGTAACACCGCACCGTGTGCGCTCGATGAGGGCTGCAAGCTTCGATCGGGAGGTTTTTGGCCACGAATTGACACGAATGACGAGGCAGGGTCTCGGCAACCCCTTGCGCAGATGTATGGGTTCAGTAGAGGAATCGCGTTTTTTGCACACTCTGAGGCAGTATCCGCTCAGCCACCAACGGGAATACATGGCGAAAAACGGGGTGGGCCCAGGGGGTCGGGGCGAAGCCCCCGACCCCCTGGGCCCACCCCGTTTTTCGCCCAACTTCCTGCTGGCTGAGCCGTTACCTCATTTCGCGTTATCATCGCGCTACTCCATCCAGCGAGAGGTGTCCATGCAGACAGGCTCCTATATCAACGGCCGTTGGGTCCAGCCGGAGTCGCAGCGCCTCGTGCGCAACGTCAACCCGGCCCGGCCGACCGACGTCATCGCCGAATTCCCGGCGGCGACGGCGACCGAGGTCAGCGCCGCCATCACCGCCGCGCAGGCGGCCTTCCCGGCCTGGCGCAACACGCCCGGCCCCGAGCGCGGACGCGTCATCTGGCGCGCCGCCAACATCGCGCGCGACCGACTTGACGAGATCGCGCGAATGATGACGCGCGAGGAAGGCAAGATCTTCAAAGAAGCGCGCGGGGAGGTATTGAAGGGTCTGTCGTTGCTCGAGTACTACGCCGGTGAAGGCTTTCGCATGGGTGGCAAGACCCTGCCGTCCGAAGTGCGCGACACCTTCACGTATACGATCCGCCGGCCGCTCGGCGTGGTCGGTCTGATCGCGCCCTGGAACTTTCCGTGGGCCATCCCGGTGTGGAAGAGCGCGCCGGCGCTCGTGGCCGGCAACACGGTCGTGTTCAAACCGGCCGAACTCACGCCCGGCACGGCCGCGCTGCTGGCCGAGATCTACGAACAGGCCGGGCTGCCGGCCGGTGTCTTCAACATGATCGTCGGGCCGGGCAGCGTGGTCGGCGAGGCGATCGTGCACGCGCCCGAGGTCAAAGCTGTGTCGTTTACGGGCTCGAACGCGGTCGGCGGCGCGCTGGCGGCCAAGGCCGCGCAACGCGGCGTCAAAGTGACATGCGAGATGGGCGGCAAGAACGCCGTGATCGTGCTGGCCGACGCGGACCTCGACAAGGCGGCCACGGCCATCCACGGCGGCGCCTTTGGCTCCACCGGCCAACGCTGCACCGCCACCTCGCGCGTGATCGCGCACCCAAGCGTCAAGGACGCGCTGGTCGAGCGGCTCAAGGCCAAGGCCGAGGCGATCCGCGTCGGCGACGGGCTGCGCGACGACGTCGATATGGGCCCGGCGGTCGACCGCACCCAATGGCGCACGGACCTCGAGTACATCGAGGTCGCCCGGGCCGAGGGCGCGCGCCTGGTGACTGGCGGCGGCGTGCCGACGACGTTCGCGGTGGACGGCAGCGACGGGTTCTTTGTGGCGCCGACGATCTTCGACGGCGTGACGCCCGATATGCGCATCTTCAAGGAAGAGGTCTTCGGCCCGGTACTGGCTGTGGCTGAGGCCGAGACCCTCGACGACGCGCTGCGCGCGGCCAATGCCGTCGAATACGGCCTGACGGCCTCGATTTTCACGCAGGACATCACGCAGGTCTTGCGTTTCGTCGAAGAGTGCGAGACCGGCATGGTGCACGTCAACGAGCCGACGGTTGGCGGCGAGGCTCAGTTGCCCTTTGGCGGAATCAAGGCCACGGGCGTCGGCGCGCGCGAGATGTCGGAGGAAGGGCTCAATTTCTTCACCGAGCTCAAGACCGTGTTCATCAACTTCTCGGGCAACGCCGAGCGCCAGATGATTCGTTGATCCCCGGAAGCGGTGTGTGTCGTCGGGGGTGGGCTGAGCTCATCCCCGGCGACACATCTCGCTTCCGGAGCGCTCTATCCTTTGGCATATTCGGGTTCTATCCCCCGAGGCTTCAACAAGTCCCCGCCAAACCGTAGGCTGTGAGCATCATCCTCAAGGAGAACGCTCATGGCCGCCACCATCCTCGATATTCAGAACCTCAGCGCCGGCTACGGCACGGGCAAGCGACACGTCGACGCGCTGCGCGACGTGTCGCTGCAGATCGACGCCGGCGAGATCTTCGGGCTCCTGGGACCGAACGGCGCTGGAAAGACGACGCTGCTGTCGTGCCTTCAGGGGCTGCTGACCCCGTCCGCCGGCAGGCTCAGCGTGGCCGGTCGATCGCCCGGGGACGCCAAAGAAGCGCTGGGGGTTCAGCTCCAGAAAACGGCGCTGCTCGACGACCTGACCGTCACCGAGTTGCTCGAGGTCTATGCCGCGCTCTACGACGTGCGTCTGACCGCCGCGCAGATCGATGCCCTGCTCGAGCGGTTCGGTCTGGGCGAGCAGCATGCCAGATACGCGCGCCAGCTGTCGGGCGGGCAGCAACAACGCCTGGCGCTGGCGATCGCGCTGGCCAACGATCCGCAGATCGTAATGCTCGACGAGCCGACGGCCGCGCTCGACCCGCACGCGCGACGCGAAGTGTGGGATGTGCTGCGCGCCCTGCACGAGGACGGGCGCACGATCCTGATCACCACCCACAGCATGGAGGAGGCCGAGGCGCTGTGCGGGCGGGTCGCCATCATCGACCGGGGGCGGATCATGGCCCTTGGATCGCCGGCCTCGATCGTCGCCGGTCTGGGGCTTCACGCGACGCTCAAGGCCACGATCGATCTCCCGCTCGAGGCTGTGCGCGCCTTGCCGGATGTCAGCGGCGTACGTTACACCGGCCAGCATCTTGAGATCCAAACGGCGGCGCCGCAGGCGACGCTGCCGGCCTTGCATCAACTCGCCCTTCAATTCGGCAAGGTCATCACCGAGATCGCTCTGCGTCAGCCGTCGCTCGAAGACGCGTTTCTGGCGCTCACGGGACGATCGCTCAATTGACGGCGGACGGCCCGCCTTTAGCAGACCATCTGGAGCTCACGATGTATCGCTTCCTCACCCTCACCAAAGCCATGTTTCTGATCCACATCCGGGACAAGACGTTGCTGTTCTGGAACTTCGCCTTCCCCGTGCTGCTGATGGTCATCAACGGCGCGGCCTTCGGCGGCGATGGCCTGGCCGACTTCATGACCTGGATGATGCCCGGCGTGTTGGCCGCCAATCTGCTGGCCTTCGGTTTGATCAGCAGCTCAAGCGTGATGACCGAGCTGCGCGCCAAGGGCGTGCTGCGTCGGCTCCAGGCCAGCCCGATCTCCTCGGGCGTCTTGATCGGCGCCTACGTGGTCGCCAATGTGGCCATGGCCATGGCCACGGCGCTCGTCGTGATCCTGGTCGGCGTCGTTGCCTACGGCGTCAAACTTCAGGCCGTGAACATCCTTCTGGCGCTGCCCATGATCGTGGCCACCGTGGTGACGGCCATCGCCCTCGGCCAGGTCATCAGCGGCGTGGCGCCGCGCGCCGGCGCCGCTGTCGCGATCGGGCAGTTGTTCTACTTCGGTCAGATGTTCATCACCGATCTGTTCATGCCCCTGCGGATGATGCCGGATTGGGCGCAACAGGTCGGGCCATGGCTGCCCGGGTACGCCATGGCGCAGCTGGTGCGGTCGGCCCTGGCCGAGGGCACGTTGAGCGATGGTTGGCCGCTCCAACTGCTGCTCCTGGGCACGTACACGGTCGCGGGCATGCTGCTGGCGACGCGGCTGTTCAAGTGGGAGGCGCGCAGCGCATGACTCTCCTGCGCTCGACCCCGGCCGGCCGGCTCGCCCGCCGGCTGGGGGCCTACCTCGTCGATTGCCTGGTCCTGTTCGCGGGCGTCCTGGCGACGCAGGGCCTGATCCTGGCCGCCGGCCTCAACCCGCTGGCCGCCAGCGCCGGGGCCGGGTTGCCTGTGGACGGCAGCGCGCTCAACGTTTGGGTCTTCGCCACCGTGACGGTGCCGTGCCTGTTCTACTTCGCCGTGTTCCACGCGAGTCGTTGGGCGGCCACCCCCGGCAAGCGTTGGCTGGGTTTGCGTGTGGCGGACTCTGCCGACAGGCCGATCGGATTCTGGCGCGCGTTCGGCCGGGCCGCCGTCACGCTGATCCCTTTCGAATGGAATCACCTCGTCCTGTTCTATCTGCTGCCTGCGACCGGCGAGCCGACGCCGCTGGGCTGGGGCGGCATCGGCCTGACCTGGGTCTTGATTCTGGCCTATGCTCTGTGTGTCGCGATCGATCGACAACAGCGCAGCCCGGCCGACTGGGTCGTTGACACCCGCGTGGTCGCAGCGTGAGGGCTTGCGCGGGTCGTTATACTGAAAACAATGGCGTCTTCGTCCGGCTCACCCAATCGCCAACCGACACGCTCCCGCCTCCGCCCACTCAACACCGAGTGGTACGGCTGGTTCTGGACCGTGGTGACCGCGCTCATGTTCGCGTGGGCGTACATCCTCGCCTTCGACGGAGCCAAACAGTATTCCTGGCTCGTTGCGGGTCTGCTCACGATCCAGCTGGTCCTCTATTTCCGCGCGATCGCGTTCAACCATTGGCCGATCCCGAACGCGTGGTTGGCCGTGTATTTCATCCCGGGGCCGATTCTGTGGGGGATCGTCAGCTGGCTCGATCCGGATCTGTGGTGGATGGGGATGATGTACTTCGGCCAGATGTGGGGCTGTCTGCCGCCGAAAGCCGCGATCCCTGGGACGGCCGTCGTCGTCACCGGCGTGATCCTCTCAACGTACGGTTGGCGCACGTTCGAGCATATCCAGCCGGGCGAGATCATCGGTTTCGGGTTCGGCTGGGTCGGGATGGTCGCGGTGTACCTGTGGTTCACGCAGGTGATCCGCTCGAGCGAGGAACGCGCGCGTCTGATCCGCGAGCTCGAAGACGTCAACCGCGAGTTGGTGATCGCCCGCGAGCGCGAGGTCGATTTGGCGGCGTTACGAGAACGCGAGCGACTGGCGCGCGATCTACACGACAACCTGGGCCACGCGCTCTCGGTGATGGTCGTGCAGCTCGAGGCGATCCAGCGGCTCTATCGTGTCGACCCGGAGCGCGGCTCGGAACACATCGATGCGCTCAAGATCCTGACGCGTCAGAGCATGGATGACCTGCGCCGCTCGCTCGACGGTCTGCGGACGCCCGGGCTTGGCGATCGACAACTCGCCGAAGCCCTGCAAGATGCCGGAGTGGCGGTCGGCCAGCGCGCCGGGATCGCCGTGCAATGTCAGGTCGACCCGGACGTCTCGGCCCTGAATCCGGCGTTGGCCGAGACCGTCTGGCGCGTGACGCAGGAGGCGCTGACGAACGTCGAGAAGCACGCGCATGCGCGCAAGGCCGACGTGATCGTGCACCGCGAACCGCAACGCGTCCGCGTGACGATCACCGACGACGGCGTCGGGCTGCCCGCGGACGCCGAGGAGCGCCGCGGGCACTACGGCCTGCGTGGCCTGCGCGAGCGCGTCGAGGGCCTCGGCGGAACGCTCACGCTAACACGGCTGGCGCCCGGATCGCAGGTCGAGGCAACGTTACCCGCGTACCTCGAGGCGCCCACGAACGGCGTAGCGCAATGACACATCGGGACACACCGGGAGTGTCCCGATGTACCCCGATGTCGGGAGCCGGAGCATGAACACGATCGGGATCGTGATCGTCGAAGATCAAACGCTCATGCGTCAGGGTCTGAGGACGCTGCTGGACCTCGAGCCCGGCATGCGCGTCGTCGGCGAGGCCAGCCATGGAGCGGCCGGCGTCGACGTCGCGCTGCGCCTGCGCCCCGACGTGATTTTGATGGACGTGCAGATGGCGGCGCCCGACGGGTCGCCGGCGCTCAACGGCGTGCAGGCCACGGCGGAGCTGATCCGCCAGTGGCCGGAAGCGCGGGTGATCATCCTGACCACGTTCGACCGCGACGACTACGTTTACGAAGGGGTTCGCGCCGGCGCGATGGGCTATTTGCTGAAGGACACGCCGGCCGATCGGCTGGTGGCCACCATCCGCCGCGTGCATGCCGGGGAGCCCTTCATCCAGCCCGAGATCGCGAGCCGGGCGCTGCGCGAGATGATGCGCGGCAGCGTGGCCGCCACGACCGGCGACGGCGAACCGCTCTCTGAACGCGAACGCGAGGTGCTCGTGCTGCTTGCTCAGGGCTCGAGCAACCGCGAAATCGCGACTCACCTCGTGATCACCGAAGGCACGGTGAAGAACCACGTCTCCAACATCCTCGGCAAGCTGCAGGCCGAGAACCGCACCCAGGCGGCCGACATCGCGCGCAGACGCGGGCTGGTGTAAGCCGCTACGGCAACCAGGTTCCGATCCAGCCCAAGACGCCCCAGGCCCACAGCGTCAACGCGATCAACGCTGCGACGGTTGCATACTCGCGCCATGATCCTGTGGGGAAGGTGAGCAGATCGGGCACCAGCGTGTAGCGGCGCTTGATCAGCGGACCGAACACTGGCACCCCGCGTTCGGTCAGCATGTCGGCGGCGATGTGCAGGCCATAGCCGATCGAGAAGCCCACGGCATACGGCCCGCCGGGCGACCAGAGCTGCGGGAGCAAGATCCCAACCGCCAGGCTGAGGAGCAACCAGGTCAGCCCATAGTGCGTGACCGTCCGGTGCGACCCGACGAAGACCCGAAAGAACCGGTGCACCAGCCAGCCGAACAACCCGCGCGACGTGCCAAACAGCCGATTGATGCGCGACGACTGGTGATCGATGTCGGGGAGCAGCGAGCCGAATGTGATCACAGCAACCAGCAGGAGATACGCGATCGGCGTCTCGACCAGCGGGGCCAGCCCGCTCGCGGACCAGAACCGCACGACCGCGTCGGCCAGGCCGGCCAGCCAGGGCGCGCCGCCCTCGACCCATGGGCGCAGTTGCGCCCAGCCCGCCTCGACCGGCCAACTCGGCGTCAGCCAGGCCGGTTGAAACTTCGCGATAAGCGCGGCACCACACAAGCCGACTGTGACATGCGAGCGAAACAGCATCGCGCGATTGTAATACCGTTGCGTCGGGCGAGACGGGTGCCGCGGAAGTCGGCGGAGCGATCACATTTGGAGCGAAATAGCGCGGCCCGTGTCTCGATCCACCAAGCGCCCGCCGCGCGGTCGGGTCGGCGACCGCCGCGTTTGACGGCCGCCAAAAACAGAACTATAATAGTTACGTTATGGCCGCCAACCATCAACTAGCCGTCGCCACGCATATCCTGTTGGTCCTGGCGCACATCCCGGGCGAGTTTCGCAACGAGCACGGCCTTGTCTCCAGCGATGTCGTGGCCAGCAGCGTCAACACAAACGCCGTCGTGGTTCGCCGGGTCGTGGCACAGCTCGCCCGCTCCGGGCTGGTGCGCAGCCACTCCGGCAAAGGCGGCGGTCTCGAGCTGGGGCGCCCGGCGAACCGGATCACGATGCTCGACGTGCATCTCGCGCTCGACGAGCCAGCCGTGTTCGCTTACAAGGCCAACCTGCCCAGCCAGCGCTGTCCGGTGGGCTCAAAAGTCATCGGCGTGCTGTCGCCGGTTTTCGCCGATGTGCAGACCAGCCTCCACAAGAGCTTGAAGAAGACGACCCTCGCCGACCTGGTCATCCAGATGGGCTGAGCGGCGCTTTTTATTTCACCATGAATGTAACTTCAGTTGTTACATTCCAAGCCCCGGCGCCTTCGACGCGGCGCCACACACCAGAGGATCCATCATGACCACTCCCACGTTGATCGTCACGGGCGCCGCCGGGCATCTCGGCCGCCGCGTCGTCGAGTTGTTGCTCGAGAAGAGTCTCGAGGCGCGTCTCGTCGCCACCACGCGCGCGCCCGAGAAACTGGCCGATCTGGCCGCGCGCGGCGTCGAGGTGCGCGCCGCCGATTTCGACAGGCCCGAGACGCTCGCTGCGGCCTTTGCCGGCGGCGACCGTCTGTTGTTGATCAGCACCGACGTCGTCGGCCAGGGCGACCGACGCCTGAACCAGCACCGCAACGCCGTCAGCGCCGCCCAGGCCGCCGGGGTGAAGCATGTCGTGTACACGTCGCTCACGCGACCCGAGCCCGGCACGCCAATCACGCTGGCGCCCGACCACCATGGCACCGAGCAGGCTTTGGCCGCCAGCACGCTCGACTGGACCGTGCTGCGCAACAACGTCTACACCGATGGCCTGCTGGGCAGTCTGCCGCGCGCCGTCGCCACCGGGCAGTGGCTGGCCGCAGCCGGCGACGGCCGCACCGCCTTTGTCACCCGCGAGGACTGCGCCCGCGTCGCGGCCGCCGCGCTCGCCGCGGATCGCGCCGGCCGAAGCGTGCTCGACATCACCGGGCCAGCTGCCGTCAGCCACGCCGAGATCGCGGCCATCGCCGCCGAGTTGACGGGCAAGCCCGTGACCTATGTGCCGGTGCCGGCCGAGGGCCTCGCCGCCGGTCTGGCTCAGGCCGGTCTGCCCGGCTTTGTCGTCGACTTGATCGTGTCGTTCGATCTGGCGACCGCCCAGGGTTTCCTCTTGGGTGCGACCACCACCGTCGCGGATCTCACGGGCAAGCCTGCCCAAAGCGTCCGGGAGTTCCTGACCGCCAACCGCGCAGCGCTGGGGGCGTGACGCGGCCGGGTGAGGAGCGGTTTGCTCTTCGCCCTGGGACCACCCCCTACCCCCTCCACGAGAACGCGCACACGGTGCTCCAACACCCGGTATGTCTCGCGCGTTCCCGTGGAGGGGGCTTGAGCGCTTCGGCTTGACACTCCGCCGCGATCGGGCCACTCATTGATAAGCCCCGACAGCCCCTCGCGTGTACAATCCCGCCATGCTGAACAAGCTGCTGCAACACGTCTCGGCCGCGCCGACCAACCCCAATCCGCAACACGAGACCCAGGCGGGCTTCGACGTCGCCGCGCTCTACCAGGGGCCGGCCGCGACAGGCGAGGCGACGACAGCGGCAGAGGTCGCGCTCGACGAGAAGCTGCGCCAGGCGTATTTCTGGATCGTCAACAACGCCATCATCAGCCCGTACTATGACATCGAATACAACGAGGGTCCCAGCACAAGCTTCGTCCTTGGCGACACCAAGACGAAGTTCAACCTGCCATCGGGCCAGAGCTATTCGTCGTTCGTGCTGCTGCCGCTGCTCAATTTCGCCGTGCGCAAGCGCTGCCTGCTCGTGGGCGGGCCCGGGCGCGGCAAGACGGCCAGCGCGATCTTGATGGGCCTGCTGGCCGGCTACTCGCTCGGCGACGTGCGCCGCGCGATGCAACACGGCCAGCCGCAGATGACCATCGCCGACCTGCTCGGCAACCCGCTGCCGGCGGACCTTGTCAACGCCGAGAGCATGGACACGATCCGCATCGCCTGGCGCCGCTGGCTGGCGCTGCGGGTCAAGATCGTGGACGAGTACAACCGCATCCCGACCCGCACGCAGTCGGCGCTGTTGACGCTGATGGGCGACAACTACGCCGAGATCCTCGACCAGATCTACGAGTCGCCCGAATCGGCGTGGTATCTGACGGCCAACGACGACGCCGGCGGCGGCACCTATCAGGTGATCGAGGCGTTGCGCGACCGCATCGACGTCGTCGTGCGCGCCCTGCCGTTCAACACGCGCTTTCTGCCCAACCTGCTCGACCGCATCGAGCAGAACTACAAACCCGAGGCGCTCGTCCCGGCTGCGATCGTCTTTTCGGAGGCCGAGGTCGATCAACTGGGGCGCGCGATCCGCGCCGTGGCGCTGCCCGCTTCAGTGCGCCGCCGGCTTGAGTTCTTCGTCAGCCAGTTCGAGTTTCTGGAGACGGCGGCCGATCAACTCGAGTACAAGACCAAGGACGTGGCCAAGCTGGCCGGGACCGATTGGGGCGCGTTGACCGCCGGCGAGACGGGCAAAGACCGGCTGCGCGACCTGGGGACGCAAACACGCAACGGCCTCTCGGTCCGCGCGTTGATGACGATCTTGACCTTCGCCAAGGCGCTGGCCTTCTTCCGCGGCGAAGGCGAGGTGACGCTCGAAGACCTGCGTCAGATCCTGCCTTTCACCCTGCACGACAAGCTGGTGCCCGACCTCGATGCGCCGTTCTTCGAGCGCCCAGAGCACATCGTCTACAAGGCCGATCGGGTCGGCTGGATCCGCAATCTCTTCGACAGCGCCTGCGCCGAGTACGACAGGCTCGGGCTCGACACCGACGACCCGGTCGGCGCGCTGCAGGCCGAGTTCGAGCAAGGGCTCGACGGCCTGGGCGAGGCGGAGGTGCGCAAGCGTCTGGCCGCGATCGAGCGCGTCATCGGCGAGCAGGCCAAGGGCCGCAAGCTGTACGGCCACCTGTACGACGACCTACTCAAGCTCAAGTACCTGCATCAGCGGTACACCAACTACCTGCGCTGGTTGACGTTCAAGTAAAGCCGAAGGAGGCGGGCCTTCTTCGCCAGGCCAAACACCATGCATCCCAACCAAGCCCTGATCGAGCGCTTCTATACGGCGTTCGCGACACGCAACAGCGATGTCATGAACGCGTGCTACAGCCCGATGGCGACTTTCGAAGACCCGGCCTTCGGTCGGCTCAACCATCGCGAACTGACGGCCATGTGGCGGATGTTGACCAGCAACGCGCGCGATCTCGAGGTGACCTTTCGCGACGCAGTCGCCGACGACAAGAGCGGCAGCGCTCACTGGGAAGCGCGCTACACGTTTTCGTCTTCGGGTCGGTTCGTGCACAACATCATTGAAGCGCGTTTCTCGTTTCACGACGGCCTGATCGTCGAGCACGTCGACAGCTTCGACTTTCCGCGCTGGATGACCCAGGCGCTCGGGTTCACGGGCTGGCTCGCCACCTGGCTCCCGCCCGTGCGGGCGCGCGTGAAGCAGGCGCCGCGCGAACGCCTCGAGAAGTACATGGCCACGCACTAGATCCATGGCAACCGTCTTCGAGCAACAACTCGCCGACCGCCGTGATCGCTTCAACAGCGCCTTCGCCGCCGCGCGGATCGCGCGACCGCGGCTCGACGGCGCCGTGTTCCTGAGCGTGTTGCGCGACTGCGTGGCGCCGGTCGTCGAGGCCGCCGCCGCGACCCGGCCCGACAACGCCGCTCGGATCGTCGAGGCGCTGTACGATCTGGCGCTCGAGCTATTCCGGCAGGATCTGCTCGGCCCGAACGCGCGGAGCGCGGCCGTGTCGCTGGTCTGGACCGACGTGTTGCCCAAGCTCGGCGCGTTCGTGGCAGTCGACCCGCTGCGCGCCGTTGCCTCGATCAGCAACGCGGCCTACAACCTCGAGCACACGCCCGGCGCCGGGCCGACGGAATGGATGGCGCGACTGCTTCAGATCGCGGCAAGCCTGCCCACGCCGGATCTGGACGCGCTCCTGCGAGCCGGCCAGGTCGCGGCCTGGCGCTCCGGCATGGCTCACTTCCGCAGCAGCGCCCTGGCAGCCTGCGCCGAGCTCGATGAGCCGCTGGTCCGCGCGGCGCTCGGTCTCGGCGAGCCCGTGGCGGTCTCCGCCGCACTGGCCGGGCTGCGCGCCGATCGCTGGCACCAGCCCGGCGAACCGGCCCGCGCCGAACCACGCGTGATGGGCGAGGTCGGCGGGTTTCGCGGGTTCGGCGGGCCGTTTCTGACGCTGCCGCGCCTCGCAGCCGACGCCGATGGCCTGCTCGTTCAGGAAGGCGAACGCGTCTGGCGGCTGAGCGCCGACAGCTTCGGCGCCACGCTGCTACCTTTTCATGGTGCCATGTCGACCGACGGGGCGGCGCGTGGCTGGTCGCTCAAGACCGATGGAACGCTGCACATCGACAGGCGACGCACGGTTCTGCCCGCGCTGGCCGACTCGCTCAGCAGCGCTCGCTTCGAAGAAACCGTGGCGGTCGTCACGTCCTGGTCGTACAAGATCCGGTTGGTGGCAGTGGGTTAACCGCGAAGGGCGCGAAGCTCTTGCCTGTGTCCTCTGGCTTCGCGTTCTTTGCGTCTTCGCGGTTTGTTACCGTGACATGAGCCAAGATCTTTTGCGTTTGAGGGAGACCTGGCAAACCGCCTGGCCCGGAGCGCTCGACGTCTGGAGCCGTTTCACACGGCTTTCGGATCCGATCTGGTGCGAGACCGGCGAGGCCGCGCGCGCCGAGGGTCTGGCCGGTTCGTTCGCCATGATCCGGCTCAACGATCAGGCTGTGGTGATCAACCTGGCCGAGGTCGCGCAGCTCAAACTCGGCGCTTACGCCACCGAGATCCTGGCGCACGAGATCGGGCACCACATCCTCGTTCCGGCGGACCTGGGCGATCACGCCCGCATGCTGGCGCGCATCCGTCACGGCCTGCCGGCGCTCGAGCGCTACGCGCCGCTTGTCGCGAACCTGTACGCCGATCTGTTGATCAACGACCGCCTGCAACGCAGCGCCGGGTTGCGCATGGCCGAGGTCTATCAGGCTCTGCGCAGCGGCAACGACACGACCCAGCTCTGGCGCTTCTACATGCGCATCTACGAGATCCTGTGGAGCCTGCCGCGCGGGACTCTGACCGACCCCGGCCGCGACATCACGCTCACCGCGCCGGCCTTCGGCGACCAGCCCGAAGCACACAAGGTCGTGACGAACTTCGAGGGCGACGCACGGTTGGGCGCCCGTCTGGTGCGCCACTACGCCCGCGATTGGCTGCGCGGAGCAGGCAAGTTCGCGGTGTTGTGCTACCCCTACCTCAACGATGACGAGAGCCAGAAGGCGGCCTGGCTGAAGGCCATCCACGACCTGGGCGCCACCGGGCACGGCAGCGATCAGATCCCGGCGGGGTTGAGCGGCTTCGACGACGACGAGTTCGACGGCATCGGGCACCCGGCCGACGATCCGGAACTGACCGGGCTGGGCGATGCCCTGGATGACCCGAACGCCAAACCGGGCCGCCCCAAGCCAGACCGCGGCGGGCAGAAGGGCCAGGCGCGCCAACCGTTCGAGTTCGGCGAGATCCTACGCGCGTTGGGCATGCCGCTCGATCAACACGAGCTCGCCGTGCGCTACTACCGCGAGCGCGCGCAGCCGCACCTGATCAAATACCCGGCGCGCGAGACACCGGCGGCCGCCGATCCGCTGCCCGAAGGCGTCGAGACCTGGGACATCGGCCAGCCGCTCGATCAGGTCGATTGGCTCGAGTCCGCGATCGTCAGCCCCACCGTGATCCCGGGGATGACGACGGTGCAGCGCGTCTGGGGCGAGCAGCCCGGCGAGACCCCGCGCCGCGACCCGATCGACCTCGACCTGTACGTCGACTGCTCGGGTTCGATGCCCAACCCGCAACACAGCCTTTCGTATCTCACGCTCGCCGGCGCCATCATCGCGCTGTCGGCGTTTCGCGCCGGCGCGCGCGTGCAGGCGACGCTCTGGAGCGGCAAGCAACAGTTTCTGACCACGCCCGGCTTCGTGCGCGACGAGAAAGCCGTCCTGCGCGTGCTCACCGGATACATCGGCGGCGGCACGGCCTTCCCGATCCACATCCTACGCGACACCACCGCGACCCGCACGCGGCGCGACAGGCCCGTGCACATCCTGGTCATCTCGGACGACGGTGTGACGACGATGTTCGACAAAGACGAGCTCGGCAATTCGGGCTGGGACGTCGCGCGGCACGCGCTTGCGGCGGGGCGGGCCGGCGGCACGCTGCTGCTCAACTATCACGGCTGGGCAGGCAACGCCGATCTGCAACGCGCCATCAAGGAGGGCTGGGCCGTGCACAATGTCCGGACGTGGCCCGACCTGGTCGCCTTCGCGCGCGAGTTCAGTCGACTGAAGTACGGGGGCGGACGGACCCGCTGACGTTCACGCCTCCTTGCCCCCTCGGTCCGCGTGTCGCCAAAGAGACCGCAACGCCGCCGCGCCCCAGGCCAGAGTGCCGGCGACGACGAAGACCGCAAGCTGCAACACAGGATCGAACGCGAAGAAGTTGCCGGCGGTAGAGATGTACCGATAGTCGGCCGGCGTCGCGAACAGGTAGTGGACCACCGGCAGGATCAGGTAGCTCAAACCCAGCCCCGCAGCAAAGATGATGCCGACGCCGACGGGCTCGCGTCGCCGCGCGCGCTGCATCTGGCTCACGACCAGCAGCCAGAGCGCGCCGCCCAACGTGCCCCCGATCGCGAGCCCCCAGGCGAGCGCTGGCGTCACTGACAGGCCGCGCGCCGGAAGCTCGACGGCGCGGAGCAACAGAAGCGGCGGCAGCAGTCCTAGCGCATCTGCGACAAGCCAGGGCAATTCGTCCGGGTGCTTGACGATGCGCCCGACCAGGGCCAGCGCGATCGCCAGCCCCATCAGCGTGGAAAAAGCGCAGGCCACGGCCAACTCCGGCGGCAGGGTCGGCGTGTTGACGGTCACCGTGATCGCCGGTATCCCGATGAGGAGCGGAGCGCTCGCCAGGATCCAGACCCGCCACCAGGTCGTCTGCGGGGCGAAGCCCGTCAGTCGGCGCGCCAACCACAGCAAGGGCGGCGATCCCACCAGGACGAAACCGGCCGCCACCAGCCCGGCCATCCAGTAACGACTGGAGGTGACGCGGTCAAAGGGTTCGGCGATCGTCAGACCGGGCGCGGCGTGTCCATACAGGAAGATCGCGTACCGATCCGCGATGCCAAACCAATAGACGAAAAGGCCCAGCACGAAGACCGTGACCGCCGTCGCTTCGACCCAGACGCCGCGGTGAACTGCCGCCATCTCGCCCCCAGTCGTTCCAAGACAAGGTGCGATCAGTTTACGCCCGGCTTATGATTTCCGTGCACGGACATTGAAATCGAGCGCCAGATCGACCCAGCTGCCCAACTGTCGAGTCGTGCGCACCGCTTCATCACGCAAGAACACGTAGCCCTTGATCTCGCGGCCGCGCATCCTCGCCCGGTGCGCGCCCTTCCGCTGCACGGCCTTCGGGTATACGGCGGGGTCGACCCGCACCATCATCTGATGATCCTTGTGGTCGCCGACCGTGACGCACATCTTGCCGTTCACCATGAAAGCGATGCCGCCAAACATCCGCTTCTCTGTGACGCCGGGGGCGTGTGCCAGCGCCTGGCGCACGCGCTCGGTCAAATCGGGGAGGTAGGCCATCGCGGTTACCGCGCCATGAACTCGGTCAGCGCCCGGGCATCGAAGAAGATCGCCGACGAGGTGAGCATCCCATCGGCGAAGGTCAGGAACTCGGCCACGTCACAGGCACCTGTGCTCCCCTGCGGCGAACGCAGGTGGTACCGCGCAAGAACGGCGGCGCGGTCGCCGTCGATCAGCACCTGTCGGAGGTCAACCGAGGTCGAGCTTCGGAAGAATCGCCCGGCGCCGTCCAGATACGCGGCCTTGCCGTGCGCCACCCGGTCCAGGCTGTTGTTGATGAACGTGAACTCCTCGGCGACAAACGCCTCCCAGCCACCGGTATGGATCGCGGCAAAGTATCGTTCGAGCGTTTCCTGGGTCGTCACAATGACCTCCTGATGAATATCGGCCAACGCATCGGAGTATATCATCTTGCTTGCAAATTGCAAGTATGTTATCCTCGGTGTCAGCCGCCATGAAAAACAAGAACTCCCGAACCCGCCGATCCGATTGCCCGATCAGCTTCGGGCTCGACATTTTTGGCGACAAGTGGTCGCTGCTGGTGCTGCGCGACATCCTGTTCTATGGCCGCACGCGGTACAGCGATTTCGCGCCGCAGGAGCATATCGCGACCAACATCCTGGCCGATCGCCTGAGCCGGCTCGAAGCGGAAGGCCTGATCGACAAACGCCGCGACCCGGACCTCGGGAACCAGTTCATCTACTCGGTGACGGAAAAGGGACAGGATCTGCTGCCGACGCTTGTCGAACTGACGCTCTGGGGTCTGCAGTACGACGCTCAAACGCCCGCCAGCTCGGCGTTCGTCGAGCGTCTGCGCACCGATCGACGCGCCGTCGTGCGCGAGGTCACCCGGGCCGTCCGCGCCGGTGTCTTTCCCGAATATCGCAAAACGGCGATGGGCATTTGAGCGCGTGCTTCCGGTCGGACACCGATACAATACGCCCATGCAACTCGAAACCTTGTTGCGCCGCATCGCCGAGACACCGCCGGAGTTCTTCGAACCGCCGTTCGTCGGGCGTGGCGGCATGGTGCACGTCGGCGCCGTGGTGCACGACACCGTGCTGACGTTGGGCGGCCCCGAGCCGCCCGGCGCGCAGTTGCTCCCATTCGCCCCACCCAAGGCCGATGAGGCCACGCGTCGCTGGCTACGGCTGGCCCTGGTGACGTGCTGGCTGTTCGGGGAGCGGGGCTTCCAAGCGCGCGGCCTGGCGGACCGCGCCCTCGCCTTTCTCAACGGCGCGGAGCTGCGCGAGTTGGCCGGCCTGGTCGACTCGCCCAGGCTCGTCGCAGACGCGGATCGGCGCGAGGAATTGGCGCGGCTGGCGCTGCGCGCGCTCGGGCTCAGGCCTGACGGCGAAACCGCGGCCCAGGCGCAGGATCGTCTGGTGACGGTCAGCTCGGTCGAGGCCGCCCGGCTGTTTCGCGAGTCGCAGGCGGCCGAAAAGCGCGCCCGCGAGGTCCGCGATGCCATGGCGCGCAAGGCCGCTCAGGAAGCCGCCGACAAAGCATACCGTGAGTAGGGGCGGCCCTTGTGGCCGCCCCGGCCCTTGCGTCCGCCCCGGCCCTTGCGTCCGCCCCGGCCCTTGCGTCCGCCCCGGCCCTTGGGCCTCAAGTATCGGGTGATTGGGTAATCGGAGGAGTGTCGATGTCTGACGCCGAACGCTTTCCGCTTCTTTCGGACGCCGGCCGCGCCATGCTCAAGCGCTTGCGCGAGCACCCGCACGCGCCGCGCTACACCATGGATTGCGGCAACCGCGTCACCGCAGAAGACCTGAGGCGCCTGCAGGCGTTCGAGCAATATCTGCGCGACACGCCGCTCGATTGGCTTGAGGGCGCGTTGCCAACCTGGCTCGAGGACTTTCTCGCGCACACTTATGCCCAGGTGCCGGCCTATCGGCGCCGCGGGCCCCGGCCAGTGCGTTTCGAAGACATCCCAACCATCGATCGCGGCGACCTGAGCCGCGCGCCTTGGGACTTCGTGCCCGACGACGCGCCGCTCGACGGCCTGATCGTGCACAAAACCACGGGAACGACCGGTCAGATCCTGCGCGTGCCGACCCACCCGGTGGTCAGCAGCGGATCGTTTCCGCTGGTCAAGGTCATGCTCGAGCGCCTCGGCGTATCGCTCACGGCCGGCCCGGGCCAGGTCGGCGTGGTGCTGGTTGGCTGGCAGCGCAAGGCCTTCACCTACCCGTCGGTCACGCCGCAATGGGGCGACGCCGGCCACCTCAAGCTCAACCTGCATCCCGACGATTGGCGCGACGCGGCTGACCGCGCGCGCTTCCTCGACGACCTGAACCCCGAGGTCTACACCGGCGACCCGGTCGCGTTCGAGGTGCTGCTTGGGCTGGGTCTGAAGACCCGGCCCAAAGCCCTGATCTCGACAGCCACGACTCTGCTGCCCGGTCTGCGCGCGCAGCTCGAAAGCGCCTTCGGCTGCCCCGTGATCGATCTGTATTCGCTCAACGAGTGCAACGCCGTGGCTGTCGCCCGCGACGGTGTCTTCGAATTGATTCAACCGCGGTTGTATGTCGAGATCCTCGACCCGCACGGGATGCCCGTGGCGGACGGCGAGCGGGGCGAGGTGACGTTGACCGGCGGCTTCAACTTCTTGTGGCCGCTCGTTCGGTATCGCACAAACGATTACGCGCGCCGCGTCTGGCGCGACGGACGCCCGGTGCTGGCCGACCTTGAAGGCCGAGCGCCGGTGCTCTTCCGAACGCCAACGGGCGAGCCGCGCAGCGGCCTCGACGTCACCTTCGCGCTCAAGCACATGCCCCTGGTCCAATACGCCCTGCGCCAGGCGAGGGACGGCGCGCTCACCTTGCGCTACAGCGGCGCCGCCGCGCGCCCGGACCAGTTGCGTGCCGCGCTCCTCGAGGTCTTTGGACCCGATCAGGTCCTCGAGTTGGTCGAGACCGACCTCTTCGCGACGCCCGGCGAGAAGATGAAGCAGTACGAGGTGGATTGGGTGAATAAGTGAACCGGTGATTGGTTGATGCCCGTTATCGCGCTCACCTACAAACAGCTACCCTCTTCCTCGATCACCCAGCCACACGATGATTACCGGGTTTCTTCTCGGCAAGTTCTTGCCGCCGCATCGCGGTCACATGTATTTAATCGAGCAGGCGGCGCGGCAGTGCGATCGTCTGACGGTGCTGGTCTGCTCGATCGCGCGCGAGCCCATCCCGGGCACCTTGCGCTATCAGTGGGTGCGCGAACTGTATCCGCAACACGACGTTCAACACTGCACGGACGAGAACCCGCAGTATCCGCACGAGCATCCGGATTTTTGGGACTTCTGGGTGGCTTCGATCCGGCGGGCGCTGCCGACCGGGCCGGATCTGGTCTTCAGTTCAGAGGACTACGGCGATGAGCTGGCGACCCGGTTGGGCGCCCGCCACATCTGCATCGATAAAGCGCGCGCCATCATGCCCGTCTCGGGCACCGCGGTGCGCGCGAACCCGCGCGCCGTCTGGCACCTGATCCCGCCGCAGGTGCAGGCGTACTACGAGGAATTGGGCGAATGAGTGATTGGGCGATTGGGTCGATGGCAACCAACAACGGACGTGCCAGGCTCGTAGCACGCACAATCACCGTAGAAACGGACGGGCGGCTGTGCACAGCCGGTAGCCGCGTACAACGGCGGTTGCGTCCAGATGGCGGCGAAGGCCGCCATCACTCTCCGTCCGCCGCGGCTTCAGCCGCCGGCCAAATCATCACCCATTCTCCTTCACCCGTTCCTTGACCAGCTTCTTGATCAGCGCAACCGGGAACGGCTTGTCGGCCTCGAACTGGATGCCGCCCTTGCTGGTCTTGAAGCCCTTGAGTTCGTCCTTGTGGGCCTCGACGGTGGTGCCATTCATGAAGAACAAGGCGTAGTGTTTGGCTGCCGCGTTGAAGCCGACAAGCGGGCCGTTCTGGCGATAAGCCGGCATGCCGTAGCTGATGCATTCCTCGGCCTTGGGTGCCGCCGAGCGGATGATCTTGCGCAGCTTCTCGAGCGCGGCGCGCTGTTCGGGCTTGAGAGTCGCCAGGTATTCGTCGTGGGTCGTGGGCTTCTTCGCCGGCATGGTGTCCTCACTCAATAGGTGATTTGCGATTTGCGATTTTCTCCAGACCTGGAGGAAATCGCAAATCACCCATCGCAAATCGCAAATGGTTCACGGAACCGAACGCCTGTATTCGGACGGCGGGCGCTCGGCCCAGGCCAGCCAGGCGATCATCTGCTTGAGCTTTGCGTAGGCCTCCAGCCGGGCCGCGTCGGTGTCGGCGGCTTCGGCGGCGGCCACGTGGTCCTGCATCTGTCGAAACACGATCGGCGTCATCGTCAGAAGCGCGTCGGAGCCCGAGGTGGCGTATTTGACCAGCACGTAGCGCACCAGCGCACCAAGCGGGATGTCGGTGTCGGCGCCAAGATTACGCAGCGTCGGCAGCGGGTCGTGCGTCGTATAGAGCGATACCTCAGACTTGAAATTGGCATGGATGTCGTCGTCGGCCCATGTGCCGCGATACGGCTCGAGCGTGACGGTGGATTCGGAATCGGTCATGAGATAATCGGCCCTCACCGGTCTTCGTGTCGCCCAGTATACGTCGCCTGGCCAACCCGCTGCGAGGTCAACATGCGCAGACGCCCGATCTCGTTGCTCGACGCCCCGTCCAACCTCGGCCTGCGGCCGCCTGCACCCGGCTGTGCCCCCGGATGCTACAAGCAGCCCTGGGCCCTGCGCGACCGCGGCCTGTTGGCTCGTCTTGGCGCGCGCGACGCCGGCGTCGTCGTGCCCGCGCGGTATGTGCCGGATTGGGCGGCCGGCGACGGCGTGCGCAACGCTGCCGCCATCGCCGATTTCTCCAACGCGCTGGCCAAACGGGTCGGTGGGCTGCTGGACAAAGGGCGCTGGCCGCTGGTCCTCGGCGGCGACTGCAGCATTCTTTTGGGGAATCTGCTCGCGTTGAAGCGCCGCGGCCGATATGGCCTGGCGTTTCTGGACGCGCACGCCGACTTCCGTCATTCGGGCAATGCGCCGGCCATCGGCGCGGCCGCCGGTGAAGACCTGGCCCTGGTCACCGGGCGCGGCGACCCGCGCTTGATCGACCTCGACGGCAACGGCCCGCTCATGCGGGAGACCGACGTTGTCCTGATCGGCGTACATGCCGAGGACGATGACCTCGCCGAGGTGACCGGCCTGGGCCTGCGCGTCTTCACCACCGCGCAGGTGCGTCACCTGGGCGGCGCCGTCACGGCCCGGCGCGCGCTGCGTCACCTGCTTGACGCACCAGCCGGTTTCTGGATCCACCTGGATTGGGATGTGGTCGACGCGCGCCAGATGCCGGCCGTCGACAGCCCCGAGCCCGACGGGTTGACCTTCAAACAGGTCAGCGCCATCCTTCGAGGCCTGCTCAAGTCGCCGCGCTGCGTGGGTCTTGAACTGACGATCTACGATCCCGATCTCGATCCGACGGGCGAAGTCGCGGATGGCATCGTCACCTGTCTCGAGACGGCCTTCGCGGCCGACCGCACGAGGGGCTAAGGCGCTTCAAGCCGCAGGCGGGTTCGCGCGCTCCCAGGCGATGGTTCGCAGCAGGCCTTCGGCCATGGGCACCGGCTCGCGATACCCCAGCTCGGCGCGCAGCCGCTCAGACGACGTCTCGAGGTGATACCGCCAATCGAGGTCGGGCCAATCGCACGGTTCAGTGAGTTCGGCGCGCACCTCGCCCGTCCAGCCGCACAGCGCGCCGATGGTGCGCACCCACTCGGCCTCGGGCGTGGTCACGGCCTCGCCGACGTTGTAGATCCGCCCGGCGGCGCGGGCATCCATCGCCGCGAGGACAATGGCCGCGGCCACGTCTTCCACGTAGGCTCGCGTCCACGGCCAGGCCGCGACCCCCGGCGGCAGCGCGATGACCGGTTGCCCGGCATCCATCGCGCTCAGGTACCCGTGCAGGCGATGCTGGCGATCGCCAGGGCCGTACACGCGCGGCAGCCGCAGCGCCGTGCCGGGCAGATCCGGCGCGCCAAGCACGACCCGTTCCACAAGGATCTTGTCGTAGTCGTGACGGAAATCGTCCGGCCCGTTGGCCTCGTCGCGAAATGGGAAGAGCCGATCGCGCAGCGGGGAGTCCTCGTTCAACGGTGTGGGATCCGGCGGGGCATCCGAGAGTCGACGCAGACCGTCGTAGTTGCGATAGACGTCGACGCTGCTCAGGACCACCAGGCGCCCCGCGCGGCCGCGAAACAGATCCACGACCGCCTGCGCCCGGGCCTGCGCGAACAACGCGATGTCGACCACCACGTCCGGCTTTGTGGCGATCAGCGTCTCGGCCGACTCGCTCAACGCGCGGCGATCGCCCAGGATCTCGCGAACGCCAGACGGCCAGGCCTCGGGTTTTGTCTGACCTCGATGAAACACGACCACGTCGCAGCCGGCCTCGACCAATTGGCGCGTGACCCACGAACCAATGAAGCCCGAACCGCCCAGCACCAGACAGCGCATGTAGGGCCTCCGACGGCGCGGCTCAGTATCGACCGCGCGCTGTGACGGCCTCGGGGTTGGGTAGCTCGGCCTCGCCCGCGATCTGCACGTTGACGGCGCAGGCCTTGAACTCCGGGATCTTGGCCTGCGCGTCGAGCACGTCGATCGTCAGCAGGTTGCCGGCCGCCTCGACGAAGTGCATGGGGATGAAGACGACGCCGGGCGTGGTCTTCTCGGTGACGTTGGCACGCAACACGACAGTCCCGCGGCGCGACGACACCCGCACCACGTCGCCGGTCTTCAGGCTGAGTTGCGTCGCGTCGATCGGGTGGATCTCGACGCGGGCCTCGGGGTAAAGCGCGTCGAGCTGCGAGTTGCGCGTCATCGAGCCGCCATGCCAGTGCTCGAGCAGACGACCGGTCGTAAGGATGAACGGGAACTCGTCGTCGGGCGGCTCCGCGATCGGGATGTACTCGATCGGGAAGAACTTGCCCCGACCGCCCGGGAAGCTCTCGGCAAACAGGAAGGGCGTGCCCGGGTGGTTCTCATCCGGCACCGGGTATTGCAGCCCGCGCTGCTCCAGACGCGCGTAGGTGACCCCTTTGAGCATGGTCGCCACGTCGGCCATCTCGCGAAAGACCGCCTCGGGCCCCGGGTACGACCAGCCGGCGCTGTTGGGTCGCCCGAGCCGACGCTCGATCCGCGTCGCCAGATCGCACACGATCTCCCAATCGGGGCGCGCCTGGCCGCGCGGCGCGATCGCCCGGCGGACGCGTTGGACACGTCGATCGGTGTTGGTGAACGTGCCTTCCTTTTCGGCCCACGAGGTGGCCGGGAGGAAGACGTCCGCGTACGCGCCCGATTCGTTGATGAAGACGTCCTGCGCCGCCAGGAATTCGATCTGCTCCATGTGATGGCGGGTGACGTTGAGGTTGGGCTCGGTCATCATCGGGTTCTCGCCCATGATGTACAGCGCGCGCACGCCGCCCGGCCGCGCGTTGGCCAGGATCTCGGTCGTGGTCAGACCGCGCTTGCGCGACAGCCCCCCAGGCTCGACGTTCCAGACCCGCTCCCACTTCTCGGCGTTCTCGTCCTTCACGACCTCCATGTACCCGGGGTAGTGGAACGGCATCGCGCCGGCGTCCGACGCGCCCTGGACGTTGTTCTGGCCGCGCAGCGGGTTGAGCCCTGTGCCCTCGCGTCCGATGTGACCGGTGAGCAGCGCCAGATGGATCAGGCCAAGCGCGCTGGCGGTGCCCTGCGACAGCTGCGAGATGCCCATGCCCCAGAAGATCGCGCCGTTGCGCGCCGTCGCATACAGCCGCGCCGCCTCGACGATCAAACGGCGATCGACACCCGAGATCGCCTCGGCGTATTCGGGTGTGAACGGCTCCATCGACTGCGCAAAGGCGTCGAAGCCCTCGGTCCGGGCCTCGATAAAGGCGCGGTTGAGCAGGTTCTCCTTGAGGATGACGTGGGCCATCGCGCTGAACACGACCACGTTCGTGCCCGGCTTGAGCGGCAACCAGAGCGTCGCCAGGTCGCACAACTCGACGCGGCGCGGATCGATGACGATGAGTTTGGCGCCGTGCTCGACGATCGCCTTCTTCATCTGCAGCGCGATGATCGGATGGTTCTCGGTCGTGTTGGTGCCGGTGCAGATGAAGACGTCGCTCTTGGTGACCTCGGCGGCGGTGTTGCTCATCGCCGTAGTGCCGAGCGACTTGAGCAGCGCGGTGACCGAGGCGGCGTGGCACAGCCGCGTGCAGTGGTCGACGTTGTTCGTGCGGAACAACGAACGGTACAGCTTCTGGAGCAGGTAATTGTCCTCGTTTGTCGCCTTGGCGCACGAATACACGGCCATCGCGTCGGAGCCGTCGCGGCGATAGATCTCGACCAGCCGGTCGGCGACGACATCGAGCGCCTCGTCCCACGTGGCCTCACGCCACTCGCTCAGGTCGGCCGCCGGCGTGCGCTTGCCGGGCAACTGGGGCGTCTTGCGGATGAGCGGCACGGTGACGCGTTGCGGGCTATAGATGAAGTCATAGCCGAAGCGGCCTTTGACGCACAAATTGCCGTGGTTCACGACGCTATCGAACGGCGACGTGACCCGGTAGACGAAATCGTCCTTGAGATGCAACTCAAGCGTGCAGCCCACGCCGCAGTACGGGCAGGTGGTCTTCGTGATGCGATCCGGTTGTGTCATCCGTGGTTACCCCTCCCCTGGTCCCTCCCCGTTCCGGGGAGGGGAAGCGGTCGGCGCCGAGTCTGCAGCATCTTGGCAGGCTCGCAGGATCGTCTCGAGCACAGAGGGCAGGTCTTGTCGGACCTGGTCATTGCTGAGGCGCAGGATCGTCAGTCCGCGTGTCGCGATCCTGGCATCACGCTCCTGATCGTACGTGCGGCGATTTTCGCGGATCGGACCGTCCACCTCGATCACGAGGTTCGCGACATGGCCATAGAAATCGGCGATGAACCTGTCGATGATCTTTTGGCGTCGGAAGCGGTAGCCATGTGGTCGATCGGCGCGCAGGTGCTGCCAGAAGATGGTCTCCTCCGCGGTAATTTCACGTCGCAGTGCTTTGGCTCGCTCGACCAGGGCCCGGTCCACATTCTGCCCTATCGCGATGTTCTTGGCCGGCATGTTACGACCCAACCCCCGACCCCTTCCCTTCAGGGAATGAGTGAAGTCTCCGTTATGCTCGCCGTTCAACGCGCGCATGCGTTGCTCACCCCGTCCTGTCTTCTCAGAGCCGAACCGGGCGAAGCCGCGCCTCGATCACCCACCCTCACCCCGTTCGCTTCAGGGAATAGGCCGGGGGATGGATCCGCCCCGTCGGCGTCTGCGCTCGGAGCGGGTTTGGTCCATGATCTCGTCCGGGGTCTTGCCCGAGTCGAGGAGCCACTCGCGCTTGGGCTTGAGCGCGTTGGTCGGGCACACGCCCACGCATTGCCCACAAAACACGCAGCTGGTCGCCGGCATGCCCCTATCGAAGAAGGTGCCGATCCCGGTCTCGAAGCCGCGCCCGTCGAAACTCAAGGCGAACGTGAACTGCGCGTCATTGGCGCACACCTGCACACAGCGCCAGCACAGGATGCACTTGTCGTAGTCGCGGACGTACATCGGGTTGTCGTCATGCACCGGGCGTTCGCGCCGGGCCGCGCCAGGGAAGCGCTCGCGGTCGGCGTCGTAGTCGGTCAGGTGTTGCTGGATCTCGGGCGCCTCGGAGAGGTCGACCGCCGAATCGAGCATCTCGACGATGGTGCGTCGGGCGCGTTCGACCCGGGCGCTGCGGGTCTGCACCTTCATCCCCTCGGCCGCCGGCACGATACAGGCCGGTTGCAGCAGGCGTTGACCTTCGACGTCGACCACGCACATTCGGCACAGACCGTTGGCCGTGCAGTGCTCGTGGTAGCAGATCGTCGGCACGGTCGTGCCGACCTCGGCCGCGGCCTTCAGGAGTGTTGTGCCGGTTGGCACGGTGACGGCGTTGCCGTCGATGGTGAGGGTGATATCAGACATGGTTTGGGTGAGACGAAGGAAGAATGATGCAAAGGTGAACGGCGTACGCCATTCGCCTTTGCATCATTCTTCCTTCGTCGTAAACAATTCGGGCCAGTTTCGCATCGCGCTGAGCACGGCGCTGGCCGCGGTCTGGCCCAGGCCGCACAGCGACGACTCGGTCATCGTCCAGCCGACATCGGTGAGACGCTCACGATCGCCGGGCAGCGTCGCGCCCTGCGCGACACGGCCCATGATCTCGTACTGCCGCTGCGTCCCAAGCTGGCAGGGATAGCACTTGCCGCAGCTCTCGTGGGCGAAGAAGCGCGTCAGTCGGTACAGGACGTTGCGCATGTCGCGGGTGTCGTTGAAGACCGTGATGACGCCCGAGCCAAGCGTCAGCCCGGCCGCGCGCAGATCTTCGAACGTCAACGCCACCTCGAGATCCTTGGACGTGGCGAACGCGCCGGAGGCGCCGCCAAACAGGATCGCGCGCAGATCCCCGCCGACCACACCGCCGGCCAGGTCTTCGAGCATGTGGCGGATCGTGACGCCAAACGGCACCTCGTACAGACCGGGCCGCGCCACGTCGCCGGCCACGCAGAACAGCTTTGGGCCGGTCGACTTCTCGGTGCCGAAACGGTGGAAGGCCGCGGCGCCGTGGGTGATGATGTACGGGATCTTGGCCAGCGTCTCGACGTTGTTGATGACCGTCGGTTTGCCGAACAGCCCGTGCGTGGCCGGGAACGGCGGCTTGACCCGCGGGAAACCGCGCTTGCCCTCGATCGACTCGAACAGCGCCGTCTCCTCGCCGCAGATGTACGCGCCGGCGCCGACCCGCAGCTCGAGGTCGAGGTCGAACCCGGAGCCCAGGATGTCCCGGCCGAGGTAGCCGGCCGCGTACAACTCGTCGATGGCGGCTTGCGTGCGCGCGATGGCGGTGGGGTATTCGCCGCGGATATAGATGTACGCCTGGTTCGCGCTGATGGCGTAGGCGCCCAGGATGGCGCCCTCGAGCGGCCGACAGGGATCGCCTTCAAGCAGGATACGGTCCTTGAACGTGCCGGGCTCCGACTCGTCGGCGTTGATCACGAAGTACTTGGGGCTGCCCTGAGCCTTCGCGGCGCCGTCCCACTTGATCCAGGTCGGGAAGGCCGCGCCGCCGCGACCGAGCAGGCCCGAGCTCTTGATCTCGGCGAACAACCGCTCGCGCGTCCACTTCTCGCCGAGCACGCGGCGCACGGCGGCCATGCCGCCGACGGCTTCGTACTCGATGATCGAGTGCCGCCGCCCACGCCCGCACAACGACGTGACGATGCACAGCTCGCCGCCGACGTATTCATCGGCGTCATGGGTGCCGCTTTCGCGGCCGTTGCCCGCGGCCACATCGGGCAGCGCCTCGGGCGTGACGTGCGTGTACGACTGCGACCGCGCCGGCTTGGAAGCGTTGAAGGTGACGTTGACCGCCGGGCCGACGTTGCATAGCCCCAGACAGGGCGAGCGCTCGATCGTGTACGCGCCGTCCCGCGAGGTCTCGCCGACGCCGCAATCGGCCAGCCGACAGGCGGCGTCGAGCACCGCATCACCGCCGCGCAATCCGCACGACGGATCGGTGCACACGCGCACCACGGTCTCCCCGACCGGCTCGCGATAGAACAGCGCGTAGAACTCGATCACGCCGTGGACGTCGGCCAACGGCACCTTCAGGGCGCGGCCGATTTCGACGGCGACAGGTTCGGAGATGTAGCCGAACTCCGCCTGGGCGGCATGCAGCGCGGGCAACAAGCCGGCCCGGCCCTTTGGTGCGAAGCGTTGCAGGATCGGGTGGAGCAGGGTCAGATCTGGCGTCTGGGCCAGCGCCATGGTGGCGTCTCCTGGAATACCACAAGTTTACTCAACTTTTGGCGACTCTACCGGTCAACCCGGGGCAATCGCATCTTGTTTTCCGGTCAAGAGAGATCTGCCGCGAATGTCGCGAATGGATCGTGCTATGCGGCAATTCGCGTCATTCGTGGCGAAATCCGCTACCCCCGGATTTCGATGCGATTGCCCAGGTCAGCCCGTTGATCAATCTGAACAAAACGGGAGTGACGGGGTGAGGTTCCACCCGCGTCACTCCCGGTTCACGCCTGGCTTTCCGGTCGTCGCGCAGTCGCAAAAACCGGCTCACGCCAGCGGGATGACGTAGAACAACACGGCGAAGAAATGACAGATGCTGCCAGCCAGTACGAAGCCATGCCAGATCGCGTGGTTGAACGGCAGGCGCTTCCAGGCATAGAACACGGCGCCGATGGTGTAAGCCAGCCCGCCCGAGACCAGCAAGGCCAGCCCGCCCGGCGCGACCGATTCGAGCAACGGCTTGATTCCGATCACGACCACCCACCCCATCAGCACGTACGGCACGGCCGTCAGCCACGCGCGCTGCTTGATCAGAAATCGCTGCGTCGCGATCCCGATCGCGGCCAGCCCCCAGACCACGCCGAAGAGCGACCAGCCCCATGGCCCGTTGAGGTTGACGAGCGTGAACGGCGTGTACGTGCCCGCGATCAGGAGATAGATCGCGGCATGGTCGAAATGCCGCAACACGGCCTTGGCGCGCGGCAGCGGGATGGCGTGGTAGAGCGTCGACGCGGTGTAGAGCAGGATCTGGGTCGCGCCATAGATGCTGCAGCTGACGATATGCCAAACGCTGCCGAAGGCGCTGGCGAACGCCGTCAGGATCGCGAGACCCGCGATCGACAGCACGACGCCGACGCCGTGCGTGATGCTGTTCGCGATCTCCTCTGCCCGGCTGTAGCGCAACGGGGATGTTTGCAGACTCATGCGTCCTCTCCTACCGCGCCTCGACCGACCGACGCAACGGGAGTCACATTTTACGCGAATGGCCCGCGCCCTCTCCGAAACCTGCGACAACCGACCCGTCAGCCATCTGAACCGCACACCCTCCGGGCGCAAGCGCGTTGAGACTGCGGTTTCTAGCTCCGCGCGTCGATCCAATCCATGATGTCTTTCCAGACGCGTTCCTTTTCGATATCGGTCAACAGCTCGTGATAGAAACCCTCGTATAGCTTGAGCGTCTTGTCTTGCGCCGCGGCGCGCACAGCCAGTTGACGGCTGCCTTCGCTGTTGGTCCAGCGGTCCTCGGTGCCATGCAGGATCAGCACGGGCGCGGCGAACTTCTCCATGTCGGCTTGGGCCCGCGCGATTGCCCGCAAACCCGCGGCGCCTGCCCGGGCCGGCAGACCTTTCTGGTCGATCAAAGGATCCTGCCGCTTGCGCCGCATCACGGCCGTATCACGCGAGCCGTAGTCGAAGTCCGGCTTGTAACTGGGCAGCCCCGGGAGGAGCGCGCCCAGCACTGGCACGATGGCCTTGAGCAGCGGCGTGACGTCATGGCCCTCCTTGAGGCCCGCCCCGCTGATGACGTAACCGCGCACGATGCCTTTGGGATGGTCGATGCCATACAGCGTTGAGACCAGCCCACCCAGGCTGTGCCCGACAATGAAGATGGGTCGGCCCTCGGCCCGGCCGGCGACACGCTTGAGCACGATGTCCAGGTCGGCCAGATACTCCTTGAAATCCCCGACCTGATAGCGGGGCCCGTCTGACCGACCATGACCGCGCATGTCAAAGGCGGTTACGGCGTAGCCGTGCTGGGCCAACGCGGCTGCGAAGGGTGCGTAGTAGTCGGAGTAATCCCACAGACCATGATGCAGGACGACTTCGGCGCGAGGCGCCGACGCGGCCCAGAATTGTTCGCGCAATCGGACGCCATCGGCGCCCTGAATGTCAGTGATTATGGACGTCATACGGGTGCTCCCGGAGCGGCGGGCGACCGCGCATCGGCGCCCGGACTGAACGGCATGTTCAGCCTAGCACGCAGCCCAAGGACAAAATGTCCTGCGCTCAGGCTGCCGGCGCCGTGAAAGCGTCTGGAACCGGGATGCCGATCGTGCGCAACGCGTCCCGGCTGGCGTCGTCAACCGGGAGGAACGCAACGACCTGCGGGAAGTCGAACTGGAAGTAGCCGACCGAGATCAACAGCGGTCGCAGACGCGCGCCGCCGGGCTGGCCGGGAATCGTCGTCTCGACCACCACCGACGCGGCCTGACCGCGCGCGCTGGGATCGGTGTCGAAGCCGGCGTCGACGTTTACAGATTGCCAATGTGTCTCGAACTCAGGTAACGCCAACAACTGCTCGAGCAATCCCTGATACCAGGTCTCGAACTGACAGAGCTGGTTGGCGAGTTTGAAGCCGAAGATCGTCTGCCGCGCCATCCGGGTCCAGGAAGCGCGGTTTCGGCTGAGGTGCGGGTAAAGCGGCAAATCTGGGTCAAAAAGCAGGTGCAGGATATTGCGCTTTGCCGCCGGGATCGCGGCGACGGCGTCCGGGCCGACGCCGTTCAGCGCGAGCGCATGGACGTTGAGGTAGTGGATACGCCAGTCGCGATTGATGATCACCGCGGGCACCGAGAGGGCGCGTGCCACGGCCTCGGCCACGGGAAGCACCTCGGCCAGCTGTGGACCGCTCAGATACGGCGCCACCGGCGTCGCCCGCGCGGCGACCAGCAGACGATTGCGTTCCTCCAGGGTGCAGTTCAAATAGTCGGCGATCTCCATCACCGTCTCGCGTCGCGGCGGTCGGGTGACGCGCCCCTGACGCATCGGTTTGAAGCTTCCGTACACCGTGTCTTCGAATTCGGTTTGGGTCCAGGTCCTTGGCCCCCAATCACTCAGGCGCCAGGCCGGCACAGCACCGGGGCCGGCAGCCAGTTCGCCGCGCCGCCGCGCCAATAACGCATCGACGACCGTCACGAATTCGCGACAATCCGGGTGAGCAAGGCCTTTGCGCATGCCGTCCTCCCGTGAACAGACGGGTGTCGCGCGATTATACCGAGCGGGCCGTGTTCAGAGTGTAAACGGATGCGCGACACCTGCAAGGCAACGCATTGAGCGATGCTGTCCACGCTTGAACCCGAGTCGAGCAAGCCCCCGCAAGGTACAATCCGCCACAACCCAGGAGGAACCATGACCTTCGACATCGACGCCGTGCGCGCCCAATTTCCGGCGCTCCAGACCGGCACCGTCTACCTCGACAACCCCGGCGGCACGCAGGTGCCGCAGCGCGTGTTGGATCGCATGACCGATTACCTGGTGCGCTGCAACGCCAACAAGGGCGGCGGCTTCCGCACCTCGAGCGAAAGCGACGCCATCATCGCCGCCGCGCACGCGGCCATGGCCGACTTCTTGAACTGCGACCCACGTGAGGTGGTATTCGGCGCCAACATGACCACGATCACGCTGCACGTCTCGCGCTCGCTGGCGAAGTGGCTCAAGCCCGGCGACGAGGTCGTGGTGACGCGGCTCGATCATGACGCCAACGTCGCGCCCTGGCTGCTTGCCGCGCAGGATGCCGGCGCCGTCGTGCGTTGGGTCGACGTCAAACTCGAGGACGCGACGTTGCGGCTCGACGATGTCGCGCAGGCGATCACGCCCAAGACGCGCATCGTGGCGGTCGGTTATGCCTCAAACGCCGTCGGCACGATCAACCCGGTCAAGCGCGTCATCGAGAAGGCGCATGCAGTCGGCGCGCTGGCCTACGTCGACGCGGTGCAGTACGCGCCGCACGGGCTGATCGACGTGCGCGACCTCGACTGCGACTTCCTGGTGTGTTCGGCTTACAAGTTCTGCGGCCCGCACGTCGGCGTGTTGTACGGCAAGCACGACCTGCTCGATCGCCTGCCGGCTTACAAGGTGCGACCGGCCCACGACGAGCCGCCGGATAAGTTCGAGACGGGCACGCTCAACCATGAGGGCATCGCCGGGACGCTCGGAGCGGTCGAGTACTACGAGTGGCTCGGCGACCCGGCCCGCGGCTACCTGCCGTTGGCGCAGGTCTCGTCTGAACGCAGCGCGGATCGGCGCGCGCGCCTCGCGCGGGGCATGCTGGCGCTCGAGGCCTACGAGCACACACTGGCGAACGCCCTCATCGCAGGCCTACAGGCGATCCCGGGAGTGCGCATCTACGGCATCACAGAACCCGAGCGCGTGTCGGAGCGCGTCGCGACCGTGTCGTTCACGCTCGCCGGCCAACACCCGCGTCGCGTCGCCGAACAACTGGGCGAACACGATATCAACGTGTGGGACGGCAACTACTACGCCTACGAGATCGTCCGCCGCCTCGGGCTCGAAGAGGGCGGCGGTATGGTGCGGGTCGGGCCGGTGCATTACAACACCCTGGACGAAATCGAGGCATTGGTCGCCGCGGTGCGCGCCCTGGCCTGAAAGTCTTTGTCGCGGCTGTTCGTTGAGGCCGTGCGGGTACTTTCCGCACGGCCTCCGTGTTTTCTCCATAGTTTTGGTCCATCCTCTCGAAGTCGGCGTCCAGGATCGCCGTGGCGCCGCCCAGATTGGCGCGCTGTGTTGGCCCTGGGGCTCGCGCCGACAGCCCCGAGGCGAACTCAGACAGCACTCACAAAAACGCCGACGGCGCCGGATACAATCGCCGCCAAATAAGTACGGGCTGACATGGGAGGGAGTCGCTACATGTCGAAGAGAACGTCATCGTTGGGCCGCGTTGCAGGAATCGGTTTCGGCGTGATTGCCGCGCTGGGCATAGGCATCCAGCTTGTGCCCTTTGGACGCGATCACAGCAATCCCCCCGTCGTCACGGAGACGCAGTGGGACAGCCAACAAACGCGCGATCTCTTCTATCGCGCGTGCGCCGATTGCCACAGCCACGAGACGAAATGGCCGTGGTACAGCAACGTCGCGCCCGTGTCATGGCTCGTCATGCGCGACGTCCAGGAAGGGCGAGAGCATTTCAACATCTCCGACGCCACGGCAAGCAGCCATAGCCACAGCGGTCATGACGAGTCGCCCTCCGAGCCCGTGCGGGAAGGCCAGATGCCGTTGTGGATCTACCTCATCATGCATCCCGAGGCGAGGCTGACCGAGGCGGAGAGGCAGCAACTCGTCGCCGGTCTGGATGCGACCTTCGGTGGCGGCGAAGGCACGGGGGCGGAGACGCCATCGCAGTAGCCAGGTTGCGCGCTTCAGTTTCTAGCGCCGCGCACGCTCCAATTGAATTCCAAGGATGAAGGCTTATCGTCCTCTGGGCCTCTAAATGGTGTAGAGGCCGACCCGCACACGTTGTCAATCGACGCTTAGACTGGGCTTAGCCTGCCCGGCCGGGTGCCGGACTAGAATGCGCGGGTCCGTTTGTAGACAGCAGAGAAAGAGGATACACATGGCAAAAGGAAAATCATCGGTTGGCAAAGCGCTCGGGATCGGAGCGGGCGCCGTGGCAGCGATCGCGCTCGGGATCCAGCTCGTGCCGTATGGGCATGATCACACCAACCCGCCCGTGACGTTGCAGACCAACTGGGACAGCCAGCAGACGCGCGACCTGTTTTATCGCGCGTGCGCCGACTGCCACAGCAACGAGACCAAATGGCCCTGGTACAGCAATGTCGCGCCCGTGTCGTGGCTCGTCATGCGCGACATCCAGGAAGGCCGCTCTCGGTTCAACATCTCGGCGCCGATCGAACGCCGTGGGCCGGGTGAAGGCGGCGAATTCGGTGAAGGCGGAGAAGGCGGTGAGCGTCGCGGCGAGCGCGGCGACGATTCACCCGCGGGTCTCGTGCAGCGCGGCGAGATGCCGATGCCGATCTACCTGATCACGCACCCGGAGGCTCGCCTGACTGACGCCGAGAAGCAGCAACTGATCGACGGCCTCAACGCCACGTTCGGCGGCGAGGTCGGCAGCCACGTCGACCACGTGATCGCCAGCGTGCCCTGACGGCGGCGCTGCACATCCCCATCGAAAACAAAATGAGCAGCGGCGCTGCTCGTTTTGTTTTCTGTACGGCGTGGCTTACTTCGTTAACACGTTGTCGTTGACGCGGCCGGCGGCGAAGTCTTCGAGGTTGTTGAGCGTGGTCTCGGCGATGGTGGTCACCGCCTCCTGGGTGAAGAAGGCCTGGTGACCGGTGATGAGCACGTTTGGGAACATCATCAGGCGGGCCAGCACATCATCGGCAACGACCCGGTCCGACAGGTCCTGGAAGAAGAGCCCGTCTTCCTCTTCGTACACGTCGAGACCGACGCCGCCCAGACGCTCCTGACGCAGCGCCTCGATCACGGCCTCGGTGTCGACCAGACCGCCGCGGCTCGTGTTGATCAGAAACGCGCCGGGTTTCATCAGCGCGAGCGTGTCGCGGTTGATCAGGTGCCGCGTGGTCGGCAGCAACGGCACGTGCAGGCTGACGATGTCGGCTTCGGGCAGGAGCGCCTCGAACGGTCGATACTCCATCCCCAGCGCCACGCAAGCCGGGTTTTGCGCGGCGTCGTACCCAAGCAGCCGGCACCCAAAACCCTTCATGATCGAGGCGAACGCCAGTCCGATCTTGCCCGTGCCGATCACGCCGACCGTCGAGCCGTGGATGTCGCGTCCGAGCAGGCCGCCCAACCGGAAGTTGAACTCGCGGGTGCGGTTATACGCCCGATGCGTGCGACGGTTCAGCGTCTGCAACAGCGCGACGGCGTGCTCGGCGACCGCATACGGCGAGTAGTTCGCCACGCGCATGACGGTCATCCCGAGCCGTTTGGCCGCCTCGAGGTCGACGTTGTTGAACCCCGTGCAGCGCAGCAAGATGCAGCACACGCCCAAACCTGCCAGCCGTTCGAGCACGGGCGCCGAGACGTCATCGTTGACGAAGCAACACACGGCGTCGTGACCCTGCGCCAGCATCGCGGTCTGCAGGTCGAGCTGCGACGTCGTGTACTCGAGCACGTGTCGGCCGTGGTTGGCGGCATCGAGGAATTGACGATCGTAGGAATGGGCGTCGTATACCAGGACGTTCATCGATGCTCCTTGGGTTGAAGCCTGCAAACCGCGTTACTGGAGACCGAGTGACGTCAGGTACACGCGGTCCGGGAAGTCGGGGCTTTGCAGAATCAACGTATCGATCAGACGCCCGTCGACGGTGATGAACTGGCACACCAGCGTCGCCACCGAGGCCGTGCAGCGCTGGGCGCCGTGCGCCGAGTTGTCGCGGATCACGCTGTCGGGCAACGCCGGGCCGAAGGCGTACAGGGGCGCGCCGCCGGCGCCGTTGACGACATAGGTCAGTCCGCCGACGGACAGGCGTTCGTAGGTGTGATCATGCCCGGCCAGCACCAGATCGGCGCCCCAGGCCGCATACGGCCACTGCATCGCCGGCGTCGAGCCGTGCGTCAGGGACGATGAGTACGGCGGATGATGCATCGACACGATCTGCCATGGCGTGGTCGAGGCCCGCAGCTCAGTCCTCGCCCAGGTCGCCTGCGCCGAGCTCTGCCCAACACCGTCCGGTTCGTGGGTATCGCTGTCGAGCATGACGAAGGTGACCGGGCCGCGCGTCACGCTGTAGTAGCGCTCGTTACCGGGCAGCGTGAAGTAATCGAGGTAGGGCTGTGCGTTCGTCGCGACCCAGTCATGGTTGCCCAGGACAGGATAGAAGGCGTTCTCGGCGGCACCGGCCCCGAACATGCCGGTATACGACCCGATGAAGGTGTGGTAGTACTGGCCGATGTGGCTGTCGATCGTGTCCGCGGCGCCGACGGGGTAGTTATTGTCACCCGTGGTCACCACGACGTCCGGCGCCCAGCCTTTCACAAGCGCCGCGACCTCGGCCTCGGCGGCATCCCCCCAGCCGTAGTCGCCAATGATCGCAAAATGGAGGACGCTGGGCAAATCAGCGGGCTGCAGGCGGTCGTGCCGTCGGCCCACCGGTGGCACCGACCCCGCCGCGATCTCGAGGCCCAACATAACGACCAGCCCTAGCCTCAAGCCGACGGGCACAGGCACCAATATCTCTCCGTTAAGTGACGAACCCCCAGGTGAGGGGGGCACCCAGGAGCTCGTCAGCATTCTTATACCGTTTTTGGTGGGTTTGGTCAAACCGAGCCTGTCAGGTCCGGTTTACATGAGCGGAGTGCCCCAGGCAGGAATTGAACCCACATCAGAGCCTTAGGAGTGCCCTGTTCTATCCGTTGAACTACTGGGGCGTGACATTGGGTGAGTGGGTGATTGAGCGATGGGGTGATCGAAAGTCACCCGATCACTCAATCGCGCACTCACCCAATTATTCTACTCGATCCGTCCGCTCGACAGCACCTGCTTGACCTCGCCGATCAGCTGCGTGACCGGGATTTCGCGTGGGCAGGCCTCGGTGCAGTTGAAGGCAGTGCGGCAGCGGAAGACGCCGAACTGATCGCCGAGCACGGCCAGACGCTCCTCGGCGGCCTGGTCACGGTCGTCGAAGATGAACCGATGCGCCTGGACGATCGCGGCCGGGCCGACGTACTCGCCGTTGGCCCAGAACGACGGGCAGCTTGTGGTGCAGGCCGCACACAGGATGCACTTGGTGCCCTGGTCGAAGCGCTCGCGCGCCTCTGGACTCTGCAATCGTTCGCGGCCGTCGGTCGGCAGCGGGTCGCCGTTCACCAGGAACGGCTGGATGGAGCGGTAGTGCTTGAAGAACGGCTCCATGTCGACGGTCAGGTCCTTGATCAGCGGAAGACCCAGCAGCGGCTCGAGCTGCATCGTCCCGCCCTCGATCACGCAGTCCTTGACCAGCACCTTGCACGCCAACGCGTTCCGGCCGTTGATGCGCATCGCGTCCGAGCCGCAGATGCCGTGCGCGCACGAACGGCGCAGCGTCAGCGTGCCGTCGTGCTTCCACTTGACGATGTGCAGCACGTCCAGCACGCGATCGTTCGGCTCGGCCTCGACCGGATATGTCTCGAAGTGCGGCGTCGCGTCCGTCTCGGGGTTGTAGCGCTTGATCTTGACGTTGAATTTCATAGTGACCCCAGGGATTGGGAGATTGGGCGGCTAAGTGAGTGGGCGATTGGTGGACAATCGCCCACTCACTCAGTCATCCATTCACCCAATATCAATACGTTCGCTCTTTCGGCTGGAACTTCGTGATCGTCACCGGTTTGTACGAGAGCTCGGTCGCCCCCGAGGTCGGCGCGACGGTCGGCGCGCCGGTGTAACGGATGAACGTGTGCTTGAGCCAGTTGACGTCGTCGCGCTTCGGGAAGTCGTCGCGCGAATGCGCGCCGCGGCTCTCGGTGCGGTTGAACGCCGAAAGCGCCGTGGCCTCGGCCAGATCGAGCATCGCGCCGAGCTCGAACGCCTCGAGCAGGTCGGTGTTGAAGCGCTTGCCCTTGTCGTCGATCGCGACATGCTGGAAGCGCGTCTTGAGCTCGCGCACCTTCTGGAGCGCGGCATCGATCATCGGCCCGGTGCGGAACACGCCGACGTTGTCCATCATGATCTCCTGCATCTCGCTGCGCAGGATGCCGGCCTTCTCGCTCCCGGTCTGGGTGCGGATCCGCTCGAGCTCGGCCACGACGGCGGCCTCGGGCGAGGCGGGCAGCGGCTTGAGCTCGGCGCCCTTGACGAACTCGGCCATCGCCCGGCCGCCGCGGCGCCCGAAGACGACCAGGTCGACCAGCGAGTTGGTGCCGAGCCGGTTGGCGCCGTGCACCGACACGCACGCGCACTCGCCGGCCGCGTACAGGCCGGGGACGATGCCGCCGTCGGCGTCGGCGAGCACCTGGCAGTTCAGGTCGGTCGGGACGCCGCCCATCGCATAGTGCGCCGTCGGCTGGATCGGCACGCCCTCCTTCATCGGCTCGACGCCCAGGTAGATGCGCATCATCTCGATGATGTCGGGCAGCTTCTTCTCGAGTTCCTCGGCGGTCACGGCCTTGCCGCCCGGGCCGCTCTTGTAGCCGTTGATGGTCTCGGGCCGGATGTCGAGGTAGACGTAGTCCTTGCCGTTGATCCCGCGGCCGTCCTTGATTTCGAGATAGATCGCGCGCGAGCACACGTCGCGCGAGGCCAGGTCCTTCATGTTCGGCGCGTAGCGCTCCATGAAGCGCTCGCCCTTGCCGTTGACGAACACCCCGCCCTCGCCGCGGGCCGCCTCGGAGAGCAGCACGCCCATCTTGTAGATGCCGGTCGGATGGAATTGGAAGAACTCGAGGTCCTCGAGCGGCAGGTTGCGGCGGTACACGGCCGCCACCGGCTCGCCCGTGAGCGAGTGGGCGTTCGAGGTCACCTTGAACATGCGCCCGAAGCCGCCCGACGCCAGGAGCGTGCCCTTGGCGTGGAAGACGTGCACGTCGCCGGTGTTGATCTCGATCGCCACGGCGCCGAGACAGGCGCCGCCCTCGATGATCAGGTCGACGACGAAGAACTCGTCGAAGAATTTGACGTTCTGCTTGATGCAGGCCTGGTAGAGGGTCTGCAGGATCATGTGACCGGTGCGGTCGGCGCTCTTGCACGAGCGCATCACCGGGCGCTTGCCGAAGTCGGCCGAGTGGCCGCCAAAGCGGCGCTGTTCGATGCGCCCGGCGGGCGTGCGGTCGAAGGGCAGGCCCATGTGCTCGAGCTCGATCACGGCGTCGATCGATTCATGCGCGAGCACCTCGGCCGCGTCCTGGTCGACCAGGTAGTCGCCGCCCTTGACGGTGTCGTACATGTACCACTCGGGGTTGTCCTCTTCCATGTTGGCCAGCGGGGCCGCGATGCCGCCCTGGGCAGTGCCGGTGTGCGAGCGCGTCGGGTACAACTTGGAGATCACGGCCACGTTCGCGGTCTTCGACGCGTGCAACGCCGCCATCAACCCCGCGCCGCCGGCGCCGACGATGATGGCATCGAACTGATGATGATGGATCATGAGGTCCTCGATATCTCAAAATGACGAAAGCCGCACGATGAAGGTAGCGGGCAGCGCGTGCGCCGCGCTCGTCCTTCGTCGATCGTCATTCGTCATCCAAGCTTGACGCCCGCGAACATGGCGTATCCGCCCAAAACCGTGATGACGACCCAGGCGAGCAGCAGCACGACGTTGATCACGCTGTTGGCCGTTTCGCCGTGGATGTAGTCGCTCAGCACCGCGCGCAGGCCGTTGACGCCGTGCAGCAGCGCCACGGCCAGGATGCCAAAGGTGCTGCCCCAGGCCAGGCCGTTGGCCCAGCGCTGGGCGACGTATTCGAGCGTGATGTGATGCGCGCCGGTGAGCAGAGCGTTGGCCAGGACGTGGATCCAGACGAGCACGAACAGCAGCGCGCCGCTGATGCGCATGAACAGCCACGACCAGGTCTCGAAGGTGCGACCCGGCTTGCGCACATAGCGCGGCGCCTTCGCCGTGACCGACTCCTTGAACGTGGCGCCCCAGGCCAGGATCGCGGCCGTGACGATGAAGGCCGCCGGCACGAGCAGGTAGGTCACATCGAGGCCCGTGAAGGGCACGGGCGGCTCGGCGCCGCCGCACGCGCCGCCGGTGGCCGGGCAGATGTAGTAGTTGTACAGGTTGAGGCTGACGAAGTACGCCGCCGGGAGCCAGAACAACACAGACAGGCCCAAGACCTTGCGGAAGGAGTTGGCCTGCATATGCCGATCCCACCAGGCCGGGAACGTGTCTTTGATGATGATGTTCAGACCGTTGACGGCGTGGTACACGATCGCGGCGAACAGGAAGTACTCGGCGAGCAGGAACGGGATGGATCCGTACAGATTGATGGCTTCCTGGTATTGCGCGGGCAGATAGGCCACCCACGACGTGTCGACGATGTGAATCGCCAGGAACAACAAGATCGCAAGGCCGGAGGCGCGATGCAGGATGAAGGCGTAGTGCCCCTCCCGACCGCGGTACAGGACGCCTTGCTTGAATGAGTCCCAACGCGACGTAACTGCTGCCATATGGATCTCCCTCTGGCATCGGCTAAAGAGGTTTGGCGGGGTTTCAAGACGCCCAAAAACCCGCGCGATGGCCCGATTTTATCATTACCAAAATCCGCAAAATACGGCGAATTTCAAATCGGACGCGATTGTGCATATTGCCACAATACGGAGCTTTTCCGAACGATTCGAACAGTATTGCGTTTCGGTATCGTGGCGATAACTATCCGGCGCGAATTGCCAGCCGGAGGAAACGCACGGCCAGCGCCATCAGCAGGACCCAGGCCAGCACCTGCCCAACCGGGATCACGCCGTAGGCGGCCGCGGCGAAGAGGTGCCACCAGACGAAAGCCGGCGTGGGCAATGCGCTGGCGAGGACCAGGCAACCGCCGACCCAGGGCAGCAGACCGCCCACCCAGAGCATGAGGTTGAGCGTTCGACCGGCGCCCGGGCCGCGGGGGCGGATCCCCAGCCACAACACCGCCGGCGCCGAAAGGAGCATGAAGACCGGATCGCCGCCGATGACGATCCACAGTCCGGTCAGGATCAAGAGTCCGATGAGGGTCGAGCGTCGCGCCGGGGTTTCGATCTGATCGGCGCGGAAGCCCCAACCCTGCGGCGGCCACCAGGTGAGATACGCCGTCGCCGCGGCCACGACCAGCGCGACCAGCACGGCCCAATCGACGGGGTTCAAGAACGCCGGGTCGCGGATCTCGCTCAACAGCCCAACGGGCGTCGCGGGCGGGAGCAGCCTTTGAGCGGCCAGCAACCAGAGGATGGCGAACCCGTTCAGCGCCGGCACGGCGGTGCCCAGCACGCCCAGGCCTTCAGGCCGGAGCGCCTGCCAGGACAGCGAACGAAACAGGCCGAGCACGCTGCGTGATCGAGTCATCGCCTGCGGCCATGCAAGAGTCGGGCCGGGATTCTAACCATGGACCTGACAGGTCAGTCACGAATCGCCGCAAATCACGGCTATTCAAAAAAACATTCAATTGAACTGCGGGTGAAATTCTAACCAAACGGCTGTCAGGCCAACGGCACAAGCCGCGGCTGGCGGCGCTCGAAGAAGGTCAGGTGCTTCAGGCCGGCAGCCTTGATCGCCGAGAGGGCGACATCCAGATGGCTGCCGATATGCTCGGGCCGATGCGCGTCCGAGCCGAGCGTCACGCGCTCGCCACCCATCTCGCAATACCAGCGCAGGATCTCGACACCCGGCGTGAGCATCTGCGCCCGGCGACGGAACGCGGCCGTGTTGACGTCGAGGGCGATGCCGTGATCGATCAGGTTGCGCAACACCGGACGGATGGCGTCTTCATAGCGCAACGGATCGTAGGCGCCGTACACGTCGAAGCCGACCCGCACGATGACGTCGAAATGGCTGAGCACGTCGAAACCGCCCACCCGCGTCATCCGCTCGAGCTCCTCGAAGAAATCACGACAGGCCTCGTCCACCGGCCGAGCGAAGTATTGCGGATCGAAGACCAGCCGCCGCCCCACCCAGTGCAGCGAGCCCAGGGCGTAATCGAACGGATACTTCGCCAAGAGTTCCTGGCACTCCGATCGAAAGATGTGCGGCTCGCCCAGCTCGATGGCGGCGCGCACGATGAGCCGATCCGCGAATTGCGCGCGCACGCGTTCGAGCTCGGTAAAGTAGGCGTCGCCCTTGAACCAGTCGCGCTCCCACTCGTCGGGGTGCAGATCGTAGTGCTCGGTGAACCCGATTTCGGCGATGCCGGCGTCGACAGCGGCCTGGCACATCTCGACCATGCTGGCCTGACAATCGGGGGAGTAATTCGAGTGAAGGTGGTAGTCGTGGGGAAGCATAACGGCGCTCATTCTATCATCCGCGCCGACGCGATCCGAGATCGATAGTGTCTGGTGTGCACGAGGACGTTGTCAGGCGCGGAATCAAGCCGCTGATTACGCGGCTTACGCAGAAGTATGCGTGAGCAAGGCCACCCAGGCTGGAGCCGAAAAACCCGGGCAATCCGCGCAATCTACGGAAAGGCATCTGACGGTCTGCCCCAACCTTCAGGCGCAGAAGGCCTCGATCACGTCGACGTAGATCGACACGCACCGGGCCACGCTGTCGAGGTCGATCCATTCGTCGAATGCGTGCGCGCCGTGACCGATCGGTCCAAAGAGCACGGCCGGGATCCCGACCTCGGCGAGCGACGCGCCGTCGGTCCAGAACGGCGCCCCGACGGTCTCGGGTGTTCTGCCCAACACCGCCGTCGCGGCCGCGCGCACCGCCGCGGCGACGGGCGCGTCCGGATCGGTCTCCATCGGCGGGTAACAAAGTTTCGCGGTCAGCGTCGCCGAGAACTGCGGATCCGTGGCGGCGAGACGTTCGAGCAGGCCGCGATACTCGGCCTCGACGATCTCAAGGGTCTCGCCGGGCAACGTGCGTCGCTCGAGATCGAGCACACAGCTCGCCGGGTACGAGGTCAGCTCCTGGCCGCCGCGGATCAGCCCGGCGTGCAGCGATCCCGTTTTGAGCAGCGGATGCGGATGACGCGCGGCCAGGTCGCGGCCCAACCCTTCGAGCGCGACGAGCACGCGCCCCATGTGGCTGACGGCGTCGACTCCGTACTCGGGCATCGAACCATGAGCGGCCACGCCGTGGGTCTCGATCTCGTGCCAGACGAAGCCGCGATGGGCGACGATCAGGTTGAGCTCGGTCGGCTCGGCGATCAGCGCGGCGTCGGCTGTATAGCGCTGCGCGATCGCACGCGTGCCCAGCCCGGCGTTCTCTTCATCCATCACGCCGGTGAAGAGCACGTCGCCCTTGAGCGGCGTTCCCCGCCGCTTGACCTCGCGCAACGCCAGCATGCACGCGGCGACGCCGCCCTTCATGTCGTATCCGCCGCGGCCGTGCATCCGCCCCTCGACCACGCGCGGGGTCAGCGGCTGCGTCATGCCGACCAGCCCGACCGTGTCGAGATGGCCGTTGAGCATGAGCGTCCGGCCGCCACCCGTGCCGGGTAGCCGCGCCACGACGTTCGGCCGGCCGGGGAGCACCTCCTCGATCTGCGCGTCGAACCGCTCACGGCGCAGCCAGTCGGCCACGTACGCGGCGACAGCGCCCTCGCCGGCGCCGCCCGGCACAAGATCGGGGTTGACCGACTCGATGCGAACCAGATCCGATAGCAGTGCGACGAGGTCGTCCATGATGGCGCGGTCCTTTGGGGTGAATGAAACGGGCCTGCCCGCATTGTACCGGCAGGTCCGCTGGTGCAGCCTCGATCCCCACGCACAACGCGCCAGACTGCTCAGCCGGGCGGGAAGTCGGGCAAGAAACGGGTTCCCCGATTCTTGCCTTCTCAATCCGTCATGCTGAGAAGTCCCTAATTGGTGATCAATCGTTTCGATTCGTGGAATTCGCGACACATCCCTGGCGGGCCACGTTTTACTCGGCGGTCGCCGCAATGCGCTCGATCAGACCGTCTGCCGGCCGCGCGCCGTCGAGCCGCAGGTGCGGGAGACCGGCCAGGACGAACAATGACGCGAGGATGAAGAGGAATTGCAGCCCGAACACGGCGGCGAAACTCAGGCCGGCCTGGTGTGTGACCACGCCCACGAGATCGCGGACGATGCCGTTGATCACGCCGCCGAACAAGCGGGCAAGCGACACCGCCAGCCCCCAGGCGCCGATGTACAGACCGGTGTCCTTGGCCGTGGTCATATCGAGCATAAACGCGTGATTGGTCACCGTCGACACGCCGATGGCCAGGCCGAGCAGCACAAGCCCGGTGTAGAACAGCGGGCGCGAGACGGTCAGGCTGGACGCGGCCAACAGCGCGAAAGCGCCGGCGCCCAGCACGGCCGCGGTTTGAGCCACCCGGCGCTTCGAGAAGAACCGCTCGAGCACAGCCGGGATCGCGAGGGCCGCGAGGAAACACACGCCATAGATCGAGCGCAGCCGCGCGGTCTCGGCGATCGGCATACCCAACACCTGACCGCCGAAAGGCTCGAGCACAGCGTCCTGCCCGAGGATCGCGATCAACAGCAGCAGCAGATAGAGGAAGAACCGACGCGCACGTGGGTCGCCGACGATCAAAGACCACAGCTGCATCAGCCCCGGCGTCGGTTCGTTGCGCGCGGCGGAGCCCTGGCGCTTTGGCTCGAGCCCGAGCACGCCCAGCACGCCCAGGACCAGGGCGATGCCGATCACGATCCAGATCGCGCGCGTCAACGGCCCGGCCAGCGCCGCGGCCGTGTCGGGCACATCCGCCACCAACCGACTGAACCCGATGCCGCCCGCGATCACGCTGAGCAGCATGACGAAGTACATCACCGCCACGGCCCGGCTGCGCAATTGCTCGCCAAAGAGCTCGGAGGCCAGCGAAAAATAGGCGACCGTGCTGACGTTATAGCCGATGCCCCACAGCATGAACCCGACCACCGCAAGCGCGATGCCGGCGTCGCCGCCGACTTGCAGCAGCGCCACGGGCAGAAGCGTCACGCCTGCCGCGCAGATCAACAGGCCGAGCGCGACGTAAGGCGTGCGGCGCCGCCCGCCGATCGGGTGACGATCCGCCCAGGCGCCGAAGCCGACCTGCAGCGGCGCCGCCAGATACGGCAACGAGACGAGCACGGTCACCAGCGTCAACGGCAGGCCGAGCTCGACGTTCATCACGCGGTTGAGGTTGTCGTCGACCGGCAGGGTCAACAGCGCCACGGCGGCGTGCAGCAATCCGAGTTGAAGGTACTTTCGCCACATAAGCCTGGATCGTACGTGCACGACGGCTCAGCTGGTATGGAGGTTCGCTCAGATTTACGCTTTTCGCTTCTAACCAACCACTCCGATGGGAAGCCAACCGTGTCGACACGGCAATCGGAGGACACTGCCTTGAAGACGTTCACGCCGGACGTCGATCGACGACGCTCCTTGTCGTTCTGGTCGTGAGAGTAGAGAGAGAGGCGTGATGATCGAGTCGATGGTCAATCAGGTGCTGGTTTGGTTCTACGTCCTCGCGCCGATCGCGGTGCTGATCGGCGCCATGGCGGCTGCGTCGTTCCTGGCGCAGATGATCAACCGCTCGGGGGCGCCGGCCGCGAAAGCCGGTCCGCCCAAGGGCGGCGGCAAACCCGCCCCGAGTGGATCCGGCGGCGGCCACCACTAAACGCGTGTCGACTAAACGCAAGCGGGCGCCGGCGGCGGGTTCTC
>JBGAJV010000046.1:0-50392 GCA_044224715.1 Anaerolineales bacterium | reverse complement strand
GTCGGTGATCCGGATCTCCATCCGTGTCTCCGCGCCGATCGTGTGGATCACGTTGTAGGCGAACGTGTGCCCATCCGGCGCGAGCTGAGACCACTCGTCCAGTGCCGCGTCGGGCTCCAGACGCGTGAGGTTGCGACGGCTGAGGTCGGCGATTCCCACCGAGTACAGGTCATACCCAGCCGAGGGCGCCTTGACCGGGTCGTGCGCCTGGCTGATCGCGCGTTGTCCATCGGCAGTAAGTAGCGGAAAGGCCGTGATACCCAACGACACCGGGTCGCCACCGCCGATCGGCAAGCGCAGGGTGTCTTGGTTAGACCCATTCTGGAAAAGAACCCACGCGCCGTCGGCCGAGACGCCCAGCATGACGACGTTGATCTGGCCAGATTGTGTGTAGAGCGTTTGACGGTCGGTACCGTTCACGGCTACCGATTGGATCTCCGGCGCCAGCGCCTGGAGTTGTTGGTAGTTGAGGACGACGCGCTGGCCGTCCGGCATGAGCGCGTAGTTGTACACATCGGCGCCGAGCGAGGGGCCGGTTGCCACGCTCAGCGGCGTCGAAGCCCCGCCGCCGATCGAAACGGCGTAGAGTTGGCCGCGAGTGTGCGTGTCAAGCACCGGGCCGGTGCTGACGCCGTAAACCACCTTCGATCCATCCGGCACAAAGCGATGTCTGACCACTTCCTCATTCGAGCCCAATGCCGCGCTGAGTTGGACCAGCGCCCCGCCCCCCGTCGCGTTGAGATAGAGATGCCGCCGGGTCGATCCGTTCGGGATCGCCGTGAAGGCCACGACCGGGATCGTCGGATTGAGCTCGATATCGGCATAAACGAACGCACCGGCCGGACTGAGCTTGACGACGGCCCCTCCCAGGAGCGAGACTGCATAGAGTTCGTAGCGGTTGACATCCTCGGCGTTGGCCAGGTAGAGCGCGCGGCCGCCGATGGAATCGATCGTAAAGCTGTAGATACTCCCGCCGGACGTGATGGGACCGCTGATTTTGAGAGGCGTCCCCCCCGCGATCGGTACCGAGTACAGGCCCGGTTCGTTGGTGGCTACCTCGGTGGTCTGGTAAACGACCCGGCCACTCGTCGCATCAAGGGCGAATGACACCACCGAACCATGGACAGCCGCATCGGCGCTGATCTGGGTGGAGGCGCCGCCCGTGATCGGCACGCGGAAGAGTTTCGTGAGCGAACGGGAATTGAGGGCCGACGTGTAGATCACGTCCTGGCCGTCCGGCGTAATCCTGAAATTGCCGACGCCGCCCGTCGATTCGAGGTCGGGATTCAACCGAATGGGCGTCCCGCCCGCGACGGGGGCGGCATACAGATATTGGACATCGTCCAATTCGGCATCGGCCAGGTACACCAGCGTCTGCGAGTCCGGCGTGAAATCGCCGCCTTCCGACACTCGATCCGTAAACGCCGGGAACAATCCGGTCACGCTGTGCCATTGCGCCTGTGCGACCGGCGCCGGCGCTTGGACCCCTGCCACGGCCAGCGCTAGCACCAGGCCAACTCGAAACAGCCGCGCTGTCTTTCGTGATTTCAAAATCATAGGAACTCCCCACCTGGCGCCGCCCCGAGCTGGCTATAATCCGGGCCGGCGGATCCCAATAGTCCAGACTACAGGATCGGTCTAAAGAGACTCTAAAATCGTCGGTTCAACGTTCTTTACGCGACATTTGCCGACATCGACAGCGGCGACGCATCAGCATGGAAGCGCCTCGACTCACCCTCGGTCTGCTCGGCCCCCTGGACGCCCGTATCGCCGGCGAAGCGATCACGACGTTCGAGTACGCCAAGGTCCGTGCGTTGCTGGCGCTGCTGGTCACCGAGGCACCGCGCGCCCTGTCGCGCGAACAGCTGTGCGCGCTGTTGTGGCCCGACCGACCCGAGCGCCCTGCCCGTCAGAACCTCAGCCAGGCGTTGGCCCAACTGCGGCGCGCCCTGAGCGATCAACCCGGCGACGACGCGCTGATCCTGGCGACGTCGGAAACCATCGGGCTGAACCCAACGCGCGTCGACCCGACCGCGTGTCGCATCGACGTGGACGTCTGGCGCTTTCGCGCGCTGATCGATGCCTCCGACCGGCACGTCCATCGCGACTGGCGCCTCTGCACGCCCTGCGCCGATCGGCTGCGCGAAGCGGTCGCGCTGTATCGTGGCGACTTCCTCAGCGAACTCGTTGTGGACGACAGCCTTCCCTTCGAGGAATGGGTGGCGGCCCAGCGCGGACCGCTGCGCCAGCAGATGCTGACCGCGCTCGAACGCCTGCTGCGCTACGCCGAATGGCGCGGCGACGACGCCGAAGCCATCGCCTGCGCCCGACGCCTTGTCGGCGCCGAGCCGTGGATCGAGGCCAACCATCGGGATCTCGTCCGACTGATGGCCCTCAACGGTCAGCGCAGCGCAGCCCTGTCGCACCTGGCCGCGCTGCGCCGGGGCCTGCGCGCCGAACTCGAGACCGAGCCGGAAGAGGCCACCGTGGCCCTGGCGCGGGCCGTCGAAGCCGGCGAGCCCGGGCAACTCGTCAGCCACGCGCAGCTCGCGTCGTTCCACATACCCATGGCGCCGACGGCGTTGATCGGTCGCGAGGACGACGTGAGCTCGCTCACGGCACGCATCCGAAACAGCGGTGCTCGATTGCTGACGCTCTGCGGCCCGGCCGGAGTCGGCAAGACGCGGCTGGCGATCGAGCTGGCGAACCGGCTCCGCTACGACTACGTGGATGGGGCCGCCTTCGTCGACCTGTCGTCGCTGACGGATCCAACCGAAGTGCCGGCCGCGATCGCTCAAGCCCTGCGCTTGCCGGAGGCGGCCGACCTGGCGCCACTTGAGACCGTGCGCGGCCAGCTGCGCAAGCGACACCTGCTGCTCGTGCTCGACAACTTCGAGCACGTCATCGAAGCCGCGGCCTACGTCGCCGATTGGCTCACGGCTTGCCCGCCCCTGAGCGTACTGGCCACCAGTCGCACGCCGCTTCGCGTGCGCGCCGAGCACGTCGTCGACGTGGAGCCGCTGCCCGTGCCCGACCCGACGGCCACCCCCGAAGGGATCAACGCCTCACCGGCCGTTCGATTGCTCGTGGAACGGATCCGGGCCACCTGGCCGGCTTTTTCACTCGATCCCGGATCGGCAGTGGCGGCGGCCGAGATCTGCCGCCGCCTGGACGGTCTGCCCTTGGCCATCGAACTCATCGCCGGCCAGGCGACCCAGATCAACGTCCGCGAATTGCTGGGCCAGCTGGAACAGGAGGGGTTGCAGGCCCTCGAAACTGGCCCACGCGACCTGCCCGATCGCCAGCGCACGCTGCGACGGGCCCTGGCCTGGACACACGCCCGGTTGAACCCGGAGACGCAGCTGCTCTTTGCCCAGCTTGGCGTGTTTTCGGGCGGGTTCACGGCCGAAGCGGCGGCCGCGGTCGTCGAGCCGCCAAGCCTCGCCACGGCGCTGCCGCATCTGCGCGCGGTCAGGCTCGTCACCCACGAACCCGATCCGTCGACCCATGAACGGCATCGCCTGCTCGAAACCGTGCGCGCGTTTGCGCTCGAGCAATTGACGGCGCGGTATGGAATCGACCCGATCCGTCGCCGCCATGCCGCCTACTTCCTGGCGCTTGCCGAGACGGCGCGGCCGCAGCTCGAGGGCCCCGACCAGGTGGACTGGTTCGATCGTCTGGCGGCGGAGTTGGCCAACTTCGATGCGGCGCTGGCGTGGAGCCTTAACCACGACCGCGCGTTGGGCGTGCAACTGAGCGTGGCGTTGGCCCTGTTCTGGCGTTCCCGGGGCCACATCGGTCCGGGTCGACGGTGGTTGACGGCATTGCTGGCTTCAGGCGACGAACTCCCGCCGGAGTTGCGCGGTCAGGGGTTGGTCGCGGCCTGTCGTCTCGCCTGGGCGCAGGGCGACGTCGGACCCGCGCGCCGGTTGGCTGAAGACACCCTGGCCGCCGCGCCGGGCGACGGGCTGGCCGCGGCCGAGGCACTGACGTTGGCGGGCGATCTGAAGGCCAGGACGGGCGAGACCGAAGCGGCGCGCGACGACCTCGAGCGCGCCCTGGCGATCTACCGCGCGCGCGCCCATCGTGCGGGAGAGGCCGAGGCCCTGCACTTCCTGAGCCGCCTCGCCACGATGCAAGGGGATTACGCGCGCGGGATGGCGTTGGGCCTCGAGTCACGGGCGATGTATCAGGTGTTGGAAAACCCACGCCGCGTGGCCGGGCAGGGTCTCAACCTGGGCGTGTACGCGTTCGAACAGGGCGACTATCCGAACGCCTTGACCCTGACCGCCGAGAGCCTCGAGATCTTCCGCCGCATCGGCGATGTGACCGGGATCGCCATCGCCTTGCTCAATATGGGGAACGTCTTGCGCGAGACCGGCGATCTCGCGGGCGCGCGTCTGGCGTTGGAGGAGGCGGTGGCGCTCGAGCGCCAGCGTCATGGTCGCGCCCTGGCCAGCGCGCTTGGCGCGCTGGGCGAGGTGCACCTCACAACCGGCTCGTCCGAGGCTCGCGCCTGTCTGGCCGAGTCGCTCACGCTGCGCCTGCGTTCAGGCGATGTCAGCGGTCTGGCGTTGTCGTTGACCTTGCTGGCCCGATGGCATGCCAACGTCGGGGATGCCGGAAATGCGGCCCGTCTCGTCGGCGCCGCCGAAACACTGCGCGCCGCGGGTCAGGTGCCCCTGCACCCGAACCGGCGCGCGGCGCATGAGCAGTTTCTCGTCGAGCTCCGCGCGACGCTCGGCCCGTCCGCGTTCGAGGCGGCGCGGGCTCAGGGGCGCACGCTGACGCGCGACCAGGCGGCGCAACTGGCGCTGGAAGCCTGACCTAAGGGTGGCGCGATCGCAGGAGCCGGCGCAGCCAGCGCAGACAGCAACTCAACACGACCCACCGTCGTGGCCCTCGCCCCGCAAATCGCAGCCACATCAACGCACCCCGTCCTCAAATGAAGAAACGGCGGGCGGGTGACCCGCTCGCCGCTCGCTCGGGCTGCCAGGCTCTAGAGCAGCTTGGCGATCAGATCCTTATGCGGCGCCGGGATCACGGCGAAGGAGTCGAGCACCCCCTCGTCCTTCAACTGCGCCACGGCTGCGTTGACACCGCTGCGCACCGCGCTGACCTCGCCGGTGAAGATCGTGAACGCCTTGCCGCCCATCGCGAACGGCAGCCGGATCTCCATCAGCTTGAGCGGCGCGGCCTTGACGGCTGTGTCGGCGGCGACAATCGACGCCGCCAGCGTGAAGGTCTCGATCACGCCGACGGCCTTGACGCCGTCGATCTCGGTCGTGGCGGTGAGCGCCGGGAAGATGCTCGGGTGGACGTTCGGTAGGACGAAATGGTCGACCACGACCTCAGGCGCAACCTGCTGGCCGGCCGCGATGGCGGCGTTGACCTGGCTGACCGTGCCGGCCACCAGGATGATGTACTTGCCCGGGCAGACCACGTGCGCGCGCAGCAGCTCGACCTCGCCGGCCTTGAGCATGGCGTCGGTCGTCAGCATGCCGCGGGCGATGCTGCGCAGTTCGATCAGGCCGATCGCGCGTTTGACAGTCGTCACGCGGGGCAGAGTAGCTTCAGGCAACATGGCGTTCTCCCTCGATCACGATGGCATCTGCGCGGATCTCGACCACGGTCCCGTCGATGCTGGCGTGCACCGGTGCGCCCAGGGCGCCCTCCGGCACCGCCGCGACCACATCGCCGACGGACACAGCCTGCCCGACCGTTACAGCGGGCTGCGCGGCCACGCCAGCGTGCTGGCGCAGGAGGAGCGTCACGCGCTCGAACGACTGCGCCACGGGCGTCAGCGGCGCCTCGACGTCGAACTTCTCGAGCCCGAGCCGATGGACCAGGCGGTACATCGGCACGCGCCGGAAATCGCGCGTGGACGACACCTCGGTTTGACGGTGGTACGGATTCTTGATCCCGGCCTTGACCAGGTCGCGCTTGATGTTCAGGGCGATGTCGCCCGGCGCGAGGTGCACGGGGCAGGCGTAATTGCAGGTGCGGCACTCGCAGCACAGCAACGCGCCGGCCATCTGCGCGTCGGTCATCGGCACACCCGAGGCCAGCAACAGGATCAGTTTGTGGGGCTGGATCGCATGGCCCTGCGCATGCCGCGGACAATAGTCGGTGCACATATAGCACTGATCGCAGGACGCGATCGCGTGCGTGTCGAACACCTCGCGCGGCGTGCGGCGCCGAACGCTGAGTTGATGATCGTACGGTAGCACCAGCAGGATCTTGGTGCGCTTGGTCACGGGGGCGTCGAGGCTGCCCGCGACCTCGCCCATCATGGCGCCGCCGTTGAGGACCACAGGGTCGGGCACGGTCGCGCCGCCGGCCAGGTCGATCACCTGCCGGAGCGTGATGCCGAGCGGGACGCGCACCGTCACGGGGTTCTTCACGGCGCCGATCACGGTGATGTACTTGGTCGTCACCGGCGTGCCGTCTAGCGCGGCTGCGACGTTGTAGAGCGTCTCGATGTTCTGGACCACACAGCCGACGTTGAGCGGCAGCCCGCCCTCGGGCACGACGCGCCCGGTGACGTCGTAGACCAGCACCTGCTCGTCGCCGGCCGGGTAGAAGTTGCCCAGCTCGCACACGCTCAGCTCCGGCGTGCCGGCCATTGCCGCGCGCAGCTGTGCGACCAGGTCCGTGTACTTGCCTTTGACGCCGATCACGCCCTTCGGCGCGCCGGTCGCGGCCATGACGGCCTTGAGGCCGTTGATCACCTCGGCCGTGTGGTGGTGCAGCAATTCCTTGTCGACATGGGTCAGCGGCTCGCACTCGGCGCCGTTGGCGATGACGACCTCGGCCCTGGCCTTGAGCTTGAAGAACGTCGGGAAGCCCGCGCCGCCCGCGCCCGTCACCCCGGCCTTCTGCACCGCCGTCACGATCTCTTCTGTATGCTGCACGGTCATCTCCTACCAGAGAGGCACACCCGCTCGCTCGCCATCTATTGTTACACCGCCGAAAAAGCGCCCACCAGCGTGCAGCGGCGGATGCGCGTGAAGGTGCGGGCGGTGGTCAGGCCCTCGCCGGTGCGCCCGGCGATGGTGAAGCTGGTATGACCCTCGCCGCCAAAGCCCAGGCCCGCGAACGACGGCGCGTTCTTGACGAACACCGTCGTGTTGATCGCGCGGCCGAACTCGCTCATGTGATAGATGTTGCTCGAATGAATGATGGCCGAATGCCGCAGGCCGTCTTCGACCTCGACCGCCAGATCGACCGCCTGCTCGAACGTCCCCGAACGGACGACGCCAAGCACCGGCATCATCAGTTCGTGGCGCACAAAAGCATGGTCGGCGCGCACGTCGCAGACGATCGCGCGCAGGTCCTCGCCGGCCGAGATCCCCAGCTCCTTGAGGATCACGCACGCGTTCTGGCCGATGTACTTGCGGTTCGGGCCGGTGCGCGTCTCGTTGAGTACGACCTTCTCGAGCTGGGGCAACAGGTTGGCCGGGAGCAGACAGACCTCGGGCATCGCCTTGAAGGCCGCGAACAGCGCGTCGGCGATGCCGGCGGTGACGATCACTTCCTTCTCGGACGTGCACGGCATGTTGTTATCAAACGAGTGGCCGGCGATGATGTCGCGCGCGGCCTTGGCCGGGTCCGCGGTGTCGTCGACGAGCGCCGGCGGGTTGCCGGCCGCGGCGCCGATCGCGCGTTTGCCCGAGCGCAACGCCGCATCGACCACGGCCGGACCGCCGGTGGCCACGATCAGGTTGATGCCCTTGTGCGCCATCAAGGCCTGCGCAGTTTCGATCTTCGCCTCGCTCGTGGCCGCCAACAGGTTCGCCGGGCCGCCGGCCGATTCGATTGCCTCGTTGAGCAGGTCCATCGTGGTCAGCGACGCCTGCTGGCTCGACGGATGCGGGGCGAAGACCACGGCGTTGCCCGCCGCGACCATGCTGATCGCGTTGTTGATGACCGTGGCGGTCGGGTTGGTGGTCGGCGTGATCGCCAGAATCGTGCCATAGGGCGCGCACTCCTCGATCGTCAGGCCATGATCGCCGACGTACGCGTCGTTCGGCAGGATCTCGACGCCCGGGGTCTTTTCGGCGACGAGCAGGTTCTTGCGCACCTTGTCGGCGACGCGGCCCATCCTGGTCTCCTCGACCGCGAGCTGGGCCAGCGGTTGCGCGTGCTCGATCGTGGTCTGGCGCATGGCTTCGATGATGGCCTTGCGCTGGGCGATCGGGGTCCGGCGGAAGCAGGCCTGAGCCTGGCGCGCGGCCGCGACGGCCTCGTCGGGCGTGGCGTACACGCCGCGAAACTGCGACGCGCGCGGCATCTCGCCGGCCGGCTTGCCGAGCTTGATCATGACCTGCTGGACCAGCGCTTCGAATTCCTGTGCTGCGAGTTGTGTCATTGCCGTGCGGTCCTTTCCATGCAAACGATTGACGCGTGCCGCTGAGCGCCCCCACGTGGCCGCGCCCCGCGTCGCTGGTCGATCGTCGTCTAGCCCAACATCGCCGTCGCCACGTCCACGTCCTGGGCGACCGATCCGCCGCTGACGCCCACCGCCCCGACGACCACGCCGCCTGCGACGATCGGGATCCCGCCGCCGACCAGCGTCACCTTCGGCAGGTTGACGTCGATGCCGAACAGGCTCTGGCCCGGCTGCGCCGCGGCGGCGAGCTGCTCGGTGGGCAGACGGACGATGGCGGCCGTATAGGCCTTGTGCGGCGCCAGCGTCACGCTGACGATCAAGGCGCCATCCATGCGCCGGATCTGGATCACGTCGCCGTTGGCATCGACGACGGCGAGCACCATCGGCACGCCGATGTCGGCCGCACGGCGCATCCCGCGCTGGATCATGGCTTCGGTTTCGGTCAGCGAAAGGGGCATAGCGCCGTCCTGAGCGCGGCTAGCGCCCGCGAGCATCGCCTGGGCCGTCGCGCGGATCGCGCACTGTTCGTCGACGCGCGCGAGCACGTAGAGCAGGTCCGACAGGCGATTGATGTACTTGAGCAAAACCGGGTTGACCGGCTCGACCCGGCCCAACGTGACCAGCCGCCGTTCCGCTCGGCGACAGATCGCGCGGGCCAGGTCGAGCGCGGCTGAACCGGGCGCTCCCCCGGGCCGGACGAATTGACCGGTGTGGATCCACTGCGTGTCGTAGTGGTCGATCAGCCGTTCAAGTCGTTCGACCTGCGCCGGGTTGACGGTTGGCCGCGACGCGGCCCCCGCCGCCCCGCCCGGGGTGGCGACCTCGGACATCAGCGGGATCAATTCGCCTTGCAGGTCGATGAGGGTCCGACAGAGCTCATCGTCCTGCACGGCCGTGCGGGCGACGCCCAGACAGGACGTCATCTCGTCCAACGTGCCGTACGCATCCACGCGGAGGTCGTCTTTGTCGACGCGCACGCCGCCGAGCAGAGAGGTCTGCCCGGCGTCGCCGCCGCGGGTGTAGATATCGGCCTTCATGGTCACACGCCCACCGTGTCGACGATGCCGATGATGGCGGAGTCGATCGGCGCGTTCTTGTGCACGTCCGAGATGACGCGCGCGCCGCCGCCACGGACCACCAACACCAGGTCGCCGCGGCCCGCGCCGAGCGTGTCGACGGCCACGAAGTTCGCGCCCGTGACGTCGGGTTTCTTCGGGTCGTACTCCTCGACCATCAGGAGCTTGAAGCCGACCAGAGCCTCTTCTTTGCGCGTGGAGACCACGCTGCCGATAACGCGTCCGAGGATCATGCCACCACCTCCCGCTTGTCATCACACACCACCTGCGCGCGCTGGCGACCCAGCAACTCTTGCGCGAGCGGCGTCAGGCGTGTGCCGGCCGCCAGACGCACGGTGGCGCCCGGGGTCAGCCCGTTCAGGTCGCTGGCGGTCACGAGGCCGCTCAGATGCAAAGCCGCCGGGGCGGCCTGCCGGGAAGTCGGCGCCGAGGCCGTCGCGGGCACACGCCCGCCGATGACCTGGGCCGCCGCCCAAAGGAACTGATCGTCGCCGACCAGCTGAATGCCAAAGGACTTCAACGTCGTCAGGTGCTCGGCCAGAACGGCCCGCAACGCCGGAGCGCCGGCGTTGGTCGCGCTGAACACGCGCCCGCCGCAGCCGTTCGGGTCCGCGCCGGCCGACACCGCCACCACGGGCTTGTCGGCCAATCGGGCACCGAGGATCAGGGTCGTCAGGAGCGAGTCCATCAACCCCAGCGCCAGGTGCGCGGCCGTGTTCATCGAGAGCGTCGGCACGAGCACGACGTCGCTCTCGCCGATGACCTTTGGCGCGTTGAGCCAGGCATCGGGGCCGCTGAGCGTGGCGGCGCCGGCCTTGCGCAGATTGTCCTCGCCGATGACGTGCAGCGCCGAAGCCGAAAGCACCACATGCAGGGGGTGTCCAGCCCCGCTCAGCATGCGGATGGCTTTCAGCCCGGCCACATACCCCGTGCTGGCGCCGCTGAACAGCATCAGCACGCGACACGGCGACGCGTTGGCGATCTGGCGCTCGGCCAGCCGCTCGATCACGCGCTGCACAATGGTGTCGATGATCGTGGTGTCCATGTCACTTGATCGGAATGATCAGCGTCCCGGTCTGCCCGTTCCGGATGCCGACGGCGTTGCCTTCGTCGGTGTCCAGATGGATCTCGTTGCGCCAGCCGGCCTTGACCCGCACCAAGACGCCGTGCAGGGTCGTCGGCCGCGCGCCGTCGATGAACAGATCGAGCAGATCGCCGTTTTTGACGCCGTAGCGCTGGGCGGCGACGTCGCTCATGTGCACGTGACGGCGCGCGATGAACGCCCCGCCCTTGCCGCCGCCGGGCAGCGTCACCACGCCCTGCGGGCCAACCAGCGTGATCGGCTTGCAGGCCGGGTCGGAGCCCTCGGTCGCGACCGGGAGTTTGAGCCCGAGCTGCAGCGCCTCGGTCTGCGCCAGCTCGACCTGCGAGTAGGGCCGGGTCGGGCCCAGGACGCGCACCGTCTCGATGCAGCGTCGCTTGCCGACCACCATGACCTGCTCTTTGGCGGCGTAGTAGCCTTTTTGATACAGCTCGTTGTAGACCGTCAGGCTGTGGCCTTCGCCGAACAGGATCGCGACATGCTCGTCGCACAGATGCAGATGGCGCACCGAGATCCCGATCGGCACGGTCAGCTCGAGCCGTCCATTGCGCCTGACGGGCTCAGGCGTATCGTCGTCGCTCGCGTCGATCTGAGCCAGACGGGCCATCACGGCCAGCGAGATCTGGTCCAGGTTGAGCGTCGCGCCGTTTCGAAGTGCCAGCTGTTCCACAGGTGATCTCCTGCTTCAACAAGCCTCAGCGGCGCTTGCCGCCCCGCGGCTTGCTCTTGCCGCGCGTCGGGTTGGCCGGTTGCTCGGACGTCGGCGGTTCGGCGGCCGGCGGCTCGGGCTCGACTTCGTCGGCGACCTCGGGCTCGGTCGCTTCCGCGACCGGCTCGACCACCGGCTCGGGCGCCAATTCAGGCGCCGGCGCGACGACTGGGGCTGCCGGTGCAACAGGCGCGGGAGTCGGGGCCGACTTGGGCTCCGGTTTCTGACCACGGGCGACGACGGCGATCAGGGCATCGATCTCATCGCTCGGACGCGGGATGATGCGGTGGCCATACACCTTGCCGACGCGCTCGCCCGCCGCCACTCCGGCCGCCACGGCGGCCTGCACGGCACCGACGTCGCCGACGAGTTTGACCGTGATCTTGCCGCCCCCGCGCGCGTTCTCGTAGCCGACGAGCGTGACGTTCGCCGACTTGACCGCGGCATCGGCGGCCTCGATGGCGGTCACCAGCCCGATGGCCTCGATCAAACCCAGTGCTTTCTTCATCGGATGCCTCTTTCGCGAAGTCTCTCGACGACGGCGGCGACCAATCGGGCCAACTCCGCCGAGTCCAATTCTGGTTCGACAACGGGCGCCACGGGCCGTGCCGCCACGGGCGCCGGCGGCGTGTCGGCCGCTGGTTCAGGCAGCGGGCTCAGATGCAGCGGCCGGTGCACGAGCAGCCGGGCCGCATTGGCGCCCATGGCGCGACAGGCGGCGACGGCACTGCCGCCAAGCGTGAAACGCAACACCGGCTGCGTCTCCGGCATGTGCATCTCGTGTAGCACCACCTCGTCGCGGTCCAGGCTCAGCCCGATGCCAAAGCGCGAGCTGAACGCCGCCTCATAGGCGACCGCGACCACCGTGGTCGCGCCGGCGGGCGTCAGCCGACACGGCACGCCCTCCTCCTCGGCGCCGACCTCGAGCGCGCGGACCAGCGTCGCGTCGGCGTCGGGCACGAGCGCGATGTGGATACACGGGCGCTCCTGGATCGGATCGCTCATCCCTTACCTCTGCGCCGCCCGCTGCAGATAGCCGAGCACAAGGCCGGTGGCCACCGCGTTGACCGGCCCCAGACGCGCCTGGATGTTGGCCGTGCCGATCACGGTGCCGAATTCGGCCAGCTTGTGCATCAGCATCTGCGAGATCTCGAAATCCAGCCCCGACCCGCCGACGATCGCCACGAAATCGATGTTGCGGATGTTGCCGAGCGGGGCGACCTGCTGCAGCGCGCGCAGCGCGTTGCGCAGGAAGACCTTGCGCTTGGCCTCGCGGCGCACCTCGCGGATGCGCTCGAGCGTGTGATCGGTCGCGATCGGGGTCAGCCCGGTCTCGGTCACCAGCGCCACACGCCCGAACAGCTTCGGGTCGAGCGGCTCCTTGAAGAACGTGACCGAGTTGTCTTCGTTTCGCACGTGGAACAGGCTCTCCACCTTGCACAACGGATAGCGCTTGATCACCTCGGCCAGGTCGACGTTGGCGTCGATCGGCAGGTTGAGCTCGCGCTGGATCAGGAGCGACACCATGTTGCCGGCGCCGGCCAGGTGCACGCTTGTGACGCGGCCGTCGCTGGTCATCAGGGCCGCGTCGGTCGAGCCCGCGCCGAGGTCGAGGATGGCCAGCGGCACGGCCACGCCCGGCGTAGTCAACGTGCCGAGGATGGCCATATTGGCCTCGACGCCGCCCAGCTCCACTTTGACGCCGATCTCGTGTTCGAGCGCCTGGGCCAGGCGCTCCATCAACAGGTGGTCGGTGTTGACCATCGCGGCCAGACCGACCGCGTTCTCGAGCGTGAACTCCTTGGCCAGACCGCCGGTGACGCGTTGCGGCACGAGACAGTCGACGGCCAGGATGTCTTTGATGCGAATGCCCGCGATCGGGCGTTCGGTGACGTCGCTCATCGTCTGGCGGACGCGCTCGATCATGCCGCCGACGTTTGTGCCAGGCTCGCCTTCGACGTTTTGCAGCTCGCCGACCAGGGCACGGGCGTCCATGATCGCGTCGGCGCCGGCGTCGACCTCGATCACGGCGTTCTGGGTCGCGCCGATCAGGCGCAGGCTGCCCGCGCGGATGCGGCGCGAGCGCACATCGCCGGCCGGGGTGCGGATGACGACCGCGGACCGCAGGCCGATCAAGGCCTTGGCGATCGGGATCACCAACGCGGTCTCCTGCGGGGTGAGCGAGAAGACCGTGGCGATGCCGTACGGGTTCGAGAGCTGGCGGATGACCTGCCCCGACACGGCCACCTCGACGGCGGCCAGCATGTTGAGCGGCACCTGATCGATCAGGCCCACCTCGTCGACGAAGGGCAGGGTCTTGCTCAGGCGGTTGGCGATCAGCACGCCGTCGTCCGATTGGGCGATGCCGCCCTGGACGTCGACGCCGGCGGCCAGCGCCTGGTTGATCAGCGCCGCGGTCTGTTCGAAGTCAAAGCCGTTCGGGATGACCAGGATGACGGCGTCGCCCTTGTGCTTGCTCGCCAGGTCCTTGATGTGCGTGGTCTGCCCGACCCCGATCCCCTGCCCGCCCGGCGAGCCGGGGTTGTGGCCGATCATCGTCGACTCGGTGATGATCGTCTCCGTGATCGTCTCCATGGCGATGTCGCCGATCACGGGGGTGGCCTCGTTGAGCAGCACCCGCTCGAGCGCGTTGATCGACAGCCCGGCGGCCTCGACGGCCTCGCGCAGGCTGCGCAGCATGCCCGGGATGTTCGGGAGCGTGCCTTTGATGCCGGTGGTCGGCACGCGGCTCGCGCTCAGAAAGCGCGGCGTGGCGCCCGGCGAGTCGATGGCGGCGATCGCCACCTCGGTCGTCGAGTTCCCGACATCCATCCCAGCCAGATACGTGGTCACGTTTGGGTTACCGTCTTTGGTGTTGGCGTGGGTGAAGGGTTTCGTACACGGATCACACGGATGTACGCGGATTCCACAGATCGTTCAAAAAGATCCGTGTCATCCGTGTACATCCGCGCCATCCGTGTACAAATCCCCGTCAGGCGTCAGTCCTTGCGCAGGACGCCGCGCGCCTCGTAGACGGCGGCCGCCTCGCGCACGAAGGCCGCGCAGACCTTCGCGCTGAACTTCTGATCGAGCTCGTCGGCGATCGCCAGGAGCTCGGCCTTGCTGGAGCGGTTGGGCCGCAGCAGGTTGTAGATCTGGAGCATGCGCTCATCGGGCACGCGCGTCAGCTCGCCCGCGCGGCGCATGTTGCGCGCCGACTGCGGCCGGGAGATGCTCTCGGCGATCTGCGCCTGGTACTCCAGCGTCTGCGGCGTGATGCGGATCTCCTCCGCCTTGACCGCGCCGGAGACCACGGCGTCGAGGGTGATATCGGCCAGGGACTTGCCCGTGGATGTCTTCACCAACTCAGGGTGCTTGGCGGACATCGGGTAGTCGCTCTTGTAGTGGAGGGCGCCGCCGGTCGCGACCGGAGCCCCGCCGTTCGTGCCCTTGGCGCCGTTCAGCTCGGACAGCACTTCGCGCACGATCGCGGCAATCATGTCTTGTTGGGCCATGCCTGTACTCCTTCGGCTGAGAGCGCCTCAGCTGAAACGGACCTCGAGATCCATGGGCTTCTTGTCGGGGTTCACGAACTCGGTCTCCCGAATGTGGAACACCGCGGCAATGGCCTGGTACTTGGGCCGCGCCATCTGGTCGTTGATCTGCGCCACAGGGGCCGGCGAGTCGCCCTTGCCATACCGCGCGGCGTTGCGGCCGATGTTGCGGTAGGTCTCGAGCGTGAGCACCGGGGCCTGCGGGAACAGTTCGATGTTCTGCAGCGGGAACAGATCGCGCTGATGGATCACGGTGGTGCCGCGCGACTGGATCCCGATCGCGATGCCCGAGCCGCTCAGCTCGGCGCCGCGCTTGCCGGCGAAGGCTACGTCGGACGTGTGCGAGACACGGATCACACGCGGCGTCATGCCTTCTTCTTCGATGCCGGCCATCAACTCGCGCAACACGGCCGAGTGCGGGATGCCGGTGATGGTGCGTTTCTTCAGCTTGTCGCCAAAGGCTGGGGCCAGGGCGATCACCACTTCCTTGGGTGACGTGCCCTTCTTCGCCTCGCCGACCTCGCGGAGCGTCAGCTCCTTGGTGTCGCCGGTCGGCGCGAAAACCTTCGCCGCAGCGCCGTTTGTGGCGCCCTGCGCCGCGACCTGGGCGAGGATTTCCTTGACGACGTCGCGAACCATGGCTTCGGTAATTTGCGTCATGGAACCTACTCCTTAGATATCCTCAGGCCGCATGGCGTTGCGGATATTGGCGATCTCGGCCCAGCGCGCGCCTTGCAGGCGATAGCCGGTGCCCGGGCCCTGATAGTCGTTCAGGTCGTTGACCGCCGCGAGGACGTTGAAGTCCTTATCCAGGATGGCCGACGTGTGCAGGTAGTCGCCCGACACGCGCTGCTTCTGGATGTTGAGGACGGCATTGGCCGTGTCGGTGTAACCGCGCTTGGCCAGGGCCTTGACCACGTCGACGCCGGTGACGCCGCGCTTGAGCATGTCCTGCGCCGCCTTGGTGTCCTGCACCTTGTCGCGGGCCGGCATGTCGGCGCTGTCGTGAGCGTACGTCGCAGCCTCGACCTCTTCGTCGGTGATCCGCGGCAGGCCGAGCTCTTCGAACACGCCCTGAAGCGCCTTGGCCGCCTTGTTGCGGATCTTGACGACTTCTTCTTCGCGCACGGGGCGCAGACCACCGTCGACCTTGAGGTCGCGCTGCAGCAGCAGATAGTCGTCGTAGTCGTCGCTGTCGAAGTTCGACCCGGCGAAGACGTTGTCGCTGTTCGGGACCGCGCTGTAGCCCGAGAAGATGAAGTCGGTTCCCGGCAGGAACTGGCCCATCAGGCGGGCGGTGCGGCGGAACGGCGAGTGCGAGAAGGTCTGGTCGTTGCCCGACGCCACCTCGAGGTCAAGGCAGGTCGTCACCAGGTTCTCGGCGATGACGGCGCGGATGCCGCCCGGCACGCCGCCGGGCACGCCGATGCAGCTGATCGAGCCGTTCTGGAGACCCTGGACGCCAGCGCCCTTGGTGAGCATGATGCACTTGATCTCGAGATACAGCATCGACTTGCCTTCGGCGTAGGCCATCTGCACTTCCGAGCCGGTGCCCGAGGTGAAGCGCATCTTCAAGCCACGCGAGGCATAGGCCGAGGCCAGGAAGGCCTTCGACCACGGCGTGTCGTCGCCGTCGATGAACACCTTCTCGGTGCCGTAGACCGACACCGTCTCGGCGTAGGCCGTGAGGCCGCTCAGGCCGAGCTGCAGCTCGGTGGCTTCCTCGAGGGCGTCCTGGCTGAGCACGCCCGGCCGGCCGGTCTGGCCGCCGACGAGCAGCGCCAGGGCGTTGAACGGGCCGTAGTTGAACACGGCCACCGTGGTCTCGATCTCGTCGAAGCCGTACAGAGTCGCCTCGGCCGCGTCGGCCGCGAGCAGGACGGGATTATCCTGGACGTTCGTGACGTGGGCCTGGATGCTCGGCGTGCGGCGGGCGCGCATCTTCTGCATGCCCATCATCATCTCGACGGGATTGAGATGATCCATCACTTCCGCGATCTTCGCCGGGGTCAAACCCGAGAAGACCTTGACCACCTCGGCGCGCGGGCAGTTGATGTCGACGATCTTGCGCGCGATCTCCACGGAGGAGAGCGCCATCATCTGCTCGGCGACGTCCTTGTTGATGGAATAGTTGGCGATGAAAAGCTCGTTGAAGTCGAACTCAGCGCGCTTCCGGCCGTCCATCTCGGTGATGACGCCGTTTTCCACTTTGATGCTCGGGCGCGGGTCGTTGGGGCTGCCCATGGCGATCAGGCCGACTTCCGGCCATTCCGTCACGAAACCGTCCTTGTTGACTTCCCGTGCGTCCAAGACCTCGAATCTCTTTTGTCGTTTAGCCATCGTGCCTATCCTCCTGAACGGAGTGCAAGGGTCCTAGGACGGTTTAGATGTAAGGGACGCCCAGGCAGGCCGGCGCGGTGCCGAGCGAGCCGAGCAGGCGGCAGCCCACTTCGCGGGCCGTGAGGATCGCCTGGCGCACAGCGCCGGCGTCGCCGCAGAACAGGCCGACCACTTCGTTCGTGTAGGACAGGCCGGTCGTCGGTCCCAGGTAGCCGATCATCTCGACGTCGGCCGACTTGACGGCGGCATCGACCATCAGCACGCCGATGCCCGCGGGGGCGCCGACGCACAGGCCGAAGGCCTTGCCGACCGGGGCCCCAAAGGCCTTGTTGCAGGCGTAGCTGGCGCGAGCCGTGTACTGCAGCTCGACGTGGCCGGCATCATTGGCGTAGACGTCGCCGAACGTGCGGCCGACGTCCTTGAGCGCGACTTCGATCGCGCGGCGGGCGTCCGAGACTTCCTCGGCGCCGAAGATAATGAGCGAGCCATGGCCGGCGCCCGACTTGGTGTCGCGCGGCAGCTGGATCGAGACGACCTCGGTGTTGGTCGCCTTGACGGCTTCGTCGGCCGCCAGGATCTGCGGGCCGGCGCCCGTGCGGGCGCTGAGGATGCCGATCGAGCGGTACTTGGCATCGAGACCCATCTTCTCGCGCACCGCCTTGTCGACGTTGGCGATGACGATGCCGATGGTGTCGCCGAACGCGGTGCCGACGAATTCGGTCATGCCGGGGTTCGCGAAGGCCTTGGCCGCGGGGGCAGCCGCGCCGTTGCCGACCTTGTCCATGACTTGCTGGACGATCGCGTCAATGAGCTTTTCTTCCATGGAAGTAACTCCTGAGGTTTGAGCGGGGCCGGCGCGCCTCTAGCGGCCTGGCCCGACGCAACGTGTTGACCTGAACGATGTACGACGGGTTACTGCTTGATCGTCGGCAGCAACAGTTCGGTGTCGGCATGCGGCCTGGGGATCACGTGGATCGACACCACCTCACCCACACGCTTCGCGGCCGCGGCGCCGGCGTCGGTGGCAGCCTTCACGGCACCCACATCGCCCCGCACCATGACCGTCACCAGGCCGGACCCGATCTTCTCCACGCCGATCAGGGTCACATTGGCGGCCTTGACCATCGCGTCGGCGGCTTCGATCATCGCCACCAGGCCGCGGGTCTCGATCAAACCCAACGCTTCTCCTTGCTCTTTGACCATGACGTCACTCCTTGGAAGACACGATCTGGCCCTGGAGGAGGTCCCTGAGCTCAGAGATCCCAGCGCCAGTCACTACGGACACGGGGAAAATGCTCCCTGTGATTCCGACTTCTCTCAGCAAACCCGTCGCCCGCGCCACGTCGGCCCCAGGCAGATCCACCTGGGTGACCACGCCGATCGCGTCCTGGTTGAACATCAGGAAGTAGTTCGGCGGGAAGACCGAGCGCTCGCTGGTCGACAGCTGCGCGACCACCAATACATCCGCATCCACGACGACCGTGGTCAGCGCCCGTCGCAGGTGGCCCAGCTCGCTGTACTCGCCCGGGGTGTCGATGCCCCAACCCGAGTAATCGATCATCTGGGTCTTGATCGCCTCACCGTGATCGCGGTGCTCGAGCGCCGCCAGCAGCGTCGTCTTGCCCACGCCGGTCGGGCCGATCAGCATGAAGCGCCACCGCCGCCCCTGAGCCGAATGGCCGAGCCCGTGCAGCGTGAGCTGCGAGCCGAGGCCGTGCGGCTTCATGTCCGCGTCACCGGCGCCGGATAGAACCCGAGCACGTCATGCAGGCCGCGGACGGCCGCCTCGAGTGCGGTCGTCACGCTCGACAGCCGGCCGCTGACCACCAGGGTGCCGCTGAAGCGGTCCAGGAAACCGATTTCGACGTCGGCGGCCTTCAGCGCCAGATCGCCGGCGATGATCGCGCTCTCGCCCGGCGTGATCGTCATGATGCCGATCGCTTCGGTTTCTTTCAGTCCGACGCGCTGACAGAGCGGACGATCCGGGTTGGCGATGACGTGCGCGATCGTCACCTGCCGGCCAGGCACGTACTCCTGGATGACGCGCGACGTCGCAAGCGACGTCGTGGGTGAGGTTGCGATATCACGGTCCAGAGGCAGCGTGCCCGGCGCGGCATTTGACATGGCGCGTTCAGCTTAGCGATCGCGCCGCTCGGGTTCAATTTCCAAAACGATCACATGTATGCAGATTCCGACTGTGTTGCACCGATACGATTTCGCTGCCGGAAGCGGTCCGGGCGGATTCGCGTCTCCAAAACGGCCCAGACCAAATGGGGGATCATGGAAACGTGTATACACGTCGTCGGTTTGGACATTGCCGCTGATCAAAGCGCTTTTTATGATCGGGTGGCCATGATCCTGACCATCAACTGCGGCTCATCGACCATCAAGTTCCAGCTGTATAGCGCCGATTTGAGCCGTGTGCTGGCTCGCGGCGCCGTCAATCAGATCGGCGAGCCGGGCTCGCACCTGTCGTATCGCATCGACGGGCGGACCCTGCACGACGCCCGCCCCTTCCCCAGCCATCACGAGGCCTTCGAGGCCGCGATCGCCGCACTCCTGGACGCCAGACATGGGGCGATCACGTCGATCGGGGAGATCGAGGCCGTCGGCCATCGCGCCGTGCACGGCGCGGATCTGTTCGTCGAGTCGACGCTGATCGACGAAGACGTGATCGCCAAGATGGAGGAGTGCGTGCCGCTGGCGCCGCTCCATAACCCGCCGAACCTGATCGGCATCCGCGAGGCCCGCAAGCTGCTGCCCGGCGTGCCGCAGGTGGCGGTCTTCGACACGGCCTTCAACCAGACCCTGCCACCCAAGGCGTACCTGTACGCCCTGCCGTATCGCTTCTATCAGGAGCACAAGATCCGCAAATACGGCTTTCACGGCACGTCGGTGCGCTATGTCAGCGCGCGCGCGGCCGAGGTGCTCGGCAGCCCGATCGAGACGCTCAAGACCGTCGTGTGTCATCTCGGCAACGGCGTCACGATGACGGCCGTCGACGGCGGCCGGGCCGTCGACACCACGATCGGGTTCGCGACGTTCGGCGGCGTGATGATGGGCACTCGCTCCGGCGACATCGACCCCGGCCTGATCTTTCACCTGAACCGGGCGCTGGGCCTTAGCCTGGACGAGATCGAGCGCATCATCTACCGCGAAAGCGGTTTGCTCGGCCTCTCCGGCGTGAGCAACGACATGCGCGACATCACGGCCCAGGCCCAGGCCGGCAACGAGCGCTGCCGCCTGGCGATGGAGAAGTTCGCGTACATGGTGCGCGGCTACATCGGATCCTTCGCCGCGGCCATGAACGGCATCAATTGCCTGGTCTTCACCGCCGGGATCGGCGAGAACAGCCCCGAGATCCGGACCCTGGCCTGTCAGGGGCTGGAGTTCCTGGGGATCCGCGTGGACGAAGCGCGCAATCGCGCGGCGATCGGGGGCAAAGAGGCCCTGCACATCAACCCGGTCGGGTCACCGCTGCCCGTGCTGGTCGTGCCGACCGACGAAGAGAAAATGATCGCCATGGACACCCTGCGCCTGGCCTTGCACCAGTAGATTGGAGCGGAGTGGGCCATCGGCCATGGCTACCACCCAACCATCCATCATCATGAACTCTGAGCTCAACGCGATCCTCGACGAGGCGCACAAGGTCTTCAACCACGAACCGGCCCGGCACGATTACCGCGGCCCGGTCAGGGTCGGCGTCGATCTGGGCACGGCGTACACCGTGCTGGTGGTGCTCGACGAGCACGGACGGCCCCTGGCCGGCCGGTATCAATTCGCCGAGATCGTCCGCGACGGCCTGGTGGTCGACTTCATCGGCGCGATCCAGCTGCTCAAGCGCATGAAAGCCGAGCTCGAACGCGACCTGGGCATCAAGCTCGACCATGCCGCCACGACCTACCCGCCGGGCGTGCCGCTGGCCGAGGTGCGCGCGACGCGCAACGTCTTGATCGGCGCCGGGCTGGAGTGCACGGGCTTCAGCGACGAGCCGACCGTCGCCAACGCCCTGCTCGGTCTGCGCGACGGGGCCGTGGTCGACGTCGGCGGCGGCACGACCGGGATCGCGGTCGTGCGCGACGGCGAGGTGGTCTACACCGCCGACGAGCCGACGGGCGGCACGCACTTCTCGCTGGTCGTCGCGGGCGCGCTGAACCTGCCCTTCCTCGAGGCCGAGAAGGTCAAGACCGACCCGAAACGCAGTCGCGAGATCGGCACGATCGAGTACCCGGTCATGCAGAAGGTCGGCAGCATCGTAGCCCGACATGTCAAGACCCATCCGGTCGACTCGATCTGGATGGTCGGCGGCACAAGCGCCCTCAACGGCCTGGCGGAGATCGTCCAGGATATGACGGGCGTGGCGACGTTCACGCCGCCGCACCCGATGTTCGTGACGCCCATCGGCGCCGCGCTCACCGATCCCGGTCTGAGCGGCGCAGTACCAAGGACTCCATGAGCCAGAAACTGGTCGTGATCGGCGGCGTGGCGGCCGGCATGAGCGCGGCCGCCCGAGCGGAAACGTTCAACCCGCGGCTCGAGGTCACGGTCTTCGAGCGCTCCGGCTACGTCAGCTATAGCGCCTGCGGCTTGCCGTTCTACATCAAGGGCGACGTGACCGATCGCGCCAGCCTGATCGCGCGGACGCCCGAACGTTTCGCCGCCGACGGAATCCAGGTGTGTCTGAAACACGAAGCCGTCGCCATCGATCCGGGCCGTCATACGGTCACCGTGCGCGATCTGGCCACGAACGCCTTGCGCGACGTCGCCTACGATCGCCTGATCCTGGCCGCCGGCGCCCAGGCCACGCGCCCGAATGTCCCGGGCGCTGATCTGCCCGGCATCTTCACCCTGCGCACGATCGAGGACGCCGACGCGATCAAGTCCTGGCTGGCCGTACACACACCCCGACACGCCGTGGTCGTCGGCGCCGGCTACGTCGGCATCGAACTGGCCGAGGCGATCTGCTTCAACGGCGTCGACGTCACCGTGATCGAGGCCCAGAACCAGGTGCTCCCCGCCCTCGACGCGGATCTGGCCATCGCGCTGCAGTTGCGGCTCGAGTCGGTCGGCGTACACATCCAACTCGGCACGACGCTCAAATCGTTCATCGGCGCCGATCTGGTCGGCGACGTCGTCGCGCGTGTGTTGAGCCGGCTCGGGGAAGCGTCGTCAGCTGACGCGACGATGCGCGGCGACACCCTCCGGGTGCGCGGCGACACCCTCCGGGTGCGCGGCGACACCCTCCGGGTGCGCGAGGTGGTCACCGATCGCGGCAGTCTGCCTGCTGACCTCGTGATCCTGGGCGGCGGCGCGCGGCCCGCGGTCGATCTGGCGCGCGCGGCCGGGATCGCGCTGGGCGCCACGGGCGCCGTGGCCGTCGACGTCGAGCAGCGCACCAACGTGCCCGACATCTGGGCCGCCGGCGCGGTCGGCGAGACTTATCACCGGCTGCTCGGAAAGCCCATCTACTTCCCGCTGGCGCGCGGCCACGCTGCAGGGTCGCGTCGCCGGCGTCAACGCGGCCTCTGGACGAGCGGCCGTCGGGTCGGCACGCTTCCCGGGCACGCTCGGCACGTCGGTGGTGAAGGCCTTCGGGCTGACCGTGGCGATGACCGGTCTGACCGTGCGTCAGGCGACGGCCGCCGGCTTCGACGTCGACCAGACCACCGTCACCTCGACCTCGCGCGCCGGCTTCATGCCCGGCAGCGAGCATATTCAAACCCGCCTCGTGTACGAGAACGGCAGCGGTCGACTGTTGGGCGCGCAGATGATCGGCGGTGACGAGGTCGCCAAGCGCCTTGACGTCGTGGCGGCGGCGCTGCAGGCCGGTTGGACCGCCGCGGACCTGGCCGAGGCCGACCTCACCTACACGCCGCCGGTGGCGCCTTTGTGGGACGGCGCGCTTTCAGCCGCCACCTTGGCCGCGCGTCAGGCGGGGTCCCCCACCCGCGTCGCCGGAGCAGATCGCTAGGCCCACCGAGCTCGGGCGACGCTGCCCTCCCTCTGACGGGAGAGGGCCCGTCGCTTTCGCCATCGGCTTGAATGGCTTGCCGCGAATCGGCAGCTGCTCAGCCAGGCAGGGCGTTGGGCAAGAACCGGATGGGCCACGGGCCGAGCTCAGCCCCGGCCCGTGGCCCATCCGGTTCTTGCCCCATCAACAAGCCCAATCGGCAACCCGGTAAAATGTTCGCGGGGGCGATATTTGCATGTCCGAGCTATCCACATCACAAAAAGAAACGTTGGCACTGTTTGCGGCCGGAGTAGATCAAATCGAATCGGAGATCCGCGACCTTACCGAGAAGGAACTCGACTTGTCCGATGAGCCCGGCGGTTGGACGATCCGACAGATCGTTCATCACGTCGCCGACGACGGCGATGCCTGGTCGATGTCGTTCAAGAAGGCCCTGGCCACGCCGGGTGTGCCGATCCGGTTTGAGGGGTTTCCGGGCAACGATGCCTGGGCCGACGCCCTGGCGTTCGACAAGCGGCCGGTCCGGACCGCCCTGGCGCTGCTCAGGGCGCATCGACACCACATCGCGGAGTTGGCCGAGTACTTTCCGGATGCCTGGAGCCGATGCGTGACGATCGTGGATAGTCAGGGTCAAACGATCCAGAGCGTCAGCGCTGAACAAATCATCGGCATGATCAGCGCGCATCTTAACGAGCACGTGGCGGCCGTTCGAACGATCAAGAGCCGGAACGGCCTCTAGTTGTCGCTGATCCAGGATAGATCGGCCGCCCTTCTCCCGGGGAGGGCGGCGGTTCGCGCTCAAGGCGGTTGCGCGGCGCCCTGAGGAAGATGCGATCGCAGGAACTGAGCGATATCGGCCAGTGAGCGTTCGGCCTCGGGCAACTCGGGGTTCAGCTGCCACACATGCCACATGCGTGGATAGACTTCGAGCCGCACGTCGACCCCGGCGGCCTTGCCCAGGGCCGCGACCTTCAGCGCATCGTCACGCAGTATTTCATCCTCGCCGACGTGGACGAGCAGGGGCGGCAACCCGTGCCAATCGCCGAACACCGGCGAGATCAGGGGATTGCGCGCATCGTTGCCCGCCACATACGAACGCCGGTACATGGCGATCGCGCGCGCGGGCAGCAGCGGGTCATCGTAGACCGGCCCGGTGGGCGCTTTGTCGGAGAGATCGGCCGCGGGGGACAGGCACGCCGCCGCCGCGGGCAGCGGGTCGCCGCCGGCGCGGAGCCGCATCAATGCCGTGATCGCCAGGTTTCCGCCCGCCGAGTCGCCCGCCACCACGACATTCGCGGCGCGAAAGCCCTGCTTCAACAGCCAGCGGTACGCGGTCACGCAATCGTCGAGCGCGGCCGGAAACGGATGCGCGGGGGCGACGCGGTAATCCACCACCAGCGCCGGGATCTTCATCAACCGCACGAGCCGCGCGACCATCGCCATATGCGGCGGCGTCAACCCATACACGAAACCGCCGCCGTGAAGGTAAAGCAGCACGCGGCCCCGGACGGCGTCGGCAGGGACCAATCGTTCGCACGGCACGCCATCCACCGACAACGTCTCGCGCGTGACGTCCGCCGGCATCCGAATCCGCGCCATGCCCTGGCGGATCAACCAGTTCGCCGCCGCCGGCGGCAGATAGCTTTGAAAGAAACGCACGACGGGCAATCCCCGGCGTATCCGTTGCGCGACGGTTGAGGTCACGGGGTCCCTCCTGGACGACTTGCCGCCCCAGCGCGCGGCGACCCGCCTTGGCGGCGTAGCGCCGAACATGGAGTCACCGGCATCCGCTGCGCAGATGGACCAGCGCCGACGTCGCGCCCGACGGCCGGAACTCGATCATGATTCCGGGTGGAGTGGCGCGGCCGCACGGACCCTGGCCCTGTGCCCTGCCCAGCCCGTCAGCTCTCGCGGGGCGCGACTGGCGCGGTCGCCGACTGGCGGAAGGCGGCCGGGGTGAGCTTGGTCTGACGTTGGAAGTGCCGGTAGAAATTCGTGACGTTCGGGTAACCGACCTGCTCGGCGACCACCGTGATCGACGAATCGGTCGTGCGCAACAGGCGCTTGGCCTCGTCGATGCGGAGCTGCGTCAGGTACTTCACGTAGCTGACGCCCAGAGCCGTCTTGAAGAGCGAACCCAGATACGACGGGCTTAAGTTGACGGCGCTGGCCACGTCCTGCAGTGAGATATCGGATTGCTGGTAGTGGGTTTGCAGATAGGCGACCGCCCGCTGGATCACGTCCGCGTTGCGCGAGCGCGATTGCACGATCGCCATGAGTTCGGCCAGGCTGTTGGTCATCCACGCCCGCAACTCGGCGGCGGACTTCCAGGACGGCAGGTTGTGCACCTGGTTGTGCAGCACCTCGAGCGCCGTGCGCTCGTCGGTGCCCGCGCCGATCACGGCCCATGAGACCAGCGTGATCACTTCGGCGCAGTTGTTGCGCAGGACGTCGATGGAGTCGCCGACCGATCCCGACAGGAAGTCCACGATCTCATTGATGACCTCGGCCGCCCGCGCCTGCTGGTTGTCGCGCACGGCGCGCACGAGCTCCTGCTCGAGTTGCACCCGGTACGGGCGCGCACCGCGGGACTGCTCATCGAGGGCCTGAACATCGCGGATGTGGATGACCGTGTTGCGGTTGTAGACGTGCTGATACCGCCGCGCCAGGTTGGCCTCGGCGTACGACAGGGGCACGGACATCCAGTCTTTGTAGGCATTGCCGACGCCGACCGTCACCGTAAAGGGGAAACTGCGGCAGACGGCGCTGCGGAACTGCTCGCCCAGCGCCAGAAGCGCCTCGTAGCTCGTCCGCGAGGCGTCGCACGACACGACCGCCACCACGCGCCCCGGGTTGTTGTAGCCGACGAGCGAACGCTGCGGCTCCGGCAGCTCGGTGCGCACCGTCTCGACCAGATCGGCGTAAAGCTGCTGCAACTCGCCCGGGGTCTTGCCCTGCGCCACCGAGTCGAAGTAATCCACCCGGCACACGATGACGGCGGGGTTCTCCAGGCGCTTGCCGAGGAAGCCGAGCGCCTCTTCCATGCTTGCGCTCTCGGGCGACGTGCCACGCACGAGGTTGTCGACCAGGCTGGTCTCGATGACGGGCAGGGTCTTGCGCAGCGACCCTTTGACGATCTCGATCGTGCGCTGTTCGGTCCGCTCCTGCTGAATCTCCTTGGTGATCTCCTGCAGCAGCTCGACGAGCCGCGCCGAGCGCACCGGTTTGAGCAGGTAATCGCGCGCGCCGAGTTTGAGGGCTTTCTGGACGTACGAGAACTCGTTGTGGGCCGTCAGCATCACGACCTTGACGCCCGGCAGCTCGGCCTTGATCTGGGCCGTGGCCTGCAGGCCGGTCAAGTTGGGCATCTTGATGTCCATCAAGATGAGATCGGGCTGATGGCGACGCGCGAGGTCGACCGCTTCCTGGCCGTCGGCGGCCTCGAGCACGGGGCTGAAGCCGATGGCGTTCTGCTCGAGCACCCGCAGGATGCCGGCGCGGATCACCGGCATATCGTCAACGATGAGGATCCCAGGCATGGTGTGCTCAGGCCGGCATGGCCTCGATCGGCTCGAGGACGATGTCCTCGATCGGTTGATCGACGCGATGATCGCTGACGCCGTCGAGCAGCCGGGTCGTGAATCGCGGCGATAGCGCCGGCATCACCGCTGCGCCGGCGACGTCGAAATCGAGCTGATTGCCGATCAGGTTGGCGACCGGCCCTGGGAAAAGCGCCTCGCCGCGGTCTTCGGCGTCGGTCTGGCCCTCCAGCGGCAGGAACAAGCGTAGACAGGTCCCGCGATCCGGGGCCGTCGTGACCATCGCCGCGAAGTGGTCGCCGTACTCGCTCACCAGGCGCAGCAACACGTTCTGAAGACCGAGCGAGTCGCTCTGGCTGGCGTAAGCGCCGGCGTTGATGCGGTCAGCGATCTCGGCGGGCATGCCCACGCCGTCGTCGGAGACCTCGAGCACGGCCCGCCCCTGCGCGGCGTACGCGCGCACGCGGATCGTCACCGGTCGGCTGATCGGCTCGGCGCCGTGCAGTACGGCGTTCTCGACCAGCGGTTGGATGATCATGCAGGGCACTTCGAAGTGCTCGAGCTCGGGCGCCAGCTCGACCGCGAACGACAGCCGTTCGCCAAAACCGACCTGCTGGATCTCCAGGTACTGTCGGATCATGGCGAACTCTTCGCCCAGCTCGACCTGGGTCGAGATATTCCGCAGGCTGTAGCGGAGCATGTCGCTCAGGTCGTAGGCGATCTTCTCGGTGCGGGGCGCCGCCTCTTCGAGCGCCGTGTAGCCCAACAGGGTCAGCGAATTGAACAGGAAGTGCGGGTTGATCTGGGCCTTGAAGGCGCGGAGCTGCGCCTCCTGCAGCGCGACCTTGAGCGCCGCCTGCTCCTGCGCCTGATTGAGCAACTCAGTCTGGGCGAGCTTGGCCACGCCCATCTCGATCACGTAGTTGGCCGTGATCGAGAGCATCTCGACCGCCGCCGTGAAACGTTCGCGCGGCAACGGCGTGATCTCGCGTGCCGCGTCTTCGATCTCGGCGCGCGAGAGCCCCAGCGGCTCGTTATGGCGCACGACGCTCTCGATGTAGTTCTCCTGCGCATCGTCCGGGATCGCCTGGCCGCACAGGATCGCGCCGACGAAGTGACCGTCGATCATGATCGGCGCGGCCGCATCCATCAGGCCGCCGGCACAGTTGTAGGCGTAGGGTCGGTTCATGGCGAGCGCGCGGCGCCCGCCCTCGGCATCGCAACGCTGACAGCGCTTGAGGCCTTCGTCGGTCGAGCGGATCAGCAGGCACAGCCGGCAGAAGTTGCTGGTGCGCGTGATCGGTTTGCCCGCCCGATCGACGGTGACCGCGGCCACGCCCATGGCTTGCGCAAACGTGTCTTGAATTCGTTGTAAGACCCCGAGGTCGATGACATCCGGGATCGCGAGATCGGTCGTTTTCATCACGGGTGACGCCATCTTCAGCCTCCAACTCGTCGCTCTTGGCGGCAGGCTGTTAAAACGAAAAGAGCAGCCTGATCGGCTGCTCCTTCCGCGAGGAGCATCTCCACAAGAGGTCCAGGGGATCTGACTTCGCCGGGCCTGGCGGCGCGACGTCACAGTTGCGGGACAGTACCGGAGTGGTCGCCCCACGGGCCGACGTCACCGGATTTCACCCTGGCGCCGGGCGCCCTACGTGCCGCCCGACCCGACGATACCGTTGCAAGCGCTGCGTGTCGCGTAAACCTCCAGGTCGGACTCCGATTCTAATGGCGTTCGTTCAAGCTGCCCGATGACGTTCCTCATGTATGCAATCGATAGATGTAATTGGGTCCGACTTACCCGAATCTTACTCTGCGACCTTCTCGACCACGATCGTGCCGCGCGTGACCAATGCGGCGATGGCGCCGATGGCGGCCAGCTGCGGCGCGATCAGCACGCCAACCACCCCAACCGTCATCGGAATGTCGATCAGCGTCTTTCCATCTTCGTTCTTGATCACGACCCGCCGCACGTTGCCGGCATGCACGAGCTCCTTGATCTTCGCCATCAAGGCATCGCCATCGAATTTGAATTCCTCGGTCCTGACGTTTTCGTCTGTCATTGAATCTCCTTCGTGCTTGCGTGTCTTGCCAGCATAGGAACAAATCGCAAGTCGGTCAAGCCTTGTCGGTGAAATCGGTCACCCTGCCGGACACATCCGACAGCCAGTTGGTGTCCCGGCCGACTTCATGAACGGCGTCGTTGGTCTACCGTGACGATGGATGCGATCCGTGAGCGTTTCGTTTGGTCCACCGGCCGAATTGCCCGACGGCGGATCAGTGAAAGGAGCAACCGATGTTTCGAAAGCCGAAGGTTCAAATCGAGCGGCCCGCGCCGCGCAAAGCCGCCAACACGTTCCTCACCGGTCTGCTTTGGGGCGGCTTGATCGCAGGCGCGACCGCGCTGTTGACGGCGCCCGCCGCGGGTAAGGTGACGCGCCGTTTCCTGCGTGCGAAGGGTCACGATTGGAGCAACCGCGTGCGGGCCGCCACACACGAGCTGCAAGGGCAGGCCCGGGTCGTCGGCGCGGACGTCGCCACCCAGACGCGCGCCCTGGTCGAGAACGCGCAATTGATGGTCGACCTACGCCGCGAGCAACTTGAACGAACGGCCCACGCGGCTCAGGAAACCTGGAACGAGAGCGCGCCGGATCGGCGTCTGGCCGAGTTGTCGGTCACGGCGGCGGCGAACGGCGTCGGCTGAGCCGGCGGGGTCGAACCCGACAACCGGCGCAACAACGGGTCGGGGCCAGACTCCGACCCGTTGTTTGTTTTCCGTCCGCCCACCGCGCGCCGTCAGCGCGGGCTGAGCAATCGCCGCAATATCGCCCAGGCCGCGATCAGGGCGACGCGCCCGATGCCGAGCAACCCCGACACCCACACCGGGTTAGGTCCCCGCGCCGCAAGTTCACGGCTTGCAGGAGGTTCATGCCATACGTCACCGGAACCGCCCACGAGACCGATCGAACGGGGTCGGTGGGGAGGTAAGGGCTGACGAACAGCCCACCGAGGAAGATGCTGGCCAGCAGCACGAGCATCGCGTGCTGGACGGCCTGGACCTCCGTTTGCGCCAGCAATGAGTTCACGAATCCGATCCCGGGCGATGTCAACAACAGCGCCGACAGCGAGATCGCATCATCGCGCCACAGCCCGGGGCTTGGCACGCGCAGGCCATCATCCGTTTCACGCGGCTCGGTCCAAGATCGTAGAGCGAGGCGGCGAAGATCTTGCCGCGCGGCACGGTCGGGCTGACGGCGTTCACGGCCACCTCATCCCCAAACCGTTTGGTTAATCGTTCCGCCCGGATCACGGGCTCGCCGCTCGTGTGCGCCGGCGTAGCTCTGGGGGATGAGGTGGCTGGAGCAAGCATGGGTGCTCCATCACGCGCCATAGGCGACGCGCGGCGCGGGGCGCGCCAGACCGACAGCAAAAACCTTCACCGACACCACGCCCGCGATGAAGCCACCCACGTGGGCGGCATAGGCCACGCCGTCTCCCGAACCGCCGAGCAGACCGATGCCGCTGATCAACTGGAAGAGGAACCACAGACCGACCGCCACCAGGGCCGAGACCTGCGTCAGGACGCGGCCGATGATCACGCGAACCTGCCTCTGCGGGAAGAGCACCAGGTAGCCGCCGAGCACACCCGAGATCGCGCCCGAAGCGCCCAGACTTGGCACAAGCGGATCCTGGCCGAACGCGTACGTGCTGATCACGTGCGCGAGCGAAGCCAGCACGCCGCAGATCAAATAAAACACCAGGTAGCGGCCGTGCCCGAGATAGTCCTCAACGTTGTCGCCGAACACAGACAGAAACACCATGTTGCCGAAGATGTGCGCGATGCTCCCGTGCATGAACATCGAGATCAGAAGTGTGAGATAGACCGAGCCCGGCGTCGGTTGCAGGCCGGGAACGAGGAAGCCCTGGCCCGAGACAGGATCGGTCACCGCGTCATCTTGCGAGACCACATCCTGCCCCGTGGCGATCTCCTGCGGCACGGTGCTGAAGGCATAGGTGAAATCCGTGTTGCTGCCGATGCCCTGGAACGCCAGGAACACGACGACGTTCAACGCGATCAGGGCCCAATTGACGACCGGCGCGAGACGCCGATCCCGGTTGTCATCACCGACTGGAAACATGGGGATCTCCTTGTGAGGTCAGCTGCGTCATCAAGTGGCGGGGTCGGTCATTATTCGCGGGTTTCGATGTGCCGATGCACCGTGCCCGTGGTGACGTAACTGCGCATGAACAAGACGGTGAGCAGCTGCACCACGGCCCAGGCCGCGACCGCATAAGCGACCATGCCGACCGCGGTGGTCAGCTCGATCGTCGAAGCACCGAGTGTCGGGTTGCTGAACAGACCCCGAAACGGCGCCAGGAACAGGTCGGAGACGCCATACACCAGCTGCGCGAAAGCCGCGCCCGGGTTCGCCCCGAACAGGCTCAACAACCCGCGCACCGCCAGAAGCGCCTCAAGCAAGACCGTCAACAACCAGACGAACTGGTTGACACGGTTCAGACTGGCGCGCTGAGCGGCCACGGGGTCGGAAACGATCGCCCGTCGTTCGTGATAGCCGGGCTCTTCGATCTCGACGACTTCTTCGCGTCGATCCTCGGGTGGGGTTTGGATGGTCATGCCGACTTCTCCTTGTTGACGTTCGGCCGCGTTGAAGCCTTGCAGGGCCATGCGAGCCGGTCTCAAGGATAGGGGTCGGGCGAAGTCACGCGTATCGGAGGATGATGACGTGCGCGGCGGAATACGGCGTGGACGCTGTCCGTGTCCGCTGACAGCGTGTCCGAGGCGTCTGGCAGGCGTCGACGACTCCGGCGCTCGCGGGCGAGGACGACTCGCCGGGCTGCAGACCTGTCAGGTGCGCGGCCGGGTCAGGCGGCGTGCGCGAGGTCGACGGCGAGCTTGAGGTTGTCCCAGGGCGTGTCACTCGGCACGGTGCAGTCTGCCGCGAGGATGAACCGCTCGGGCCGATCGGCCAGCGCCTCCGCCACGGCGGCGCGGATCGCTTCGGCCGACCCGGTCGCGAGCACGCCCTTGCGCTCGAGGCCGCCCATGAGCGGGCGACCGAACTGCGCCGCCACGTCGCGCGCGCTGAGGGTGCGCGCCGCGAGCGTCAGGCTGGTGCTGACGATCTGGCCGGGATAATCCACGAACGGCGCGAGATCCGTATACGGCCCGTGGTAATCGCACACGTGGAGGATGTTGAGCGCGCTACCCGAGATCGCTTCCCAGACCGCCAGATCCGTCGGGCGGATGTAGCGCTCGAAGACATCGGTGCCGCCGAACCGGAACGCTTCGCCGCCCTGGGTCGAGGTGTAGAACCCGTCGACACCGAGCCGCAGACAGGCCCGCGCGAACGTGATCACGTTATCGGTCAGGATCTCCAACCCGCGCGCCACGGCCTCCGGCTGTTCGGCGAACTGGGTTTTGAACGCTTCGGTGTCGGCCAGGTGCGAAGCCCACATGAACGGCGAGTACAGGGTGACGATCACCAGGGCGTCGCGCCGCGCCGCCTTGAGCAGGCCGTCCACCACGTTCAACATCGGGCCGAAGTCGGCGAGCGTCCGGCGCGGGGCGCCCGCCCAATCGGCCGGGCGCGCCATCTTGGGCGCGACGGGCAGCGGCAGCTCGTACTGGATCTTGAGCAGGTCCATGCCGGTGTGGCGAAAGAACGCCAGATGCTGGTCGATCGCGGCCTGCCCGATGTGGCACTCGGGCGCGAAGTGCATGAAGAACGCCGCCGGCACGCCGGCACCGCTCGCCCGTCCCGTCGCCACGTCCATCACGAAATCGCGTTTATTCATGGATGCACCCGGTGCGCGCCGCTAGGACCCCTGACCGCCGATGTCGCCCGCCGTCGATGCCGGCCCGCCATACCGTCGGGCCGCGCGGGCCTTCGCTTTCTCCGCCTCGACGGCGCGATCGCGCGGCGGTTGCGTCGTCTGCAGCCCGGCCAGCAAGCGCCGGGTCGCGGCGGCCACCTCGTCGACGGCGGTCGCGAACACGGCTTCGTTAGCCTTCGAGGGCCGGGCGGCGCCGCTCAGCTTGCGCACGTACTGCAACGCCGCCGCGCGGATCTCGTCATCGGTGACGGGCGGTTCGAAGTTGTAAAGGGTCTTGATGCTTCGGCACATGCTGCGCGTCTCCGTCTTTACTCCGACTGTTTCGTCAGGGCCTGAACCAGCGCCGCCGTTTGCGCGTCGGACAGCGGGTAACGGGCCGCGTCACGTTCGCCGCTCATCAGGAGCGGCAGTTCGTAGTCGATCTGGCCCTTGATCTGGCTGTTGAGTTTGAACGCGCGCAACAACCGGCGCACGGCCGCGTCTCGCCGATCGCCCATGGCGCGCAGGCTCGCTCCGTCAGTCTTGAGTTCGAGCCGGAGCGTGTCGCTCGGGCTGAGGCCGTTCAAGGTCACGCTCAGGGTTTCAGCCTGTGCGTCGTACTTCGGCGTGGGCGTCACTGCCCCGCCGTTCTTGGACACCGCGAGCACGACCGACTCGGCCACGCCGTGCCACACGACAGTCAGATCGCGCGACGCCGGAAGCACCGAGGCATCGCCGCTCGCCGCCGCGACCGTGAACGTCGCCTGGCTGGCGGACCACGTCTGCTCGAACACGGTCCGCGCCGACTTGCCCTCGCGGTACGCCAGCGTCTCACCGTCGTCTTCGTACAGCGTGAAGCGATTGTCGGCCCCCGCGAACACATGCACGGTCAGTGCCTGCGGGCTGGCGACACCGCCCCACCCGACACGCGGACCGAGCGGGACGATCGCGCCGGCCCTGGCGAACAGCGGGATCGACTCGAGCCCGCCGTAGACGAGATGCCAGCCGCCGCGATACCGCGCGCCCGTGAAGAACTCGGTCCACTCGCCCTCCGGGAGCCAGACCCGTTGCCGGCTCAGACGCAGGTCGTCGATCGTCGGCGACGTGAACGGCGCGGCGATCAGCTCGCTGCCGAACCAGTACGCCGAGGCGCAGTCGTAGGCGTCGGCTTCTTCGGGATGGGTGTAGTACAGGGGTGTGACGAGCGGCACACCGTCCTCGGCGTTGCGCCAGGCCATCGTATACACGTATGGGATGAATGCGTGTCGCAGCTGCATGGCGTCGCGCGCGTGTTCGGTGATCGTCGGGTCCCAGCCCCACGGCCGGCGCTCGGAGTATTTGTCCTTGGTGCTGTGCAGACGCAGGATCGGGCTGAAGACGCCGTATTGGACCCAGCGCAGATAGAGTTCGCCGTCCCCGATCCCCCACATGTGCCCGCCGATATCGTGGCTCCACCAGCCATACCCGACGTTCGCGGCCGTGGCTGTGAAGTACGGCTGGAACGCGAGCGACGCCCAACTCACGACGCTATCGCCCGAGAAACCAAGCGGGTAGCGGTGATTGCCCAGCCCGCCCCAACGCGAAAACAGGAACGGTCGCTTCCGGCCGTCGCGCGCCAAGTCGTAGGCGTGCAAATGGTTGAGCCAGCCGAGTGGGTCGAGGCCCTGCAGACGGCTCTGCGATCCTTGCTGCCAGTCCATCCACCAGAAGTCGACGCCCTGGGCCTCGAGCGGATGGTGTAGCAGGCGGAAGTACGCGTCGGTGAACGCGCGATCGGCGATGTCGAACGCCACCGGCGCCTGCGTCTCCGGGTTGATGCCGACGGCCCGCGCCATCTCCGCGTACTGCGTCTCGTGTGGGAAGACGCCGTCAGCCGGGTGCAGGTTGAGCGCGGTCTTGAGGCCCTTGGCGTGCAGCCAGGCGAAAAATGCTTCCGGGTCCGGGAACAACTCCCGGTTCCAGGTGTAGCCCGTCCAGCCCGAGGCGGCGTTGCCGGTCTGCGTGATATGCCAGTCCATGTCGACGATGCAAACCGAGAGCGGCACGCGCTGGGCCTCGAAATCGGTCATCAGACCCTGCAGCTCGGTCTGCGAGTACGCCCAGAAGCGGCTCCACCAGTTGCCAAGCGCCCACCGCGGGATAAGCGGCGTCGGACCGCTGATTCGTTGGAAGTCGCGCAGACAGCCAAGGTAGTCGTGGCCGTATCCAAAGAAATAGTGATCGATGTTCTCGGGCGACGTGCGCGCGATAGGCCAACCGTCGGCGCCGAAGACCAGCGAGCGGCTGTCGTCGAACGTAGCCCACCCCTGGCGCGCCATGAGCCCCGGATCCAGACGTGTCGCGCCGTCGACCTCGTCAAGCGTGCGGGTCGTGCCCCACAGATTGCCGGCCTTGAACGGATGGTCGCCGTAGCACCAGGTGGCTCCGGTGGCCTTGACGTCGATCGAGAGCGACATCGGCGTAAAGCCGCGCGGCGACACCACGTAGCGCAATTTGAGATGCTCGCTTTCGATCTCGAGGACGTCGCCGTCGCGACGCACGGCGAATGCGGGCACCGGCTGGCGTCGATACCAGAATGCCGGGCTCGCATGGTCCTCGAAGACATCGGTCGGGCTGAATTCGAGCCTGAACAAACGCGAGGTCAACAGCGTGAAGCGTACGTGCGGCGCCAACACCACGGCGGCCTCGTCGGCTTCGGGCTGAAGGTTCAGGCGAAAGTGATCCAAAGACATGGCGTTCCTCCGTCGGGCGACGGCCTGTTGCGGACAGGCGTCCGGTCCGAGCGAACCGGCATGTGGGGCCGGCTACCTGCGATCGGCGCGTTTGAGTCTAGCATGTCGGCGGGAGGTGCGAGTGGCGTGAGCGTGCCGGGCGATCGCAACAAATAAGAGCAATGTGGTCATTGCCGCGAATTGCCATGGCGCACAGCCCATTCGCGAAATTCGCGCATCCGCGTCCCGGTTATCATCGCTGAACTTTGTGCCGGATCGCACAGACCAGTGATGCGGCCTGGCATGAGCGATTTCTTAGAAAAGTCGTCGGATTCATTGGCGCCGATCCGCGATATGGTCTAGCACACCCTCTGAGCAGGAGACGTGCTATGGCGCTTCGGATCCCGCGCTGGCTCTGGATTGCGGCCGGCCTGATCGTCCTGGTCGTGCCAACCTTGATCGCCTGGTTCGGCTGGCAGGCCTGGCAGGCCACGCCCGAGTACCAGTTTCGGGAGGCCCGCAGCCTGTGGCAGAGCCAACTGCCGAATCACTACCGGATGGAAGCCAACTACAGCACCGGCTTCGCCCAGTGCCACTACGACATCGAAGTCAAGACCCGCGCCGTGATCCGCGTGCACGGCATGACCTGTCTGGGCAGTGCGACGACCAACACCCTGACGATCGAGAGCATTTTCGAGGTGTTCGGCCGCTACGTCGACGATCGCGTCTGCGGCCCGAACGGCTGCGATTGCGAGGGCGCGTACGTCGTGCGCGGCAAGTACGATCCCGACTGGGGGTATCCGCGCACCATATCGACGGGCTTCCAACGCAACCTCGCCGAGGCGGTGATGTACGCCGGGGTCAACCCGGTCAACTGTCGAACCAGCCGCGGCCGGATCGACCGCGTCGAGATCCTGGGTTTCAAGCCGTTGCCGTGAGGCCACCACCGATGAATGCTGGTCGAAGCGACATCCAAACCGTCGCGGCCCTCCTGCCCGATCTCGCGCGGTGGGTCGAGGTCCGCGATCTGGCGCTGAACGGCTCCGGTGATGTGCTGGGCCTGGCGACCGAGCCGGAACTGCGTTTCATCCTCCGCGACCCGGAAAGCGCGGCGGTTTTCCTCGTCGGCCCGCTTGACGAGGCCATGCGCGAAACGGCGCTGGCGGCGATCGTCGCCGATCACGCCGACGTGGTTGCCTCGGCGGCCCTGGGCCCCTGGCTCGCGCCACGCCTGCCGGCCTGGACCGGGTCGCGGCTGATCGTGCACACGCTCGCAGATCTCGATCGCCTGAGTGACGTCCCGCTCGACCCGGTGCGCTGGAACATGCTCGAGGACTTGCGCGCCCACGCGCTGCCCTCCGATTTATTCGCCGAGCTTGAAGCCGGCGCCGGCGACGATGAGATCGCCGTGGCCTGGGTGGACGATCGGCCCGTCTCCTTCTGTTATGCCGGCAGCGAGACCGAGACCTGGTGGGACGTCGCGATCGACACGCTCGTCGCGTATCGGCGTCGCGGTTACGCGGCCGCCTGCGCTGCGGCGCTGACACGCCGGATGTGGGGGCACGGCAAACGCCCCGTCTGGCAGGCCCTCGACAGCAACCCGGCCTCGTGGCGCCTGGCCGAGAGACTCGGCTTCACGGCGAGCGACGAGCTGGTCATGTTCGAGGCCCCGGCTCAAGCCGCGCCCACCGACGCGCGCATGAACACGGCAACTTCGCCGCCCGAAAGGTCGTCGTTGGAGTAGAAGGCCACGTCGATCCCGTCGACGCGAAAGCCCATCCGTCTGTAAAAGTCGATCGCCGGGACGTTGGTGGTCTGGGTTTCGCAGGCCACGCAGCGCAGCCCGGATTCCCGTGCGCGGTCGAACACCGCGTTCATCAGGCGGCGCCCCACCCCGCCGCGGCGATGTTCGGCGGCCACGTGAAACTCGTGGAGCCACAGGCTGCGATTCCACGCACGCGGCTCGGCCAGCGCAAACCCCACGCAGACGTCGTCAAGATACGCCGCCACCGAGTATCCCTGCGTGGGCACTGCCAGGTAGTGCGCCAGGGTCTCGCGGTCGAGCGGAGCGTATCGTTTGACAAAGGGCGTTGCGAGCGTCTCGCGACGAAGCGTGAGGGTGACGACGTCGCGGTCCTCGCCGCGATCTTCGCCGCGATCCACGACGAATCGGTCGGTCGCGACATAGCCCTCGATCAGGGCCAGCGCGGCGGGAAGGTCGGCGAAAGTGAGTGCGCGAAGAGTCGGGGTCATGTCGCTCCTGGGGTCGTGACGACTTCGTCGTCGCACGCAGCGGGTCGTTGTCGTTCATGCAGCTCGCGTGCATACGCGACGAGTTGCTCATCCATGGCGAGCGGATAGGCGAAGCCAAGCCGGGAGGCGATTCCCTGAGCCGCCTGGCGAAAGAGCGCCAGTGTGGCGAAGAGCGCCTCCCAATTGGCGTCGAGCCGAGCGTCGACGAAAGTCAGCTCGAGCGCGCGCCAGAGATCGGGTCGCAGTCGCCGCTTGAGCCCGCGACCGAGCGCGCCGGCTGGGTGCGCCCAGCCCGTCTCGGCGGCGGCGTGCCATTCGAGCATCCGGCGCAGGAAGACGTGCTTCATGTCGCAGTCGAGGCAATACCGGGCCGGCAGCAGTTCCTGGCGCCAGAGTTGCTTGGCGACGTACGGTACGTCGCTGAAGAAATCCTCGACCGTTCGCGCGAACTCGGCCGCCGACGGCGGCGCGGGAATGAAAACCGTGTAGGTCGACGCCGGGAGCCCTGTCATCAAGCCGTGCGGATCGTACAGAATCCGGTACCCGTCATCCATGTCGCCCGGCAACACTGCGTGTTCGACGGCGTGGGCCAGCTGCGCGGTCGACCAGATGGTGAAGTCGATATGCAGCCCATCGGCATATTGGGTCACCAGGCCGAACTGGGCGAACCCCCAGCCCAACATGTCTTGCAGCGGATCCTGATACACGGCCAGCACCGTGCCGAAATCCGCCAGCCACGAGCGCGCCTCCTGATAAGCCAACACATCGTCAACGGCCACGACCACGTCGTAGTCAGACAGGTCGTCCACGACCGCGCCGGGCCTGGCACGCGTGCTGGTCAACCAGGCGGCGCGCACGTCGGGGCGCGCCAAGGCCCAGGTGGTCAGGCGCGCCAGGATGGGATCTGGATCTAGCATTTTCGGGAATCCGCTAAACGTCCGCCCGTGGTCTTGTCCTAACCGCTTTGTACCACAGAGGTGGCGCCATCGGACATTTTGGGTACGAACATCCCGCTTCGTTTACGGCGGTTGTTGGGCGGCATTCACCACTGGTTTACTGACACCGGGATTTTGGTTTGTTAGAGTAGCGCTAGACAGCCGGCGTACAGCGGATCGTGCCTGTCACGCGACACGTATGGCAGGAAGCCGGAACGTGTAGCTGGAGGGGGGAATATCGCCAATCGCACCACCCCTCGCCCCACGCGGGGCTATGTGTCGCCCAGACCCTTTTTGCTGCTCCTCCAGCGGGGAAAGCCCACGGAGACATCGGTAAGGACACGAAGATGACACTCCTAAAATCCATGACCGTAGGCGCCAAGTTGATCGGCGGCTTTCTGGCCGTCGCCATGATCGTCGTCGCCGTCGCCGTCATCGGCTACGTCAACATGGGCAGCATCAACAACGGCATGACGACACTGTACGAGGATCGCACCCTCCCCCTCGAACAACTTGGGCAGGTCGACTCCTACCTGTACAAGATGCGCGGCGACGTCTTCAAGTACATCTTGATCCCCGAGGAGAAGGCTGCGACGCTCGAAAGCATCGTTGCCGGCAAAGCCGAGATCGAAAGAGAATTGGACCTCTATCGTGCGACCGAGATGGTGCCCGAGGAAGTGGCCGGCCTGGCTATGCTCGACGCGGCCTGGGCCGACTACACGGTCGCAGTCGAGCGGTTGATTGCCCAGGTCGACGCCGGCGACACGGCAGGGGCGCTCGACAACCTGCGCGATGGGTCGACGGTCTCCAACACCCGCAAGGCCGTTGGCGCGGCGATCGACGACCTCGTGGCAATCAATGTCCGGATCGCCGAGGAAGAACACATCAAGGGTGAAGCAACCTTCGCGGGCGCGAGCCAGACCGTTCTCATCGCCACGGTCATCGCCGTCTTCCTGGCGGTCGGTCTCGGCCTGTGGCTCACCCGCACCATCACGGTGCCGCTCGGACAGGTGTCGAAGGCGGCCGCCGGCATTGCCGTCGGCGATCTCCGGCAAACGCTCAAGGTCGACGGCAAGGATGAAGTCGCTCAGATGGCTCAGGCCTTCCAGCGCATGATCGCATATCTCAGGGGCATGGCCGCCGTCGCGGAGAAGATGGCCGAGAACGATTTGACCGAGACCGTGACGCCGCAATCCGAGCACGATGCCCTCGGCAACTCGTTCGCGCACATGATCGCGAACCTGCGGGTCATGGCCGGCCAATTGACCGACAACGCCGCCTCCGTGAACGCGGCCTCGGTCCAGTTAGCCTCCGCCGCCACTCAGGCGGGCGACGCCACCAATCAGATCGCCGCGACCATGCAACAGGTCGCCCGCGGCAGCACCCAGCAAACCACCGGGATCACGCAGACCGCCAGCGGCATGGAACAGATGAAGCGCGCCATCGACGGCGTCGCCCGCGGCGCCCAGGAGCAGGCCGCCGCCGTCGGCAAGGTCGCCGCCATCACCGAACGCCTCAGCACCGCCATCCAGCAGGTCGCCGGCAACGCCCAGACCGTCACCCACGACTCGGCCGATGCCGCACGGGCCGCGCAGGTCGGCGCCGAGACCGTGGCGCAGACGATCAAGGGCATGGACGCCATCAAGGCCAAGGTCGGCGTCTCCGCCGGCAAGGTCCGCGAGATGGGCGATCGCTCCCACCAGATCGGCGCCATCGTCGAAACCATCGACGACATCGCCTCGCAGACCAACCTGCTCGCCCTTAACGCCGCCATCGAGGCCGCCCGCGCCGGTGAACACGGCAAGGGCTTCGCCGTCGTCGCCGACGAGGTCCGCAAGCTCGCCGAGCGCGCGTCCTCCGCCACAAAGGAGATCGGCGGTCTCATCTCCAGTATGCAACGCACCGTTACCGACGCCGTCCGTGCCATGGACGAAGGCGCCGACGAGGTCGAGCACGGCGCCGTCGCAGCCAACCAGGCCGGCTCCGCCCTCGCCGACATCCTCAAGGCCGCCCAGGCCGTCCAGGCCCAGGCCGCGGCCGCGCTCGACGCCAGCCAGCGCATGGGCGAGTTGTCTACGCAGCTCGTCGAGGCCAGCGAGGCCGTCAGCGCCGTCGTCGAGGAGAACACCGCCGCCACCGAGGAGATGGCCGCTGGCTCGAGCGAGATCGTCCAGGTCATCGAGAGCATCGCCAGCGTCTCCGAAGAGAACGGCGCCGCGGTGGAGGAAGTCTCGGCCAGCGCCGAGGAGATGAGCGCCCAGGTCGAGGAAGTCTCGGCCGCGGCCGGCTCGCTCTCCGAGATGGCCGGCAGCCTAGCCCGCGTCGTTGGGCAGTTCAAGATCAACCGAGCGGATCAAGGGCACAACGACGCCACAGTGCCGGTTCAGACGTTCCGTGAGCCGGTTCGCGTCCGCTAGGCGGTTGCCGCCCGCTGAGCCGCACCGCAGCGAAAACGAACAGGGCCCTGCGCATGCGCGGGGCCCTGTTGTTTTGTCGGATGGTTCGAGGCTCAGCCTGTTGCCGCCGGCTGCGTGGGCCGACTCCACACCCGACCGACCGCGAATATCACGAGCGCCACTGCCGACGTCGCGGCAAAGAGGATGTACAGCGTGCTGAAACCGAAGTTGTCGAAGAGCACGCCGCTGGCCGCCGAGCTGAGGATGTTGGCGAGGCCAAGGGTGGAGGCCATGATGCCCTGAGCCGTCGCGCCGAGGCCAGGGGGCGCGAAACGGGCGACCAGGTAAACGGCGCTGTTCCAGGTGAAGACGTAGCCCGGGCCGTTGAGCAGGTTGAACGCGATCGCCCATTCCGGCGCGCGCATCTGCGACAGCAACAGGAAGCGCACGGCCTGAATCAGGAGACCGACGGCGAGCAGCCGTGACGGCCCAAAGCGTTGGATCAGTCGGCCGCTATACGCCATGAAAGGCAGTTCGATCAAGGTACCGATCACGGCCGAATACGAGATCAACGAGTCGGAGGCGCCCATGGCCTTGAGGATGACGCCGTTGAACGCGAACGAGGCGCTGTAACCTCCCCAGAAGACGAACAGGCTCAAGATCAGGATCAGCCACTCCGGGCGCCGGATCATCCGGCCGATCTCCTGCTTCCCGGATCCAACGACACGGGCGACACGGGCGGGCAACAGCAATGTGAACCCCGCGAATGCCAGCATCACCACGGCAAACGACGCGAACATCCAGCCGTAGCCGACGCGGTCGTACAGCTGTCCCGCGCCCACCGCGCCGACGATGAACCCGATCGACCCCCCCAACCGGTACAGGCCGTACTTGTGGCGCTGGTCGCCAAGCATCGCCACCGCCGTGCTGTCGATCAGGGTGTTGATCGCCGCGTTCATCAGGCCGACGAATGCGTTGATCACCACATACCACCAGAACGCCGGCTGAAGCGAGTTGGCCGCCACAAGCGGCACAAGCTGGGCCCCGGCGAGCGTGCCAACAGCGCCAACGACCAGCAAGACGCGCGGTCGCCCGGTGCGATCGGCCAGATACGACCAGACGAACGTGCCCAGCATGGCGAAGATGCCTACGACCATGCCGTTGAAGCCGATCTCCGATCCCGTCAGTCCGACCGAGCGCAGGTAGACATTGAGGAACGTGAAGTACACGCCAAACGCGACGTATTGGGTGAAGAACAATGCCGCCGTCACCCACAAGCGCGGCTTCGAGGTAGCGCGCGGTACAGCGCGACCGTCAGGCGTGGCAGGAGTGTCGCGACGCATGCGAAGTTGAGGTCCGTTGACTATAAACCGCAGCGTGTCAGACGCTGCGATTGAGTTGAGTCCGGGGCGTGGTGGAGGCGGCGTTCAGGCGGAACACCGACGACAGCAGTGCGGAACGCGCCAGCCGTCCGGTTGCCCCGAAGTGTAGCACGGACATCCGAGCCGGCGGCTCGATCAACCGGCGGGGTTGGGTCATCGCGGCGATCAGGGGTACGACGCACGCGAGGCGCAGCAGGATGCGGCGGCGCACCGCCGCCCATCGATCAAACCATGAACACAGCCAACGGGATCAGCAGTTCGAGCCCGATCGTCGGCAGCAGCAGACGCCGCAACTGCGCTGTGCGCCAGTGCTTCCAGAGATACTCGGCCGAGCCGATCGTCACCGCGACGACGGCCAGCCCCATCGCCAGCGCCACCCAGTTCCCCAGCGACGCCAGATCCGTGAAGCCGAAGGCGACGGCCATGATCAGAAAGAGCTCCTGCGCGTAATAGATGTTCAGCAGGCCGAGTATCACGATCAGGACCCAGGCCGCCGCGTATGTCAGCGCCGCAACGGGGGTTTGGAGTAGTTTCATCTTCATGGGTCGATCCCCGCCCTTGCGATCGCTCGTGCGGCGCACATTTGTGCGCCTGGCGATCCGCCCTGCCAGACTTTCAACAAGAAGTACGATCATCTCGCACCCGGGTTTCGTGGCATTCGACACCTTAGGCACCCGCTGGAAATGCCGATAATCGAAGGCGGCGTCCTGCCAGACGCATCGACCGTTGCCGGACCCGGCGACGGCCCCTCTATAGCGTGTCAATCCCATAGCCCGATCGTCCGATCGACGCTTCGCGCAAAGGAGCCCCCATGTCGAAAACGATTCTGATCATCGGCACGCTCGACACCAAAGGCGTCGAGTTCGCGTACATCCGCGATCTCATCCGCGCCCGCGGCCATCAGACGCTCGTGATGGATGCGGGCGTGTCGGGTGCGCCGACGTTTCCGCCGGATATCCCGGCCGAGCAGGTCGCGGCCGCCGGCGGCGGCTCGTTGGCGGCGCTGCGGGCGGCCGGCGATCGCGGCGCGGCGCTCGAGGTCATGGGTCGCGGCGCTCGCGCCCTGGCCGTGGCCGAACATGCGGCCGGCCACGTCGACGGCGTGATCAGCCTGGGCGGCTCGGGCGGGACCTCGATCGCGACCACGGCCATGCTCGGGTTGCCGGTCGGCCTCCCGAAGGTCATGGTGTCGACGATGGCCTCCGGCAACGTCGCGCCTTACGTCGACGTCAAGGACGTGACCCTGATGTATTCGGTGGTCGACGTGGCCGGGCTCAACCGCCTCTCGCGCCAGATCCTGGCCAACGCCGCCGGCGCCGTGTGCGGCATGGTCGAGCAGGCCGTGCCGGCCGGCGAAGACAAGCCGCTGATCACGGCCACGATGTTTGGCGTCACGACGCCCTGCGTCACGGCGGTGCGCGAGGCGCTCGAAGCAAAGGGCTACGAGGTCCTGGTCTTCCACGCGACGGGCAGCGGCGGGCGCGCCATGGAGTCGCTGATCGAGGGCGGGTTCATCACCGGCGTGGCCGACATCACCACGACCGAATGGTGCGACGAGTTGGTCGGCGGCGTGCTCTCGGCCGGCCCGCACCGGCTCGAGGCCGCGGCGCGCAAGGGCCTGCCGCAGGTCGTCTCGCTCGGCGCGCTCGACATGGTCAATTTCGGCGCGATCGAGACCGTGCCCGAGGCGTTCAAGGGCCGCACGCTGTACAAGCACAACCCGACCGTGACCCTGATGCGCACCACGCCTGAGGAGTGCGCGCAGCTGGGCAAGATCATCGCCGAGAAGCTCAACGCGACGACCGGCCCGACCGTGCTCTTCGTGCCGCTGAAGGGCGTAAGCATGATCGACGCCGTCGGTCAGCCGTTCTACTCAGCCGAAGCCGATCAAGCCTTGTTCGCCGCTCTGCGTCAGCACGTGGATCGCAGCAAGGTCGAGCTGGTCGAGCTCGATCTGCACATCAACGACCCGGCCTTCGCGGCCGCGATGGCCGAGCGGCTGCTGGCGCTGATTTAGGCGAGGCGTGTGGCGCACGACGCTTTGCTTTAAGGGAGAACCCATCATGCCATTCATCTCACGCACCGATCTGCTCAACCGCCTCAAGGCCCAGGTCGCGGCCGGCAAACCTATCGTCGGCTGCGGCGCGGGCACCGGCATCTCGGCCAAGATGGCCGAGGCCGGCGGCGCCGATCTGATCATCATCTACAACTCGGGGCGTTATCGCATGGCCGGGCGCGGCTCGCTCGCCGGGCTGATGGCCTACGGCGACGCCAACGGCATCGTGGTCGAGATGGCCAGCGAGGTGCTGCCTGTGGTCAAGAACGTGCCCGTGTTGGCCGGCGTCAACGGCACCGATCCGTTCCGTCTGATGCCCGTCTTCCTCAAGCAACTCAAGGAGATCGGCTTCGACGGCGTACAGAACTTCCCAACCGTCGGCCTGATCGACGGCAACTTCCGCGCGAACCTGGAAGCCACGGGCATGGGGTACGACAAGGAGATCGCGTGCATCAAGCTGGCGCACGATCTCGACATGTTCACCTCGCCGTATGTGTTCGACGTCGATCAAGCGAAGGCGATGGCCGAAGCCGGCGCCGACCAGTTGGTGGCCCACGTCGGCCTGACCACGGCCGGCACGATCGGCGCCGGCGTGGCCCTCACACTTGACGAGGCGATCGACCGTGTGCTCAAGATCGCCGAGGCCGGGCGCAAGGTCCGCAGCGACCTACTGGTCATCTGTCACGGCGGCCCGTTCGACGAGCCCGAGAACGTCGGTCAGGCGCTCGCGCGCATGCCGGGCATCGGCGGGTTCTTTGGCGCGTCGAGCATCGAACGTCTGCCCACCGAGCGCGCGATCCGCGGTCAGGTGCAGGGCTTCAAGCAGCTGGCGCTCGCCAAGTGACGCCATCCCGGGTCGCCGGGCGGCGTTGGCCGCGGCGGCCCGACCATCCGGGAGGATGCCCCATGGGTAAGTCCTATTACAGCACGGTCTTCGACACGCCGGCCTCCGTTGTCTGGGCGGCGGCCCGCGATTTCAACGGTCTGGCAACCTGGTTTGCCGGCTCGGTCAGCACGAGCGCGATCGAGGACGGCAAGACCGGCGAAGCGGTCGGCGCGGTGCGCAACTTCCTGTTCGGCGAGTCGCGCATTCGCGAACACCTGGTCGCGTTGTCTGACGTCGAGCGCACGTACACGTACGAGTTCTGCGAACCAGCGCCCTTCCCTGTCAAGAACTATCTTGCGACCCTGCGTGTGACCCCGATCACCGACGGGGAGCGGGCCTTCATTGAGTGGTGGACGACCTTCGATTGTGCGGAGGATCAACTCGAGCATTGGACCGGCTTCTTCGCGCGCGAGGTGTTCAAACCCGCGCTCGAAAGCTTGCGAGCCTACGTCAACGGCTGAAGTCGCAGTCGATCTCGGACCGCGAAGCGGCAAAAGGCGCCAAGAAGACAGCTTCCTGGCGCCTTTGTGTCGTCGCGGTTCGACAGATGTGCCCGCGGCTCGCCTCCGGCCTCAGGTCGCGGTCAGGGCCGACTGCGCAGCCAGGCCTCGTACGCCGCGGCCTGGGCATGGCTCATGCTCACGGTCACGCGGCCGCCGCGCCTCCCACGCGCCCAGCGCACGGCGAGCACACCGGCGCCGCCGGACGAGACCGTGGCCGCGAGCGCCATCGCCAGCCCGACCGGTGACACGAGCGGCGCGAGCCAGCCCGGGAGGGTCGTGGTGGTCTCGGTGGCGCCACCGACGGTCCGGACGGCGCGCAACTCCTCGATGACGGCTTTTTGGGTCTGGTTCTCCGCGCTCAAGGCCTCGACGGTGCGCTGCAATTCGACGACCCTGTCACTCAGGGCCCGACGATCTTCGCCGCAATCGCGCGTCTGCTCGGCCAGGCTGCCCAGCGCGACGGCGCCGGCCAACACGGTCCCGATCAGCAGTGTGAGCATCAGGGCGATGGTGCGCATGGCGCCTCCTTGCGCCCGATCGGGTCGGAGGATCGGGCGTCATGCCCATACCCTACGCGACCCGGCCCATGCCCGGAACCTCGGAACTGAGGGTTTTTCGCGCTAAACGGATGCGCCGCTGGGCTACACAACGGCGCAGGCGCGGCTACACCCTCCACACCGGCGTCACTTTTCGGTCAACCCGGCCTTGAGCGCCTGAATCACGGCCTCCGTGCGGTTGCGTGCGTGGAGTTTGCTGAGAATATTGCCGACGTGTACCCGAACCGTTGTCGGTCGGATAAACAACTGCTCACCGATCTCGCTGTCGGTCTTTCCCTGAGCCAGCAGGTTGAGGACCTCAAGTTCACGCGAACTCAGCGCATCCAGATCGGCGACGCGCGATTTCGGGCGGTTCTTCTCCTGCCCATAGATGATTTGGCTGACGACCGGGTCGATGCGCATGCGCCCCTTGACGACGTCGATCAGTTCGCGGCGCAACCACTCTGCCCAGTTGGCGCGCTCCGTCGGGAGTGCCTGCTTGGCCATCACGTGGGTCGCGCCTTGCGCCATGGCGCGCGCCACAAGCTCGGCCTGGCCGACGAAGTAGCGCGAGAACGCGACGATCCGCGAGGTCGGGCTCAGCCGGCGGTAGCTCTGGATCGCGCGCATGCCTTCCTCGGTGCTGGGCGGCTGCGGCCGCGATCCGGCGGCCGGATCGACGATGGGCAGCGCCAGATCGACCAGGATGATGTCCGGCGCGTGGTCCACCACGAGTTGCTCACCCTGGACCCGGTCCAATGCCTGGCCCAGGTAGTGAAACGCGGGATCGCCCGAAAGCGCATCGCTGACGGCCCAGCCGGTCGGTCCGTCGTCCTCGATCAAGAGCACAGTGCAGGCGTCTGCAGGTATCTGCGGCTCCATCGTGTCCTCCTTGTCTCAGGCCCGGTTCAGGGCGGGCAGGTCAACGGTCATCGTGATGGTGGTTCCTCGGTTGGGCTCCGATTCGACCTTGAAGGCCCCGCCAAGGTAGGTCTCGACGCGTCGCCGCATGTTGGCCAGGCCCATGCCGCTGCGGCCCGGATTGGCGGCATCGAAGCCCCGGCCATCGTCTTCGATCCGCACGAGCAGCCGTTCCTCGCTCGTGGTGACGTGCAACCAGAGCCGGCGTGCGCCGGCATGACGCAGGGCGTTTCCGATGGCCTCATCGATCGCGTGCAACAGATGATTGCCGCCCGGGAGCACGCCAAACAGATACGGTTCCAGGTCCGCGCGATCGATGATGGGTTCGACGGCGATGTCGTAGGCTGTCTCCACGCACCACGCCCGCTGCACGATGTCGTCGAGCAAGCCTTGCAGGCTGCATTCCTCGCGGCCCGCGATCAGGTCCTCGACCATCCGGAGCGCGGTCTGGAGATAGAACCCGGCCGCCACGTAGGCCTCCTGCCAGTCGGGGCTCGAACGCGGCAGGGTGCCCAGCTTGCGCAGGGCGACCTGTGCGAAGGCGGCGTGATGGCTGATCGAGTCGTGTAACGCGTCGATCAACTGTTGGCGCCGCTTGAACGCCATGATCTCGTCGCCCATGCCGGCCTGAATGGCCTGAGTGGCAAGGCCGCAAAAGAGCTGGATCGCGGCACGTGTTTCGGTCGTGAACGAGCGGGGCTGGCGGAAGTTCACAAAGAACAGGCCGAACGTTTCGCCGCCCGCCGAGAGCGGCAGAGCCGCGCAGGACGCGATGTCCTCGCGGTCGACGAAGACCGGGTAGCCATTGTCGCGGTGATACGCATCCGGCGTGATCAGGTCGGGCTCGTGCGGCGCGTCCTCATACCAGCGCGGCTGCCCCGTGGCCATGATCCGGTAGACCAGACAATCCTCCGCCAGCGTTTCCGGCGCGAGCGGCTCCTCGTCGGAGAGCAGCCGTCCGAATTTGTGCGGGCCGGTAAACTGGCCAGTGATCGCGTCACGCAGATAGAAGCTGATGACGTCGGCGCCCAGCGTACCGGTCGCGGTCTCGGCCAATCGCTCGAGCATCAGGCTGAGGGTGCGCGTGCTGATCGCGCTGCGGGCCACGCCGAGCGCCAGATCGCCGAGCTGTTGATGCAACTCGGCGACCCGCATCTGCTGGCGCAGACGCGCCACCATGGCGGCGAAGACCTGCAGGGCGATCTGGTCTTCGGTGCTGAACGCAAACGGGTCCGGGAATTCCACGTCGAGGACGCCGGTGACCTCCTCGTCCTCGATGATCGGCGCGGCCATCTCGGACCGCGTGGCCGAGAAGGCGGCGTGTTCGAAATAGCGTCGGTTGCCGTCGTTGCGGACGTTGTGCAGGACGGCCAGGCGCCCCACCCGAGCGGCCTCGCCCGTGATCCCCTGGTAATGGCTGTAGTTGAAGTGCTCGCCGGCGAGGCGTTGGCCGGCCGGTGACGATGAGTGGCGCAGGAAGAGGTGCCCCTGATGGACGTCGATGAAGTTGACGATCAACTCGGCGTCATGGCCGCGGAACAGCGTATGCAACGATTGCACGGCGCGCGCCGGCAGATCGGCGCTGGACGACGCAGCCGCGACATTGGGGAGCGCTTGATGAACCAGCTGGCTGTACAGGCTGTTCAGGTAGGCGATCGACCTCGAGTAGTAATAGCTGAACAACCCGGCGAGCATCACCACGGCCGTCTGCGCGACGGGGATGCGCAGGCTGCCGACGGCCTGGTCGATCGTGATCGGCGCCAGCGCCATCAGATTGACCATCGGCGGCACCACGACGATCAGCGCGGCGAGGCCGATCAGCGTAAACGCCGCGACGCGCTCCAATTCGAGGCCAACCGACAGCATCGACGTGAGCAAGATCACCCACGGCAGGCCGCCGCTTGTCGGGTTTGTCTGAACGTCCAGGTACAGCAGTACGCCGCCGATCAGAACGGGTGTGAAATTGCGCGCCCAGCGGACCGCCGCCCGCACGGCCAGGGTCCGTCTGTGTCGCTCCAGCCAGCGCCAACCCGTCTGGTACACCAGATATGCAAGGGTGGCCGTCAGCGCCCACTCGGTCGCGACGAGGCCGCGGAGGACGCAGACGATGATCACGGCGACCAACGCGGTGTGAAGCCAATGCCAGTATTCTCGGAAACGAATGAGGTCCTTACGGTCAGGATCGATCCAGGTTCCGACCAACGAGGAGGCGCTCGGTGGGTTGGTGGTGGCCATCTCGGCGTGGGGGCCTTTCTATCACCCGTGGCACTGTAGCACGTCTGTGCACGGGCGACCTAGCGCTAAACCACCTAAACATCCGTTTAGACGACCGCGATGCGCTCACCGATCCGCGCTACGCACGCCGATCGTCATCGCGATCATCAGCCGGGGCCTTGCGAAAAGAGGTCGGCCCACGCCGCAACCGCCGCGGTGTGAGCCCGGTCGTCGCCCTCCGCGCTCGGCCAGGGCAGGATGCCAGTCGCATCCGCAGCCCAGACGGGCCCGACCGGCGCCAGCGCCAGTTGTGCCAGTTCCGCGCAGCGCCTCAGCCGGGCGCTCCGGTCCTTCTCCTCCAAACAGGCTTGGAAACCGCTCAGGAAACCCGGGTCGGCGTTCTGCAGATACCGGATCTGCGCTTTCTCGCCGCGTGGCGGCAGATCGCGCAGAACAAAGTAGCCTTGCCAGATCTCCGTAAGCGCATACAACAGACGCACATCGAGGGCTGCCGCGTAGATCGGATCATCACTGCGCGCTAGCCTTTGGTTCTGGGTCAGGTTGTAGTTCACGCTGAACCAGATCCCGTAGCGCGCGGCAGGACCGTACTCGTCTTCCGCCAGCGACGATCGGGCCAGTTCTTGGGCGGCACTGAGCCGTCTGTCAGGGTCATACAGGATCCGGCCGCCGCGCCACCAGCGCCCGAGCTGCGTCGGATCCCAGGCGCGTTGACCCGTTGCAATGGGCCACGACGCGAGTTGCCGATCGGTGACGAACAGAACATCAGCCAGACGCCCGTCGATCGTCGTCAGCGCGAGCCGAAGGTCATCGCACGCGTCGTCGACGACCACGACGAGGTCGATGTCGCTGTGCGGCCCGTCCTCGCCGGACGCGGTCGAACCGATCGCCAGCAAGCCGTGGACGTTCGGGTGCGCCGACAGATGCACGACGACTCGCTCGAGGTCCCAGCCGGCAGCGATCGATGGGTAGGCGGTGAACATCGCGTTTCATTATAGACACCGGGAGTGCCCCGATGTATCCCGATGTCGGCGCGTTCCGCGTCGACATCGGGATACATCGG
>JBGAJV010000045.1:0-50534 GCA_044224715.1 Anaerolineales bacterium | reverse complement strand
CGCGCCGCGGTCGACCGGCTGGAAGCCCGGGTGCTGGATCGCGTACGCGCCGGCCTTGTCGAGCGGATCGCCGCTGGCGATGTACGCGTCCATCTCGGCGTCGCTGTACGCGCGCATCGGCACGTTCGAGACCACGACTTCGCCCTGGAGGACGCCTGTGGCGGTGTCGAGCACGGCCAGGCCGGTGAGCACCTGATGGCTGCGGGCGCGCAAGGCGGTCAACATCGCGCGCGCCTCGGCCGCGTCAGCGGGCTTGTTGAGCAGCCGGTTGTCGAGGACTACCGTTGTGTCGCAGGCCACGATGATGGGCGCCGCGGCGCCCAGCGGGTCGCCCTGGGGCTGCTGCGCCAGACGCGTGGCCACCGCCTGTGCCTTGCCGCGGCTGAGCCGGCTGACGAACTCGGCCGGCGCTTCGGCGGTCAACGGGGTTTCATCGATGTCGGCTGTCGCGACGCTGAACGCCCAGCCCGCCAACGCCAGCAACTGTCGGCGCCGCGGCGACGCCGACGCAAGAATGAGGGGACGCATCCGGGAATTGTACAATTGAGCGATCGGGGGATTGGGCGATTGCCTATCAATCACCCAATCCCCCGATCAACCAGTCGCCCAATGTCTATGCGTTTCGACCTTTTCACCCTCTTTCCCGAAGTGTGTGCGCCGTATTTGCAGGAAAGCATCCTCAAGCGCGCGCAGGCCGCGGGCCGGGTCGACGTGCGATTGCACAACATCCGCGACTACGCGCCCGGCAAGCATCAGGTCACCGACGACGAGCCGTACGGTGGTGGCGGCGGCATGGTGATGAAGGTCGAACCCGTCTTCAACGCCGTGGAGACCGTGCTCGGGCTGCGCGACACGGCGGTCGAACCGACCGCCGAACCGGCGCCCGAACCGGCTGCGGCGTCGACACCGATCATCCTGCTCACGCCGCAAGGGCGCACGTTCAATCAGACGATCGCCTATGAACTGGCGCGGCACGAACGCATCGCGCTGGTGTGCGGCCGCTATGAGGGCTTCGACGAACGGATCCGCGAGCACCTGGCCACCGATGAGCTGTCGATCGGCGACTACGTGTTGACCGGCGGCGAGCTGGCGGCGCTGATCGTCGTCGATGCCGTGGCGCGGCTGCTGCCCGGCGTGCTCGGCGACCCGACGGGCGCCGAGGACGACTCGTTTGCGATGGGCCTGCTCGAGTATCCGCACTACACCCGGCCAGCCGAGTATCGCGGCTGGCGCGTGCCCGACATCCTGGTCAGCGGCGATCATGCCAAGGTCGCGCGGTGGCGGCGCCAGCAGGCCCTGCTGCGCACGCGTCGGCGGCGCCCCGATCTGCTCGACCGCGCAGCGCTGACCGACGATGACCGCAAACTATTGGGGGAGTGAGTGATCGGAGGATTGGGCGACTGCTCCGATCACCCACTCACCCAATCACCGGATCGCCCACTCACCTTATGAACGTGCTTGTCGTGCATTCCCTTGTCGTGGCGCCCGATGCGCCGACGTTCGACCTCGAGCTGAGCGCCGGGGCGCTGAGAGTCATCCCGGCCACGCACTCCGAGCTGGGGCGCGGGCTGGCCTTGCTACGGCGTCCGATCGCTGGCCAGATCGTGTTCGAAGGCCAGGACCTGGTGCGTCTGGGCGAGGGCGCGCTGCGCAAGACCCGGCGACGTCTGCAGTATGTGGGCGGCGACCCGCGGAAAGCGTTGTTGCCGCGGCAGACCGCGGCGCAGGCCTTGAGCGAGCCCCTGTTGATCCACAAGATCGGGCGATCCGACGACGTGCGCGCGCGGATCGAGGCGGCTGCAACCGCGCTGTCGATCCCGCTGGCGGCGCTCGATCGCGAGATCGCGGCGCTCTCGGCGGTGCTGCGCTGGCGGTTGTTGATCGCGCGATCACTCTCGCTGGCGCCGGCGCTGCTCATCGTCGATTCGCCGCGGGCGCATCTGAGCGCGGCGCTGATCGACGGATTGCGCGAGTCGGCGACCGCCGCGCGGGGCGAGGCGGCACTGTTGTGGATCGACGCGCGCGAGGGCGCCGGCTAAAGCCGTGCGGAGGCGCAGCCAAGTCGGCCTGCGCCTTTGCGTCGGCTGAAGCCGGCGCGAACGGATCGCCAAGTCGGCCTGCGCCGACTCGGCTGCGGTGCGCGGGTCTGTCAACACTGACCTGGTCAGGATGCCAGAGGCCCGCCCAGGCCGGCCTCGCCTTCGTCCGCACGGCTTCAGCCGGCCCGGAACGGTACGCTATACTCCCCGCATGCGCCGTCCTGCACACCTGCTCGCCGTGATCGCGCTGATGCTCAGCGCCTGCCAGCAAACGCCCACAAACGTGCCGACACTCGTGCCGACGTTCGCGCCGCCCGGCGACACGCTCACGGCGACGGCGCCGGCCGGACAGGAACAGCCGACCGCCGTTCCGACGACGGCGGCGCCAGCCAAGGAACTGGTCATCTGCCAGAACGAAGAGCCGCTGACGCTCTATCGCTATGCCGAGGGCGGCCAGGCGCGCGCCGATATCTTCGAGGCCCTGTACGACGGCCCGATCGATCAACTCGGCTATCAACCCGTCCCCGTCATCCTTGAAGAATTGCCGACGCTGGCGAACGGCGGCCTCGATGTCCGCACCGTCTCGGTCAAGGCCGGCGACCGCGTCGTCGACGCCGCGACGTTGCAAGTGGTCACGCTCGCCGACGGCGTGACGCTGGCGCGCGCCGATGGCGCGACCCAGGTCTACACCGGCACCGACTCCGTCGATGTCGTCCAGGTGGCCGCGACCTTCACGCTGCGATCCGACGTGCGTTGGTCGGACGGCGAGCCCGTGACGGCCGACGACTCGGTCTTCAGCTATCAACTCGCGCAACTGGATACGGCCGCCTCGACGCGGTTCGTGACGGCGCGCACCGCCAGCTACGACGCAGTCGACACGGTGAGCGTTCGCTGGGTCGGCCTGCCCGGTTGGCGCGATCTCGACTATGCCCAGCGGTTCTTCGCCCCGATGCCCCGGCACGCGTACGGTGCCGCCGATCCGGCCGGTCTGGCGACTCAGGTGGATGCTTCGACCTCGCCGTTGGGGTGGGGTCCGTTCAAGGTGGTCGAATGGCGGCGCGGCGATCACCTGATCCTGGATCGCAACCCGAACTACTTCCGGGCGAACGAGGGTCTGCCTCACGTCGACCGGGTCGTGTTCCGCTTCGGACTGTCGGCCGATCAGGCGCTGGCCGAGATGCAGGCCGGGCTGTGTCATATCGTCGGCGAAAGCCAGAGCCTGACCAGCCTGATGCCGCAGCTGCGCGAGGCCGGGGCCTCGGGCGCCCTCCAGGTGCGCACCGTCGCGACCAACACCTTCGAGCATCTCGATTTCGGCATGACACCGGCCGACGATTACCGACGCCCTGCCGGCGAGGACCTGTTCGTCGAGTCCGAGGTGCGTCAGGCCATCGCCTATTGCATCGATCGCGAAAGCCTGGTCAATCGCCTGCAGAACGGCGCCGGTGAAGTCGCCCAGACCTACGTGCCGAGCGCGCACCCCTACTTCGCCGGCCAACAGTTGAGCCGTTACGATTTCAATCCCGAGCGCGGCCAGGATCTGTTGACGGCCGCCGGGTGGGAGTTGGGGCCGGACGGCATTCGGGCGCGCAACGGCATCTCCCTGTCGATGACCCTGACCACCGGGCCGGAGAGCAGCCCCTTCCGCCAGCAGCTGGTGCAGCTCATCGTCGAGCAATTGCGTCAGTATTGCGGCATCCTGGTCGAGCCGGCCTGGCAAACCCAGGAAGCCCTGTATGCGCCCTGGCCGACTGGACCGTTGTTCGGCCGGCGCTTCGACCTGGGCGCCTTTCCCTGGCGGGCCGGCGATCAGCCGCCCTGCGAGCTCTATCTCTCGCGGGCCGTGCCTGACGCGCAAAACCCGGCCGGAACGAACGATATCGGCTATCGCAGCTCCGCCTTCGACGAGGCTTGCGATCGTGCCCGCTCCAGCTTCGACCCGACCGTGCAACGCCAGGAGCATGCCCTGGCCCAGACCGTCTTCAGCCAGGAATTGCCCTCGTTGCCGCTCTTCTTCCGCTTCCGCCTGGGCGTGGCCCGCGCTGAGGTCAAGGGCTACCAGCTCGACCCCTCCGACCCGGCCGCCGTGTGGAACATCGAGCAACTCGATCTACCATAAGAACGCGGGGAGCGCGAGAGCGCTGGAGCGACCACGCTCCCTCCGCACTCACGTTCTCGCACTCCTTGACGCTCCGAAAACGCGATGTTATAGTTCGCGCACTCTGTTTTCCCAATTGTTAACGCCGGTGGAGACTTGTGCGTTCGATCCGAAATCCAATCGGTCTCGAACACAGTACGTGCTGGCATGGCGGCTGAGTCCACGCTGCCTGCCTATAGCCTCACGGCTCACTCCATAGAGGAGGTGATTGCGTCCCGTTAGCCCAAACACCCGTTTTGGAGATCAGCGTCACTTTCACTTAGCGAGGAGAAGATTTGATGATCAAGAGCAAGCGTTTTTCAATGCTCGCCGCTCTGTCTGTGGCTGGGATGATCGCCGCGGCCTGCGCGCCGCAGACCGTCGTCCAGACCCAGGTGGTGCAGGTGACTGTTCCGCCGGAAGTCCAGACCGTCGTCGAGACCCAGGTCGTTGTGGAGACTCAGGTCGTTGAGGCATCCTCCTTCACGACCCCGCACCCCGTGTTGGGTGACGTCAAGGTTCGCCAGGCCATCGCCTACTGCACGAACCGCCCCGAGTTGATTGCGTCGGTGTACCCCTTCCTTTCCGCGGAAGATCAGCAGAAGCTGCTGATGGACACCAACATCACCAAGGACAGCTGGGCCAGCTATGACGGCCCCGACCTCCAGAAGTATCCGTTCGACGCCGAAAAGGGCGGCGCGCTTCTGGATGAGGCCGGCTGGACCCTGGCCGAAGGCGCCAGTTTCCGCGCCAACGCCGCGGGCGATGAGCTGAACCTCAAGTTCACCACCACCAGCGCTTCCTTCCGCCAGACCTGGGCGGCCGTGTTCGAGCAGCAGATGGCGGCGTGCGGTATCCGCATCCTGCGCCTGCATGCGCCGGCCTCCTGGTGGTTCGGCTCCACGACCGGTCTGCGCCATCGCGACTTCGAGCTCGGCGCCTACGCCTGGGTCGGTGAGTCGGATCCCAAGGGCCAGACCCTGTACGCCTGCAACCAGATCCCGCTGCCCGAGAACGGCTGGGCTGGCCAGAACTACATGGGCTGGTGCAACCAGACCGCCAGCGACGCCATCAACGCGGCCAACAACACGCTGGACCGCAATGAGCGCATCGCGCAGTACAAGATCTTCCAGATCGAGTTCGCCAAAGACATGGTGAGCCTGCCGGTCTTCCAGCGTGTCGAGGCCGATGCGGCCACGACGCGGCTCGTCAACTTCAAGCCGAGCCCGACCGACTACTTCACCTGGAACGCCGACGAATGGGAACTGAGCGATGGTGGCGACACCCTCGTCATGGCCCAGTCGCAGGAACCGGCCTCGATGTTCTCCATCATCGAGTCCTCGGCCTCGCAGCGCTACCCGGCCTACCTGGTCTTCGGCGCTGCCACCAATCAGAACAACTACGACTATCAGCCGGCCCAGGCGCAGCTCTCGACCCTCGAGAACGGCCTGATGGTCATCAACAAGGTTGATGTCAAGGAAGGCGATCCGGTCGTCGACTCGAACGGCACGCCCACCGACGCCGATGGCAACGTGCTCACCCTCAAGGCCGGCCTGAAGGTCAAGGACGCGGACGGCAACGAGGTCGAGTACAGCAGCGGCTCCGTCTCGATGAACCAGCTGGTCGTGACCTACAAGTACGATCCGAAGCTGACCTGGTCGGACGGCACGCCGGTGACCAAGGCTGACTTCGAACTCGGCTACAAGATCGACTGCGACCCGGCGACCGGCGTGGTGGACCTTTCCTCCTGCCAGTCGATCCAGAGCGTCGACTTCACCGCCGACACCGAGTACGTGGTGACCTACAAGCCGGGCTACGCCGCCCCGCTGGCCATCAACCCGCTGGGCTTCGGCTACTATCCGGCCCACCAGGTGCTCTCGGACGGCCGCAAACTGGCGGACGTTCCGGCGGCTGAGTGGTCGAGCCTGAAGGAAATCGCCGAGACCCCGCTGGGCACCGGCCCGTACGTGCTGGTGAACTGGGAAAAGGGCGTCAAGATGGAGTTCGAGGCCAACGCGAACTACTATAAGGGCGAGGCCAAGATCAAGAAGATCACCATCCTGTTCATCCAGGACACGCAGCAGGCCGTCGCGCAGCTGCTCACGGGCGAAGTCGATACCCTCGACAAGTCGACCCTGGGCGCCGGCGCCGAACTGCAGAGCGTCCTCGATGCGCAGAACGAAGGCAAGCCGATCAAGGCTTACCTCCAGGCCAGCCCGACCTGGGAGCACATCGACATGAATCTGTTCATCCCGTAAGGTTGGGATGAACGTCTCGGAGGAGCGCTCAACTCAATTGGTCAGAGCACGATTTAGCTGGCTAACTCGTTGATCGCCCCGCCCAGTCGCGGGCGGGCGCCTCAGGCGCCCGCCCGCGATGACGTCTGGGATCAGGTGGGATGGCCCACACGACGACTCTGCGCCAGGGCAGATCGCCGTCACGATCCGAAGTATCGAGGTCTGTATGTTCAATTTTCTGGTCCGCCGCGTTGCTCAGATGGCTCTTGTGCTGCTTCTGTCATCCGCGGCTTCTTACGCCCTGCTCAGTCTCGCCCCTGGCGGCCCGCTTAGTTTTCTAACATCAGTACAGGCTCGTCTCAACAAAGAAGACATCGCGCGGATCCGCGCCTATTTTGAGCTGGATCTCGAGGTTCCCTATCGTTTTTCCCGCTGGCTGGTCGGCTGGCCGAACGGGCCCGTGACGATCGGCGGCCAGCAGTTCTTCGGCGATTTCGTCGTCGGTTGTCGGCAGGCGCTCGAGGCCAAGGTCATGTATGCCGACGGCAGCGAAGAGACAAAGGTCATCGGCTGCCAACCGGGCCAGGAAGTCACGTTGAACAGCCTGGTCGGCCGGGCGCACACCAGCCGCGGCGTGCTCTTTGGCGATTTTGGCTCGTCCTGGCAGATCACGCGCGATCGACCCGTCGCCGCGCTCGTGTTGTCGCGTCTGCCGCGCACGTTGCAGCTCATGCTGCTCTCGACGTTTATCTCAATTCTGATCGGCGTCCCGTTGGGCGTGATCTCGGCCACGCGCCAGTACTCGGCCTTCGACTACACGGTGACGTCATTGGCGTTCTTTGGCTCTTCGATGCCGACGTTCTTCTTCGGCCTTCTGATGATCCTGGTCCTCAGCATCACGTTCAAGGAACTGGGGTGGTTCTATCTGCCGCCGGGTAATGCCACGGCCGTCAAGGACTACGTGATCCCGTGGCTGGGCACCGTCAAGGCCGAGTCGCTGCTCGATATCGTCTTGCACCTGATCATGCCGGTGTCGGTGTTGACGCTGTTCAACGTCGCCGGCTGGAGCCGCTTCGTGCGCACGTCGATGCTCGAGGTGCTCCGGCAGGACTATGTGCGCACCGCCCGCGCGAAGGGTCTGTTCGAGCGCGTCGTCATTTCGAAGCACGCGTTGCGCAACGCGCTGATCCCGTTCATCACGATCGTGGTGTTCTCGATCCCGGGCGCGTTTGGCGGCGCGATCATCACCGAGACGGTCTTCAACTGGCCGGGCATGGGGCGTTTGTACTTCGACGCCCTCGGTCGCACCGATTACCCGGTGGCGATGGCCTTGCTGTTGATCACGGCCTTCCTGACGGTGTTCGCGACGCTGCTATCCGACATCTTGTACACCGTCGTCGATCCGCGGATCCGGCTCAGCTAAGGGGGAGAGGAGAACTATGGCAACCACAGCGCTTGCGCCTCGCCCTCAATCGGTCGAGCTACTCAACGCGGAGGCGATGCCCGAGGAAGTCAGCCAGTTTCAGGTCGTCCTGAACCGCTTCCTGCGGCACCGGCTCGCCGTCATCGCCTTGTCGGTGCTGGCCGTGATCGTCCTCCTGGCGATCGCCGCCCCGTTCATCGCGCCCTTCTCGCCGACCGAGATCACGGTCGGCAACGACTTCCTCGCGCCGGGTTCGCAAGCCGCCGACGGCGTGCGCGTCCATTGGCTCGGCACCGATCAGATCGGCCGCGATTACCTCTCGCGACTGCTCTACGCGGCCCGGATCTCGCTCACCGTGGCCGTGACGGCCCAGATCTTCGCCGTGACGATCGGCGCGCTGGTCGGCGCGATCTCCGGATATCTGGGCGGCATCGTGGACACCGTCGCGATGCGCGCCGTGGAGTTCCTGCTGACGATCCCGCAACTGCCGCTGCTGCTGATCGTCTCGTCGCTCGTGATCCAGAACCAGGACGCCATTCCGATACCTGACGCGCTCAAGAGTTTCGTGGCCTGGCTGCTCATCATCCAGCCGCGCGACGCGACGCAGGTCGTGCTGGTCATCGCCATCCTGGTGGCCTTTGGCTGGATGGGCGATTCGCGCTTGATGCGCGGCGTGGTGCTGTCGGTGAAAGAGCAGACTTTCACCGAGGCGGCCCGCGCGCTGGGCGTCTCGGACATTCGCATCATCCTGGCGCACATGATCCCGAACGCGCTGGCGCCCATGATCGTCAGCGCCTCGTTGAACCTGTCGGGCTTCATCATTTACGAGGCGGCGCTCAGCTTCCTGGGTCTCGGCATCCAGGACCCGACGCCGACCTGGGGCAACATGCTCTCGGCGGCGCAAAGCCAGATGTTCCAGCATCCGTGGCTGCCGCTGGTTTCGGGCATCCCGATCTTCCTGTGCTCGCTGGCGTTCAACTTCGTGGGCGACGGCATCCGTGACGCGCTCGATCCGCGCTTGAAGATGTAAAGAAAGGGTTTGGCGCCCGGCCCGAACGGACGCCGCATGAACAGATATGGCAGATCCCACATCCAACGGCGCCTCGCCCAACATCCTTGAGGTACGCAACCTCAAGACCTATTTCTTCACCGAGGACGGCGTGGTGAAGAGCGTCGACGGCGTCGACTTCACGGTCCGCCGCGGCGAAGTGCTCGGCCTCGTGGGCGAGTCGGGCTGCGGTAAATCGGTGACCTCGCTCTCGATCATGCGCTTGATCGGCCAGCCGGGCAAGACGATCGACGGCGAGATCATCTTCGACGGCCGCGATCTGCTCAAGCTGCCCGAAGCCGAGATGGTCAAGGTGCGCGGCAACAAGATCGCCATGATCTTCCAGCAGCCGCAGACCGCGCTCAACCCGGTCTTCCGTGTCGGCGATCAAATCGCCGAGGTGCTCGACATCCACCGCTCGCTGGGCAAGGAAGCCGGCTGGAACCGGGCCATCGAACTGCTCAAGATGGTCGGCATCCCCGATGCCGAGCGCCGCGCCAAGTCCTTCCCGCACGAGCTCTCGGGCGGCATGGCCCAACGCGTGATGATCGCCATGGGCCTGGCCTGCGTGCCCGAGCTGCTCATCGCCGACGAGCCGACCACGGCCCTCGACGTCACCATCCAGGCCCAGATCCTCGACCTGATCCGCGATCTGCGCTCGAAGTTCGAGGCGTCGATCATCCTGATCACGCACGACCTCGGCGTGGTGGCCGAGATGTGCGAGCGCGTGGCGGTGATGTACGCCGGGCAGATCGTCGAATCGACCGACACCAAGACGCTCTTTGCTCAACCCAAACACCCGTATACCAAGGGCCTGATCGGCTCGATCCCGGTGTTGGGCATCGTGCGCGACGCGCTTGACACCATCCCGGGCTCGGTGCCCAACCTGATCAACCTGCCGAAAGGCTGCCGGTTCGCGCCGCGCTGCCAGTCCCGGGTCGATTACAGCCTGACCATCTGCACCGATCGGTTCCCGGATCTCGTGCCGGTCGGGTCCAACCACACCGTGCGCTGCTGGCTGTATCAGAGCACCGAGGGCCACACGGCGCCCCTGGCTCCCGAGGCGGCCGGACGGTAGACGCGCCCGCAGGGCCGAGCGGAACTTGCAACGAAGAAGGGACAAGCAGCGACGATGACAACCGCGATGGACTGGAAAGTCAACGGCGAGGCGGCGGCGCAAAAGAACAGCGCGAACCTGGTCGAGATCAAGAACCTGTACAAGTATTTCCCGGTGCGCGGGGGCCTGCTCCAGCGCGTCGTCGCCTGGGTACAGGCCGTGGATAACGTCTCGTTCGCGATCAAAGAGGGCGAGACGCTCGGCATGGTCGGCGAGTCGGGCTGCGGCAAGACGACGGTCGGCCGCACGCTGTTGCGGCTGGTGCCGGCCACCGCGGGTCAGGTGCTCTTCGAGGGCCAGGACGTGTTCAAGGCCAACGGCCGCGAGCTCAAGCGCCTGCGCCGCAATATGCAGATCATCTTCCAGGATCCGTACTCGTCGCTCGACCCGCGTATGCCGGTCGGCGAGAGCATCGCGGAAGGCCTGCTGGTGCACGGCATGGGCACCCGCCAGGAGCGCTTCGAAACCGTCATCAACACGCTGCGCAAGGTCGGGCTGCAGGACTATCATGCGCGCCGCTACCCGCACGAGTTCTCGGGCGGCCAGCGCCAACGCATCGGCATCGCGCGCGCGCTGGCGCTCCAGCCGAAGTTCATCGTCTGCGACGAGCCGGTCTCGGCCCTCGACGTGTCGATCCAGGCCCAGGTGCTCAACATCCTCAAGGAGTTGCAGCGCGAGTTCGGCCTGACCTACCTGTTCATCGCCCACAACCTGAGCGTGGTCGAGCACATCTCCGACCGCGTCGCCGTGATGTACCTGGGCAAGATGGTCGAGCTGTCGGAGCGCGACGAGCTGTATCGCAATCCGCTGCATCCGTACACCCAGGCGCTGCTCTCGGCCATCCCCATGCCGGACCCGAACTACCGGCCGGACCGGATCATCCTCAAGGGCGACGTGCCCAGCCCGTTGCGCCCGCCGTCGGGTTGCCGCTTCCACCCGCGCTGCCCGGTGGCCTTCAAGCATTGCGCCGAGCAGGAGCCCGAGTTCAAGGAAGCCTCGCCGGGCCATTTTGTGGCCTGCTGGCGCGTGGCGTAGTGGCCGCGGCCAAAGCCGCTGTGCACATGAAACGAAGTCGGCGCAGGCCGACTTTGTTGTTTAAGGGGGCGGTCAGCATAAATTTAGTGTTGACACCAAAAATAAAGTCATGTATAAATATCGCATGACCGACATCCCCCTCCGCGAGCGGAAACACGCGGCGACGAAGGCCGCGCTCACCCAGGCGATCGTCGCCCGGCTCAAGACCGAAAGCCTCGACGAGATCCCGGTGAAGGCGGTGTGCGCCGAGGCCCAGGTGTCGGAGGCCACGTTCTTCAACTACTTTCCGACCAAGGCCGCCGCGGTCGGTTACCGGGTGCAGCTCTGGAGCATCGAAGCCCAATGGGCGATGCGGCACTGTCTGGCCGCGGGCGGCTCGCATCTGGCAGCGGTGCGCGAGGTGTTTGCGACAGTCGCGCGCGCCGAGGAGGCCACGCCGGGCGTGATGCGCGAAGTGGTCGTGTTCCAGGCCCGGCACAGCCTGACGTTCACGCCGTTGACGCGCGCCGAGTACGCATTGCATTTCGCCGACCAGGATGGGATCGAAGCCCTGCAGGCTCTCGGGGTGGATCAACTGCTGCGCGCCGGGTTGCAGGCCGCGCAGACAGCCGGCGAACTGGCGCCGGAGCTTGATCTCGACGCGCTCACCGTCACCTTGATGAGCGTGTTCTTCCTGACGCCCTTGCTCGGTTCCGCGATTCGACGCGGAACGTTGAGCGAACACTACCGGCGCCAGCTGGACATCCTGCTGCCCGCCGGTCTGCCCCCGCCTTCGCGCAAAGCCAGACGTTCCTGATCCTTTGACCCGACCAATCGAAAAGAGGACTCTCATGCGAAAGACGCTCAAGCGTGCCGCAGTCGTTTTGACGTTCCTGCTGCTCGGATCCTGCGCAGCCCTGATCCTCGGATATCTGGCGACGCCCGCCCCGGCGCGCCTGCCCGCCACCGTGGACGACGATCCGAGCGTGCCGCACATCGTGGTGAACGGCCGGGCCTTCCACAGCGAGACTTTTGGCGACCCCGCCCGTCCAACGGTGATCGTTCTGCATGGCGGTCCCGGCGGCGACTACCGCTATTTGCTCGACCTGCAGGCGCTCGCCGATCGCTACTTCGTCGTGTTCTACGACCAGCGGGGCAGCGGCTTGTCGACCCGTATCGGCGCCGAGGCGTTGACCACGCAAGACCTGATCGACGACCTCGACGCGATCGCTGCCTACTACAGCCCGGACCAGCCGATCACGCTCATCGGCCATTCCTGGGGCGCCATGCTCGCCTCGGCCTATGTGGGCCAGCATCCGGAGCGCGTGTCCCATCTGGTGCTGGCCGAGCCGGGCGCGTTGACCGACGAAGCGATGAGCGCCTTTCAGACCCACTTCATGTCGATCATGGATCCCGGCTTGCTCTTGAGCATCGCCCCGGTGTATCTCGAAGCGCTGCACGTGTCGGATGTCGTCGAGCGCGCCGACTACGTCGCCGCCCGCCAATCCGAGTTGTGGAACAACGACCCCGACAATCCCTATCACTGCCCGGGCCGTCGCTTGAATCAACCGACCTGGCGTTTTGGCGCGGCAGCCGCCGGCGCGGTCCAGGCCAGCGCGCGAACTATCGACGGCCGCACCGACATGTCGTTGTTCTCGGCGAACGCCGCCCGGTACACGCAGCCGGTGCTCTTCCTGGCCGGGGCCTGCGACACCTGGCTGGGCGAGGCGCTACAGCGCCAGCAGGCCGGGCTCTTTCCGTCGGCCAGGGTCGTCGTTATCCCAGACGCCGGGCATCTGATGTTCAGCGACAACCTCACGGCGAGCCTGACGGCGGTGCGGGCGTATCTTGATGCGCCGTGAGCGCTGCGGGTGCGCTGCGGCTGAAGCCGTCGCGCACCTGGGGGCGAAGTCGGCCAGCGCCGACTTCGTCGTATCGGGTGGGTACACGAGGCGCTGGCGGCCGCCGGACGAGGCCAATCGCGACGGCCGGCGCACTGGATGACGTCGCCGCGGACCTGGCGCCGAGGCCGGGCGCAGGCTAGCTGGCGGTATTCGCACCGGGTCAAGCCACCGCACCGCCCAGAGCAATCGCATCTTGTTCCCTGGTCCAATTCACCAGCCGCGAATTGCGCGAATATCGCGAATGGACTGTGCGGCACAACAATTCGCGCCATTTGCGATATTCGCGGCCAAATCCGTATCCCTCAAATGCAGGTGCGAACGCCCTGCCGCGCCGCCCCCTAAACGTGGCGTGAAACTTGCAGCACATCCGCCTGGAGCCGCCGTACCATCCTATGGACATGCCACCTCGCGTCCTCCTGGTTGACGATCAGCGCGATATCACGCGCTTTCTGCGCACCGCGCTCGAGACGCTCGGCCTGCCGCTGCGCATCGACGAGGCGCTCTCTGGCGAAGAGGCCCTGCTGGCGCTGCGCGCACAAACCAGCGGCGCCGTCGACGTGCTGGTGGCCGACCTGCGTCTCCCCGGCATGAACGGTCTGCAACTGCTCGAGCGCGCCCGCCGGTTGAGCCCGCGCACGCGCAGCCTCGTGATCAGCGGGGCCGCCGACGGCGAGATGCGCCGCGAAGCCGAACGGCTCGGGGCCGCCGCAGTGCTCGACAAACCCATCGAACTCAAGGCGTTCCTGGAGACCGTCACCCGGCTTCTGGCGCAGACCACGCTGCCCGATTCGACCCTCGCCGTCGCGGCCTCGGCCGAATCGGCCACACGACCGGTCCGGCGCGCCGCCGAGGCCGACCCCGACGCGGCGCTGCGGCGCGAACTCGACGCAGCCGTCGTCGTCCGGCTGGATTCGCAGGGCAACTGGCGTTCGCGGCTGCCCGCCCACGCCGAGGCCGCGCTGGGCGATCCGCAACGCATCGCCGCGACGCTGCTTCCCGGGCACTGGCATCTGGTCGAGACCGCCGACGCCTTGCTGGTACTCTGGCGCGAAGACGCGGACGTGATCGTGGCGCAGTTCGCCGAATTGACCGGCGTGCGTCTGGCCGCAGTCCGTCGCCGCGTGCGCCGTGAACCGCCCCGGCCCACGACCGCGCGCGTGCCCGTCACCCGACCCGAACCGTTCAAAGCGACGGCGCCTCCGCCGACCGATCCGACGCCGCTGACCGTCAACGGCCTGGCCCCCGAACCCGTCGAAGCGCTGGCGCCCTTGCCGCTGGCCAAGGCCGACCTCACCCAGGCCCTCACCGACGAGGATCTGAAGAACTTCGAGCAAGCGCTCGCGAACCTCAAACCTCAGGACGTCGAGTCGTTTTGGGAGTGAGCCGGGCAGTCCGATCATCAGAGGATCGGCCGGGCTCGTGCGAGTTATCAGGCGCCACTTGATCGAGGTTTGATCCTGTACACGGATTGTGCGGATCGTCACGGATCACACGGAATCCTGATCAAACAGCTCCGCGTCCAACCGCGGAATCCGTGCGCAAGCACGAAGTGCCAGCGTTTCTTTGCCGCGAATTCGGCTGATCCCTTGCGATGGATGGCCGGATCCCGATTCGCGTCATCCGTGGAACTCGCGACCAGACCCCATGCCTGACAACTCACCTGTGCGCCCCCGCGCCCTAAGCGCCACTTTGCTATAATGACCGTCTGATTTTGGGGCATGGTGCAATTGGCAGCACACCGGACTTTGGATCCGTGAATCTTGGTTCGAGTCCAAGTGCCCCAGCCAGCATGAGTCGGGCGGCCACAGGTGAGCGCGGAAACGCCGATTGACAGTCCGATCCACGACCCTCATATCGTGGATTGCGTCTGTTGAGCGACGCGACTGCCTGCCGGGCCGCCCGGTTTGTTATCGGGGCCGTGGTCACGTGTCCAAAGACCGCGGTCCGTCCACAATCGAGACCTACTCGAACGCCACCAGAGGATAGATGTCGATCGCTGCACTCATCCTGGCCGCCGGCCAGGGCACGCGTTTGAAGTCGAAGCTCCCCAAGGTCCTGCACCCGTTGGCCGGTCGGCCGTTGATCGTCTACGCGATCGACGCGGCCCAGGCCGTCTCGGGCTCGGCACCCGTGCTCGTCGTCGGCCATGGCGCCGCCGACGTGCGCGCGGTTGTCGGTGAGCGCGCCGGCTACGTCGAGCAGGCCGAGCAGCTCGGCACCGGGCACGCCGTGCTGCAGGGCCGCGCGCTGCTCGCCGGCCAGGCCGATGACGTGCTTGTTACGTACGGCGACATGCCTCTGTTGCGTGCCGACACACTGCGGGCGCTGGTCGAGCGCCGCCGCGCCACACGTGCCGCGATCGCGCTGCTGACGATCGACGCGCCCGAGCTGGCCGACTTTGGTCGCGTGCTGCGCGCCTCCGACGACGGCGTGACCGCCGTGGTCGAGGTCGCCCAGGCGACGCCCGCGCAGCTCGCGTTGCCCGAGCGCAACGTCGGCGCGTACTGCTTCGACGGCGCGTGGTTGTGGGACGCGCTGACCCGTCTGCCGCTCTCGCCGAAGGGCGAGTACTACCTGACCGACGCGGTCGCGCTCGCGGTCGCCGATGGGCGACGGGTCGAGGCGGTCAAGACCAACGACCCGGCCGAGACGATCGGGATCAACACGCGCGCGCAGCTGGCGCAGGCCGAGGCCGCGCTGCGCCGGCGCGTCAACGACGCCTGGATGGCGGCGGGCGTCACCCTGATCGACCCGGCCACCACCTACATCGCGCCGACCGTGGTCATCGGCGCCGACACCGTGATCGCGCCGAACACGCATCTGCAGGGCGCGACCGTGATCGGCGCCGGCTGCGAGATCGGGCCGAACACCGTGATCGTCGACACCACCATCGGCGACAACTGCGTCGTGCGCCAGTCGCTACTCGAGAGCGCCTGGCTGGCCGAGGACGTCGACGTGGGCCCGTTCGCGCACCTGCGCAGCGGCGCGCGGCTCGAACGCGGCGTGCACATGGGCAACTTCGGCGAGGTCAAGAACTCGACGCTCGGGCCGGGCGTGAAGATGGGCCATTTCAGCTACGTCGGCGACGCCCAGATCGGCGCCGAGTCGAACATCAGCGCAGGCGTGATCACGTGCAACTACGATGGCGTGAAGAAGAGCAAGACCGTGCTGGGCGAGCGCGTCTTCCTGGGCAGCGACACGCTGCTCGTGGCGCCCGTGGCGCTCGGCGACGATGCCCAGACCGGCGCGGGCTCGGTCGTGACGCACGACATCCCGGCCAATACGCTCGCGCTGGGCGTGCCGGCGCGCGTCGTGCGCGAGCGCGGCCCGAAGCCGGCCTGACGCGTAAGGTTCGCAGACGATGACCCTGTCCTCCGATACCATCGCCGGATTGATCTCGACCGCGCTCCTGTTGCTGCTCAACGGCACGCTGGCCGCCGCGCGCGCCGGCCTGGTGAACGCCTCACGCGGGCGGCTGCGGCAGATGGCGCAGGCCGGGCTCTCCGGCGCTGCGCTGGCCGTGCGCGTGGCCGAGGACGCCACCCCGCTGCTCGCGACGCTGCGTCTGGCGCAGACCTTCTGCCGCTTTGGCGCCGCGGGGCTGATCGCCCTGATCTTCACCCCGCTGTTGCGGTCGTCGTTCCTGGCGCTCTGGCCGTTCATGGGCGAGGCCGGCCCGCTGGCGTTTTCGGTGCTGGTCGTGGTCGCGACCATGCTGATGATCGCGATCGGCGAGTTCCTGCCCGAGGCGTTGGCGCTGCGCAACGCCGAGGAGTCGGCCGTCACCTTTGCGCCGCTGGTCGCCCTGCTCGAGTGGCTGCTTGGGCCGCTGGTGCGGCTTCTGTTGTGGATCTCCGACACGGTGGCGCGGCCGGTCGCCGGTCAGCGGCTGCCGCTGGTGACCGAAGAGGAGATCAAGACGCTGGTCGACGCGGGCGAAGAAGGCGGCGCGATCGAAGAAGACGAGAAAGAGATGATCTACTCGATCTTCGAGATCTCGGAGACCTGGGCGCGCGAGTTGATGGTGCCGCGCACCGACATCAGCGCCCTCGACGTGACCACGCCGATCACCGAGGCCGCCGATATGCTCCTGCAGACCGGGCACAGCCGCGTGCCGGTCTTCGAGGACAGCATCGACAACGTCATCGGCATCCTGTATGCCAAGGACCTGTTGCGGCTGTGGCGCGCTTCGGGATTTGGGGCCGAGGCGCCGACCGCGGCGCTGCGCGATTTGTTGCGCCCGGCGCACTTCATCCCCGAGACCAAGAAGGCCAACGACCTGCTGGCCGAGTTGCAGCAGCAGCGCATCCACATGGCCATCGTGGTCGACGAGTACGGCGGCACGGCCGGCCTTGTGACGCTCGAGGACATTGTCGAAGAGATCGTGGGCGACATCCGCGACGAGTATGACGTCAACGAGGAAGCCTACAGCGAAAAGATCGGCGAGACCGAGTTCAGGTTCGACGCGCGCATCAGCCTCGACGAGGTCAACGACTTGCTCGGCACGCACCTGCCGAACGCCGAAATCGATTCGCTCGGCGGCTACGTCTACGAACGGCTCGGCCATGTGCCGGTCGCCGGCGAGACCTTTGAGGCCGAGCGCGTCACCTTCGAGGTGCTGCAGGTGACCGGCCGCCGTATCCGCAAGGTCCGGGCGACGTTGCCCGCGCCGTCGGCCGATTCCGGCGTCCGCCCGGACGAGCCGGCCGGACCGCGCAACGCCGCCTCGACGCCGGCCACCGGTGAATGAGGCGCCCGAATCCGTTTATTGAGTCAGCCGCGCCGCCGCGCTGAGAGGAGCGACACCCAAAGATGGCAACCGTGGATGTTCAGACCTTGATCGCCCAGGCACTCGAGGCGCGGCGGCGATCCTATTCGCCCTATTCCGGCTACGCCGTCGGCGCCGCGCTGTTGGGCGCGTCGGGGCGTGTGTACCTCGGGTGCAACATCGAAAACGCCGCCTACGGCGAGTCGATCTGCGCCGAGCGAACCGCCGTGGTCAAGGCGGTGTCGGAGGGCGAACGCGAGTTCGTGGCCATCGCCGTCGCCACCGCCAACGGCGGCATGCCGTGCGGCGCGTGTCGGCAGGTGCTCAACGAGTTCGCGCCCGAGATCGACGTGATCGTGGTCGACGACCAGGGTCGTGAAGTGCAGCACGCGCCGCTCACGAAGATCCTGCCGTTCTCGTTCGGTCCGCGCAACCTCACGTTACCGTCGCCTCATGACTGACACACCCGCGACGCCCCCCGCCGGCCAGCCGCCGGAGCGCCCAGCCGGGCCGTCCAGCTCGGACGCGCAGCCCGTCGAGCCTTCCGCGCCGGTGACTCCGCCGCCACCCGGTGGTGCAGCGGCGCAGCTTCCGCAGCCGACGACCGGCGCGGGTGATGGTGGCACCGACATCGAAGCCGGCCGCGACGTGACCGTGAGCGGCGACGTCGCGGGGCGCGACATCATCAACACGTCGCAGACCGGCGTGGGCACGCAAAACATCGGCACGGTGCGCGTCGGCTGGAGCGAGCAGGCCGTCACCCGTCTGGTGCTGGTCGTCGGCGCCCTGGTCTTCGTCACGGCGGCGTGTTTCTTCTCGGGCGGCCTGGCCGTGGGCGGGATCGTGTTCGCCGCCTTCCGCGATCGGCCGCTCGACGCGACCCCCGAACAGGCCCAACAGTTTCAGCAACGGCTCGATGCCCTCGACGGCGTGCAGAGCGGCGAGAGTTTTTCGCTGCTGCTCAGCGAGGACGAACTGAATGCGTTCGTCCGCTACACGCTGGGTCCCCAAATCGGCTTTGCGCCGGGCACCGGCGCGGCGCGGCTGATCGACGACAACGGCACGAACCTGATCGCCGTGCGCGGCGACTATGAGCCGTTGGGCGGCATGCCCGTGGTCGCGACGTTCACCCTGACCGACACCCCCGGCGCGCCGCTGCACCTGACCGGCGCGGCGGCCCGCATCTTCGGCAGCCGCGACGGCGGCCCCGGCTGGATCTACGTGCCGGTCGAGTGGTTGCGGACCGTCGAGATCCAGGTCAATGGTCTGCTCGGCAACGTCGAGCTCGATCAGGCAGTCGTCGAGCCCGGTTCGCCCGACGGCGCATCGTGGGAGGTCACCGGCTCGGTTCGGTAGCGGGACGCTCGTGGCCGTCCATCAAAGACGCCGACGGCCGAACAGACACGAACGACAAAGGGCGAAGGTCACCGCCGCGGTGACCTTCGCCCTTGCTTCTCAGTCATCGGCTCACGGAACGGCGGGCGCGCTCAACCGCGGCCAGGCGAAGATCAACTCGCCCGAGCTGGCGTAGCCGAACGGATCCAGCCCCTGGGTCACGACCATCTCCGAGATCCAGAGCGTGTACAGATCGGCTGCCGCGCGCCGGTCGCCCGGGAGCTTGACGCACAGCGCGTCGGGCGTGTCGCCGCTGTGCCACACGTCGACCTCGACCCCTTCGGCGCCCAGCCGATACAGGTGCTCGACGAAGCCCAGCGCCTGCGCCGGCGTGGCAAAGCGCGCCGGCACGAAACCGGTCGCGGAGACGCCTTCGGCCAGCCAGCTCGAGGCCTCGACCGGAAGGGCGTCGTGGGCCGCCGCATCGTCAGCGCGTTGATCGAGATCGAGCCCCAGCGCTTCGCAGATCGGACAAGGCTCGAGCGCCGCGGCGAGCGCCTGGGAGCCCTCGGGGTCATAGGCGTCGAGCAGCGTCGTCTCGGGCGCGTAGCCGATGGTCACGTCCTCCTCCGCGAAGACGACGCCGAACCGTTGCATCTCCTCGTACTCCTCGCGCAGCCACTCCGGCAGCCGAACGAGCGGAACGACTGGCCCACGCCCGGTCAGTTGTTCGGCGCGGATGTAATCGCGCGGGCTGTGGCCGCTCAGGTCATCGCCCTGCGGCGTGAAGAACCAGGTCCGGATCCGTTCGTCCAGCCGAGCGACCTCGGCCTCGACCGGCGTGGCGTTGCGGTCGGCCGCCTCGCGCGCGCACGTGTCGCGCAGGTGACGGACCAGATCGCCGTAGAGCGCTGCTTCACCGACACACATCCTGTCCCCCTATGCGAGCGCGCCCCCCTGGCGTGCTCGTTCAGAGCGTAGCGCCGATCCCGCGCGGCACGTCCTTGACCTGTCCTCGACGCTATAATCCTCTCGCCGCCATGCCCAATCGCGCCCGCACCTACAAGACCGAAGCCATCGTCATGCGCCGGACCGACATCGGCGAGGCCGATCGCATCCTGACGCTGTTTACGCCCGAGCACGGCAAACTGCGCGCGATCGCCAAGGGCATCCGCAAGCCCGCCTCGCGCAAGGCCGGCCATCTCGAGTTGCTGACGCGGGTCGACCTGCTGCTCGCGCACGGTCGCGACCTCGACCACATCACCCAGGCGCAATCGCTCGACGCGTTTTCGGCGGTGCGCGACGATCTGACGCGGCTGGCCTACGCCTCGTACGTCATCGAGTTGTTGGATCGCTTCACCGTCGAGCTTCAGGAATCGACCGAGTTGTATGCCCTGCTGCTCTGGGCGTTGACGACGCTGAACGCGGGCGCCGAACCCGGGCGGCTGGCGCGCTACTTCGAGTTCCATCTGCTGGCGTTGGCCGGTTACCAGCCCGAACTGCGCCGCTGCACCGTTTGCCGGCGCGAGATCGTGGCGGAGGACCAGTTTTTCTCGCTGCTCGACGGCGGCGTCGTCTGTCCGCGCTGCGCCGAGAGTCGCTCGGGCTTGATCGCGATCGGCGTCGAGCCGCTCAAATACCTGCGCTACTTTCAGGCGCAACCGTGGGCGAGGGTCGCGACGCTGCGTCTGTCGCCGGTGGTCGTCGGCGAGATGGAGTATCTGCTCCAGCGCTATCTCGTGACGCTGCTCGAGCGTCAGCTCAAGAGCGTCGAGTTCCTCAAGTTGATCCGTCGCCAGGCAATCTGACGACGCCCTATCTCAGCGCGTCATGACCACCGGGATCGTATTGCTCAACATGGGCGGGCCGGCGACGCTCGACGACGTCGAGCCGTTTCTGACGCGTCTGTTTCAGGATCGCGAGATCTTTCGCCTGCCGTTTCAGGAGACGACCGGACGCTGGTTCGCGCGGTTGCGAACGCCGAGGGTGCGCGCCAACTACGCCGCCATCGGAGGCGGATCGCCGATCACGCGTTGGACCGAAACGCAGGCGCAGGGCCTGGCACGCCGGCTGGACGCGCGTTCACCGGAGACGGCGCCGCATCGCACGTACGTCGCGTTTCGCTACACAGAGCCGTTGAGCGAGACCACGCTCCAGCGCATGCGCGCCGATGGGGTCGATCGCGCGGTCGCCCTGACTCTCTACCCGCAGTATTCGTGCACGACCACGGGCTCGAGCCTCAATGAGCTCTGGCGCGCCTGTCGTCGGCTGAACCTCGCACGGGCCTTCGTCTGGAGCGTGATCGATCGTTGGCCCACGCACCCCGGTTTCATCGACGCGATGGCGGAAAACGTCCGGCAGGGCCTCGCGCAGTATCCGGAGGCCGAGCGCGGGGACGTCCTGTTGCTGTTCAGCGCGCACTCGTTGCCGATGTACGTCGTCGAGCGCGGTGACCCATATCCGCAGGAGATCGGCGCGAGTGTGCAGGCCGTGATGGAGCGACTGGGCTTCTCACACGAGTACCTGTTGGCGTATCAGTCGCAAGTCGGGCCGATCAAGTGGCTGGGTCCGCAAACCGAAGACGTCATCCGGCAGTTGGGCCGGCGCCGGCGGACGCGCGTGCTGGTCGTGCCGATCGCGTTCGTCAGCGATCATATCGAGACGTTATCCGAGATCGATCGCGAATACGCCGAACTCGCCCAGCATGTGGGCATCCGCGGCTTCCGGCGGGCGCCGGCGCTTAACGGGTCGGAGACGCTGCAGCGCGGCCTTGCCGACCTCGTGACCGAGCATCTGGCGAGCGGCGCCGTTGCGTCACGGCAATATGGGTTGCGCTGTTTGAGCTGCGACGATCCGCTGTGCCGCACCATCCTCAACCCCGCGCATTAGCCGGTGCCCAACACCGCCTCGAGCTCATTCAGGACAGTCAGCCAGCGCTTCTTCATCTCGGTCCGAGCCCGGACGCCCGAGAGGTGCTCCTGGTGGAACGCGATCGTGGCGCCGCCCACCGCCGGCCTGACGCGGACCTGGATCAGCGAGGCGCGCTTCCAGTCTTTGGGGTGCCAGGTGAGGCGGAGATGCGAGCCGGGCTCGAACACGCGCAGCTCGCCGGTCGCGCCGTCGCGCGTGGCGTAGCGATCGCCCGGAGTGCGCGGCAACCCACCGACGACGTTCCCCAGCCAGAGCTTCACGCCCGCCGCGGACGTCACCCAATCCCACGCCTGCTCGGTCGTCAACGGAAACGTGTGCCGCGCGCCGACGTTGAAACCGACGTCTCGTGTCTGGCCGACTGCACGGCGGGGCGAGGATGATTTGGACGGCACGTGTAGGTCTCCTGACAACCGGTGTCAGCGGATGCGATGCGGGGTCCCGTCGGCGTAGCCGGTGGGATCGGTGAAGTATACGGCGTCACGATCGGGGCGGATCGGAAACCGACCCGGCTCGGTCGTGATCGTGCAACCGGCCTCGCGCGCAGTCGCTTCGGCCAGCAGGCCGTCGGTCGCGTCAAAGCCCGGCACGCGCGGATCGATGTGGCTGAACGGATCGGGCTGCACGATGAGCGTCTCCTTCTGCAAGACTCAGCCTTTGCGCCCCGTGGACTGCGGTGTGTGCGATCGCGCCGCGGGCGGTCGACCGCGAACGAGGCGACGCAGCCCGTCACGCAGCCAGACGCCGAAAGACCGTGTTGGAGACGCCGCCTCTGTGCGGGTCGCCGAGACCGGTGTGGCCTCGGCTGATTCGATGAACAATCTGACGGACATGCTGACCTCCAAAAGCGTTGCATGTTCCTTCAGGGTAGCGCCAAAAGAGGGCGATACTCGCCCTGATTAATCGCTATACTGAACACATGTACCACCCGACGACACGCGTTTTGGCCGTCCTCGAACTGCTGCAGGTGCATGGCCGATTGACCGGGCCCGAGCTGGCGCGTCGGCTCGAAGTCGACGCCCGCACCTTGCGCCGCTATGTGACGATGTTGCAGGATCTTGGCATCCCGATCGTGGCGGAGCGCGGCCGACATGGCGCGTACACGTGGGGCGAGGGCGCCAAGCTGCCGCCGCTGATGTTCAGCAACGACGAGGCGCTGGCCCTGGCGCTGGGGTTGCTCAGCTCGCGCCGTCTCGGTCTGGCCGAGGGCGCGGCGGCGTCCGAGAGCGCGCGAGCCAAACTCGAGCGCGTGCTGCCGCATGAGCTCAGACAACGCGTACGCGCGTTCAGCGAGACCGTGTCACTCGACACGCGCGCCGCGCCCGCCCAGGTGCCGGCCGCCATTCTGTTCGAGTTGAGCCGAGCCGCGCACGAACGCCATCGCGCTGCGCTTCGCTATCGCGCCGCCACCGGCGAAGTGACCGACCGCGACGTCGACCCCTACGGGTTGGCGCGGCGCGAAGGGCATTGGTACGTCGTCGCGCGGTGCAGCCTGCGACGCGGGCCGCGCACGTTCCGGCTCGATCGCATCGAGCGGCTCGAGGTCCTCGAGGAGAAGTTCACGCGTCCGGCGGGGTTCGACGTGTTGGCCTTCATGGATGAGGCCTGGGCCAACCTGCCGCGCGAGCACCCGTTCGAGGTCTGGCTCGCCGGCGACTTGGCCTCTGCGCAACGCGTGTTGGACAGAGGCCTGGGCGTGCTCGAGCCGCACGGCACGGGCGCGCGGCTGCGCGGCAACACCGACAACTTCGACTGGCTTGCGGCGGAGTTGTCGGCGCTGCCCTTCGCCTTCAAAGTCAAATCCCCGCAGGGGCTGCGGGTCGCTGTCCGGGAGTTGGGTCAGCGGCTGTTATCGGCAGCGGAGTAAGGAAGACACCGGGAGTGCCCCGATGTATCCCGATGTCGGCGCGGAACGCGCCGACATCCCGGTATCCAGGCCCTCGGTCAATCACGGTAACGCCCAGCAATTGCCGGTGCCCTGCTCGACCGAGTGATCCTCGTTGGCGACGAGGATGCACATCTGGGTCGCGCCGGCAGGCTTGTCGCCGACGTGATACCCCATGAATGGGCTCGGGCCTGCGTATAGGATCCATGGCCCGGCGCCTGGGACGCCGGCCTGGTCGGGCGACACCGTGTTGAAGAAGAAGTGCACGTGACTCCCGGGCAGCTGTTGCGCGTATCCGCTGACACCGTAGGCCACCGCGTACGCATCCCCGTTCAACGTGATGCCCGTGATATAGGCGCTTCGGCCGGACTTGGTCGCGGTCGGCAGCAGCGGGATGATCAGGGTCGGGCGCACGACCAACGTGAGACGCGGCACCACCAACGTGAGCACGGCCGTCGGTGAAGCGGCGTCGGTCGGCGTGAGCGTGGGCGGGACGGGGGTCACGCTGGGCGGCACCGGCGTCACTGTCGGCGGCTTCGTGGTCGTCGGCAACGGTGTCAGTGACGGCGGCGGCAACGTCGGGCCAGCCGTCGCCACGGCGACGGGCAGCGTCTCGGTCGGGGCCACGGCCTCGGTTGCTGCGGGTAGAGTGGCCGTCGCCGGCCCAGGCGTGAAGGTCGGCGCCACCGTCGTGTTCGTGACGACTGCGACCGTCGTCGGGGTCTTCGCCGGACCGAACCAGCCGTACACGTTGCCGCCGATCAGCGCGGCCGCGGCGACGCCAACCAGGCACAGCCCACCCAGCCCGATCGCGCCGACGCCCAGCAGCCAGGTCGGGCGCCCGGCTGACGCTTTGGGCGCTCCGGGCAGCGACTGGGCTTGCACTTTGCCCGGCGCGCTGGTCTTGGCGTTCGGCTCGGCTCGCCCCGCCCCGACACCGACGCCCAACGAGGTCGGGGCCGGCTCGGCCGCCGAATGCGGCGCGGCATCGGGCAAGGTGCCGCCGGAAGCGACCGTCGCGAGTTGCGCGGCCATCGCGACCGAGTTCGGATACCGATCGTTCCGGTTCTTGGCCATGGCCTGCGCAATGACGCGTTCCGTCGAGGGCGGGAGCAAGGGGTTGGCCGTGCGGATGCGCGGCACCGGTTCGGTGATGTGCTTGACGGCCAACCCCATCGGGGTGTCGGCCTGGTACGGCATCTGGCCGGTGAGCGCTTCGTAGACGATGGCGCCGAGCGCGTACAGATCGCTGCGCCCGTCGATGTCGCGATCGCCGCGCGCCTGCTCCGGGCTCATGTAGGCGGGCGTCCCGATGATGCCGGTGGCCGTAAAGGCCACGCTGGTCTCGGTCAGCTTCGCGATCCCGAAATCGGAAAGATACGGCTGATCGCGGCCGTCGAAGAGGATGTTGCCGGGCTTCAGGTCGCGATGGATGACGCCGTGCGCGTGGGCCTCGTCGAGCGCCGGAGCCAGGATCGTCAGGATGCGCGCGACCTCGCCAAGGGGCATCGGCCCGCTCCGCAGTCGATCGACCAGCGAGCCGCCGGTCATCAAGCGCATGACGATGTACGGCTGCTCGTTCTCCTCGCCGAAGTCGTAGACCGGCACGATCGCCGGATGCTCGAGGCTGGCGATGGTCTGGGCCTCGCGCTCGAAGCGGGCGCGAAAGCCCGGGTCGTGCAGGAATTCGCGCGGCAAGGTTTTGATGGCCACGTCGCGCTTAAAACGTGGGTCATAGCCGCGAAAGACCGTGGCCATGCCGCCGCGGCCCAACTCGCCCCGAATGTCGTATCGCCCGATTTGCGTGGGAGCCATAAACGCGATTATAGCCAGATAGTCGACTCCGGCCCTCCAAATTGGGTACGGACATAGTTGTTAACGAAAATTCGGGGGATTGTTCTGCTGCGTCTTCTTTTTCCGCGAGATCCGCGGCAAAAACAGTGCCTTATCGATCAGCCAGTGTAAAATGGTGAGTTCAACCTGCAAGGGGCAAGACAGTTCGTATGAAATCACCGCTGACCTTCCAATCCATCATCCTGACGCTCGAGAAATTCTGGGGTGAGCGCGGCTGCCTGATCTGGCAACCGCATCACACCGAGGTCGGCGCCGGTACGATGAACCCGGGCACGGTGTTGCGCGTGCTTGGGCCGGAGCCGTGGAACATCGCTTACGTCGAGCCGTCGATCCGGCCCGACGACGGCCGCTACGGCGACAACCCGAACCGCCTGCAGCAGCACTACCAGTACCAGGTCATCCTCAAGCCGGATCCGGGCAACCCGCAGGAACTCTACCTGCAGTCGCTCGAGGCGCTCGGCATCAACCCGCGCGAGCACGACATCCGCTTCGTCGAGGACAACTGGGAGAGCCCGGCGCTCGGCGCCTGGGGCCTGGGCTGGGAAGTCTGGCTCGACGGCCAGGAGATCACGCAGTTCACGTACTTCCAGCAGTCCGGCGGCTTCCCGCTCGATCCGGTGGCGGTCGAACTGACCTACGGCCTCGAGCGCATCGCGATCGCGCTGCAGAAGATCAACAACTTCCGCGACATCCAGTGGGCGCCCGGCATCAAGTACGGCGACGTGAACTTGATGAACGAGCGCGAGCAGAGCACGTACTACTTCGAGGTCGCCGACGTCGAGCGGCTGCGCGCGCTGTACGACAGCTACAACGCCGAGGCCGAAGCCTGCCTCGCCCGCGGCCTGGTGTTGCCCGCGCACGACTACGTGCTCAAGATGTCGCACACCTTCAACGTCCTCGACGCGCGCGGCGCCATCGGCGTCACCGAGCGTCAGGCCGCCTTCGGCCGTATGCGCGGCCTGGCCCGGAGGGTCTCCGAGGCGTATCTCAAGCAGCGCCAGGAACTCGAGTTCCCGATGCTCCCGGAGGAGACGGTCGACGGCGGAGCGCAGGCGGCGGCCGCGGCCGCCGGCCAGCCGGTTTCGGGCCCCGCGTCGCTGTTGCTCGAGATCGGCACCGAAGAACTCCCCGCCGCCGACGTCGACGGCGCGCAGGCGCAGCTGGCCGAGTTGGGCGCGCGGTTGCTCGACGAGGCCCGGCTGACGCACGGCGAGGCGCGCGTGTTCTCGACGCCGCGGCGTCTGGCGCTGCTCGTGGCCGAGGTAGCCGAGCGCCAGCCCGACCGCGAGCTGGTCGTCAAGGGCCCGCCCGTCAGCCGCGCGTTCGATGCCCAGGGCCTGCCGACCCCGGCGGCCGAGGGCTTCGCCCGCAAGAACGGCGTCGAGGTCTCGGCGCTCGAGCGTCGCGCGATCGATGGCGGCGAGTATGTGGTCGCCGTGGTCAGCGAGCGCGGCCGCGCGTCCAGCGAGGTGCTGGCCGAGCTGCTGCCCAAGCTGATCGCGGGGCTCAAGTTCGAGAAGACCATGCGCTGGCGCGCCGGCGACCCGACCGCGTTCTCGCGGCCGGTGCGCTGGGTGGTCGCGCTGCTCGGCGATCACGTCGTTCCGTTTGCTTACGGCGGGCTGCAGAGCGGGCGCACCAGCCGCGGCCTGCGACCGCTGGGGAGCAAGCCGATCGCGCTGGCGAGCGCCGATGCGTATCTGACGACGATGGCCGCGGCCAAGATCGAGGTCGATCCTGGCAAGCGCCGCGGCGCGATCCTGCGCCAGGCGCGCAAGCTCGCCAAGGAGGCCGGCGGCGTGATCGCCGACCTCGACGTGCTCGACGAGGTCGTCAACCTCGTCGAGCGGCCGACGGCGCTGCTCGGGTCGTTCGCCGAGGAGTCGCTGGCGCTGCCGCGCGAAGCCCTGATCGCCGTGATGAAGAAGCACCAACGCTACTTCCCGGTGCAGACCAAGGACGGCCATCTGCTGCCGCACTTCATCGCGGTGCGCAACGGCGACACGCGCTTCATCGACCTGGTGCGCGACGGCAACGAGCAGGTCATCCGCGCACGTTTTGCGGACGCCGCGTTCTTCATGCGCGAGGACCGCAAGCTCAAGCTCGAGGACTTCCTGCCGCGGTTGAGCAAGCTGACCTTCCAGGCCAAGCTGGGCTCGATGCTCGACAAGTCCGGTCGCATCGAACTGCTGACGGCCGTGCTCGCCGACCGCCTCGGCTTGAACGACGCCGAGCGCATCACGGCCCTGCGCGCCGCGCATCTGGCCAAGGCGGACCTGGGCTCGCAGATGGTCGTCGAGATGACGTCGCTGCAGGGCATCATGGGCTACGAGTACGCGCTGGCCTCGGGTGAGACGCCCGAAGTCGGCCTGGCGATCCGCGAGCACTACGGGCTGCCGGAGACCAAACCCGGCATCGCCGTGGCACTGGCCGATCGGCTCGATTCGATCGCCGGGTTGTTCGCGGCCGGTCTGGCCCCGACCGGCTCGGCCGATCCGTTTGGCCTGCGCCGCGCGGCGCTGAGCGTCAACCAGATCTTGATCGAGCACAAGCTGGCCTTCGACCTGCGCGCCGCGGTCCAGGCGGCCGCCGACCTGCTACCCGCGACGGCCCCCGGCAGCGCCGGCATCGTCACCGAGGTGCTGGCGTTCCTCTCCGGGCGCCTGCGCGGCCAGCTGCTCGAGATGGGTTACCGCTACGACCTGGTGGACGCCGTGATCGCCGAGCGCGGCAACGACCCGTCGGGCGCCGTCGCGGTGCTCAAGGGTCTGGATGGCTGGGTCAAACGCGAGGAGTGGGCGCCGCTGCTGGCCGCCTACGCTCGCTGCGCGCGCATCCTGCGCGGCGCCGAGGGCGTGGGGAACGCCGTCGACGCGGCGGGGCTGACCGACCCGGCCGAGGTCGCGCTGGCCGAGGCGACGGCGGGCTTCAAGCCGGCCGCCAGCGTCGACGCGTTTGCGAAAGCGCTGACCCCGGCCGTGCCCGCGATCAACGCCTTCTTCGACAAGGTCATGGTCATGGACAACGACCCCGGGGTGCGCGCCAATCGTCTGGCGCTGCTGCAACGCGTGGCCATGCTCGCCCGCGGTCTCGCGGATCTGAGCAAGGTCGAGGGTTTCTAGGAACGATGCGAAGCGGCCCCGGGCTCAACCCGGGGCCGCTTCGCTTCAGCTGATCAACATCATGGTCCCCCAACCCAAACCTACTGCCGGCGACACCTCCTGGTTCGTGCACGACCGCTTTGGGATGTTCATCCACTGGGGTCTGTATGCGTTGCCCTCACGGCATGAGTGGGTGCAATCGTTCGAGCGCATCGCGCCCGATGAGTACGAACGGCGCTACTTCACGCGCTTCGATCCCGCGCAGTATCAACCGCGCGAGTGGGCGCGGATGGCGCGCGAGGCCGGCATGCGCTATGCCGTGATCACCTCGAAGCATCATGAGGGCTTTTGTCTGTGGGACAGCGCCTTCACGGATTACAAGGCGACCAACACCCCGGCCGGGCGCGACCTGCTTGCCCCGTTTGTCGAGGCCTTCAGGGCCGAGGGCTTGAAGGTCGGCTTCTATTACTCGTTGATCGACTGGCATCATCCGGACTTCCCGATCGACGTCTTCCATCCGCTGCGCGACCGGGAGGATGTGGCCGCGCTCAACGCCCCGCGGCGGATGCCGCGCTACGCCGAATACCTGCGCAACCAGGTGCGCGAGCTGCTGACCCGCTTTGAGCCGGACATCCTGTGGTGCGACTTCTCGTATCCCGATCGCGCCTACAAGGGCCTTCCGGGCAAGGGCCGGGCGGACTGGGAGAGCGAGCAACTGCTGGCCCTGATCCGCGAGATCAGCCCCAAGATCGTGCTCAACAACCGGCTCGACCTGCCCGCGATGGGGGCCGATGTGCACACTCCGGAGCAGGTGCAACCCGGCGAGTGGGTGCACGTCGACGGCGAGCCCGTGGTCTGGGAGGCCTGCCAAACCTTCAGCGGCTCATGGGGCTACCACCGCGATGAAGCGACCTGGAAGGACGCCGGTCAACTCATCCGCATGCTGATCAACACCGTGGCCCTGGGCGGAAACCTCTTGATGAACGTCGGCCCGACCTCGCTCGGCACCTTCGACCCGCGTGCCCGGGTCGCGCTCGGGGCCTATCGCGACTGGATGGTCCTCCACGCCAGCGCCATCTATGGCTGCACCCAGAGCGAGTTTACGGCGCCGCTCGACTGTCGTCTGACCCAGAACGGCGACAAGGTCTACGTCCATATCTACGCCTGGCCCTTCCGCCATCTGCGTCTGCCGGGCATGGCCGGGCGTGTCGCCTACGCCCGTTTTCTGCACGACGGCAGCGAGGTCGACCTGCGGCCGAGCGACTGGGAGATGGGTCAGATTCAGGTCAGCACGCGTGATCTGGTGCTGGCGCTGCCGGTCAGACAGCCGGACGTCGTGGTGCCCGTGATCGAGCTGACGCTTCAGTGACACGGCTCTGCCGACGCACGGAGGAGTGCCGGCTGTCCGTGTCTTTGGCTTCGTGAGCACGTCGCTCCCTGGCAGCGGGCGGCGTGCTCCTTGCTCACTCCAACCTGCGCCCACTATAATGCGCCCACGCTACGGGATTAACCCCCGCGGCGCCGCAGGCAGCAGCACATGTCGGTCACAGAAGAGATCAAAGCCCGCATCGACGCGGTGGACATCATTTCGCAAACGGTGAAACTGCGCCGCTCCGGCCGCACGTACACCGGCCTGTGCCCGTTCCATGCGCACAAGAACTTCACGCCGTCATTCGTCGTCTGGGCCGACACGGGCACCTGGCGCTGCTTTGGGCAGTGCAACGAGGGCGGCGACATCTTCAAGTTCGTGATGAAGCGCGACGGCCTCGACTTCTCCGGCGCGCTGCAGGTGCTCGCGCAGATCGCGGGCGTCGAGCTCAAACCGCGCTCGCGCGAACAGGTCGAGCAGGACGACAACCTCAGCCGCCAGCGCGACGTGCTGCAGAGCGCGGCCGTCTACTATCACCATCTGCTGCTCAACGCGAGCCAGGCCGAGCACGCCCGCGAGCACCTGGCCGGGCGCGGCCTCGGCCAGACCGCGGTCGAGATGTTCGAGCTCGGCTACAGCCTCGACAGCTGGGACGCCGGGCTCAAGTATCTGCAGTCGAAGGGCTACACGCTCGACGACCTGCGCGGCGCCGGGCTGATCATCGAGAAGGAAGGCGGCAAGCTGTTCGACCGCTTCCGCGACCGGCTGATGATCCCGGTGCGCGACGAGCTGGGCCGCATGACGGGCTTTCAGGCGCGCGCGCTCAAGCCCGACGCGCTGCCGAAGTTCATGAACAGCCCGACCACGGCGCTGTTCGACAAGGGCCGCACGGTCTTCGGCCTGCACCTGGCGCGCAAGACGCTGCGCGAGGCCAATGAGGCGATCGTGGTCGAGGGCAACCTCGACGTGATCGCTGCGCATCAGGCGGGCTTCGCCAACGTGGTCTCGTCGCAGGGCACGGCGCTGACCGAGCACCAGCTGCGGCTGATCAAGAAACACACCAAGCGCATCCTGCTGGCGCTCGACGCCGACGAAGCCGGCGACCGCGCGACGCTGCGCGGCCTGAGCGTGGCGCGCGAGGCGCTCGAGCGCGAGGGCGAGGTCGGTTTCGACCCGCACGGCCTGATCAAGCAGGAGGCGCGCCTCGGCGTCGAGCTGCGCGTGATGACGCTGCCCGACGGCGAGGACCCCGACGACGTCATCAACCGCGACCCCGACGAATGGCGCAAGCGCGCGGCCGAGGCCGAGCCGGTGGTCGCGTACGTGATGCGCGTGGTCTCGCGCGGCAAGGACCTCGAGGACGCCAAGATCAAGGTCGAGGTCGCCAACGCCGTGTTGCCGTACATCGAGGACGTCGCCGACGCGATCGAGCGCGACGCCTATCGACAGAAGCTCGCGCGTCTGCTCAAGGTGGACGTCGGGGTGCTCAATCGGCGGCCCACCGCGCCGTCTGGGGCAACGCGCCCAGGGGCCCGCCCGGTTCAGCCGACCGGCACGCTACCCGCTCGCCCTGCGGCGACGCCCACCGGCCGGCGCGCGACGCCAACGGGCGGCGAGGCCTCGCGGCTCGAGACCCATGTGCTGGGTGCGCTCCTACGTGATCCCGACAATGTCTATCGAATCGACAGGGCCCTGAAAGACCTGGGGCTTGGTAAACTTTCCAACGACGACTTTGTCGCGACCGATCTGCAGCTCATTTTCGATGAGCTCGCGCATGCGCTGGCGCAGGTGGAGTTGGAACCGCCAGCGTTTCTGCGGTCGCATCTGGCCGAACCCTTGCAGCCGACGCTCGAGGAGCTGTTCAAGGTCAAGCCGGAGGTGAGCGAGGCGCGGGCCGGCAAAGAAGAAGAAGCCTTGCTCGGGGCGGCGTTGCGTCTTCGCCGCCAGGCCCTGAACGTGCGCTGCAGCGAGGCGCGTTTCTTGCTCGAAGCGGCCCGGGAACAGGCCGACAAGACCCTGGTCGAGCACTATGCCCAGGAAGTCGTGGAAAGAACCGGCGAGCTGGCGCGTGTGGATCGGGCGCTGGCGCCGGGAGCCCTGACGCGGGCCAGGCTCGGCGCAACGCCGGGCCACGGCCGCACCTAGATGTGTGATACTTGTGGGAGCTATGCCCAAACGCCAACTGCCTGACGAACTGGACGACGCCGACCTGAACCTGGGCGACGACGAGACCTTCGTCGAGACCGACGGCGCGGACGAGAGCGAACCGGCCGCCGCCGGCGACGCCGAAAGCGCGCGTGTCGAGCTCGACGACCTCGACCTCGACGACGGCTCCGACGTCGAAGAACCCGACGAGGAAGAGCTCGAGGAGATCGAGGAGGAAGGCCTCGAATCCGACGCCGTCTCGTTGACCGAGCTCGCCGACGACCCGGTTCGCATGTATCTCAAGGAGATCGGCCAGACGCCGCTCCTCGATGCGGATCGCGAGATTTGGCTCTCGGCGCGCATGCTCGCCTATCAGCAGCTGCAACGCCTGCTGGCCAAAGCGCCCTCGCCAAAGGTCAAGCGCCCGCTGACGCATGCCGCCTTGTGCGTCGAGATCTACGAGATCCTCGAAGACCACTGGGCCAAGCTCGAGCACGACGCCAAGACCCACAAGCTCTCGATGCCGGATCTGCTGGCCTGGTTGAACGAGGCCGACGGTCTGCGCGGCGAGCTCTCGGCGGCGCGGCCCTCGGCCCTGCGCGCCTGGGTGGGCCAGAGCGGCAAGTGGGGGCGCGACCCCAACTGGGACGCGGTCGCTCAGCGCTCGTTTACCGCGCTCATCTGTCTGTATCTGCAGCCGGATGAGGCGCTCGCGAAACTGCGCGAGTTCTTCGAGAAGAAAAAGACCAAGCCGACACTGCCGCAGCGCCGCACGCTGACGACCTGGCTGCCCGATGAGAAAACGATCGCCGAGAACTTCGATCGCGTCACCATCCGCAGCGAAGAGGCCAGCCGGCTCCTGATCCGCTCGAACCTGCGTCTGGTGGTCAGCGTCGCCAAACGCTACATCGGCCGCGGCATCACCTTCCTGGATCTGATCCAGGAAGGAAACATCGGTCTGCTGCGCGCGGTCGAAAAATACGATCCGACCAAGGGCTTCAAGTTCAGCACCTACGCCACCTGGTGGATCCGTCAGGCGATCACGCGCGCGATCGCGGACCAGGCCCGCACCATCCGCATCCCGGTGCACATGGTCGAGACCATCAACCGGCTGATGCGCACGCAGCGCCAGCTCCAGCAGGAGCTCGGCCGCGAGCCCACGTCCGAGGAGATTGCGCTCGAGCTCGATCTGCTCACGCCGGACGAGACGCAGGCCATCCGCACCTCGGTGCGCGCCGGCGAGCGCCTCGACCCGATGCTCGATCGACAGTGGCGCCGCGCGGCAGTCAAGGTCCGCCGCATCCTGCGCATCGCGCAGGAGCCGATGAGCCTGGAGACGCCGGTCGGCCAGGAAGAGTCGTCGCTGCTCGGCGACTTCATCGAAGACGAGAGCATGCCTGCGCCGGCCGAGGCCGCCTCGCAGCAACTGCTGCGTGAGCAGGTCCGCAGCGCGCTGGCCGTGCTGACCGACCGCGAGCGCGAGGTGCTCGAGATGCGCTTCGGGCTCAAGGACGGCCAGGACCACACGCTCGAAGAGGTCGGCCAATACTTCCACGTGACTCGCGAGCGCATCCGGCAGATCGAGGCCAAGGCGCTGCGCAAGCTGCGTCATCCGACGCGGTCGCGCGCGCTGCGCGATTACCTCGCCTGAGCGCGTCGCTGAGCGAACTCTAACCGCTGCCCGATTGTGGTGCCTCGGCATCCAGGTCGGGCAGCGGTTTTGTTTTGAGAGGTCCCAAACATGATTACGCGTATCGATTGGCGTGCCAGCTGGATCTCGGTGTTCGTTGTCCTGGTGATCGGTTTCGTCACCGGCCTGCTGATCAACATGGCGACGTCGTTGTGGATCCAGCGGTCGTCTTCGTCTGCTTCCGAACTGGCCACGACGCTGGCCGTTGCCAGTTACGGGGTCGCCTGTGTGATGGGCGTGGTCTACGGCGCGGCGATCGGCGCGCTGTATGCCTGGCTGGCGGGCAGGCGCAAAGCGCTCGATGCGAGCGATGCGGTCGTGGGTGCCGCGGCCTCGGTCATCGTGTTTATCGTGATCTCGGGCGGCATCAACGCCTGCTGGTCGTCCACATCCACGCTCATGGCACTTCAGCAGGCGGGAGCGCAACTCTCGCCGGAAACCGCCGGTTCTACCTTGTTCGGCATCCTGCTATCGACAGTGCTGCGGTCGTTCCTCGAACTGGTGATCGGGCTGGTCGTTGCCGTCGCGGCCGCGCTGGGCGTCGCGCGATTGGCGCGCCCGGCTTAGGCCGAGGGCGAAGCGATCGCCCGGGATCCGGGAGAAGGGGTTGACGCTCCAACCCATAGAAGCGCCGCGAGCTCGCCAGGCGCGGCGGGGTTGTCGATCGCGGCCTTGAGCCGATTCGTACACTCGCGGTACATGGGAAATGGCGCGACTTGCGGATCCAGCCGCAGGTCGATGGCCCGCACCCCTGTGACGTCGCCCGTGAATAGCCGCCGATAACCTTCGGCCAAATCTCGCTCGAACTCGGCCCAGCGGCTCAGCCCCGTCAATTTCGGAGACGTTGCCAGACTCTCACCGGCGAGATCGAGCGCCCCGGCCGTCAGGTATGCGACGGCCTGAGTGGTATGCAGCTCGAAGCGGAGCATGGGGTAGGTCTGCACCGACGCCAGCGCCAGCGCGCCCTCCAGCGTCGTCAAGGCGGCGTCGGTCTCACCCTGAACGAGTTGGATCATCGCGCGCTTGTTCAGACGATAGCCCCACAAACGCTCAGTCGCCTTGCCGACGGTCTCGACCAGTAACTGCTCGACGACCTGCCGCGCCAGAGCGATCTGGCCCAGCCACAACAAAGCTCCGGCCAGCGCGCTCTCCGAGCTGGCCAGGCCGCGCGGGTCGGCCACGGTGCGGAAGATGTCGCTCGCGCGGTTGAGCTGGTCGATCGCCTGCGGCTGTTCCAGCCGCACGTGATGGATGTCGGCCAGGTAGGTCATGATGTAAGCCGCGCTGTGGATGTCGCCGATCGCGAGCAGGCCGTCGAGCGCCTCCTGGCGCTGCCGAAACGAAGATTCCAGGTTGCCGAGGTCGAAATACAGGCCACCGACGAACGCCTGGTGGAGATACATCGCGCGCGCGAGCCCGCCGTCTCGGGCCGCGGCGACGGCGGCCTGTGCCTGACGCATGGCCTCCGGCGTATCCAGCTGGATGCGCGCCACATTGGCCAATTCGATATGCGCCCGTGAACGGATGAGACTTGTGACGCGAGGCGGGAATGACGTGGTGAGCGCCAGCGCGTCGGCGGCCGCCTGGCGCGCGGCGTCCGGCTGGCCGAGGCTGGAATAGGCGCCGACGGCCAGCGACCTGAATCGGGCGCGCAGCAGACGATCGTCCGGGGCCAGATCCCGGCTCACGACATCGCTCAATTCGAGCAGTTCCTGGAAGCGGTAGCGCTGGCTCAAGATCTCGGCCAGCTCCGCCGAAATGCTGGCGCGCACCGCGGGCGCAGTGGCCAGGCTCAACGCCTCGCGCAAATTGGCTTCGCCTTCATCCACGCGCAGAGTCCCGCGCAACAATACGCCGCGCAAGGTCAGGGCCCGCCGACGCAGATCGGTGCCGTCGCCGTGGGGAGTGGCCATCTGGCTCAGGATCTGGTCCAACACGGTCACAGCCTGAGCGGCTTTGCCCTGGACCGTCAGGAGCGACAGATGCTCTTCGATGGCGTCGATCGCCAGCTCGAGTAGGCCCGCCAGGGCGTAGTGCCGGGCCGCGCCCTGCGGGTCCTTGGGTTCGAGCATGAGCCAATCGCCGGCGAGGCGATGGAGCCGTTGGGCGCGGGTCGGCTCTTCTTCCAGGATTCGGTAGACGAAATCGCGCACCAGGGGATGCAGCCGCGCCCGGGTCGCGTCATCGATCAACTGCCGGCGCTGCAGTTCGCGAATGGCGTCGCCGACGGATACCGCATCGCCCAGGTCGAGCGCGATGGCGTCGAGCCGCGCGTCGTGGAGGTCGATCAGCTGGTTGAACACCGAGAGCAGGCTGAGCAGGCGCCAAGCCGCGGGCGTCAGCTGATCGCGCAGGGTACGCAGCAAGTACGCCGCAATCGTGGGCTGTGTTTCCAGGTGGCTCAGCGTGGTCTCGACATCCAGTGTCGGCTCGTTGAGCTTGCCCAGGGCGAGACGGAGCAACATCGGGCTGCCGGCGGTCTTCCCCAACAGGCGTTGCGCTTGGGTCGGGCTCAGGGCCTGCCCGCCTCCCTGGCGGATCAACGCCAGGCTCTCGGCCGGATCGAGCCCCACGATCGGGATCTCAGACACGACGGTCGATGGAAGGCTCTCGCGGGTCGTGAACAGGAAGCGCGCCGCCGTGGTCGTCATCAGGTGGTGCAGGACCCGGAGCGTGGCTTCGTCCTGGCAGATGAGCTCCGCGTTGTCGACGCAGATGAGCACCGGCTGCTGGGCGATCGCCTGAGCAATCAGGATCACGCGGCGCTCGAGCGGGAGATCGTCCTGCACGCCGATCGTGCGGGTCGTCAGCGGCCTGAGGAAGCCGTGCCCCAGGCTGATAAGGAAGTTCGCCAGGGCGAGCAGGATGGCATCCGCCGACGCCGTGATCCCGCTGGTCAGGGTCAGCCAGAACACGGGCTGGCGCGTCTCGGTCTCGCGCGCGATCGCGCTCGCCAGCGTGGTCTTTCCCACGCCGGGCAATCCGACAAGCGCCACGCAGCGCTCCTCGATCAACCGTCGTTTGAGGCGCGCGAGCAAATCGAGCCGGGCGACTTCGTTCGGCGCCGGCTGTGGGATCGACTCGCCGCGGCGCGACGGGTCGGGCTGAGTGGGCGCTGACGGCGATGCCAGTTCGATCAGACGCGCCGCCAGCTGCGGTTCGCGCCCAAGGTCAAGCGCGGGCACAAAGAGCGCGGCCACGGTGGCCGGGTCCGGCACATGCTTGCTTTTCTCGAAGCGATTGATGTGGCTCTCGCTATACCCGACGGCGATGCCGAGATCGCGTTGGGTTAGCCGCGCTCGACGTCGAACATAACGGAGCAATTCCCCGAACGTCGATGACGCAAGCGGGTCGGACACGACGCGTGAAGCTGGCATGGACATCCGCAAGAAATATCAACTTCTGCCAACGGCCGCCGCATAGACTGATCGCGAGACGGGGGAGTGGCTGCGCAACGCGCCCATTCTACTGCACGGAATCTAAGAAATGATGATGCATCAAGGTGTCTGTCCTAACTGTCAGGCGGCCGAGGTTTACCACGGCCTGGCGACCGAAGGCGAAGGCCTGAGCGCCGGGAGCTTCAACGCCGTCGTCGAGGTCCTCGCCGGCCGCGACCCGCGCACGATGCGCGTCGACACCTATATCTGCGGCATCTGCGGGCACGTCGAACTCCGCATCGCCGATCCCCGTGACCTCGCCCAACTTCCCCACGCCGATGGCTGGGAACGCGTCAGGCCTCTCTAACTCCCATTCACACAGGTGTACCGACATGAAAGCTGCTTCTCTAAGACTCGTCTCGGCGTTCGTCCTTTGTCTTGGCGCCTCTGGAGCGGCTCTGCCGGCTCAGGCTCAGACGCCCGCGCGGCCGCCTGCCCGGGTCAAAGCAGCCCACGGCATCTCTCCGGCCGGGTTGCTGAGTGTCGATGGCACGCTCGCGCTCAACCCCGACTCGAGCGGCTCGCTCGACCTCGACGGCTGGAACGTCACGCTCGACCCGGCTCGTGGTCCGGTGTTCGATGCGGCCCGGACGGATGACGCACCAGACGGCCCGATGGCGACGGCCCTGGGCGAGTGGGCCGGCGTCGGCCAGGGCGCCGGCGCGATCGACGATGGCGTGTCGGCGATCGTGGTCAATAACGGCGTGGCCTATGTGGGCGGCAGTTTTCGAAATGCCGGCAATATCCCCGAAGCGGATTACGTGGCGACCTGGGACGGCACCAACTGGGGCGCGCTGAGCAGCAACGGCAACGGCGATGGCGCCGTCGTGGGTAATGTGGCTGCCCTCGCGTTTTCGAGCGGCAAGTTGTACGTCGGTGGCTACTTCTACTACACGTACGATGGGGCCGTGTCTGTTGGTAACGCCGGGTTCCTGGCGGTGTGGGACGGTTCACACTGGTCCGGCCTGGGCGGCGACGGCGCCGGCGGCCCATCGCTCAACCAAAGCGTTCAGGCCATTGCCATCAGCGGCACCGATATCTACGTCGGCGGTTCATTCACGGACGTCAACAACAACGGCGTGGTCCTCACGGCGGCCGATTACATCGCGAGGTGGGATGGCACGAACTGGTCGGCGCTCGGCAGCAACGGCGCCGGCGGCGGCTCGCTGAACTCCTATGTGACGGCCCTGGCGGTCAGCGGCAGCACCGTCTATGTCGGCGGCGCCTTCTTTGACGTCAACAACAACGGCGTCGTCCTGACGGCGGCTGATTCCGTCGCTCGCTGGGATGGCGCGAACTGGTCGGCGCTCGGCAGCAATGGCGCCGGGGAGGGCTCGGTCGGGTACTTGGTCACGACCCTGGCGTTAAGCGGCAGCACACTCTACGTGGGCGGCACCTTTTCCAACGTCAACAACAACGGCGTCGTCCTGTCGGCGGCCGATTACATCGCCCGTTGGGATGGTACGAACTGGTCGGCGCTCGGCAGCAATGGCGCCGGCAACGGGGCGCTCTCAGGCGGTGTCGGCAAGGTGTGGGTAAACGGCGCCGATATCTACGTGGGCGGCTCCTTCACGAACGTCAACAACAACGGCACGCCGCTGCCCACGGCCGATTACGTGGCGAAGTGGGACGGCGCCAACTGGTCGGGCCTGGGCTCCAACGGTTCAGGGAATGGAGCCTTCAACGGCAAGGGCGGCGGCTCTGTGAATGCCTTCGCCCAGTTGGGCGGTACGCTCCTGGCCGGTGGCAACTTCTTCGACGTGGTCGACTCGGGGAGCGTCCTGACCGGAGCCGATCACATCGCCGGGTGGAACGGCACGCACTGGTCGGCCCTGGGCAACATCTCCAACGGCCCGCTGGCCAACGGCTACGGTGGCAGCGTGGTCAAAGCGATCCTGGTCAACGGCACGGATGTGTATATCGGCGGCGTCTTCACCAACCTGTCGAACCACGGCGTCAACATCCCCGAAGGCGATTACGTCGCCAAATGGGACGGCGTCAACTGGTCAGCCCTGGGCAGTGACGGAAATGGGAACGGCTCATTGAAATACTACGTGAATTGCCTGGCCATGATCGGCACCGATCTGTACGTCGGCGGGCAGTTCACCAACGTCAACAACAACGGCACGGTCCTCGCGGCGGCGGATTACATCGCCAAGTGGGACGGCGCGAACTGGTCGGCGCTGAGCAGTGACGGCGCTGGAAACGGCTCGATCCCGGGGTTGGCCATCGTGAGCGCCATGGCGGTCAGCGGGACGACGTTATATGTGGCCGGCAGCTTCACCAACGTCAACGACAACGGCGTCGTCTTGACCGCTGCCGATCGGGTCGCACGCTGGGATGGCACGCACTGGTCGGCGGTGGGAAGCAATGGGGCGGGCGATGGCGCCATTGGCAACGGCATGCCGCAAACCCTGGCCGTCAGCGGCTCAACGCTGTACGTCGGCGGGACTTTCACAGATGTCAATGACGGCGGCGTCGTCCTCGGGGCCGCGGACTATATCGCGGCTTGGGATGGCGCGCACTGGTCGGCTTTGGGCGACAACGGAGCCGGTGGCGGCGTGTTGGACGACGCGGTCTTCGCCATCGCCGTGGCAGGCTCCACCCTTTACGTCGGCGGCGCCTTCACGAGAGCCAACGATCATGGCACGCTGCACCTGGACGCTCACTATGTGGCTCAGTGGGACGGGGCGCACTGGTCACCCATCGGCGTCGGCGGCCCCGGGTTGAACAGGGCCGTAGACGCCATCGTGGTGGATGGGACGGATGTGTATATCGGCGGCCGTTTCACCTACGCCTCAAACGCGGGCGTCGCTATGCCTTCCGCCGGTTACATCGCTCGCTGGGACGGCACCGACTGGACACCGCTGGGCGTCGACGGCCAGACGAACGGCTCGTTAACGAACTGGGTCAGCGCGCTTGCGCTCCGCGGCACCGAGCTGTGGGTGGGCGGACAGTTCGAAAACGTCCGTAATCTCGGCACGACCATCGTGCCCGAGGCCGATCTCCTCGCCACGTATGGCTTGCGCTCGGCGCCGCCACCGCCGCTTGTGTCGACGATCTGGCGGGGCCACATCAACCCGACCGGCGGCGACATCGTGCAGTACGGTGTGCAGTTCTCGAAGTCCGTCACAGGCGTCGACGCCGCCGATTTTGCCATCACGACGACCGGCCTGACCGGCTCGTCCATCAACTCGGTGAGCGGATCGGGCTCGGCGTACACCGTGATGGTGAACGTCGGCGCGGGGTCGTCGGGCACGCTGCGGCTCGACCTTGTTGACGACGACAGCATCCTTGACACGTCGTTGCAGCCGCTCGGTGGTTTCGGCGCCGGCAACGGAAGTTTCACGACCGGCGAGGTCTACACCATCGACCGCCTCTACCCGGTCGTGGTCAGCAGCACGCGTGTGGATCCGGACCCCACCCGGGCCGACACCGTGCACTTCACCGTGACGTTCTCGCGGTCGGTGACCAACGTCGCGGCCTCTGATTTCGTGGCGACCGGGGTCGGCCTGACGGGCGCGGCCGTAACGGCGGTCAGCGGCTCCGGGACAACCTACACCGTCACCGTCACGACCGGCTCGGGGTCGGGCACGCTGCGCCTCGACGTCGTTGACGTCGATTCGATCCGCGACAGCGCCTTCAACGCCTTGGGCGGCCCCGGTAACCTGAACGGCAACTACGCCGCGGGCGAAGCGTACAACGTTCGCAATCGTTGGATCTATCTGCCTGAACTGCAGCGCGGGTCGTGATGGAAAACCAGGCGATGAAAACCTTCTTCCGCACCCTCTTGAGCGTGTCTCTGGCATTGGCCGCCCTTGCGCCGAACGGCGCTGCTCTGGGCGCCGCGCCGCGGACCGACCAGCGCACGCAGCTCCCGGTCGGGCTGTTGAACGCCGATGGCTCGCTGAACGCGGCACGCGGATTTAGCGGCGCGCTGTCCGTGCAGGGCTGGGACGTGCGTCTCGATGCCCGACGTGGGCCGATCTTCTCGCCGGCGGCGGTTGACGGCCCGGCGGGCGTCGGCGCACTGGCCGCCTCCGGCCAGTGGGCGAAACTTGGCGCGACCGGCGGCACTTTCTCGAACAGCGTTGCCGCCATTGCGGTCGACGGCGGCAACGTGTACATCGGCGGCTACTTCGTCAACGCCGGCGGGCTCGCCGCCGCCGACTACATCGTCAAGTGGGACGGCGCCAATTACTCTGCGCTGGGCAACAACGGCGCCGGCAACGGCGCGCTCAACGGCCTGGTCGACACCCTGGTGATCACCGGCGGGGTGCTGTACGCCGGCGGCGACTTCACCAACGTCAGCGACGGCGGCGTCGCGCTCAACGCGGCCGATTACCTGGCCAAATGGGACGGCAGCCACTGGTCCGCTGTCGGCAGCGGCACCGGCGGGAACGGTTCATTGAACGGCACCGTGATTGCGCTGGCGCTCAACGGGCAGGATCTCTATGCCGGGGGCGGCTTTATCGACGTCGACAACGCCGGCACGCAACTCTGGAACGCCGATTACGTTGCCCGCTGGGACGGCGCGGCCTGGTCGGCGCTTGGCAACAACGGCGTCGGCAACGGCTCGCTCGGCAACTACGTCTATGCGTTGCTTATGGACGGCTCCGACGTCATCGTGGGCGGAAGCTTTACGGACGTGCGCGACGGCGCCAGCACGCTGCCGAACGTCGATTACATCGCGCGTTGGGACGGCGCGCATTGGTCTGCCCTGGGCGCCGGGCCGGGCGGGACCGTGGGCGCCTTGAACGCGACGGTGTCGGTGCTCGCCCGGATCGGCACTGAGATCTACGCCGGGGGCATGTTCACCGACGTCTATGACGGCTCGATCCATGTGCCGGAGGCCGATTACATCGCGCGTTGGGATGGCGCGCACTGGTCAGCGCTCGGCGGCAATGGCGCCGGCGCCGGCGCGCTCAACCACCGGGTGACGGCGCTGGCCGCGAACGGCACCGATCTCTTCGTGGGCGGATACTTCACCGCCGCCGACAATCACGGAACGCCGGACGCCACGGCCGCGTACGTGGCCCGCTGGGACGGGACGACCTGGTCTGGCCTCGGGTCAAATGGATCGGGCGGCGGCGCGTTGGCCGACGCGGTGTGGGCCTTGGCGCGCACCGGCAGCGATCTCTATGTCGGCGGCCCGTTCCTGAATGCCAACAACAATGGCGTGACGATCCCGGAGGCCGATCGGCTTGCCGTCTACGGCATCCCCGCGGACTCAACGCCGCCGACCGTCGTGTCGATCGCACGTCTCGATCCGGAGCCGAACGCGTTGACCAGCGTGCGCTTCATCGTGACCTTCTCGGAGAGCGTGACCGGCGTCGACGTGAGCGACTTCGTGCCGACGGCCGGGAGCCTGAACGGCATTAGCGGTACAGGGACGACGTACACCGCGACCGTGACGCGCGGCGCGGGCGTCGGCCCCGTCCGGCTGGATCTGGTTGACGACGACACCATCGTCGACGCGGCCGCCAACCCGCTTGGCGGCGTCGGCCTGAGCAACGGCGCTTACGCGGCGGGCGAGGCTTATGCGGCCTTCTACAACCTGATGCTGCCGGCGTTGCTGCGACAGTGACGGGGGCCGGGGTACATCGGGGTACATCGGGACACTCCCGGTGTCTCCCGATGTGCCCCGATGTCGTGCGCGTATAATGCGCGCTATGCCCAAGACCTTACTTGCCATCGTCGCGCATCCCGACGACGAGATCTCCACAGGCGGGTCTCTGGCCCGCTACGCCGCCGCCGGCCACCGTTCGATCGTGGCCTGCGCCACGCGCGGCGACGGCGTCGACGCCAAGATCAAGAACGACGCCGCCACGCCCGAAACCCTCGGAACCGTCCGCCAACAAGAGCTGGCGGCGTCGTGCGCCGTGCTCGGCCTCGAGGCGCCGATCGTCCTGCAGTATCAGGACGGTGAGGTCGACGCCGTTCCGGTCGAGGCGGCGGCCGAACGGCTGCTGGGTGTGTTCCTGGCGCTGCGGCCGGATGTGGTTATCACGCACGACCCGAGCGGCGGCTATGCCCATCCCGATCACATCGCTGTCAGCGGCTTTGTGACGCGCGCATTCGAGCTCGCCGGCACCGCGATCGGGCCGGCGGCGCCGGCCCGGCTGTATTACTACGCGATCCCGCGCAGCTTTGGACAGCGCCTGGCGGCCTTCCGCGACCGGCGCGCCGACATCCGCGGCCAGCAGCTCGGCTTCGTAGGCGTCCCCGACGAGCACATCACCACTGAAGTCGACATCCGCGACTACCTCGCGCTCAAGCTGCGAGCCATGGCGTGCCATCGCTCCCAGTTCGACTTCGATGAGCAGGGCCATCCGAAGACGTTCACGACATCGGTGCCGGAGCCGGAACGCAGCCAACTCTTCGGTGTTGAACGGTTTATTCGAGCGGCCAGTCGGGTGCCTGTGCTCTCACCCGAAGCGCGGGAGGCGGATCTGCTGGCTGGCCTCTGAGGGTTATGAAAAGCAAGCGCGGGTAGTGTGTTACGTCAACTCGCGGTGCTCAAGACAATTCGCACTTTCCTTGTATGAATACTCCTTCTGGCGAAAAGCGATTGTGATAAAATTCGCAGACCCGCCAGATCAGCGCGTTTTGCCGAAAAAACGATGCCAAACGACTATCTCCCTATTGCTGTCCTGGTATCTCTCGCCGGATTGTTGGCGATTCTGATTACCATCATCGGATCTGTATTCGGCCCCAAGCGACCGACGAAACGCAAACTCGAGCCTTACGAATCGGGCATGCGCACCCTGGGCCCTTCGGTGCGGCGCATGCCGGTTCGGTTCTATCTGATTGCGGTGCTCTTCATCCTGTTCGATATCGAAGTTGTCTTCTTCCTGCCCTGGGCGGTGACGTTCCAACAGTTGGGGATGTACGGCTTTGCGCAGATGCTGGTTTTCATCGGCATCTTGCTGGTCGGGTATCTGTGGGCGTGGAAGAAGGGCGCCTTTGAGTGGGAATAGCGGTTGCAGCGTGAGTCGCCCATCCGTCTTTGCGGCGGATGTCAGCAGGTAAGGTGAAGCATGGGTCTTGAGCAAAAGCTCGGCAACATGGGTGTGGTGACGATGTCGCTGGAGCAGGCCGTGAACTGGGGCCGCACCGGCTCGATGTGGCCGATGCTCTTCGGTCTGGCCTGCTGCGCCATCGAAATGATCGGCGCGATCTCGGCGCCGCAGAACGACATGTCGCGCTTCGGCATGGAGCTCATGCGCGCCTCGCCACGCCAGTCCGACCTGATGATCGTGGCCGGGCGCGTGACGCGCAAGATGGCGCCCGTCGTGCGCCGACTGTACGATCAGATGCCCGATCCCAAATGGGTCATCGCCATGGGCGATTGCGCGTCGTGCGGCGGCATCTTCAATAACTACGCGATCGTGCAGGGCGTCGACGAGGTCGTGCCCGTCGACGTGTATGTGGCCGGTTGTCCGCCGCGTCCCGAGGCCCTGATCCACGGCGTGCTGACACTGCACGAAAAGGTCAAGAAGGAAAAGCTCGCGACCTGGGCGTAAGCAAGTGGTGATCGAGTGAGTGGGTGGTTGGGCGATTGGGCCCGATCCCCCGATCACCCAATCGCCCAATCACCCGATGACAACACTCGAGCAAACCCTCACTGCACTCAAGGCCAGGTTCGGCGACGCGATCGAAGCGGTCGAGACCTTTCGTGGCGAGACCACGGTCGTCGTGGCTCCGGCGCAGGTCGTCGAGGTGCTCAAGCACCTGCGCGAGACCCCGGCGCTCAACTTCCGCTTCCTGGCCGATCTGACGGCCTACGACGATTTTCCGACCGAGCCGCGCTTCAAGGTCTGTTACCAGATCCGCAACCTGCTCGAGCCGCTCAACCTGCGCGTGAAGACGGCGGTGGGCGGCGAGACCCCGACCCTGGCGAGCTGCACGTCGGTGTATCCGGCGGCCGGCTGGCAGGAGCGCGAGCTGTTCGACATGTTCGGGATCATATTCACGGGTCATCCCGATCTGCGCCGCATCCTGATGCCCAGCGACTGGCAGGGGCACCCGCTGCGCAAAGACTATCCGCTGGGCTACGAAGAGGTCCAGTTCACGTTTAACTACGACGCGATCGACAAGAAGAAGCCGTACGCGAAGGAATAAGGCGGGCGGCCGGTAGGGGGCGTCCCTTGTGGAAACCCGAAAAACCGACGCGGTAGGCGGAAGATCTCGATGACGAACAACCCGCAACTTCTCGAAGCCACGCTGGACGAGCTCAAGCATCTGTTTTCGCCGCGGGCCGAAACCGGCGAGACCATGGTGCTCAACATGGGCCCGCAGCACCCGTCGACGCACGGTGTGCTACGTCTGATCGTCGAGCTCGATGGCGAGATCCTGGTCAACACGGTCCCCGACATCGGCTTCCTGCACACCGGCGTCGAGAAGACGGCCGAGTCGAAGACCTTCACCAAGGGCCTGGTGATGACCGACCGGCTCGACTACCTCAACAACATGGGCAACAACCTGACCTATGTGTTGGCGGTCGAGAAACTGATGGACGTGGCCGTGCCCGAGCGCGCGCAGGTCATCCGCGTGATCCTGGCCGAGCTGCAGCGCATCGCTTCGCACCTGATCTGGCTTGGCACCCACACGCTCGACATCGCGATCCAATCGATGCTGTTCTGGTGCGTGCGCGAGCGCGAGCACATCCTCGAGATCTTCGAGGATATCTCCGGTCAGCGCATGATGACCTCCTACATGCGCCCGGGCGGGCTGTGGCGCGACGTCACGCCGACCTTCATCGAGAAGGTCGAGGCCTTCCTCGACTACCTGCCGCCGCACCTCGACGACTACGAGGCGATGACGCGCAACAACCCGATCTGGATCGATCGCACGCAGGGCATCGGCGTGATCAGCGGCGAGCAGGCGCTGGATTGGGGTCTGACCGGCGCGTCGCTGCGAGGCTCGGGCGTGCGGCTCGACATCCGCAAGCTGCTGCCGTATTCCGGCTACGAGACCTACACCTTCGATGTGCCTGTTGGCACCCACGGCGACGTGTACGACCGCTACTGGGTGCGCATGCTCGAGATGCGCGAGTCGCTCAAGATCGTGCGTCAGGCCGTCGATCGATTGAAGAAGCTCGCCGGCGCGCCGTTCATCGCCGACGACCGCAAGGTCGTGCCGCCGCCGCGCGCCGAGCTCGGCCGCAGCATGGAAGCCCTGATCCACCACTTCAAGCTGTGGACCGAGGGGTACTCGGCGCCGGTCGGCCAGGTGTACGTGTCGACCGAGTCGCCGCGCGGCGAACTGGGCGTGTTCCTCGCCGGCAACGGCGGGCCCAAGCCGCATCGCGTGCACTTCCGCACGCCGTCGTTCGTCAATCTGCAGGCGCTGCCGCTGATGACCAAGGGCCACTTCATCGCCGACGTGGTCGCCGTGGTCGGCAGCATCGACATCGTGCTCGGGGACGTGGACCGGTAACCCATGCTCACAGACAAGTACGCTTCGGAGATTTCCGAGATCCTCAACCGTTATCCGGCGGAGCGCCGACGCTCGGCGGTGATGCCGTTGCTGTATCTCGCGCAGAGCGAGTACGGCCACATCTCGAAAGAAGCCATCGACGAAGTCGGCGCGATCACGGGCGTGGCGCCGACCGATGTGGCCGGCGTGGTCGGTTTCTACTCGCTGTATCACGATCACCAGGGCGGGAAGCGCCGGGTGCAGATCTGCACCGACCTGCCGTGCGCGCTACGCGGCGCCGACGCCTGGGCGGTCGAGTTCCTGACCCGGCTCGGCCTCAAGAAGTGGGACGAGACCACTGCCGACGGTGAGTTCACGGTCGAACACGTCATGTGCATCGGCTCCTGCGACAAGGCGCCGTGCTTCCAGGTGCAGGATTCCACCGGCATCCACTTCCACGAGAGCAAGCCCGATCGGGCGATGACCGTGGACGAGGCGGTTGGGATCTTGGAAGGGCTGAAGCGCAGTTGATTTCTGATTGTTGATTGCTGATTGCTGATTGGAGGCCAATCAGCAATCAGCAATCAACAATCAACAATGCGGAAAAAATGGACCAAGGTAAACACATCCTCCTTCGTCACCGCGACGTCGAGAACATCCGTGATCTCGATGTCTATCTGAAGCACGGCGGCTTCGAGGCGTTCAAGAAGGCCGTCACCACGATGACGCCGCAGCAGGTGATCGACGAGGTCAAGAACTCGGGCCTGCGCGGGCGCGGCGGCGCCGGCTTCCCGGCCGGCATGAAGTGGAGCTTCCTGACCAAGGATTCGTTTCCGCGCTACGTCGTGGTCAACTCCGACGAGTCGGAGCCCGGCACCTTCAAGGACCGCGACATCCTGACCAACAACCCCTACCAGTTCCTGGAAGGGGCCATGATCACGGCCTACGCCTCGCAAGCCAACACGATCTACAACTACGTCCGCGGCGAGTATTGGGACCTGGTCTCCTTCCTCGAGAGCTGCGTGGCCCAGCTGTACAAGCGTGGCCTCCTGGGCGAGAAGATCTACGGCACCGACTTCAAGCTCGACTTCTTCCATCATCGCGGCGCGGGCGCCTACATCTGCGGCGAGGAGAGCGCGCTGCTCGAGAGCATCGAGGGCAAGCTCGGCCAGCCGCGGCTGCGCCCGCCGTTCCCGGCCGACAAGGGCCTGTATGCCAAGCCCACGGTCGTCAACAACGCCGAGACGTTGACCAATGTGCCGTACATCATCCAGCACGGCGCGGCCGCGTATCGCGTGAACGGCACAGAGAAGAGCCCGGGCACCAAGGTGTTCTGCCTCTCGGGTCATATTCAGAACCCTGGCGTGGTCGAGCTGCCGCTCGGCACGACGCTGCGCGAGTTGATCTACACGCATGGCGGCGGCATCAAGGATGGCAAGGGCTTCAAGGCCGTGATGCTCTCGGGCGCCTCGTCGGTGGTGCTCAAGGTCGACGACGCCCTGCTCGACACACCGCTCGATTACGAGTCGGTGGCCGCGAAGGGCGCCATGCTTGGCTCGGCGTCGGTGATCGTGCTCGACGAGACGGTCGATCTGTCGTGGGTGATCCTCAAGACCACGCGCTTCTTCAAGCACGAAAGCTGCGGCAAGTGCACGCCCTGCCGCGAGGGCACGTTCTGGATGCTTAGCATCCTCGAGCGCATCAACAAGGGCGGCGCGGCCAAGGCCGACGTCGACCTGCTCCAGAACGTCGCGAGCCAGATCCAAAACAAATGCCTGTGCCCGCTGGGCGAGTTTTCGGTGACGCCGGTGTTGGCGTCGCTCAAGACCTTCCGCGCCGATTTCGACGCTCACGCAACCGACGCTGCGCCAAAGCCCGCGGCCAAACCCGCCCCAAAGCCGGCGGCGAAGCAGCCAGCGGCTGAAGCCGGAGACTAAGGATTTGCGATTTGTGATTTGCGATTTCCTCCAGGCTTAGAGGAAATCGCAAATCACAAATCACCAATCGCCAATGACATTATGGCCGACCAAGTCACTCTCACCATCGACGGCGTCTCGGTTTCTGTGCCGAAGGGCACGCTGATCGTCGACGCCGCCAAGCGCATCGACAACGACATCCCGGTCTTCTGCTATCACCCGAAGCTCAAGCCGGTCGGCATGTGCCGCATGTGCCTGGTCGAGGTCGGCCGCGTCATGAAGGACCGCGCCACCGGACAGGTCGTGCTCGACGAGGCCGGCCAGCCCAAGATCGGCTACGGCCCCAAGCTCGAGACCGCCTGCACCACGCCGGTCGAGCCGGGCATGGTCGTGGTCGGCGCCAGCCAGAAGGTGACCGACGCGCGCGACGACATCCTCGAGTTCCTGCTCACCTCGCACCCGCTCGATTGCCCGGTCTGCGACAAGGGCGGCGAGTGCCCGTTGCAGAACCTCACCCTGCGCCACGGACCCGGGAAGAGTCGCTTCCTGTTCGACGAGAAGCAGAAGAACGACAAGCACGTGCCGCTCGGCGGGCCCGACGATGCCCTGATCTTCCTCGACCGCGAGCGCTGCATCCAGTGCGCGCGGTGCACGCGCTTCTGCGACGAGATCGCGGATGATCATGTGCTCGGGTTCTATCAGCGGGGTCGCAAACTCGAGATCGCGACCTTCAGCGAGCCCGGCTTCGACAGCAAGTTCTCGGGCAACACCACCGACATCTGCCCGGTCGGCGCGCTCACGACCGCGGACTTCCGCTTCGGCGCCCGCCCGTGGGAACTCACCACCTCGGCCTCGATCTGCAACCATTGCCCGGTCGGCTGCAACACCACGTTCAGCACGCGCCGCGAGGCCAAGAGCGGCGGCAAGCCCGTCATCAAGCGCGTCCTGCCCCGCCAGAACGAGCAGGTCAACGAGATCTGGATCTGCGACAAGGGCCGCTTCGGATACCACTTTGTCGAGTCGCCGGAGCGTCTGACGGCGCCGCTGATGCGCAAGGACGGCCGGCTGGTCGAGGCTAGCTGGGACGAGGCGCTCACACGCGTCGCCGAGACGCTCAAGGCCGCCGGTTCCTCGCTGGTCGGCCTGGCCGGAGGCCGGCTGAGCAACGAAGATCTGTTCGCCTTCAAGTCGGTCGTGAGCGGCGTGGGCGGCAAGGCCCTGCTCGACGCCCAACTCGCTGGCGGCGATCTGACCACCGCGGTCGGCGTCGGCGCTGGCACCGACCTCGGCCAGATCGGCAAGGGCACGGCCATCCTGGTCATCGCCACCGATCTCGAGGAAGAGGCGCCGTTGTGGTGGCTGCGCGTCAAGGCGGCGGCCGAGCGCGGCGCCACCCTGATCGTGGCCAACGCCCGCCCGACCAAGACCGACCGCCGCGCCAAGCACAGCGTGCGGTACGAGCTCGGCAACGCGGTCTCGACCGTGGCCGGCATGCTGCTCGAAGGCTCGAGCGATTACGCCACCGCGTTTGCGCAGGCCGAGAACGCGCTCGTCTTCTTCGGGCGCGAGGGCCTCGACTTCGCCGGCACTCAGGCGCTGGCCCAGGCCTGCGCCAACCTCTTGATCGAGACCAAACATGTCGGCCGCGCCAACAACGGCCTGATCGGCGTGTGGGCGGCGGCCAACGCGCAGGGCGCGGCCGAGCTCGGCCTGGCGACCATGCCGGCGTCGCCGGCGCTGCTCGCCGACGCGCGCGCGGCCTGGATC
>JBGAJV010000044.1:0-50714 GCA_044224715.1 Anaerolineales bacterium | reverse complement strand
ATCGTGTCGATTTCTTCTTTTGTGAAATCGCGCAGGGTGATGAAATCTCGCCCCTTCAAGCCCTCAGTGATCATGTCAAACTCCTCTTGTGGTTGAACTCACTGAAAGAGGTGCGAAAAACGGGGTGAGCCGCCGGCCGGGGCTCCGCTCCGGCCGGCGGCTCACCCCGTTTTTTGCACCTCTTTCAGTGAGTTCAACCACAAGAGGAGTTTGACATGATCACTGAGGGCTTGAAGGGGCGAGATTTCATCACCCTGCGCGATTTCACAAAAGAAGAAATCGACACGATGCTGGATGTGGCGCTGACGTTGAAGGGCGACATGGCCATTCGCCGGCCGCACAACACCATCCTCCCGATGCGCACGCTGCACATGATGTTCTTCAACCCGTCGCTGCGCACGCGCAACAGCTTCGAGGCCGGCATCTTCCAGCTCGGCGGCCACGGACACTTCCTGCAGCCCGACGCCACGCGTCTGCCCACGCTCGAGGGCGAGGACCAGGGCTACGGCTCCGAGCGCATCTCGGACGTCGCGCGCGTGCTCTCGAGCATGGGCGACTGTCTGGCGATCCGCATCCTGGGTGACAAGGTCGGCTGGGAGTACGAGAAGAGCCTGAAGATCATCCGCGAGTTCGCCAAGTGGGCGACCGTGCCGGTGATCAACATGGAAGACAACATCTATCACCCGTGCCAGGGCATGGCCGACGTGATGACCCTGCGCGAGTTGTACGGCCGCGACCTGCGCGGGCGCAAGCTCGGCGTCGCCTGGACCTGGGGCTCGAGCCCGAAGAAGCCGATCGCGCCGCATCATGACTTCATGTATGCCTCGAGCTTCTACGGCGCCGACATCGTCTTCGCGCGCCCGCCGGAGATGCACATCGATCCCGAGATCGAAGCCGCGATCAAGGCCAACGTCGAGTTGAACGGCGGCTCGTACACCGTGACCGACAAGATGGAAGACGCCTGCGAGGGCGCGGACATCGTCTACGCCAAGAACTACGTCTGCCTCGACCTGCTCCCGCCCGTCACCAAGAAGCCCGAGCAGGACGAGATGGTCAAGCTCTTCGACAAGTACAAGGGCTGGATCGCCGACTCGAAGCGCATGAAGATGGCCAAGCCGACGGCGCAGTACATGCACTGCCTGCCGTGCGAGCGGGGCGCCGAAGTGACCGATGAAGTGCTCGACAGCGCGTGGGGCAAGGCCTGCTTCACCGAGGCCGAGAACCGGCTGCACGCCCAGAAGGGCGTGATGGCCTGCATCATCCCGTAAGGGAAGCAGCGTCCGGTTGGGTCGTGCATTTGCGTCGACAACCGAACGTTAGGGATCGTGTCTGCCAGGGTGGATGCCCCCCTGGCAGACACGTCCTGATGACTAGACCGGGCGCGAGCCCGGATCGAGGACGACGGCATGGAGAAGTTCGACGTTGTCGTGGTCGGGGCGGGGCCGGCGGGCTCCACGGCGAGCAAGCTGCTGGCGCAAGCCGGGCTGAACGTGCTCATGGTGGAACGCGGCGCGACGCCCGGCGTCAAGAACGTCTCGGGCGGGCTGCTGTACTCCCGCACCGTCGCCCAGGTGTACCCCGAGTTCTGGAAGAGCGCGCCGGTCGAGCGCGCCATCACGGGTCATCAGATCGTGATGCTCGGCGAGGACACCTCGTCGGCGCTCGACTTCCGCACGGCGGCCGCCGCTCAGCCGCCGTACAACGCCTTCTCGGTATTGCGCGCCCGCCTCGACCCGTGGCTGGCGCAGCAGGCCGAGGAGGCCGGCGCCCAGGTGATCACGGGCGTCAACGTCGACTCGCTGCTGCTCGAGGGCGGCAAGGTCGTCGGCATCCAGGCCGGGCCCGATCAGATCGGCGCCGACGTGGTGGTGGTGGCCGAGGGCACGACGGCGCTGCTGCTCAAACAGGCCGGACTGCGCGAGCCCTTCAGCCCGCACGACGTCTCGCTCGGCGTCAAGGAGATCATCGCCCTGCCGCCCGAGGTCATCGAGGAGCGCTTCCAATGCGCGCCCGAGACCGGCGTCGCCTACACCCTGGTGGGCTCGACCGGCGGCGTCGAGGGCGGAGGCTTCATTTACACCAACAAGGCCTCGCTCTCGGTCGGCGTGGTCGTCAAGATCGACTCGCTCTACGGCAGTGGCAAGCACCCGCACGAGGTGCTCGACGCCTTCAAGACGCACCCACTTGTGCAGCGCCTGGTCAAGGGCGGCGAGGTCGTCGAGTACTCGGCGCAGACCGTCCATCGCGGCGGCTTCCATCTCGCGTCGAAGCTCGTCGGCGACGGTTACGTCGTGGCCGGGAGCGCGGCGCGGCTACTCGTCAACAACGTCCTCACCCTGCGCGGCATGGATTTCGCGATCACGTCCGGGGCCGAAGCGGCCCGCGCGATCCTGGCCGCCCGCGAGGCCGGTTCGTACTCGGCCGCGACGTTGATCAACTACGCCGAACGGCTCAAGACGACGCCGATCTATCAAGACTGGCGCACCTTCCGCGACACCTACGCGCTGATGGAGAACCAGCGGCTCTTCGAGCAGTATCCCGAGCTGGCCGGCGTCGTGCTCGAACGCCTGCTCAGCCCGAGCGAACAACCGAGCCCGAAGGCGCTGGGCGCGCTGCGCGAGGCCATGGCCGGGAAGGTGTCGTGGTTGACCCTGAGCCGCGACATGGCCCAGATGGCAAAGGGGCTGGCCTTATGAGCACGTCCAACGAGAACAAGCAACTCAGCCTGGACGCGCGTCTCGGGCTGGACAAGTACGAGATCGACGCCGAGAACAGCCACATCCAGGTCGATCACGCCCGCTGCGTAGACTGCACGATCAAGCCGTGTCTGACGTGCTGCCCGGCCCGCGTCTATCGCTGGGTCGACGATCGCGTCGCCGTGAGCTACGAAAACTGCCTCGAGTGCGGCACCTGTCAGATCGCGTGCGACTCAGGCGGCAAAGGCGGCATCACCTGGCACGTCCCGGCCGGCGGGTTCGGGATCCTGTTTCGGTACGGCTGAGGTTCAGGTCAAGGAGGTCGCTTGTGAACATCGTCGCCCTGGTCAAGTACTCGCTCGACGTCGCTGAGGTCAAAGTCGACCCGGCGACGCGCGAGCTGCGCATGGCCGGCGTGCCCGAGCGCGTCGGCAACATCGACAAGAACGTGGTCGAGGCCGCGGTCCGGCTCAAGGAAGCCGCCGGCGCCGGCACGACCCTGCGCGCGATCTCGCTCGCGCCCGCAACGGCGCGCGACTCATTCAAGGATGTGCTCGCCATGGGCGTCGACGAGGTGCTCCTCGTCGAAGACCCGTTCGGCGGTCAGGCCGAGGCCGCCGTCGCCGTGAGACTGCTCGAAGCCGCGCTCAAGCGCTGCGAGCCGGTCGACGTCGTCGTCTGCGGCTTCGCCAGCGATGACGGCTACAGCTACCAGGTCGGGCCGCGATTGGCCGAGCGCCTGGGCCGCCCGCTCGTCACCTACGCCCGCACGCTCGCGCTCGAGGGCGGCGGGCTCAAGGCCGATCAGAACCTCGAAGACCGGCTGCAGACCGTGACGACGGCGCTGCCCGCGCTGGTCGCCGTGGACGAGGAGGCCTTCCCGCCGCGCCGCACGACGCTGATGGACGCGATCAAGGCCAAGAAGAAGCCGGTCACCGTGCTGCAGGCCGAGGCCGATCTGGGCCTCGCCCGCCAGGCGCTCGAGGCCGAGGCGCACATCGCCGAAGCCCAGCTCACCGGCGTGGTCGTCCAGCGCAAGCAGCAGGTGTTGAAGGGCCAGGCCCTCGCCGAGCTGGCGGATCAGTTCATCGACGCGCTGGAACAGGCCGGCGTGCTCAAGGGAGGCGCGTGATGACCAGCCCACTCACGATCCTGGTGTGCAGTGAGAGCCCGGCCCTCGCCCGCGATCTGGCCGGCGCGGCCCGACAGGCCCTGTCGGTCGAAGGCCGCGTCGCGGCGCTAGTCCTTGGCGGGGCCGAGGCCGAACTGCCCGGCGTCGACGTGTGCTATCAGCCGAGCCTGACCGATCTGACGCCCGAGGCCGGCGCGGCCGCGTTGGCCGCCGCCATCGCGCAGGCCCAACCCGCCCTGGTGCTGGTCGGCGCGACCAAGCTCGGCCTGCAGGCGGCCCCGCGCGTCGCCGAACGCATTGGCGCCGGCTACGCCGCCTGGGCGACCGGCTTCACGGTCGAATCGCACAGCGGCGCCGTGGCCGCGCGCTGCTCGCTCTACAGCGGCACGGCGCTGGCGTACTACCAGTTCAAGCCCGGCCCGGTGGTCCTGGCGGTCGCGCCCGGGGCTTTCCCGGCGCAACCGCAACCCGATCGCCAACTGCAGCGCGTCGCGCTCGACGTCGCCGCGCCCATCACGGCGCCGATCGTCGTCGGGCAGCAGCCCAAGGTCACGAGCGGCGTGCGTCTCGAGGAGGCCAAGGCCGTGATCGACGTCGGTCAGGGCGTCAAGCAGAAGGACGATCTGGCGTTGGCCCAGGCCGTGGCCGACCTGCTCGACGGCCAGCTGGCCTGCACGCGCCCGCTCGCGTCGGACCGCGACTGGTTCCCGGAATGGCTCGGCCTCTCGGGCAAGAAGGTCGCGCCGGAGCTCAGCCTGCTGATCGGCGTCTCGGGCGCGATCCAGCACATCGTCGGCGTGCGCGACTCGCGCGTGATCGCGGCGGTGAACAACGACGAGAACGCCGGCATCTTCTCACAGGCCGACGTCGGCGTCGTGGCCGACCTGTACGCGTTCCTGCCCGTTTTTGTGGAACGCCTGAAGGCCCGGGGCATGCGCCCGGCCTGGCAGTGAGTCATCCATCGAAAAGATCGCGGACAGCAGTGGCTCGCTCCGTTGCCCGCCTCTACGTTCTTTGACGACCTATAGGAGAACAATTTCATGAAAAAGAAGATCGGCATCATCGGCGGCGGCGTCATCGGCGTCTCGATTGCCCATTTCCTCACGCAGTACCCCGATGCCGAGGTCACGCTGTTTGAGAAGAACACGATCGGTTCCGGCACGACGGCCAAGTCGGCGGGCACGCATTGCCTGATCGACGACTCCGTGGCACATGAGTTCTGGGACGTGCGTCTGTTCGGCTTCAACTTCTACACGGGCCTCGAGAAGATGGCGCCCGGGTCGGCCGGCTTCGAGAAGACCGGCACACTCACCGTCGCGCCGTACAAAGATTACGAGACCTACGTGATGAAGGCCGTGTCGCTGACGCTGGCCTCGGGCTACCACGCCGAGTACTGGCACGACCCGGCGAAGATCCTCAAGGTCATCCCCGATATCAACATCGACGGCCTGCTCGGCGCCGGCTGGTGCCCGGACGACGGCTTCTTCGACGCCACGATGATCTCGAACACGCTGGCGAAGCTGGCGCGCGAGAAGGGCGCCACGATCCACATCGGCACAAAGGTCGAAGGCGTCACGATGACCGGCGGCAAGGTCACGGGCCTCGACACGAGCAAGGGCCACTTCGACTTCGACGTCGTCGTCGACGCCTCTGGCCCCTGGGCGCGCTACACCGCGCGCCAGGTCGGCCTCGAGATGCCCATCTGGCACACCAAGGCCGAGGTCTTCATCCTCGAACCCAGCAAGAAACTCGAGTATCCCTTCCCGGTGCTCAAGTACCCGCGCTTCTACGCCCGCAAGGACAAGGAGTGCGTGTTCATCTGCAAGGCCCACCTCACCATGGACCTCAACGACCCGATGCATGCCGGCATCTGGGATCCGGATGCCCTGCCGATGACCGGCGGCACCGATGCGTATTTCTGGGAATTCCTGACCGAGGAACTGATGCAGCACTATCCTCGGCTGTTGGAGTCGTCTGTCGTCAATGAGTGGGTTGGATATCGGGCCGAGCCCCCGGATTTCCTCCCCATTCTGGGCGAGTCATCCGTGCCGGGCTATCTCCTGGCCGTGGGCGCCGGCGGAAACGGTGTGATCGAAGCCCCGACGATCGGGCGCGATCTCGCCGCGTACATCATGACCGGCGATACGTCCTGGTACCTCGAACGACTGCCGTTCTCGCGCTTTGAGAAGGCGGCCGCCAAGGCCTGATCCCCGTGCGGGTGCCGCGAGCCGGGCGGGAAGGACTGACCGCCCGGCTCGCGATCAAATCGCCATGCGCATCTTGTTCATCAACCCCAACACGTCGAGCAGCTTCACCGAACGCATCGCCAGCGTGCTCAAGGGATACGCGCTGCCCACGACCGAGGTCGTGGCGGTCAACCCGACCTCCGGCCCGCGCTCGATCGAGAGCATCTACGACGAACTGCTCAGCGCGCCCGGCACGCTCGAGACGATCCTGGCGCATCCTGATTTCGACGCGTACGTGATCGCGTGCTACAGCGATCATCCGACCGTCTACGCCGCGCGTGAGATCCTCGCTCAACCCGTGATGGGGATCGCCGAGGCGTCGATGTTGATGGCGTGTGTGCTCGGCCATCGGTTCAGCATCGTGACGACCAACGACGCCTGGGGCCCGCTGCTTCGCGACGCCGTGCAGCACTACGGTCTGACCGAACGCTGCGCCTCGGTGCGGACAACCGGTGCGCCTGTGCTGGCGCTCGAGGCCGCCGAGGACGACACCCAGAGCCTGATCCGCGAGGCCGCGCGCAAGGCCGTGGCCGAGGATGGCGCCGAGGTGATCTGCCTGGGCTGCGCGGGCATGGCCGGTCTCGACAAGCAACTCGAGGCCGATCTGGGCGTGCCCGTGATCGACGGCGTCGTCGCGGCTTTGAAACTACTGGAGGGCATGGTCGGCTACGGCGTGCGCACCAGCAAACGCTGCGCGTATTCTCGGCCCGGCCGCAAGGGCCTGGTCAACCTGCCGCCGATTTTCGACACGCCCTACGCCGATTGACGTTCCCGGCGGCCGTCGTTTGAGCAAATTCGAGGGGAGGAGGAGACCGTGGTCCAGCTTGGATACGCGTTGACGAGCGAGCTGCACAGCGCTGGCGCGCTGGTGCGCCAGGCGCAACAGGCCGAGGCGGCCGGCTTCGGCTTCGCGCTCATCTCCGACCACTTCCACCCCTTCTTCACCCGACACGCCGAGAGCCCGTTCGTGTGGTCCGTGCTCGGCGCGATCGCCCAGGCCACGCGCACGCTCACAGTCGGCACCGGCGTCACCTGCCCGATCCTGCGCTACCACCCGGCGCTGGTCGCCCAGGCCGCGGCCACCTGCGAGACGCTCATGCCCGGCCGCTTCTTCCTGGGCGTCGGCACGGGCGCCAACCTCAACGAACACGTCTTCGGCGACCGCTGGCCGTCACCGGCCGAGCGCGTGGCCATGCTCGACGAGGCCGTGGCCGTCATCCGCGGGCTGTGGAAGGGCACGCGCTACAGCCATCGCGGCCGGTATTTCACGGTCGACCAGGCCCAGCTGTACTCGCTTCCGGATGCGCCGCCGCCGCTGGTGGTCGCCGCCTCCGGCAAGAAGATGGCCCAACTCGCGGCCCGGGTCGGCGATGGGCTTGTCGGCCTCGCGCCGGATAAGTCGCTCGTTGACACGTACCTCGCGACCGCACGCCAGCCGGATCTGCCGCGGTATGCGCAGATGGCGGTGTGCTGGGCGCGCACCGAAGCCGAGGCGCGCCGGACAGCGTGCGAGTGGTGGCCGCTTGGGCTCATCCCCGGCGCGGTCATCCCCGAGCTGCCGTTGCCCGAGCACTACGACGCCTTGAGCGTCGGCTTCACCGAAGACGACATCCCGCGCGCCGTCGTGTGCGGCCCGGATGCGCAGACGCATATCGCCGGCATTCGCCGCTTCATCGATGCCGGCTTCACGCACATCTATCTGCATCAGGTGGGGCCCGATCAGGAAGGGTTCTTCGAGTTCTATCGCCGGGAGGTATTGCCCGTCGTGGCCTGAGCGTGTCGACGCGCTGGGACGCGATGTCCGAACACAATTGTCAGAGGTCGCGACGGTCGCTCCGTTACTGCCCCTGGCCGGTGCATTGCTGGAGGAGTGAACCATGGCCGAGTCGAAGGATGTTCTGCAAAGAACGCAGTTGAATGCCTGGCACGCCGAACACGGCGGCCGGATGGTGCCGTTCGCGGGCTGGGAGATGCCGGTGCAGTACCCGACCGGGCCGCTGGTCGAACACCAGACCACCCGCCAGACGGCGGGGTTGTTTGACATCGATCACATGGGCCAGATGGAAGTGCGCGGCCCCGAGGCCGAGATCTTCGTCAATCGCCTGGTCTCGTACGACGTGTCGACGATGAAGCTGTACGACGCGCACTACAGCCTGTTGTGCTACGCCGACGGCGGCTGCGTCGACGATCTCTTCATCTATAAGCTGCCGGAGACCGGCTCGCGCGACTCGGAGTGCTATTTCCTCCTTGTGATCAACGCCTCCAATCGCGCCAAGGACGTGGCCTGGGTGCAGAGCCACACGGCCGGTTTCGAGGTTACGGTGCGCGACATCTCGACCGAGACCTACATGCTCGCGTTCCAGGGTCCGCAGGCGCCGGCCATCCTCAACCGGCTGTCGCGCGGCGACCTCGAGTCGGTACGTCGTTTTACGGCGGTGCAGGACGTGCTCCTGGACGACGTGCCGGTTCTGCTCGGGCGCACCGGCTACACCGGCGAGGACGGCTTCGAGCTGTTCTTCCCGGCCGAGCAGGCGGTGCGCGTGTGGGAGGCGATCCTCAAGGCCGGCGAGCCCGAGGGCGTCAAGGCGATCGGCCTGGCCGCGCGCGACAGCCTGCGCTTCGAGGCCTGCATGCCGTTGTACGGTCATGAACTGTCGCCGACGACCACGCCGGTCGAGGCCGGTTTGAACTTTGCCCTTTCGCTCGATAAGGACTTCATCGGCCGCGACGCGCTGCTCAAGCAGAAGCTCGAGGCCTCGGGCCGCGCGCTGGTCGGGCTCGAGTTGATCGAGAAGGGCGTGGCGCGTGAAGGCTATGCCGTGCAGCACGACGGTCAGGTGGTCGGCTCGGTGACGAGCGGCCTGTTCGCGCCGACGCTCAAGAGCTTCCTGGCCATGGCCTACGTGCCGCGCAGCCTGGCGGCTCGCGGCACCGAGCTCGACATCCTGATCCGCGATAAGGCGACGCGCGCGAAGGTGGTCAAGAAGCCCTTCTACATCCCGGCCTATCGACGTTGAGCGCGTCGACGGTCGACTGAGGAACTACGTCCTGCTCGGCTCAATCGCGGAGCGTTCAGGCAAAAGCGGGTGCACCCTTTTTGCCCACGTCCACGCTGGCCGAGCAGTCACGACATAGCCGCAATTCAGCCAGGAGATCTTTCGGATGAACGTACCAAGTGACCTCAAGTATGCGAAGAGCGACGAGTGGGTGCGGGTGGAGGGGGAGACGGCGACGGTGGGCATTTCGGACTACGCCCAGAACGCGCTGTCGGACATCGTGTACGTGGACCTGCCGCAGGTGGGTCGGTCAAGGCGCAGTCGGACGTGTACCTGCCGGTGGCCGGCGTGGTCACGGCCGTCAACGACACGCTTGGGCAGTCGCCCGAGCTGGTCAACAGCGAGCCCTTTGGCGGCGGCTGGCTGGTGAAGGTCAAGGTCACGGACCCGGCGGCCCTGGCCGGGTTGATGGATGCCGCCGCGTACGAGGCGTATTGCGCGGGCCGCGCGCATTGATCCGGCGAACGGCCGGGCGGGGCGCCCCGTGAGGGCGACCCGTAGGGGCGGCCCATGTGGCCGCCCGCCCGGCCGGTGAGCACGGGTAAGGATTGAACCCAAATGGCCTATTACCCACATACCACGCAAGAGCGAGACGAGATGCTGGCCGCGATCGGAGTGGCCGACATCGACGCGCTGTTCGCGGACATTCCGGCGCAGCTGCGCAACCCGCAGCTGAAGATCCCGGCGGCGCTCTCGGAGCTGGAGACGCTGGCGGAGCTGCGCGAGCTGGCGGAGAACAACCATCACGCGGGGAAGAGCGCGTTGTTTCTGGGGGCCGGGGCGTACAACCACTACACGCCCGTGATCGTGGACGCGCTGATCCAGCGCGGCGAGTTCCTGACGGCATACACGCCCTACCAGCCGGAGGTGTCGCAGGGGACGCTGCAGGCGGTGTTCGAGTGGCAGAGCATGGTCTGCGCGCTGACGGGGATGGAGGTGGCGAACGCGAGCCACTACGACGGGGCGACGGCGCTGGCGGAGGCCGTGATCATGGCCAACGAGCACTTTCGCGGGGCGCGGCGGAAGGTGGTGCTGAGCCCGACGGTGCACCCGCACGCGCGCGGGGTGGTGCGGACGTACACGCAGGGGCTTGGGCTGGAGATCGTCGGGGACGACGGCGGCGTGAACCCGGCGGCGCTGCCCGAGCCGGCGGCGCTGGTGGAGCTGGTGGACGAGGGGACGCTGCTGCTGGCGGTGCAGTACCCGAACTTCCTTGGGCAGATCGACGACCTGAAGGCGCTGGCGGCGGCCGTGCACGCGCGCGGGGCGCTGCTGTGCGTGATGACCGACCCGCTGGCGCTAGGGCTGCTGACGCCGCCCGGGGCGTTCGGGGCGGACATCGTCTGCGGCGAGGGGCAGGCGCTGGGTCTGCCGTTGTCGTACGGCGGGCCGTACCTGGGGTTCTTCGCGACGCGCAAGGCGCTGGTGCGCAAGATGGCGGGGCGCGTGGTGGGGGAGACGAAGGATCGCAAGGGGCAGCGCGGGTTCGTGCTGACGTTGGCGACGCGCGAGCAGCACATCCGACGCGAGAAGGCCTCGTCCAACATCTGCACCAACCAGGGGCTGATGGCGCTGGCGGCGACGATCTACCTGAGCACGCTGGGCAAGAACGGGCTGCGGCAGGTGGCGGAGCTGTGCTGGCACAAGAGCCACTACGCCGCGAAACGCATCGCTCAACTCCCGGGCTACCGGGTGGTGGCGCCGCGGCCGTATCTGAAGGAGTTCGTGGTGGCGTGTCCGCGGAGCGTGGCGGAGATCAACGACTACCTGCTCTACCAGCGGAACATCATCGGCGGGTACGACCTGGGGCGGGACTATCCGGCGCTGCAGGGGCACATGCTGGTGTGTGTGACCGAGACCAACACGCGCGAACAGATCGACGACCTGGTGGGCGCGCTGAGCGAACTGAGCTGAGAGGGGCTGATCATGCTTGAACCACTCATTTACGATCTCTCGCGGCCGGGGCGCCAGGGCGTGACGCTGCCGGCGTGTGACGTGGAAGAGACGCCGCTGCCGGAGGGGCTGGCGCGGACGGCGCTGGATCTGCCGGAGGCGGACCAGATGACGGTTGTGCGGCACTTCACGCGGCTCTCGAAGCTGAACATGGGCATCGACACGAACATGTACCCGCTTGGGTCGTGCACGATGAAGTACAACCCACGGCTGAACGAGACGACGGCGCGGCTGCCTGGGCTGGCGGCGGCGCATCCGCTGCAGGACCCGGAGACGGTGCAGGGCTCGCTGGCGCTGATGTACGCGCTGCAGGAATGGCTGAGCGAGATCGGCGGGTTTGCGGGGGTGAGCCTGCAGCCGGCGGCCGGGGCGCAGGGCGAGCTGACGGGCGTGCTGATGATGCGGGCGTATCACCTGGACCGCGGGGACGTGAAGCGGACGAAGGTGCTGATCCCGAACTCGGCGCACGGGACGAACCCGGCGACGGCGAACATGGCGGGGCTGGAGGTGGTGGAGCTGCCGTCTGACCCGCGCGGGAACGTGGACCTGGAGGCGCTGCGGCGGTTGTGCGACGACACGGTGGTGGGGTTGATGATCACCAACCCGAACACGCTGGGTCTGTTCGAGGAGCACATCGAGGAGGTGGTGGCGACGGTGCATGCGTGCGGCGGGTTGGTGTATGGCGACGGCGCCAACATGAACGCGATCGTGGGCAAGGTGCGGCCGGGGGACCTGGGGTTCGACGTGCTGCACTACAACCTGCACAAGACCTTCTCGACCCCGCACGGCGGTGGCGGACCGGGCTCCGGGCCGGTGGGCGTCTCGGCCCGTCTCAAGGACTTCCTCCCCGGGCCGATCGTGGCGCGCGTGGAGGACGGGCTGGAGAACCAGCCCGCGCACTACGCGCTGGTGACCCCGCCCAAGACGATCGGGCGGATGAAGTCGTACTGGGGGAACTTCGGGGTGCTGGTGCGGGCATACACGTACATCCGGGCGAATGGGCCGGAGGGGCTGCGCGGGAACAGCGAGTACGCGGTGCTGAACGCGAACTACCTGAAGGCGAAGCTGGAGGACGTGTACCACCTGCCGTATAACCGGGTGTGCAAGCACGAGTTCGTGGTGGAGGGGGTGTGGGGGGATGCGCCGGGCGTGCATGCGCTGGACATCTCGAAGCGGCTGGTGGACTACGGGTTCCACGCGCCGACGAACTACTTCCCGCTGATCGTGCACGAGGCGTTGATGATCGAGCCGACGGAGACCGAGAGCCGGGAGACGTTGGACGTGTTCATCGCGGCGCTGCGGAAGATCGCGGAGGAGGCGCACACGCAGCCGGAGGTGTTGCAGGGCGCGCCGCACACGGCGCCGATCTCGCGGCTGGACGAGGTGGCGGCGGCCAAGCAGCTGGTGCTGTGCTGCCGGCCGACACCGGCGCTGGGCTGACGAGCGCGCGGAGGACAGAGACAAAGGCGCGTCGCCGAAAGGCGGCGCGTCTTTTTTGTTTGTGGGACCACCCCCTGCCCCCTCCACGGAAGCGCGCCGGGCACCCGAGGGCCGAGATGCCTGGCGCTTTCGTGGAGGGGGGTCTTCGACGGTTCGGTGCAGACCGTGACGCCCGGCGCTTACGTGGAGGGCGACCACGATAGTTCATTGCACGCCGCAACGTCTGGCGCCGCCGTGGAAGGGGTCTCGATGTTTCGTTGCAGGCCGCGGTGTTCGGCGCTTTCGTGGAGGGGGTCCTCGACGGTTCGGTGCAGACCGTGACGCCCGGCGCTTACGTGGAGGGCGACCACGATAGTTCATTGCACGCCGCGACGTCTGGCGCCGCCGTGGAAGGGGTCTCGATGTTTCGTTGCGGTCTGAAGCGATCGGCGCGACTTTGCTGTTTGTGTGCCCCCCTCACCCCCTCCACGGAGACGCGCCAGGCGTCTCGACCCGAACACATCCAGCGCGCGTCATCGTGGAGGGGGCCGGGGGGTGGTCCCTCCCCACGCTCTACACAGCGTCGCAGCTGACCTTAAGCGCGACCGCCTCCAGCGCTTGATAGTACGCGGGCGCGGCGCAGGCGCGGCAAAGCGTTTGGCCGTCGCGAGCGACCTCGCGCTCGTTGAGGATCTCTTCACCACACTGCTCGCAGACCACGCGATAGCCCGCGCGGCTGACCAGCCTGTCGAGCGACAGGCTCAGCGACACGGGGGAGCACACGAACAACGCGTCGTCGGTGAGCCGCTGGTACCCGAGCAACTGCGCCTGCCAGCGGTTCGCGGCCTCAGGCGCCAACGCGCGTGCCAGCTCGCGCGCCTCTGCGCGTGGGTGGATGCGCACCGCGCTGCCCGTGAAGGTATCGATGAAGGTCGCCGCAACCTTGCCGTAATCCTCGACCCGCAACGTGCGCCGGCCAACCCAGCAGTTCGCGGCCACCGCCACGCCGTCGGCGAAGCAGCCGTCTGTTTCGACGATGGTCAGGATCCGTTTCGCTTCGAACGGCTGCGGCACGTCCAGCCCAAGACAGGTGCCGCCCAACAACCCCATGCGCACGCCCAAGACCTGGCGTGGACAAAGATGACGATGCAGTTCGGAGCTTTTTTCGAGCAGGGCTTTCAGTGTTTCGGACATAGATGAGGGGTCGACGGCGCCGCGGATCGCATCCGCGGCGCCGTCGGTGTCGACAAGCGTCAGAACGGGTTGCCGATGTTGCCGCCCGAGGTGAGCATCAACGTGAAGAACGCGACTCTGCCGACGAGCTCGCCGAACAGCACCAGGATCGGCAGCCAGTTCGGGATGCGGCGCAGACGCGCGACCACGGCCAGGGGAGCGACCAGCCCCACGCTGATGAACAGCCAGTACAACGGCGACGAGAGGAAGGCCCGACCGGTCGCCGCCACGACGGCGTCGCCCGAGAGCCATACGCACGGCACGGCCAGGTAGATCACGAGGCTGATCAACGCGCCGGTCGAGAACACCCAGACCAGCAGGCCTTGCTTCTTCTCGGGCGCGAAGTAGCTCGCGACAACACTGCCGGCTGTCGCGGCCGTCAACATGAAGAACACGAACGGCCAGATGTTGTGCACCGCCGGTTGACCCGAGGGGGCATAGGTCATGCCCATCGTCGCCACAGCGACGACGCCGACCACCGCGATCGTCTTCATCAGCCAGCCGTTGACCGGTCCGCGCAGGGCCGACCACAACGCCAGCGTCACAAGCACGCCGAAGACGATGAAGACCAGGATCTCGCGGCTCAGCCAGGCAGTGCTGACGTTGGTCAGGATGCGATAGACGGCCTCGGGATGGCCAAGGTGAAAGAACGAGGCCAACACGCCGGCCGCGAGCAGCCCGGCGATCGTCCCCCACTCCGCCGTCGGGCGTTGCGGGCCGTCAGCCGTCTGCCACTGGCGCACCGCCGCAAGCACGGCCACGCCGATCGAGGCCTGCGTCAGCAGCGTGAACAGGATCAGGGGCAAAGACAGGGTTTCCATCACGACTCCCTCCGCACGATCTTGGGTTGCTCAGGCATGGTGAAGCGCGTCGACGGGCCGACCTCCGGACGATGCGGGAAACCGGGCGGGAACTGGATCGCGCTCGGGTCGTCGAAGGTCTCGAGATCGACCAGGCTCAGCGCGCCGGTCGGGCAGGCCTGCACGCAGGCCGGCAACAGCCCGGCGTCCAGCCGCTCCCAGCACAGGCTGCATTTCTCGGCCTTGCGCGTGTTCGGGTTGTACTGCGGCACGCCGAACGGACAGGTGTGCAGACACTGCTGACAGCCGATGCACTGATCCGGATGGTGCACGACGACGCCGTCTTCGCGCTTGGTGTAAGCGCTGGCCGGGCAGCCTTCGAGACACGGTGGGTTGTCGCAGTGATTGCAGGCCAGCGACATCCAGGCACGGTCGCGGTGCGGGTAGATCGCCTCGCTCACCGGATAGACCTTGCGCCAGACGATGCCGGATTCTTGATGGTATTGGTTCTTGCACGCCATGGCGCAGGTGTCGCAACCGATGCACAGCGCCATGTTGACATGGAAGGCGTAACGTTTGCTCATGATCGGTTCTCCTACGCCGCGGCCTTCTCGATGTCCGCGAACTGGTCGTGGATCGCCACGCCCGGCGCGCCGGTCTTGAAGGCGCCCATGTCCGACGAGACGTCGTCGACCAGCAGGTTGACGTTGAACCCGTTCTTGGCGCCGAACCACGCTTCGTACATCAGCAGGGTGTCGGCCGGGACGTTGTTGGTCAGTTGCGCCTTGACCCTGACCTCGCCGGTCGGGTTGAAGACGCGCACGGTGTCGCCATCGGCGATGCCCTTGGCGCGAGCCGTCTTCGGATGGACGTACACCAGCGGCTCGGCATTGATGTCGTGCATCCAGTCCAGGTTCTGGAACTGCGAGTGCAGACCGTGCTTGGCGTGCGGCGTCAGCAGCCGCAGCGGCGCGTAGGCCTCGCGCCCGGCCTTGTGCTCGGGCAGCGCGGTGTGGCCGTTGGTCTGCGCAGTCTCCGACCTGAACTCGTACTTGCCGGAGGGCGTCGCGAACTTGAGATCCGACCAAGACGCCGAGGAGGGCAGCTTGGCCTTGGCCGAGCCCTTGCGCAGATCCTCCCACGACGTGATCCCGAAGAGCTGGTAGATCCCGTCGTTGAATTCCTTGACCATCATCTCCTTCGGGTCGATGTTCTGCGGGAACGTGCACGAGCCGGGCTGCTTGGCGTTCAACTTGGCCGAGAGCGCCGACGCGATCTCGATGTCGGACTTCGACTCGAAGAGCGGCTTGATCGCCTGCTCGTTGAGATGCATCCAGTAGTGCCAGTACGAGACGTTGACCGTCCAGTCCTCGAACGGCGTCACGGTCGGGAGCACGATGTCGGCCTGCTCGACGGTCGGGTTGAAGAACAGATCCACGGCCACGATCATCTCGAGCTTCTCGAAGGCCTTGAGGATCTTGTTCTTGTCGAAGTCCTGGCTGACGACGTTCTTGTTCGCGACCCAGAGCAACCGCACCGGCGGCTCCTGGGCGTCCAGGATCTCCTGCCCGATCTTGTTGATGTTGAAGGTGCGATCGGTGTAGCTGGCGGCCGCATCGGCGCCCTGGCCCGTGTCGAACTCGCCCTTGGGACCGGTCGCGCCGGTGTAGCCGATCGAGCCCTCGGGCGCTGCCTGCACCATGGCGTTGTAGTTGAAGCCCCAGGTGTACAGGTGGCCGTACCGCGCGCCGCCGCCGATCTTGCCGACGTTCCCGGTCATCGCCACAAGCGCGTCGATCGCGCGCACGTTGACGCCGCCGTTGACGTGGCGCTGCATGCCGTAGCCGATCCAGATCGTGGCCGGCTTCGCCGTGGCGAACTCCTCGGCCACGCGCTTGACCACATCGACCGGCAGCCCGGCCTGTTCGGCGCCCCACTCGACCGTGACGTTGGCCTTGATGTACGCCTCGTACTCGTCATAGCCCAGGCCGTTGGCCGCGACCCAGTCGCGGTCGACCAGGCCCTGGTCGATCAGGTGGCGGGCCATCGCCAGCGCCAACGCTCCGTCGGAGCCCGGTTTGACCTGCCAGTACTCGTCGCCCTTGACCGCGGTCTGCGTGAGGACGGGGTCGATCACCACGACCTTGGCGCCGCGCTTCTTGGCTTCATAGATGTACTTGAGCGAGTGCACCGAGCAATACGCGGGGTTGGCGCCCCAGACGATGATGTACTTGCTCTGGACCATGTCCTCCGGGTCGTTGCACCACATGTTGCCCATGTCGTAGTTCTGGGCGTCGATGCCGGCCGGCCAGCAGGGCGTGCCGACGAAGCGCGTGGTGTAACCGAGCGAGGACATCATGCCCTCGACGCCGTAGTGCGTGATCCCGAAATTGCCCGAGTACTTGGTCAGTGCCATGCCCAGGAGCGAGCCGTCCTTGGCCTTGATCTCCAGGATCTTGTTCGCGATCGTGTCGAGCGCCTCGTCCCACGAGATGCGTTCCCATTTGCCGGAGCCCCGCCCGATCTGACGCATCGGGTACTTGATCCGGTCCGGGCTGTACACGGTGCGCGGGTAGGCATAGCCCTTCACGCACAGGCCGCCGTCGGTGAAGGTCGACTCAGGCGCGCCCTCGACGAACTCGAGCACGCCGTCCTTCACATAGCTGACGATGCCGCAGGTGTCGTAACAATTGCGCGGGCAGGCGTTGCGGAACGTTTGATAGGCGTTAAGCCCGGCGAAGGTCGCGCGGCCAAAAGCCGGACCCTCCTGCGAAAACGACTGCAACAACCCGGTCCGGGGCAGTGCCGCGACCGCCCCGGTCATCATCAGGATCTTCAAAAAACTGCGGCGCGAGATTCGGTTGCCGAGGGCGAGCTCGATATTGTGCGCGCCCGCTGACTTCGAGTCTTGCATCTGAAGCCGTCCTTTCAGAACGATAAAGAATGACGAAACTGGATCAGTACGCCCCAACGGGATCGGCCGCCTGCATCGACTTGAGCAACGCATCAGCCACGGCCAGGATGGAAGGATGAGGGTCGGGGGCCGCCCGGATGCGTTCGACGAAGGCCGGCACCCAGGCGCGGAGATGCTCGTGCAGGTAGGCCTGCGCATCCTTCAACTGCGGCGAGACCACGGATTGCAGCGCATGGCTGATCTGCCACAACGCATCGAGCTCGAAGGCGATGTGGTCGTCCGGGATCTTGTTCTCCCAAGGCGATGTCAGCCCCAGCATGTCGTACAGCTGGCGAACCCTGGCCGTCGACGCACCCATCAGGCGCGTGGCGTCGCCGTCGAGGTAGACGGTGGCGTATGGCGGCGCGGCCAGCGCCTTGGGGCCGACGAAGAGGCGATTGAAGCAGAACGCCGCCTCCGCCCAATCACTCACGGGCGGCAGCGCCAGGCCGCTTGCGGCGAGGGCTTCGTAGGCCTCACGCAGATCCGCGGCGGTGGCGGCAAAAAAGAAGCGGCTGAGGTCGTGTAGCCGAGCGGATGGGTTGGTCATCGCGGGTCCGAGGGTTGAGGCACGTCTTTGTGCGGAATTTCACATAGACGTTAACACCCACGGCCGCGGGCCGCATCCCGCTATGAGACAGTTTCCATACTACCCGGGCGGGCGATCTTGGGCCTCATCCTCTGGAGCGATCAGACCGCGGCGCATGGCATAAGCCGCCAACTGGGTCCGGTTTTCGAGGTTCAGTTTTTCGAGGATGCTTTTGACGTGCGCCTTGACGGTGTTGACCGAGATCTGCAATCGCGCCGCGATCTGTGGATTGCTCACGCCGGCAGCGGCCAGGCGCAGCACTTCGAGCTCACGGCTCGTGATTTGCTCGATCGGGTCCTGCGAACGCATCCTTCCCAGGCTCAGGCTGCGCATGACGCGAGAGGCCGTGGCGTGCGTCACGGCGACTTCGCCGCGGGTCATTCCCAGCACGAGATCGAAGAGCTCCCCGGAATCCAGGCTCTTGGAGAGATAGCCGGCCACGCCCAGTCGAATGGCCTGCTCGAGGTGTTCATCAGTCTCGGAGGCCGTCAGCATGATGATGGCCGTCTCCGGGCACAGTTCACGAATGCGACGGGCGGCCTGCAGACCGTCGACCTGCGGCATCAGGATGTCGAGGAGCACCAGGTCGGGGTTCAGACGCTCGCACAGGGCAAGCGCCTCCGCGCCGTCCTCGGCCTCGCCGACGACAGCCACCAGGTCGGGGCGGGTGTTCATCAGCGAGATCAGCCCCTGCCGAAACAGGCGATGATCATCGGCCACCACGGTGCGTAGCGGCAGCGGCTTGGGGTTCGACGTAGGGGCATTCATTCCCAAAATGGCCTCACTGATTGCCGCACGGGAAGTGCAGATCGATCCGCGTGCCCTGCCCCGGGGTCGAGTCGATCTTCAGAGTGCCGTGCACGCTCTCCGATCGCTCGCGCATGGTGGTCAGGCCAAAGTGCTTGTCGAGCGCCGGCTCGACGAACCCGACGCCGTCGTCGCGGATCATGACATGCAGCCCGGAGCCGCTCTCCTCGAACGCCACCCACAGATTGTTCGCTTCCGCGTGCTGGCGCACGTTGGCCAGCGCCTCCTGCATCACGCGCACCAGCTGCACCTCGCAGATCGGCGACAGCCGCGTTCGCGGCTGGCTGGCGTTCTGCACATGCGTCTCGATGCCGTTCTGAGCGCCGAATTGGGCGATGGTCTCGCACAAGAACGGCACGACGTCACCGTTGATCGACAACACCGTGCGCAGGTTGAGGATGTTCTCACGCACCTCGGCCTGCGCCTCACGGATGCGCTCACGCGCGCGCCGCAGCTCGGCCAAGGTCTCCTCGAGTTTTCCCTGGCTGACAAGCGACTCGAGCGACTGCATCTGCAGGCTGAGAAACCCCAGGATCTGTGCCAGGCCGTCGTGCATCTCGCGCGCCAACCGGGCACGTTCGGCTACGACCGCCCCCGACTCGATCTGCTCGGTCAGACGAGCGTGCTCGATCGCGATCAGCATCTGGTGGGCGATGCTCTCCAGGACGACACGTTCCGACGACGAGAAAGGCCGATGCAGCGCGCGCCCAACCCATAGGCGCCCGACGGGTTGCTCGTTCGTCTTGAGCGGCAGGGCCAATACCTGATCGAACGACGCGTCGATCCCAGGGATCCGATCGGCCCGGTCGAGCTCGTCTGCCGCAGACGCGTGGGACAGGTCGGTCTTCTCCAGACCCGCGGCCGTCACCCGGTACTTGAGCCGAAACCGGCCCGCGTCCGGCTCCCACATCCCCATCACGGCAGCATCCGGCTCGGTCAACGCGTGCAACGCGCCCATCGCCTCGAGCAACACGTCTTCGGTGTCGGTGCCGCTGGCGAGGCGCTGGCTGAGCCCGACCAGGGTGTTGACCCAGCGCAGGATGGCGCGGTTTAGCGTCAGCGCCTCCTCCTTTTGGATGCGCTCGGTGAGGTCATTGAGGATCAGGACCGTGCCCCAATACTTCTCGCTGACGTCCTGCATGCGCTTCATCTTGACCTGGAAGTGACGCTGGCCCTGGGTCGTCTCCAGGTTCTTAATCACCACCAGCTCCTGCTCATCGCCGGCGGCAAACGTCGCGATCTCCTCGGCCAGCCACGGAAAGGCCTGCTGCGCGGGCTGCTGGTCGTAGTAACGGTGCGCCGGGAGATTGTGGGCCTGAAAGAGCTCGGCCGCGGCCTGATTGATGTTTTCGATGAAGTTGTTCCGATCGAGCAGGATCACCGGATCGTAAAGACTTTCGAAGATCGTCAGGTATTTGTTCTTCTCGTTGGTCAGAGTGCGGTTTTGGTCCTGAAGCTCGTCCACCGCCTGGCCGGCGTTGAGGGCGTTCCACTCGACGCTGTAACCGATCTCGAATCGGTCGAAGAAGCGCTCGAGAAAATCCAGATACGCCCGCTCGACGTCCGGCTCGAACTGTTGCTCTCGCACCAGGTCGTTGTAGCCGCGCCGATAGTATTTGACGAGGCCCAGGAACATGCCCAGCGTGACGCCGCGGGCGCGATGCTTGCGCACCTCGATGATGCTGAACTGATCGATGACCGTCTCGTTGAAGGTGTCGCCGAGGCTGGGCATGGGGACTTCCGCGTGCGTCTCCACGACCTGGGCCATCGCTTCGCTCAGCGACTGGATGGAGATCCGCCAGGCCTCGATCAGCGTCGACGTGTAACGCGTGTACTCGTGCACCTTTGCGTATTCGATGACGCGTCTGAGGATCCGATCTTCGTGTTGAGATACGAGATCGATGAGCGGGGTCAAGGCGTGGAGGGAGGTCGCGGCCGTCATGTCGGGCATTGTAAGGCTGTGGCGGCGTCCGACGATACTGCCGGATATCACCCTTTGATGCAGGGGGATGACCACCCCCTGCCCCCTCCATGGAGACGCGCCCTGGAGACATTCGGGCAGAGGCGCCTGGCGCGTCTCCGTGGAGGGGGTTATCGCCTGGAGAAGCCGACCGATGCGGGCCACGGCCTCCGGCACGCCTCCGCAGCGACACCGAAGGCCCCGACGAACCGCGCGGCGCGCGACGCCCGCCGCATGTCTCCGTGAAGGGGTTACCGCCTGGAGAAGCCGACCGATGCGGGCCACGGCCTCCGGCACGCCTCCACAGCGGCACCGATGGCCCCGACGAACCGCACGGCGCGCGACGCCCGCCCGAACCGGCGCCGGCCTCGATGAGAGGGTCCACGGGCCCGCCCCCCGCGCTCCCCGCTCCCACTCCCCGCCCCCGTCGCCGCTTGAAGAATGCGGCCCACAGCGGTACACTGACTATTCTGCGTTCCCTCCGGTGGTAGACAAGTGAATCTATTACGCCTATTCAGGCCGCTCCGCCCCTATCGTTGGCAGGTGGTGGCGTTGGTCGTCAGCACGGCCCTGCTCACGCTCGCCAGCCTGTGGGTGCCCGGGATCATTCAATCCGTCATCGACGATGGCCTCGGCCGCAAAGAGTCGGAGGCGTTGACCCGTGCCGCGCTCGCAATCCTGGCGATCGGCGCCGGACGCGCCGTCTTTGCTTTCGGGCGCCGCTATCTGGGCGAGTGGCTGGTCAACCGCACCGGCTTCGACCTCCGCAACGCGCTGTACGACAAGATCCAGCGCCTGCACTTCGGTTATCACGACCAGGCCCAGACCGGCCAGTTGATGAGCCGCTGCACCGAGGACGTCAGCGCGGTGTCGCGCTTCATCGGTCAGGGCGCGATCGACCTGCTCAACGTGATCATGCTGCTGGCCGGCATCCTGGTGCTGTTGATGCGTCAGTCGCCGTTGCTGACCCTCATCGGCATGCTGCCCTTGATCGTGATGACGTTCGTCACCATGCGGCTGGCGCGGATCGCCGAGCCGCTGTTCCTACGCATCGACAACGCGCTCGGCGCCGTGTCGTCGGCGGTCCAGGAATACGCGACCGGCGTGCAGGTGGTGCGCGCCTTCGCCCGCGAGACCGACGAGGCCGTTCGGTTCGACAAACCCCACCGCGAGCTCTACAACGCGCGCGTCACCCTCGTCGGCACGTGGGGCCGCTACATGCCGACCTTCATGGTGCTGATCGTCGCCAGCACCGCGCTCGTGTTGTGGTTTGGCGCCGTCCTGCAACTCACGCTTGGCGAGATCGTGGCCTTCAACGCGTATCTGATGTTGCTGGCCGCGCCGGTGCAGGACCTCGGGTTCGTCGTCAGCAGCGCCAGCGAGGCGATGGCCGGCGCGACCCGGATCTATGAGGTGCTCGACGCGCCCTTTGCCATCGAGACCCGGCCCGGCGCCCCCGCGCTGCCGCCGCTCTCCGGGCGGATCACGTTCGAGGACGTGTCGTTCAGCTACCGCGGCGCCGGGGCGGCGCTTTCGCAGATCAGCTTCGAGGCCCAGCCCAACCAGGTGATCGCCCTGATCGGCCCGACCGGCAGCGGCAAGACCAGCCTGGTCAATCTGATCCCGCGCTTCTACGATCCGACCCAGGGTCGCGTGCTGGCGGACGGCCACGATATCCGCGCGGTCGAGCTCGACACCCTCCGCCGCCAGATCGGCCTGGTGCTGCAGACGTCGCTGCTCTTCTCGGCCACGATCCGCGAGAATATCGCGTATGGCCGGCCCGAAGCGACCGACGACGAGATCTTCGTCGCCGCCCGCGCGGCGCAGGCCCACGATTTCATCCTGTCGTTCCCTCAAGGCTACGACACCGAGGTCGGCGAACGCGGCGTGACGCTCTCGGGCGGCCAGCGCCAGCGCATCGCCATCGCGCGCGCCCTGCTGACCGACCCGCGCATCCTGATCCTCGACGACGCCACCTCGAGCGTCGACATGCGCACCGAGTTCCTCATCCAGAAGGCGCTCGACGCCCTGATGAAGGGCCGCACGACGTTCGTCATCGCTCAGCGGCTCTCGACCGTGCGCCGCGCGGATCTGATCCTGGTGCTCGACGGCGGCCAGATCGTGCAGCGCGGCAAGCATGCCGAGATGGTCGACGTGCCCGGCCCGTATCAGGAGATCTACAACCTGCAGCTCAAGGATCAGGAGCAATTCCAGCGCGAGATGCTCTTCCTCGACACGGAGGAGCCGGAGACGCCGGTCGCGCCGAGCGAGCCGGTGCCGCATCCCAAGGCCGAACGCCCCGACCCCACCCGGGCCGAGGATAAGCCGCTCAAGCCGAGTTCCGTCCGATGACCCTCAAAGCCGCCGCACCCGCCAAACCCAAAGCGCCGCCGCCCGGCGACGACGACATCCTGGGCAAGGCCTACGACCCGCGCATCGCCCGACGCCTGGGCGCGTACGTGCGCCCCTACGCCGGCCGCATCGGCGTGGCCATCCTGTGGATGGTCGCAGCCATGCTCGGCTATATCGCCGGGCCGTATCTGATCGCGATCGCCATCGACGACGGCATCGCCAAGGGCGACCTGAGCCGCACCGGCCTGGCCGTCGTGCTCTACCTCCTGGCCGGCGTAGTGTTCTGGATCGGCACCTATGTGCGCATCCAGATCATGGCCCGCGCCGGCCAGGACGTGGTCTATGACCTGCGCCGCGCGCTCTTCGACCACATGCAGAGGCTGTCGCTCGGTTTCTTCGGCCGCTACGCGGTCGGACGGCTCGTCTCGCGTGTGGTCAACGACGTGACCGTGGTGCGCGAGATGGTGGTCTGGGCTCTCGTGGCCGTGGCGCGCGACTTCGTCGACCTGTTCGGCATCATCGTCGCGATGCTGCTGCTCAACTGGCGACTGTCCTTGTTGAGCTTTCTGGTGCTGCCGCTGATGGCGGTCGCCACCGAGCTCTTCCGACGCCAGGCGCGCGAGAGTTATCGCCGCGTGCGCTCCGCGGTCGGCTGGGTCAACGCCGTGCTCAACGAGAACATCGTCGGCGTGCGGGTGGTGCAGTCGTTCGGGCGCGAGAACTACAACCTCGAGGTCTTCAAGCGCGACGTCAACGGCAACCTGCTCCGCGCCACGAACTGGGCCTCGCTGTTGGTCTCGATCTTCTTCCCGTCGGTCGACCTGATCGGGAGCTTCGCGCTGGCGCTTGTGCTGTACGTGGGCGGACGGGCCGTGCTCGGCGAGACGGGCTGGCTGGGCGTCACGCTCACGCCCGGCACGCTGGTGGCCTTCGCGCTCTACATCGACCGGTTCTTCAACCCGATCCGCGACCTATCGCAGCGCTACAACGCTTTGCAGGCGACGATGGCCAGCGGCGAGCGCATCTTCGAGTTGCTCGACACGCCGGTCGAGGTCGACGATCGGCCCGCCGCCAGGCCCATGCCCCCGATCACGGGGTCGGTCGTGTTCGACGACGTCTCGTTCCGCTATACGGCCGCCGGCAAGCCCGTGCTCGAGCACGTGAACCTGCAGGTCGTGCCGGGTCAGACCATCGCCCTGGTCGGCGAGACCGGCGCCGGTAAGTCGACGTTCGTCAAATTGATCTCGCGTTTCTACGACGCCACGGAAGGCTCGGTGCGCATCGACGGGATCGACGTGCGCGACGCGACCCAGGAGTCGTTGCGGCAGCAGATGGGCGTGGTGTTGCAGGAGCCGTTCTTGTTCTCGGGTTCGGTGTTCAGCAACATCGCCTACGCCCAGCCCGACGCAACGCCCGAACAGGTCAGGCGCGCGGCCGAGGCAGTCGGCGCGCACGGCTTCATCGAGAAACTCGAAAAGGGCTACGACACCCTGGTCGGCGAGGGCGGCGCGATCCTCTCGGGCGGCCAGCGGCAGTTGATCTCCTTCGCGCGCGCCTTGCTGGCCGATCCGCGCATCCTGATCCTCGACGAGGCCACCTCGAGCATCGACACGCAGACCGAACGCGTCATCCAGGCCGCGCTCGAACGGCTGCTCGCCGGACGGACGGCGTTCGTCATCGCTCACCGGCTGTCGACCATCACACGCGCCGATTTGATCGTGGTGATGGACCATGGACGGATCATCGAGCAAGGCACCCATGCCCAATTGCTCGAACGCCGCGGTCGCTACTTCGATCTCTACACCATGGCCTTCGCCGCTCACGCAGACTAGAGACGGCCGGCGCCTGTCCGGCAGGCACGCCAAAGGGTGAAGCGGATGGGGCCTCGGCAAAGCCGAGGCCCCATCCGCTTCACCCTTTGCTCTTTTTCCTCAAGAGGTGGGGCAGCGCCTTCTCGGTCAGCCACGCAACCGCGTGAACAGATCCGCCAGGATCGCGTCGCGGTCGAGCGCGATCACCTCGCGGATCAAGTGACGCCGCGGGTCCTCGCTGAACGTGAATGAGTCGGAGACGAGCGGGCTGGGTCGTAGCGCGGTCGTGGTGAAGCCCGGATCGAGCAACCAGGCCACTGCCGCCACATCCCAGAGCACGCGCGACTTTGCGTAGTGATCCGGGTAGACGTCGGCGTAGGTTCGATACAGATAATCCGCGACCGCGCCGTGACCCTTGATGAAGGCGGCCAGCTCGGCCTCGGTCGTGCGCAGATGCTCGGCGGCGCCCAGACACGGCACGCGCACCAGCGGCACGCCGCAATCGAACAGGACGCGCGTGGCGTGCAGATCTTGAAACAAATTGAACTCGCGCGTGTCCCAGTGGTGGCGCGCGTGGCCACCGAGCCAGATCACGACCAGGCGATCGGCGATCTCGGGCGCCATCAACAGCGCGCTGGCGATGTTGGTCGGCGCGCCGATCGCGACCACATAGAGTCGGCCGGTCTGCCGTTGAATGGCGCGCGCGGCCAGGTCGACCGCCGCCGGGCTGGGTACAGGTCTGTTCGCCGTCGGCAGCCAGGCCTTTGAACCACGGAGCGTCGGGATGTCCTCACGGCCCAGGCGTTCGAGCACGCGCGCGATCTCGGCGTGGCTCTTCTCCATGCCGTCGGCCGGGCCGGTGGATCGCTCGTTGTGAAACGGGGCCGCGTACACGGCCTGCAGGTTGATCCGCTCCGGCGCAAGCGCCGCATACGCCAGCGCGAACTGGTCGTCGATCTCGTTGTAGGTGTCGGTGTCGAGCACCACGTCGACGCGGTCCGTCGGCCATTCGAGCGCCGTGGCGCGTTCAGGGTCGGTGAGGGTCATGGTCGGAATCGTACCCCACCCGCGCCGCCGAGCGTTGTTGAAAGGGCTCTGGCGCCGTGGCGGCGCGCCTTCCCCTGAAAGGGGAGGGCAGCATCGCCGAGCCTCCAACGGGCTCATCTCCCACCGGAGGCGATGCGGGGCGGTCTTCTGGGAGCGCTCCCAAAACGGCGTTTTTGGAGTATCATGGCCTCAGCCCAGCGGACCGAACGCCCAAAAGCCATCGATCTGCGCCCATAGCCCCGGCCCGTCATTCGACGTGGCGGCACAGGATGATCCCACCATGAAGTACGGAACCTTCGACGACGCCAAACGCGAATACGTCATCACCCGCCCCGACACGCCGCTCCCATGGATCAACTACCTGGGTTGCGAGTCGTACTTCGGCATCATCTCGAACACGGCCGGCGGCTACAGCTTCTATCGCGACGCACGCCTGCGCCGGTTGACGCGCTACCGCTACAACAACGCGCCGCTCGACATCGGCGGCCGTTATCTCTATCTCCGCGACGCCGCCGACGGCACCTACTGGTCGCCCTCCTGGCAGCCGACCAAGACGCCGCTCGAAGGCTACTCGTGCCGACACGGCATGGGCTACACGACGATCGCGTCGACCTATCGCGGCATCGCCGCCGAGACGCGCTACTTCGTCCCGCTGGGTGAGACGCTCGAGATCTGGCAGACCGAGGTCGTCAACGAGCGCGACGAGCCGGCTTCGCTCGATCTGTTCTCGAGCGTCGAGTTTGCGCTGTGGGACGCGTGGGACGATGCCACGAACTACCAGCGTAACTACAGCACTGGCCAGGTCGAGGTCGAAGACGGCGTGATCTATCATAAGACCGAGTACCGCGAGCGCCGCGATCACTTCGCCTACTTCGCCTGCTCCGAACCGCTGGCCGGCTTCGACACCCAGCGCGACGCCTTCCTCGGACCGTATCGCGATTGGCGCGAGCCGCTGGCCGTCGAGCGCGGCGATCTGACCAACTCGATCGCCCACGGCTGGCAGCCGATGGGCGCGCATCAGGTCCGCCTGTCGCTCAAACCCGGCGAGAAGCGCACGGTCATCTTCGTCCTCGGTTATCACGAGAACCCGCGCGACGACAAGTTTGATCCGCCCGGCTCGCAGACGATCAATAAGCGCACGGTCAGGCCGGTTATCGCCAAATACCTGCAGAAATCCAACGTCGACGCCGCGTTCGAAGCGCTGCGCGCCTACTGGGCGGACCTGCTGGGCATCGTACAGGTGCAGACGCCCGACGAGCACGTCAACCGCATGGTCAACATCTGGAACGCCTATCAGTGCATGGTGACGTTCAACATGTCGCGCTCGGCCTCGCTCTACGAGTCGGGCATCGGCCGCGGCATGGGCTTCCGCGACTCGAACCAGGACCTGCTCGGCTTCGTGCACATGGTGCCCGAGCGCGCCCGCGAGCGCATCATCGACACCGCCGCCACGCAGCTGCCGACCGGTGGTGCCTATCACCAGTATCAGCCGCTCACCAAGCGCGGCAACAACGACGTCGGCAGCAACTTCAACGACGACCCGCTCTGGCTGATCCTGGCGGTGGCCGCGTACCTCAAGGAGAGCGGCGACTGGTCGATCCTCGATGAGCAGGTCCCGTACGACAACACCGCGGGCACCGAGACGCCGCTGTACGAGCACCTGCAGCGCAGCCTGCAGTACACGCTCGATCGGCTTGGCCCACACGGGCTGCCGCTCATCGGCCGCGCCGACTGGAACGACTGTTTGAACCTGAATTGCTTCTCCGACACGCCGGGCCAGTCCTTCCAGACCACGACCAACAAAGAAGGCAAAGTGGCCGAGTCGGTCTTCATCGCGGGCCTGTTCGTGCTGGCCGCCGACGAACTGGCCGACATCGCCGCGACGCGTGGCCTGCGCGACGAAGCCGAGCGCTACCGCGCCGAGGCCGCGAAGATGGTGACCATCACCGACGCGCATGGCTGGGACGGTGCCTGGTTCAAGCGCGCCTATGACGATTTCAGCAACCCGGTCGGCTCGTCGGTCTGCGAGGAGGGCCAGATCTTCATCGAGCCGCAGGGCATCTGCATCCTGGCCGGCATCGGCCTGGCAGATGGGCGCGCGGTCAGGGCGCTCGACTCGGTGAAGGAGCGCCTGGCGACGCCGCACGGCATCGTCCTGCAGCAGCCGGCCTTCTCGCGCTACTATCTCAACCTGGGTGAGATCTCGTCCTACCCGCCAGGCTACAAGGAGAACGCCGGCATCTTCTGCCACACCAACCCGTGGATCATGATCGCCGAGGCGATGGTCGGCCGCGGGGATGCGGCGTTCGATTACTATCTGCGCATCAACCCGTCGGCGCGCGAGGCGATCAGCGATGTGCATCGCTGCGAACCGTATGTGTACGCGCAGATGATCGCGGGCCGCGACGCCGCCACGCATGGCGAGGCCAAGAACTCGTGGCTCTCGGGCACGGCCGCCTGGAACTACGTCGCGATCACGCAGTGGCTGCTCGGCATCCGCCCGACGCTCATCGGCCTGCAAGTGGCGCCGGTGCTGCCCGAGAGCTGGCCGGGCTTCACGGTCACGCGCCGCTTCCAGGGCGTGACGTATACGATCGAAGTCGTGCGCACCGGTCCGGGCACGCACGTGGCGCTTGCGGTTGACGGCGCGCCGATCCACGGCTCGATCGTGCCTCGCCCGGCGGCCGGCGTGACGGCCGTGGCAGTGCGGGCGAGTCTGGGTGGCTGAAAGACTTAGCCGCAGATTACGCGGATGAGTTCTGACTGATCCGCGTCATCTACGGCGATGATTCTGCAGATTGGTCGATTCATACCGATTCGCAAAGGATCAGCGCATGGCGACACTCGAGTTTCCAAAGGGCTTCGTGTGGGGCACGGCGACGGCGTCGTATCAGGTCGAAGGCGCGGCGTTCGAGGACGGGCGCGGCTTGTCGGTGTGGGACATGTTCTGCCGCAAATCGGGCGTGGTCCACAACGGGCATACCGGCGCCGTTGCCTGCGATCAGTACCACCGCTATGGCGAAGACATCGCGTTGATGCGCGAGCTCGGCGGTCGGGGCCACAGGTTCTCACTGTCGTGGTCGCGCATCCTGCCGGCCGGGGCGGGCGCGGTCAACGAGCAAGGCATCGATTACTACGATCGCTTCATCGACAGCCTGCTCGAAGCCGGCATCCAGCCGTTCGTCACGCTCTTCCATTGGGATTTTCCGCACGCCCTGTACTGTCAGGGCGGCTGGCTCAATCCGGACAGCCCGCGCTGGTTCGCGGACTACGCGGCGCTGGTGACCGAGCACTTCTCCGATCGCGTCACGCACTGGATCACGCACAACGAGCCACAGTGTTTCGTCTGGCTCGGACACTCGACGGGCATCCACGCGCCGGGCGATCGGCTCGGCTGGGCCGAGGTGCTCCGCGTCGGGCATCATGCCTTGCTCGCGCATGGCCGCGCGGTTCAGGCGATGCGAGCCGCCGCCAAGCAGCCGCTGCAGATCGGCTTCGCGCCGGTCGGCAGCCAGGCCGGCCCGGCCGACCCGAACAACCCCGCCGACGTCGACGCGGCCCGGCAGGCGACGTTCGCGGTGCGCGGCCAGGACTTCTGGAACAACACCTGGTTCTCGGATCCGATCTTCCTCAAGCGGTATCCCGCGGACGGCGTAGCCCTGTACGGCGCGGACATGCCCGCGATCGGGGCGGACGACTTCGACATCATCGCGCAGCCGATCGACTTCTACGGCGCCAACATCTACCAGGGCGTGGTCGTGCGCGCGGGCGCCAACGGACCCGAGCTGGTGCCCTTCCCCGACGGGTATCCGCACACCGCGTATCCCTGGCCGGTGACGCCCGAGGCGCTGTACTGGGGGCCGCGGTTCCTGTACGAGCGCTACAAGTGCCCGATCTACATCACCGAGAACGGGCTGTCGTCGATGGACTGGGTCGGTGTCGATCAGCGCGTGCACGACGCCATGCGCATCGACTTCACCACGCGCTATCTGGCCGAGCTGCATCGCGCGACGCGTGACGGCGTCGACGTGCGCGGCTATTTCCATTGGTCTCTGCTCGACAACTTCGAGTGGGCCGAAGGCTACAAGCAGCGTTTCGGCCTGGTGCACGTCGACTTCAACACGCTCAAGCGCACCCCAAAGGACTCGTTCGGCTGGTATCGCGGCGTCATCGCCGCGAACGGGCTGGGCAGTTCTGCGAGAGCGGGGCTCTGCCCCGCGCCGACCCCGCCTTTCGCGTTCCAGAGGCATCACCGCTTTACGTGCGGCAGATAGACACGCCGTGTCAGATCCCGCACCAAGACGATCGCATCATAGGGCTGCAAGGTCACCGTCGTCGCGGGCGAGCCGTCGTTGTAACGCGCGGCCGATTCGACGTACACGGCATCGGCCACACACGGGGCCGCGCAGGTCAGCCGCAGCACCACCGACGCGCCGGCGGCCAGCGGCGCGCTGCCGATCGTCTGCCAGGTGTCGCCGGCCGTGCGCTGATTGAGGGTGCGCGTCGCCACCGGGCTGCCGTTGACGAGCAGGTTATAGGTCGCGGACGTCGTCCAGCTGCCGGCCTCGGTCGCCGCCGGGTACCAGACGCTGAGCGTATACGTGTCGGTCGCCGTGATCGGGATCGTCCAGCGCGCCTCGCCGGAGCCGCTTGTGAGTTGATGGGCCGTCGTGCCGAAGCTGTGGAAGAACGGCCCGCTCGCCTTCCATTCGCCGCTGTCGAGCGTCACCGTGCTCCAAATGCCGCTTGGGGTCGCGAAGGCCACGCCGTCGTCTAGGATCCGCTGGTCGCGCGGAGCCTGCGCGCCGGCGAAACGCCGCAGCCCGTTCCCGACGTCGACCGTCTGGACCTGGTCTGTGCCGTTGACCAGCACCGCGCCGGCGCCGAAGTCGCGGCGCCAGACGTCGGGCGCGCGGCGCGTGACCCGGACCTCGTCCAACCAGATGCTGCCGGTCGCTTCGCCCGCCAGGAACTGGAGCCGCGCATCGCTGGCAGTGCTCGTTGCGTCGAAGGGCAGCACGAACTCCTGCCAGGTCGTCGAGAGCGTGACCGTGCGCCACAGGCCGTAGTTGTCCCAGTTCGGCGCGCCTTTCGTCACGCCGACGGTGAGCGGCCGCGCCGTCGATGCGCGAGCGAGAAAGCGGATTTCGTAGGCCGTGCCCGCGACCAGCGAACGGTTCGGCTGGTTGAAGTCGATGCGCCAATCTTCGCCGCCGGCCTGCGTCACCGTGATCCGCGCAGAGGCCGTGCCGGCGCCCGGCGCGGCGGTGTCGCGTGTGAAGGTCGCGGCGTAGCCGTTCGCGGTGTCGACCCAGCTGGTCCACGGCGCGAGCGTCGCGTCTTCGAATCCGGCGTTGGTCGCGAGGTTCGGCCCGGGTGTGTAGCCCGCGACCGGCACGAGCGCGGCGGGCCCCGACGGCGCGCCGAGATCGACGTCGTACTCGTCGTACCACCAGGCGTTGCCGTGCCAGGTGTCGCCCCACTCGTACGCGTAGTAGCCGTCGTCCAGCAGCGTCAGCCCGAGCGCGAAGCGCATCCAGGGATAGAAGCCCTGCGCGAACGCCGCGCCCGACGGGGTTGCCTTCGACAACGGCTCGTAGTCGTAGCCATAGGCGAATAGATCGATCGGCGAGCCCTCGAACATGACGACCCGCGGCGCGCGGGCCTGCGTCATCCAGGCGGCGTAGCGCTGATGCACGTCGGCGAAAGTCTCCTCGCCCTCGAGGATATTGGCCGTTGAGAAGCCGAAACTGTCGCCGTTGAACGTCGCCGCGATCCGCGGCTCCTCGATCTCGAGCGCGTGCCCGCTGAGGATGATGTTCGGCATCAGCGCCCGGATCGCTTCGACCTCGCGCAACACCCCCGCGCGCCAGGCGGCGTCGAGCGCACCGGCGTCGTCGGCGATGCCGTTCTCGTCGGCGTCGATCTGAACCGGGTTGCCGTAGATGTCCTGCGTCTGCCACGACTGTGACAGAAAAACGTTGTCGATGAACAGACCGTCGTAGATGAAGCCGGCGTCGGCCAGGCGCTGATAGGCGAAGTTCGCCTGATAGTCCGCGACCTCGTTTCTGGTCAGGTTGAGCCGATACGAACCGGGCCAGACCTCGATGCGCTGCCCGTTGACGTCGTGAAGGTAGTAGCTTTCGGGGATCGTCGTGGTGTAGGGCTCGACGGCGTTGATCGAAGCCAGGATCAAGACATCCGGGTTGAGCGTGCGCAATTGCTGGAAGTCCGATCGGTACGTCGACAACGCGCCCAGATCGTACACGTCCGCGCCCATCCACAGATCGACCTTCGCCATCTCGGCCAGGCTCTTGTTGGCGTCCCACTTCCATTCGCCCCAGCCCCACAGGTTCCCGATGCGCGGGTAGCGCGGCGTGCCCGCGGCGCGGACGCGGTACTTGAGGCTCAGTACGAAGCCGGGCTGCGCGCCGCAGCGCAGGAAGACGGTGTTGACGACCCGGGGGTCCGGATCGATCGCCAGCGTCGTGCGATGCGTCGTCCCGCCGGTTGTCGAAAACGCCGTCATCTGCGCGAACGCCGTGTCGGCGCCGATTGCGTAACCGCAGCTGGTGGCCGTCGACGTGGCGACGCTCAGATCGACGCTGGTGGTGCCCGGCGCGAGGATGTTGCTGATCGGTTGCGGGTTGAAGATCGGGTCGGCGGCCTGGGCCGGCGCGACCAACGTCAGAGCGGCAGCGGCGGCGCCGCCCACGGTGAAGAGCACAACTGCGACCCGAGTCGAAAACGGCATATGGCCTCCCCGCGTCAGGATACGTCGCGGCGAGGGCGCCTGCCATCCGCAAAAGGGTCGTTTTCCAGGCGCGCCGGTCTCTGGGGCCTCGGCGGTATTTTTCGCCGCGGCTAGCTATTCGCCCTCAATGCCAAAGGCGCCTCACCCGTGCAGAACGCCAGGTGATGGCGGGCGCCCTGGTGCGCGGCATCGGCGTCGAGCACCCGCGTGAATTGCGCGATGGCTTCAGCGACCTGGCCGAGGCCGAGCAGCCCAAGGCCGAGCATGTAGTCGCAATGGATGCGATTGCGCGCCGACAGGTCGTCGTCGAACACAAGGAAGTCGGGCAACGACACCGCAAAGTAGTCGAAGGTCACCCGGTCGTTCACGTGCTGACGCCCATAGTCCGCCAGGGTCGCAAAAACCTGCCGCGCCTCCGGCTCGCGCCCGAGCGCTCGCAGCGCGAGCCCGCGGTAGAAGATCAAGTCCGGCGGCTGATCGTTATAGTACAGGGCCGATGCCGGCTCGCTGGAACCTCGCGTCGCGAGGTCGAAGTGTCGCGTGGCCGAAGCCGCGTCTTTCAGTTGCATGTGCGCCCGCCCGAGCCAGTAATGCACGTTGTTATCGAAGGCGTTGGGGAGCTTGCCCTCGCCCAGGCCAAGCGGGAAGCTCAGGGCGCGCGAGAGTGTCTCGACGGCCTCGGCCGCCCGCCCGGTGCCCAAAGCGGCGAGGCCCAGGTTGACCAGGGCCGCGACGTACTGCGCCGGCGCCTTGCCCTCACCGCCCTCCCAGGGATGGAAGTTGCGCGCCAGGATGGCGTCGAGGGCGTCGGCAGAACGGCCGGTCAGGTTGAGCAGCGCCAGCCACTCGACGGTCAGGTCGTCGCGCAAGGCCACCTCAGCCGGCCGGGCAGCGAGAGCCGCCAGTCGCTCGGCCGGGGCGTGGTTGAGGCGTTTGCGCAGCTGGTCGTATTCGAACAGCACGCGCGCGTCGGTTGGGTCGAGCGCGACGGCGGACTCATAGGCGGCCAGGGCGCGTGAAGCGTCACCGCGTTTGTTGTAGTACGCCAGGCCGAGGTTGCGGTGGACCGTGGCGAAGCGCGGGTCGCGGTCGCGGGAAGCCTCCCAGGCCGCGATCGCCTCGTCGTACTGGCGTTGCGCGTACCAGAAGTCGCCGACATAGTAGGACGCGCGCGCGGCGACCGGCTGCAGACGCAGGGCGGTCTGCAATGCGAGCAACGACTCGACGCGATGCGGGAAGCATCCATCGGCGGGCAGCGCTTCGGCTGTCGTGATGGCTTTGCGCGCCGCGTCCTCATCCCCAAGCGCGGCCAACGAGGCGGCGCGATGATAGTGGACGAGCGGATCGGGGGAGGGCGCGGCGGCCAGCAGGTCGAGCGCTTCGCGGTGGAGGCCGGCGCGCGCGTAATCGAGCGCCAGCTCGGTGTAGAGATGCGTGTTGCCGCGCGCCAGCGTCGCAAACCCGCCCGGCGCGCCGAACCCGGCCAGCTCGCGCTCCCAGAGCGCGCCATATTCGAGCCCGTCGAGGCCGAGGGCGATATCGATCTCGGCGGCAACGGCCTCGGGCCGACCAAGACGGCGCAGCAGCGCGATCTTGAGGTGCCGAGCCGGGTGATGCGAGTGATTGCGACGCAGCGCGTCACCGGCCAGGCCGAGCGCCTGCTCGAACGCGCCCTGGCCGGCGGCCAGACGCGCGAGCTGGAAGAACGCACTGTCCTGCCATGCCGCGTTCCAGGTGGCTTTGAAGAAGGCGTCAAAGGCCTCGCGCGACTTGCCTTGAAACGCCAGTACGAGACCGAGCTGGTAGTGCGCTTCGCCGTCGTAGGGGTTCGGGTTGCGCGACGTCAGCCGCGCGACCGCGGCGCGCAGATGTCGCTCGGCTGCCGCGAACTGACCCCGGCGCCAGAGCAAACGACCGAGCGCGACATGGCAACGGCTATCGCCAGGATCACGCCGCAGTGCTTCTTCGTAGTATGGCTCGGGCGCGTAGGTCGCGTGCCGATACTGCTCGAGATGCAGGCCGTGGAGATACAGCTCTTCGTTGGAGTTGACTTCGGCCGGTGGCGGGGCCGGTGTGGCCGGAGTCGGGCGCGGCGTTGTGTCGGGCGCCAGCGGCGTGAAACTGACGAGCTCGCGCCCTTCTGCGAGCACGCGTGCGGTGACCGAAGTCGGGGGCGTGCCGGCCGGCAGCGCGATCGATTCGCTCAGGGTCACCTCGGGCGACAGCTCGACCTCGCGTGACCAGTGCGGCGCCCCCGCGACCTCGATCAGGACGCGCACCCGGCGCGGATGCGTCAGATACACCCCGAGCTTGACCTGCTCCGGCTCGACCACCAGACGCAACACGGCGTCTTCGTTGGCCTGAGTCGCAGGGCCGATAGATTTGTATGGCAGGAACGACTGCCTGAAGCGTTTTTCCTCGCCGGGCATCAACCAGGAGAAGTCCGGCTGGTTGTCGGTGAACGCGCCGCACATCAGCTCGATGTAAGGCCCGTCCGAATCGGTCAGATGGCGATCCCAGGCCTGGCCGAAGGTGCTGTTGCCCCAGGTCCATTGCTTCTTGCCGGGCACAAGGTGGTGGTTGGCGACGTGGAGCATGCCCGCGGATTTGCCATGGTCGTAGTCGCCGACGAAATCGAAGTCCGAATGGTGCGCCATGTACGACGTCGGCACCGGGATGTTCTTGTAGCGCGAGATGTCGGTGCCGGGCGCGTAGTTGACCTTGTAGTACGTGCCGGTCGCGATCGGGAAGTCGCTGACGTCGCGTTTGCCGTGATCCATCACCGCGTGCACGTCGGGCGGAAACACCGATTGATAGTCGTCGTTGACGTGTACGGCGGGATTGGCCCACCACAGGAACGTTTGGGGTTGATCGGTGCGGTTCGAGAGCTGGACGTCGATCTGCAGCACGGCGCGATCCGGGTGCAGCGTGAACGCGTGCACGCCCTTGGTGAAGAACATGCGCTCGATCTCGGCGCAGACCACGGTCGCGCTGCCGTCGGCGTGTTCGACGAGTTGCCACTCGACCGGCATGTAGGTGCTTGGGCGGTGGTGCTGCGGCCAGTTGAACTCAATGCCGCCCGAGATCCACGGCCCGGCCAGACCGACCAGCGCGGGTTTGATGACGCGGTTGTAATAGATGAAGTGGTAGCCGTTGGTCTTGTCGAGCGCCATCTGCACGCGGCCGCCGAGTTCGGGCAGCAGCATGATCTTGACGTACCGGTTCTCGAGGTAGACGGCCGTCCAGGTCTCGGGCGTGGCCGTATCGGCGACGCGATCGATCACAGGGTAGGGATAGACGGCGCCGCTGCTGCCCTGGTAGACGCGTTTCTCCAGAAACATCGGGTTCCGATCCGGCGTGCCGGCGCGGTAGGTCGGGATCACGACCGCTTCCTGCCAGGCGCGGACGGGTTCAGGTTCAGTCATCATATGAGTTGAGTCCCCACGCTACCGGATGGCACGTCAGTTCGCTCACAAACGCCATCACAAAGCCCCACTATTTCGCATCATATCAGGAAATACAGGACGGAGTCGAGTGGGTCCGGTTCCAGGGAGACGATACTCATCGCATCAGTTATCCAAGACACCGGGAGTGGGGGGATGTCGGGCGCAACCCGACATCGGGGCCGCTCAGTGTCTTGTGTCGTACAATCCAACGCGTGCCGCAGACGCTCACCAACCCACGCAATCCCGACGTCAAGCTCACGCGCCAGCTCCAGCAGCGCAAGATGCGTGACGAGACCGGCCTGTTCGTCGCCGAAGGCATCCGTCACGTCGGCGAGGCGATCGAGGCCGGCGCCGACGTGGCTTGGATCTGCTATGCGCCCGACCTGCTCAAGAGCCCCTTCGCCCACGACCTGCTCGAGAAGCAGCGCCAGGCCGGCCGCCGTGTGTATGCGTTGGCCGAGGACGTGTTTCGCTCGCTCGCCGAGAAGGAGAACCCCCAGGGTGTGTTGGCCGTGGTTCGTCGGCCCGCTGTGAGCCTGGCGGCATTGCGCGCCACGACGCATCCGTGGCTCGTGGCGCTCGTCAAGCCGCAGGACCCGGGCAACATCGGCACGATCCTGCGCACGCTCGACGCCGTCGGCGCGAACGGCCTGATCCTGCTCGACGGCGGCGCCGATCCCGGTCACCCCAACGCCGTCCGCGCCAGCCTGGGCGCCCTGTTCTGGCTGCCGATCGTCAGCGCGTCGTACAACGAGTTCGCTGCCTGGGCGTCGGCTCAGGGATACAACCTGATCGGCACGTCCGAAGGCGGGGCCGTCGACTATCGCGTCGCGTCGTACACACGCCCGGCCATCCTGCTCATGGGCAGCGAGCGCGAAGGACTGACGCCCGAACAGGAAACCGCCTGTGCCCAGGTCGTGCGCCTGCCGATGCGCGGCCGGGTCACCTCGCTCAACCTCGCCGTCGCCACCAGCGTTCTCCTCTACGCCATGTGGGGCCCCGAATCTCCCTCAACCTGACGTCATTCCGGCAGGGCGTTCTTCCCCGACGCCGCGGCCACTTCCCATGACCCGAAAGGGTGCCACAAGGAATGGCCATGACTGGACAAATGACAGTAGACAAGGCGGATTTCCGCCTTCACCATGTGGCGAAGCCCGTGTCTATCCAACTTCCATAGGGAGGCCGACGTTCATGAGTTCCGATGTGTCCAATTTCGACGCGCTTATTCCGGCGGCAATGGCCGAGAAAGCGGCCCAGACCGGTGTTCGCAAGGCGCACACGCGCTTCCGGCATCTGTTCGCGCTGGGGGTTCTGGCCGGCGCCTTTATCGGGATCGGTGGTTTGTTCGCGAATGTGACGACAGCCGGCGCGGCCGGCATCCTGCCCTACGGCGTGATCCGGCTCCTGGCCGGTCTGGCGTTTGGTCTGGGCCTGATCCTGGTCGTGGTGGGCGGCGCCGAGTTGTTCACCGGCAACACCCTGATCGTCATGGCGTTCGCCAGCGGCAAGGTCAGCCTGTGGGACCTGGCGCGCAATTGGATCATCGTGTACTTCGCCAACTTCGTCGGCGCAGTCGCGACCGCCAGCCTGGTCTTTCTGACCGGCCACTACGCTGCCGGCGCAGGTTCGGTCGGCGCCAACATGCTCAGCACCGGAGAGGCCAAGACTGCGATCGAGTTCTTGCCGGCCGTGGCGTCCGGCATCCTCTGCAACGGTCTGGTGTGTCTGGCGGTCTGGCTGACGTTCAGCGCCCGCACCACGACCGACAAGATCCTGTCGATCATCCCGCCGATCACGGCCTTTGTCGCCGCCGGCTTCGAGCACAGCGTGGCCAACATGTATTTCATCCCGACGGCGCTCATGGTGAAGACCTGGGGCTCGTCGGCGTTTTGGGAAGCGATCAAGCACACGCCCGCCGACTATCCGCACCTCACGCTGGCCAACTTCCTCAGCAACCTCGTGCCGGTGACGATCGGCAACATCATCGGCGGCGCGGTCATGGTCGGTCTGGTGTATTGGTTGATCTATCTCAAGGACAAGCCCGCCTCGGCGCCGGTCACGCACCCGAGCGCCGTTGTCGAGAAGAGGTAAATCCCATGTCCTCCGCCGCCCTCTCTGCTGACCCGCGATTGAAGCTGGTGGACCGCGCCATCAAGAAGCACGATGGGCGCGGCGACGCACTGCTCGAGGTGCTCAACACGGCCCAGGAGGCGTTTGGTTATCTCTCACAGGATCTGATCCGCTACATCAGCGACGAGCTGCACGTGCCGCTCGCCCGCGTCTTCGGCGTCGCGACCTTCTATCATCTGTTTACGTTCAAACCCAAGGGCGAGCATACGTGCATCGTGTGTCTGGGCACGGCCTGTTACGTCAAGGGCGCCGCCGATATCGTCGCGGCTCTCGAGACCGAGTTCCAGATCAAGAGCGGGGCCACGACCCCGGACGGCAAATTCAGCCTCTCGGCGACGCGTTGTCTGGGCAGTTGCGGGCTGGCCCCGGTCGCCGTCCTGGACGGCACGGTTGTCGGCAAGGAAACGCCAACCGGCACGATCGGCCGCGTGTCGAGCCTGCTCGGCCGGGCCCAGGAGGCATCCCGATGAAACTCGACGAGCTTCCGGCTCTGGCGGCCAAGGAACGCGAGACACAATCCAAACAGGCCTGTCGGCTATTGAGTTGTGGCAGCACAGCCTGTCTGGCCTCGGGCGGCGGCGCGGTCAAGGATGCGCTGACGCAGGCCGTCAAGACCGGTCAACTGGCCAAAAGCACCCAGGTGGTGCAGACCGGGTGCATGGGGCTGTGCAGCCGTGGCCCGATGGTGCGGGCGGAGTTTCGGGATGGATCGAGCACCCTGTACGAGAACGTCACGGCCGAGGCCGCGACGCGCATCGTCACGGAGCAGGTCGCGCCAGTCGCCGCCGAGACCGTGGCGGCTCCGGTCGTGCCGGAGTCGTTGCGCGCCAACGTGCTCCCGCAAGACATCCCGTTCTTCACACGCCAGACCAAGATCGTGCTGGCCCGCGCCGGGCGGATCGACCCGGAGCGTCTGGAGGACTACTGTGCCCACGACGGCTACGTCGCCCTGGTGAAGGCTCTGACGACGCTCACCCCCGAACAGGTTTGCGACGAGATCCAACAGAGCGGCCTGCGCGGGCGCGGCGGCGCCGGCTATCCGACCGGGCTCAAGTGGCATCATGTGCGCAAAGCGGCCGGCGAGCGCAAATACGTGGTCGCCAACGGCGATGAGGGCGACCCCGGCGCGTACATGGATCGGACGCTGATGGAGGCCGATCCGCACAGCATCCTCGAAGGCATGATCATCGCCGCCTACGCGGTCGGCGCGCAGCAGGGCTATTTCTACGTGCGGGCCGAGTATCCGCTGGCGGTCAAACGGCTCGAGAGGACCATCCGCTCCGCCACGCGTCAGGGGCTGCTCGGAAAGAACATCCTCGGCACCAACTTCAGCTTCGACGTCGACATCCGGATCGGCGCCGGCGCCTTTGTGTGCGGCGAGGAGACGGCGCTGCTGGCCTCGGTCGAGGGCCAGCGCGGACTGCCGCGGATGCGCCCGCCCTACCCGGCGCAGAGCGGGCTATGGGGCTGCCCGACGCTGATCAACAACGTCGAGACGTTCGGCACGATCACGGCCATCATCAATCGGGGCGCGGCCTGGTTCCAGGGCATCGGCACCGAAAAGAGCAAGGGGACCAAGATCTTCGCGCTCACCGGCAAGCTCGTCAACACCGGTCTGATCGAAGTGCCGATGGGCATCACGTTACGCGAGATCGTGTACGAGATCGGTGCTGGCATCCCCGATGGCCGCGCCTACAAGGCCGCGCAGACCGGCGGCCCGAGCGGCGGATGCATCCCGGCCGAGCACCTCGATACGCCCGTCGATTACGAGAGCCTGCGCGCGCTTGGCTCGATCATGGGCTCAGGCGGCCTCGTGGTGATGGACGACACCAGCAGCATGCCGGCTGTCGCGAAATTCTTCATGGAGTTCTGCGTCGACGAATCCTGCGGCAAGTGCGTGCCGTGTCGCGTCGGCACCGTGCAGATCCAGGAGTTGCTGCAGAACGTGGTGGACGCGCGGGCGACGCAATCCGACCTCGCTCGGCTCGAGCGCCTGTGCCAGACCGTGCAACGCACCAGCCTGTGCGGCCTTGGGCAGTCGGCGCCCAACCCGGTTCTGAGCACGCTGCGATACTTCCGCCACGAGTACGACGCCCTCGTGGAAAAGGGGCAAAGCGCATGATCACACTGACCATCGACGGCCAGACGCTCAGCGTCAAACCCGGCACGACGGTGCTCGACGCCGCGCTCGCGCACGGCATCGACATCCCGCGGCTGTGTCATCATCCCGAGCTCAAGCCCTCCGGCGGCTGCCGGTTGTGTCTGGTCGAGGTCGAGGGCCGGCCCAACCCGGTGCCGAGTTGCGGCCTGGCTTGCGAGTCGGGGATGGTGCTGCGGACCCAGAGCGAGCAACTGACCGCGCTTCGCCGCGACACGATCGACCTGTTCATCTCCGATCACCCGCTCGACTGTGTCACCTGCGACAAGGCCGGGGCTTGCGCGCTACAGCAGTACGCCTATCAGTTCGGGCTGACCGAGACCTCGCACGCCTTCAAACTCTCGCGCCAACAGTACCAGGACGACAACCCCTTCTTCATCCGCGATCACAAGTATTGCATCCTGTGCGGCAAGTGCACGCGCGTGTGCGACGAGGTGGTCGGCGCGCATGCGATCGAGATCATCGACCGCGGCTTTGGCAGCCATGTGGCCACGCCGTTCGACGGCCCGATGATCGACTCGAGCTGCGTGTTCTGCGGGAGCTGCGTCCAGGTCTGCCCGACGGCCGCGCTGCTCCCGGTGTCGCGGTTGAAGCAGGGCCGAGAGTGGGAGCTCGAGCACAAGCGCACGATCTGCGGCTATTGCGGTGTGGGCTGCGGCATCGACTTCCGCACGCGCGGAAACCGGATCGTCTACGCGCAGGGCTATGCCGACGCGCCCGTCAACGGCGAGTTCCTGTGCACCAAGGGCCGCTTCGGCTGGGATTTCGCCCAGCACCCCGATCGTCTGACGCACCCGCTGATCCGCAAGGACCTGGCGCATGAGCTCGGCCTGACGCCCGAGCCCTGGACGCTCGGCCCGAGCCAGCGCGCGACGCTTGCCGATTTCGTGTCGGTATCCTGGGAGACGGCGCTCGACGTCGTCGCCGACAAACTGGCGGCGACCGTCAAGGCCACCGGCCCCGACTCGGTCGCCAGTCTGGCCTCGGCGCGGTGCACAAATGAAGACAACTACGTCTTCCAGAAGCTGATGCGCGCGACGGTCGGCACGAACAACGTCGACCATTGCGCGCGGTTATGCCACGCCAGTTCGGTCTCAGGGCTGGGGATGGCCTTCGGCGGCGGCGCGATGACCAACCCGGTCCACGAGATCCGCGACGCCGACTGTCTCTTCGTCACGGGCTCGAACACGACCGAGGCGCATCCGGTCATCAGCTATGAAATGGTTCGCGCCGTCAAGAGCGGCGCGAACCTGTTGCTCGTCGATCCGCGCCGGATCCCGCTGGCCGAGCACGCCACGCTCTGGCTGCAGACGAAGCCCGGCACCGACATCTACGTCTTCCTGGCGATGGCCCACGTCATCCTGCGCGAGGGCTGGGCCGACCAGGCCTTTATCGATGCGCGCACCGAGAACTTCCAGGCCTTTGCGGACTCGGTGGCGATGTACACGCCGGAGCTGGCCGCGCTCGAGAGCGGCGTGCCCGCCGACAAGATCGTGCGCGCCGCGCGCATGTACGCGCTTGGCGAGCGCGCCAGCGGCGTTTCCAAATACGCGGGCGAGCCGCGCGGGCATTCCGGCATCTACTGGGCCATGGGCATCACCCAGCGGCGCAACGGCACCGAGATGGTGCTGTCGCTGGCGAACCTGGCGATGCTGACCGGCCAGTTGAGCAAGCCGAGCACCGGTGTCAACCCGCTGCGCGGCCAGTCGAACGTGCAGGGCGCGAGCGACATGGGCGCGCTGCCCGACGTGCTCCCCGGCTACCAGAAGGTGGCGGACGCCGAGAAGCGTAAGGCCGTTGCCGCGAAATGGGGTCGCGACGACTTGCCCGCCAAACCCGGCCTGACCGTCACGGAGGTCATGGCCGCGGCCCACGATCGGCGCGTGCGCGCCATGTACGTGATGGGCGAGAACCCGATGCTGAGCGACCCGAACCTCGAGCACGTCGAGGAGTCGCTGCGGCAGCTCGACTTCCTGGCCGTGCAGGAGATCTTCCTGAGCGAGACCGCGCAACTGGCGCACGTGATCCTGCCGGCCGCGTCCTGGCTCGAGAAGGACGGCACGAAAACCAACACCGAGCGGCGCGTGCAGCTCATCCACCCGGTGCTCAAGTCGCCGGGCGAGGCGAAGCCCGACTGGTGGGTCGTGGTCGAGCTGGGGCGACGGCTCGAGCGGTTGTTGGGCGAGAGCGCCGGCGGCGGTCGTTGGGACTTCTCGTCACCGGCCCAGATCGCCGACGAGATCGCGGCCGTGACGCCGTCGTATCGCGGCATCGTGCATCGGCGCCTGGGCGACGTCGGCCTGGTCTGGCCGTGCCCGAGCGAGGATCATCCGGGCACGCCGATCCTGCATCACACCACGTTCACGCGTGGGCTGGGCAAGTTCCACGCTGTGGAAGCCAAACGGCCGGTCGAGGAGCCCGATGCGGAGTATCCGCTGGTGCTCTCCACCGGGCGTGTGCTCTACCACTATCACACCGGCACGATGTCGCGGCGCAGCGCGCCGCTGCACTGGCGCGACCCGCGCGACTGGGTCGAGATCAACGCGGTCGATGCGCAGACGGTCGGCGTCGAAGACGGGTCGTCCGTGGTGATTCGCAGCCGGCGCGGCGAGGTGAAGACGCTGGTGCGGGTCAGCAAGCGGGTGCCGGCTGGCGTGATCTTCCTGGCCTTCCACTGGGCGGAGGCGCCGGCGAACATGTTGACGCAGGACTACGCGGTGGATCCGGTCGCCAAGATCCCGGAGTTCAAGCTCTGCACGGTGCGGGTCGAAGCGGCGTAAGAATAAGACACCGGGAGTGCCCCGATGTAACCCGATGTCTGGCGCAGCCAGACAACGGGGTACAACGGGCACTCCCGGTGTCTTCGTTGTCGTACTTAGGCCGGCCGTAGCAACGTCCCTGGCGTGGCCTCGTCGCGCAGCGCGGCGGCCACCCGGCCCGGCACCTCGCCCGAGAAGATGAGGGCGGTCGACCCCGGCACCGCGCGGATCATGTTCAACGTTTCGTAGATCTTGGCCGCCATGCCCCCGGTGACGTCGGTGGCCTGCGAGGCCCCGGCCTGAACGGCCATGCCGTCGACGATGTCGGTCACCAGGTCGCCGTCGGGCCAGCGCGTGAGCACGCCGAGGTCCCGACCGGCCAGGAGGACGCGCGCCGGTTTGAGCCGGGGCGCCAGGTACCCGAAGACGTCCTCGGTCGACACGATCGTGCCGCCGCGCACGGTGTCGAGCGCGACGTCGCCGTAAACGACCGGCACCAATCCGTGCTCAAGGGCGGACTCGATCGGCGCCATCGATAGCTCGACCAGCTGGCCGTCGGCGCACACCGCCGACGCCGATGGCGGGCAGTTCACGACCGGCAGCCCGGCCGTGCGCGCCGCGTCGATGACGTGGCGATTGAGCAGGCCGGCGACGGCCTGCACGTCGGCGAAGCCCCGCCAGCCGGCTGCGTCGCGTACCCCATCGCGCGTGCCGTAACGCCGACCCTCGACATGCCCGAACGAACCCGAGCCGTGCCCGAGGACGAGCTGCACGTCGGCGTCGGCCAGCGCCGCGACGATCTCGTCCATCAGCCGGGCCAGCGTGTCGGCGCGCAGCGTGCGCGGCGTCGACTTTTCGGTGATCAGCGAACCGCCGAGTTTGAGGAAGATCAGCATAGGCGGATGATTCTAACCTTGGACCTGTCAGGCCCACCCGTGAATCGCTTGTTTTCCAGGGCGCCGCAAAATCGACTTTTGTGAATCCCGGGCGATTTTCTAACCGGGCAGCGGCGGGCGGACCTCGGTGGTGAGCACGCGCTTGGCGCCCGCGGCCTCCAGCGCCGCCGCCACCACCGCCGCCGCGTCGGGCGCCACCAGCGCGATGACGTTGCCGCCCCGCCCGCCACCCGAGAGCTTCGCGCCGAGCGCGCCGGCGGCCCGCGCCGCCGCACACAGGCGTTCGTTCACCTCAGCCGAGACGCCCAGCGCTTCCAGCAGTCGCTGGTTCGCGTCCATCAACGGACCAAGCAACATGGGATCGTCGCCCTCGATCACGGCGCGTGCTTGCGCGACGATCGCGCCGATCTCGGCGAACAGGGCCTGATACCGTTCCGGTTCTTGCGCCTGCGCCGTCGCCACGTCGCCGACCGTGATCCGTGTCGGGCTGGCGACGCCGCTGTCGGCGATCACGAGCGTGAAGGGTCGCGCGACCTGGAGCGCCTCAGGCGCCCGGCCTTTGACAAAGACGATCGGGCGCTCATAGGCGATGACCGTGTTGTCGATGCCCGAGGGCTTCCCGTGTAGGAGTTTCTCGCTCTCGAACGTGAGCGTCGCCGTGGCTTCGGGCGTCAGCTGCACCTCGAAGTGGGCCGCGACCGCGCGCACCGCCGCCGTCGCGACGGCAGCGCCGGAACCCAGCCCGGCCGCCACCGGGATCGTCGACTCGATCACGAGCTCGAGATCCCGCAGACGCTGCCCGCAGTACTCGACGGCCAGCCGAAACGCGAGAGCGAGCGGATCCCGTTCGTTGGCCTGAGCCAGCCGATACCGGCGACCGAACGTGCGCGCGTCGATCCATTCCCCCTGGGCCGGTCGCACCTCGGCCCGGGCCGACACCGCCGCCACCGGCGCCGCCAACGCCGGCTGCCCGTAGACCACGGCATGCTCGCCGAACAGGATGGCCTTTCCGATGGCGACTCCCTGACGCCCCAGGTTGGGATCACGGGAGCCGGCGGGTTTGGTTTCCATAAGGCTGGATCGCGGTTTGGTTTCCGAACGCATCGGGTCAGGCTAGCACGGGCGCGCTCTCAAGACCTCTCAGGCGACCTTGTTGAGGTACAACACGAGCACGACCGCCAGCGCCCATAAGGCGAACGCCAATTGCAGCGGGCGATCGACGAACACGAGTTCGTCCGGCGCGCCGCCCTCGCCCTTGATATGGATGAGGTACAGGTAGCGAAACATGGCGTAGAGCACGAACGGGATCGTCAGCATCATGGCGTGGTTCTTGGGCAGGTTCTCGGCCGAGAACGTGTAGAACGAATACGCCACGATCGTGCTTGAGGCCACGAGGTTGATCAACTGGTCGATGAAGGGCAGGCTGTAGTCGTTGAGCACCTTGCGCGTCGCCCCGCCGTTTTGCGCGATCAACAACTCGCCACGGCGCTTGCCCAGGCCGATGAACAACGCCAACAGGCTGACGCAGATGTACAGCCAGGGCGAGATGGCCGAACCGATCAGTTCCGCGCCGCCGACTGCGCGCAGCAGGAACCCGCTGGCGAGCACCATCACATCCACGAGCACGACGTGCTTGAGCCAGAACGAATACAACACGTTGCTGGCGAAGTACACGAGCGCCACCAGACCGAACGACGTGCCCAGCCAGAAAGCGGCCAGCAGCGAACCCGGCGCGAGCACGGCCAGCGCGATGTAGGCGACTCGAAGCGGCAAGACCCCTGAGGCGATCGGCCGAAACCGTTTCTTCGGATGCGCGCGGTCTTTTTCGATGTCGGCCAGGTCATTGAGGATGTAGACGCTGCTCGACAGCAGACACAACACCACGAACGCGGCGATATTGAGCCCTAGAAGCCCCACGTCCCCGAGTTTGTGGTCGAAGACCAGGGCCGCGAAAACGAAGATGTTCTTCGGCCATTGACGTGGCCGCAGTGTCCGCAAAAGAGCAGTTACCACGGGCCCGATTATACTTTTTCGGGATAGAAGGTCTGGGGTCACGTCGCCGGCCCTGCAGATCCTGTGCCCAACTCCCGGAGGCGCATCGGTAAAATTCCGGCCCCACGATCCGATGGCCATCCGTTATGATGGTCTTCTCGACCCCTTCACTGACCCGCTTCGAGGAGCATGCCAAAACAACGCCTGGATGTGGCCGTGGTGGCTCGCGGTTTGACCGCGAGCCGGGAACTGGCGCAGCGCCTGATCATGGCCGGCGAGGTCGTGGTCGACGGCCGCGTCGTCGATCGGCCCGCCACGGCCGTCGCCGAAGGCGCCGAGATCGTGCTCAAGGCCCGACCGCGTTTCGTCAGCCGCGGCGGCGACAAACTACAGGCCGCGCTCGACGCGTTTCGGCTCGACGTGCAGGGCGCCATCTGCGCCGACGTCGGCGCGTCGACGGGCGGCTTCACCGACAGCCTGCTGCAGGCCGGGGCCGCGCGTGTCTACGCCATCGACGTCGGGCACGGCATCCTCGACCAGCGCCTGCGCAACGATCCACGCGTGGTGGTGATGGAGGAGACGAACGCTCGCTACGTCGCGGCGCTGCCCGAGCCCGTGTCGCTTGTGACGATCGACGCCTCGTTCATCTCGCTCAAGCTGCTGTTGCCGGTCGCGCGTGCCTGGCTGGCGCGGCAGACCGGTGGGGCTCTGCCGAGCGAGACCGACGTCAACCGCGTGCGCGAGCTGCCGTCGGTGGTGGCGTTGATCAAGCCGCAATTCGAGGCCGGCGAACGCGAAGTCAGCAAGGGCCGCGGCGTGATCCGCGACCCCGAGGTCCATGCGCGCGTGGTGCAGGATGTGTTGGCTTTCGCCGAAACGTCCGGCTGGCAGGTGAGCGGCCAGATCCAGTCGCCGCTCACCGGCCCCAAGGGCAACGTGGAATTCCTGGCCTGGTTGACCGAACGAAGACAGGACGTGTCATGAGGAACTGGCGACGACTACTGCGGGTGGGACTGGCGTGTGTTGCGGCCGCGGCCGTGGCGACGCCGTGGCTCTTCCTCTCTCGCCCCGCCGCGGGGCAGACGCCGGGTTTGCGTCAGTATTTGCCGGTGATCTACGGCCCTGCAGCGCCGGCGGGCGTCTATGACTGCGTCGAATACGACTCCGGCGTGATCTGGACGACGGACGTGATCACGCTGCTGACGACGGGGGAGGCGATCTACGGGTACCAGCCTCCGAGCGGCGGCGTGATGACCGGCACCTGGGTGTACACCCCCGAAACGCGCACGCTTGGCTTTACGGAATTCCGTTGGGAGTCGGCGACTTTCGAACTGACCATGGATCGGCTTTGGGCGGTTCGCCAGGTTGCGCCCGAGTACGAGATCCGGCTCGATTGTCTGGTGCGCTGGGGACCCTGAGCCCGCGATACCGGGATACAATAAGCGCCGGCGCGGGAGCCCACACTCTCGCGTTTCTGTTGTCACGACATGGACGCATCACGGATACGCAACTTCTGCATCATCGCTCATATCGACCACGGCAAATCGACGCTGGCCGATCGTCTCTTGCAGCTCACCGGCACGATCTCGGACCGCGAGATGCAGGCCCAGGTGCTCGATAGCATGGATCTCGAGCGCGAAAAGGGCGTGACGATCAAGGCCTCGGCGGTGCGCATGCGCCACGTCGCGGCCGACGGGGTCGAGTACGAGCTCAACCTGATCGACACCCCCGGGCACGTGGACTTCGGCTATGAGGTCAGCCGCGCCCTGGCAGCATGCGAAGGCGCGCTGCTCGTCGTCGACGCCACGCAGGGCATCGAGGCCCAGACGCTGGCGAACCTTTATCTCGCGATCAACGCCGGCCTGGAAGTCATCCCGGTCATCAACAAGATCGACCTGCCTTCCGCTCGGCCCGACGAAGTCGCCGAAGAGGTCGTCAACCTGCTCGGCGGCTCGCTCGACGATGTGATCCCGATCTCGGCCAAGGACGGCACGAACGTGGCCGCCATCCTCGAGGCCGTGGTGCGCAAGGTGCCGGCGCCGAAAGCGTCGCGCGCCGAGCCGCTGCGCGCCCTGATCTTCGACTCGCACTACGACTCGTACAAAGGCGTGGTCGCCTATGTTCGCGTCATCGACGGCGCGATCTCGATGAACGACACGTTCCAGCTGATGGCCTCGACCGCCAAGGGCGGGCCGATCGAGATCGGGGTCTTCTCGCCGCGCATGCAGCCCACCGGCGCGCTCGAGGCCGGCGAGGTCGGCTATGTGGCCACCGGGCTCAAGACGATCCAGGAATGCCGCGTCGGCGACACGCTGACCCTGGCGACCCGGCCCGCCGCCGAGCCGCTGCCGGGCTACAAGCGCGCCAAGCCCATGGTCTTCGCCGGCATGTACCCGGTCGAGGGCGAGGACTACGCCAATCTCAAGGAGGCGCTCGAACGCCTGCAGCTCAACGACGCGTCGCTGACCTACGAGCCCGAGTCGTCCCAGGCGCTGAACTTCGGTTTCCGCTGCGGCTTCCTCGGCCTGTTCCACATGGATATCGTCCAGGAGCGGCTCGAGCGCGAGTACGATCTGAACCTGATCGCCACGGCGCCGTCCGTGGAGTACGAGGTCGTGCTGACCAACGGTGAGACGATCCGCATCGACAGCCCGGCCGATCTCCCCGACCCGAGCAAGATCGAGCGCATCGGCGAGCCGTGGATGCGCATCGAGGTCTTCACGCCCGAGACCTATTACGGCACAGTCATGGAACTGGTGACCAACAAGCGTGGCCAGTTCGTCGAGCAGGAATACCCGGCGCCCGGGCGCGTGCTGCTCAAGTTCGATCTGCCGCTGGCCGAGTTGATCATCGATTTCTATGATCAGCTCAAGTCGCGCACGCGCGGCTACGCCTCGCTCGACTATCACTTCCACGCCTACCGTGAGCAGCCGCTGGTCAAGCTCGACGTGCTCGTCAACGATGACCCGGTCGACGCGCTGGCCATGATCGTTCACAAAGACGAAGCCTACAGCAAGGGGCAATTGCTGGTGACCAAGCTCAAGGAGCTGATCCCGGCCCAGCAATTCGCGGTGCCGATCCAGGCCGCCGCCGGCGGGCGCATCATCAGCCGCGCCAACGTCCGCGCCATCCGCAAGGACGTGCTCGCCAAATGCTACGGCGGCGACATCAGCCGCAAGAAGAAGCTGCTCGAGAAGCAAAAGAAGGGCAAGCGGCGGATGAAGATGGTCGGCCAGGTCGAGATCCCGCAGGAGGCCTTCATGGCCGTCCTCAAGCTGGGCGACTGACCGCAGACGGTAGATGGCGAACCACCGATACTGTTGGACGAAGGACGCATGACGACGGACGAACAAGCGGCGACGAACGACGTTGAGGCCCGGGGCCAGACGCCGGAAGGCGGGCCTTCGTCGTATGGCGTCGATCGCGAGTCGGGGGCCGAGGCGCAGTCGACCGCGACCCCCTCCGGGGCCGGCCGGCCGCGAGCCGCGATCTTGCAGTGGGGGGTCGGCATCGGCATCAGCCTGCTCGCGCTGGTTCTCGTCTTTTGGAACGTCGACTTGGTCCAGCTGCTCGTCACCCTGCAACACGCCAACTACTGGTATCTGCCGCCGGCGCTCGGACTGATCCTGATCGGGCAGTGCGGGCGCGCGCGGAGCTGGCAGAACATCCTCGGGCCGGGCCTGGCGTTCCAACGCGTGCTCTCCGCGCTCAACATCGGCTACCTGATCAACAACCTCTTGCCGCTGCGGCTGGGCGAGGTCGGGCGCGCGCTGCTCATCGCGCGCCAACAGCGCAGCAGCCCGTTGCGGGTGATCACGTCGGTCGCGGTCGAGCGCCTGATCGACCTGTGCTTGCTGGTCGGCATGGCCGCGGCCTTCTTGCCGCTCGTGCTGGGGCTGGATTGGGCGCAGCGCGCCGTGATCATCTTCTTCGTGGTGGCGCTGGTCAGCTTTGGCGGTCTGTTCTTCCTGGCGCGCAGCCGCGAGCTGGCGACCCGGGTGATCCATCTCGTGTTCGGACGTTTTGGGTCGCTGGGCGCCATGGTCGAGCGGCGCATCGGCGAGATGATCGACGGGCTCTCGGTGCTGCGCGACCCGCGGCGCTTCCTGACGGCAGCGTTCTGGTCGGGCCTGGCCTGGGTGTGCGCGGGGCTGAGCGCCTGGCTCCTGCTGCGCGCCTTCCTGCCGGAGGCGACGCCCTATGAAGGCTATTTCGTGCTGGTCGTCTCGGGGCTGGGCATCGCGATCCCGTCCGCGCCGGGCAGCATCGGCGTCTGGCAGGCGGCCGTGGTGCTCGCGCTCAGCGTCTTCCACGTCGAACACGAGGTCGCCGTGGGCTTCTCGGTCGTCCACCACTTCTCCAATTACGGCCTGATGATGATCCTGGGCGCGCTGTCGCTGGCCTTCGAAGGCGAGACGCTCGGTCATGTGATCAGCCAGGCCCGCGCCTTCGCCACCTCGCGGAATCGTTGAACGGTTTCCGGACAGTCGGTGCATTTGGTTGGGCGAAAACGGGGTGGTCGATG
>JBGAJV010000118.1:0-7244 GCA_044224715.1 Anaerolineales bacterium | reverse complement strand
GCGGGCGCTGGTGGCCCGAGCGACCCGGCTCGATCGGGTATCTCTTCCGCGAAGAGGGCACGCCGCCCGGTAACCTTGATTTGCCACCCACATTCGCGGCGGTCATTCAGACTGATGGCAGTGCGCAGCAAACGCTCACAGGCCCGATGGACTTCATGGCCGAATTCGACCTCGGACGCGACGGCGACACCGTGGTGTATCTCCAGGAGGGTCGGATCATGCTGCGCAGGCTCGCGGAAGCCGAGCCGCGTCAGATCGACCTCGGCGACGCCCTCCCCATCGGTGCGAGGATCTTGAACCCGCTGCTGTCGCCCGACGGTGGCACGATCGCCGCGCGCGTGATCAGCCATTGGACCACGGACAATCTGGGCCAATCCGTCCTCCTCATCGATCTTGCCACCGGTGCGGTGCGGTACATCGCCAACGAACCCTTGATCTCAGAGGGGCGGGAGTTCTATTACCATCCGGGCCGATGGACGCCGGATGGCACGTGGATCCTGCTCTTCGATGAGTCGGATTATCAAAGCGGGCAGAGACCGGTGCGCGTAGCGGATGGGCAAATGGCCGACACGTTGATGGGCGATGTGGTCGTCTTCAGCCCCGACGGGCGTCAGGCCATCGTCCACGAGATCTATCGCCCGCTGGCCGATGAGCAGGGGTTCGTGCTTTACGACACGACGACCTGGCAAGCCATCGGCCGATTACCGTTGCCTATCGATGCCGCGATCCTATACTGGCGGTAACGACGGTGCGTCAACGCGCTGGAGTTCAGCCTTTTCTTCGCAAATGACGCGGATCTGACCAGGTCTGTCGATCAATTTGAAGGGAGAGTCTTGACTCAGCCATGCCTTTCGTGATATCAATTCAGCCACACAGAAATAAAGACGCTGACGAGGACGAGTACACGGCGTGAAGCGGCCAGAGAGCCGGGCGATTTGGTGGAAGCCCGGTCCGTGGAGCGACGTGGAATGGACCTCCGAGTTGCGCAGCGAACGGCGGTAACGCCCAATAGCCTGCGCCGGATCGGCCACCGTTATCGGGCTGAGGCGATTAATGGCCCACAAGCCAGCGTCGCCGCAAAGTGAGGCTGGCCAACGACCTGTTGTCATCACAACAGGTTTTTTTGTTAAGGGCTACCAGCTTCAGAACTTGGGTGGCACCACGGAAAGCTCCTCCGTCCCAACAGGCGAGGAGCTTTTGCATTTGGTGATTGAGTCGTCGTGAGATTGGGCGATTGTCGCTCGCCCAATCACACTTCACCCAATTGCCCAATGTCCGGAGGTGTCATGCTCCCGAAATCCCCCGTGGCGCTGCGCCCGCTGACGCGCGAGTTGCCGGCCGACCTCGAGACGCCGGCCAGCGCGTACCTCAAGCTGCGCGGCGCTGGCCCATCCTTCCTGCTCGAATCCGTCGAAGGCGGCGAACGTGTCGCGCGCTATTCATTCATCGGCGTCGCGCCGCGAGCGCGCTACGTGCTGCGCGGCAAGACCCTGACGCGCGAGACGTTGAGCGGCGCCAGCGCCGGGCAGGTCGACGTGCTGGCCGAAGCCGGCCAGGACTTCCTCCACGCGCTCCAGGCCGAGATGGCGGCCGTTCCGCCGGTCGACATCGAGGGTCTGCCGCGTTTTGCCGGCGGGCTGGTCGGCTATCTCGGGTTTGAGACCCTGCGGCACTTCGAGCCCGTGCTCGATAGCCATCTCGACCAGGGCGCCCTGCCCGACTCGATCTTCCTGCACACCGACACGCTGGTCGCCTTCGACCACGCGCGCTCGAGCCTGCTGCTGCTCACGCATGCGCTCGACGGCGACACAGCAGCGGCGACCGCGCGGCTCGATGACCTCGAGGCGCGGCTGCGCCAGCCGCTGTCCGAGCAGCCGCGCACGACGACCAACGGCGCGGGGCCGGCGCCGTTCGAGAGCAACCTGAGCCAGCCGGCGTTCGAGGAGATGGTGCGCGCGGCCAAGGAATACATCGCCGCCGGCGACATCTTCCAGGTCGTGCTCTCGCAGCGCTTCAGCCGCGCGCTCAAGGCCGAGCCCTTCCAGGTGTATCGCGCGCTACGCCGGCTCAACCCATCGCCCTACATGTTCTACTTCGAGTTCGGGGAGATGGCCGGTGACGGCGGAGCCGAGGAGCCGTTGGTGCTGGTCGGCGCGTCGCCCGAGATGATGACCCGGCTCGAGCCGACCGACGCCGGGCCGCGCGCCTCGGTTCGGCCGATCGCGGGCACCCGGCCGCGCGGCAAGACGCCGGCCGAGGACGATCGGCTCGAGCAGGAGCTGCTGGCCGATCCGAAAGAGCGGGCTGAACACGTCATGTTGATCGACCTCGGGCGCAACGACATCGGACGGGTGTCCGAGTACGGGTCGGTCTCGGTGCCGGATTTCTTCGTCGTCGAGCACTACTCGCACGTCATGCACATCGTCTCGTCGGTCAAGGGCATGTTGCGGCCCGGGCTGACGGCCTTCGACCTGCTGCGCGCCACCTTCCCGGCCGGCACGCTCAGCGGCGCGCCGAAGGTGCGCGCCTGCGAGATCATCGCCGAACTCGAGGGCAACCCGCGCGGCCCGTACGGCGGCGCGATCGGCTATTTCTCGTACGGCGGCGCGATGGACACCTGCATCGCCATCCGCACCCTGGTCTGCCACGGCAAGCGCGTGAGCGTCCAGGCCGGCGCCGGGATCGTGGCGGATTCGGATCCGGCGACCGAATACCAGGAAAGCGTCAACAAGGCCAAGGCCGTGATGAAGGCGGTCGAAGCGGCGGAAGGATGAGAGACGAATGACCAAACCCCGACTCCTCACCGGCGACCGCCCGACCGGCCGCCTGCACCTCGGACACTACGTCGGCAGCCTCAAGAACCGCGTGCGTCTGCAGGACGAGTACGCGTCGTACTTCATCATCGCGGACCTGCACACGCTGACCACGCGCCCGCAGCGCAACTTCGTGCGCGAGATCCCGGGCTTCATCAGCGAGATGGTGCTCGACTATCTCTCGGTCGGCATCGACCCGGAGCGCAGCACACTGTTCGTCCAATCCGCGATCGCCGAGACCTACGAACTCAACCTGCTCTTCGAGATGCTGGTCACCGTGCCGCGGCTCGAGCGCCTGCCGAGCCTGAAGGACATGGTGCGCGACGCCGATCTCGACGCGATGCCGTTCGGTCTGTTGGGCTACCCCGTGCTTCAGGCCGCCGACATCCTGCTGCCGCGGGCCGAGGTCGTGCCGGTCGGCAAGGACAACCAGGCCCACGTCGAGCTGGCGCGCGAGATCGCGCGGCGCTTCAACCTGCTCTACGGGGAGGTGTTCCCCGAGCCGCAGGCCCTGATCGGCGACGTGCCGACTCTGATCGGCACCGACGGCAAGGCCAAGATGAGCAAGAGTCTCGATAACGCCATCTACCTCTCGGACGACGCCGCCACGGTCGAGGCCAAGGTCAAGATGATGTACACAGACCCGAAGCGGCTGCGCGCGACCGATCCGGGCACGGTCGAGGGCAACCCGGTCTTCGCGTACCACGAGATCTTCAACCCGGACATGGCCGAGGTCGACGACCTCAAGACGCGGTATCGCGCCGGTCGCGTCGGCGACGTCGAGGTCAAGGCGAAGCTGGCGGCGGCGCTGAACGCCTTCCTCGAGCCGCTGCGCGAGCGCCGGGCTTTCTATCTGGCCCGCCCGGCCTTGACCCACGAGATCCTGGCCGAGGGCACGCGCCGGATGCAGACCGAGGCACGCGAGACCATGCGCCAGGTGCGCGATGCGATGGGACTGGCCTACGTCACCGAGATGATCCGACCGGCCGGGCCGGCGGTGCGGGGGTACTGACATGCTGGCCCTGATCGACAACTACGACTCCTTCACCTACAACCTCGTCCAATACTTCGGCGAGCTGGGCGCCGATGTGCGCGTCTTTCGCAACGACCAGGTGACCGTCGATGAGTTGGTCGCGTTCGCTCCAACTCATCTCGTGATCTCGCCTGGGCCGGGCACCCCGACCGACGGCGGGGTTTCGGGGGACGCCATCTTGCGTTTCTCGGGCCGCATCCCGGTCTTCGGCGTCTGTCTTGGGCATCAGTGCCTGGGCGCCGTCTACGGCGGCAAGGTCGACCGCGCCCCGCGGCTGATGCATGGCAAGACCTCGCGGATCTTCCACCACGGCACAGGCCTTTTCGAGGGTGTCCCGTCGCCGTTCGAGGCCACGCGCTACCACTCGCTCGTCGTGTTCGAGCCGGTGCCCGAGGCCCTCGAGGTGACGGCCTTCACGGCCGACGGCGAGGTGATGGGTCTGCAGCACCGCGAACACAAAACCTTCGGCGTGCAGTTTCACCCGGAGTCGATCCTGACCCAACACGGCAAACTGATCCTCAAGAATTTCCTGGAGATGGCATGACGGCGTCGCGTAGGAGGCAGTCGACACCGGAGTCAACGGTTTTCGACCCCTCTGCCAATGCGGGGCAAAGGAGCACAGCATGTTGAAAGAACTGTACGCGAAGGCCGTGCACCGTCAGGATCTGACGGCGGCGGAGGCCGAATCCGCGATCGACGAAATCATGAGCGGCACTGCGACGCCCGCGTTGATGGGCGCCTTTCTGACGGCGCTGCGCATGAAGGGCGAAACCGTCGACGAGATCACGGGCGCGGCGCGCGCGATGCGCGCCCACGGCGTCAAGGTGCCCGTCTCGAGCGCCAGCCGGCCGCTGTTCGACACGGCCGGCACCGGCGGCGACGGCACACACACCTTCAACCTGTCGACGGCCGCGGCCTTCGTCATCGCCGGCGCCGGGCGCAAGGTGGCCAAGCACGGCAACCGTGCCGCGTCGAGCAAGTGCGGCAGCGCCGACGTGCTCAAGGCGCTCGGTCTCAGCCTCGACCTATCGGCCGAGCACGTCGGACGCGCGATCGACGAGGTCGGCATCGGTTTCATGTTCGCCCAGAAATTCCATCCGGCCATGAGACACGTCGGCCCGATCCGCGCCGAGCTCGGCCAGCGCACGATCTTCAATCTGCTTGGTCCGCTGACCAACCCGGCCGGGGCCGAGGTGCAGCTGATGGGTGTGTTCAGCGATTCGTTGACCGAGCCGATCGCGCGCGTGCTTGGCGAGCTGGGCAGCCACGCCGCCATGGTCATCCACGGCGCGGGCGGCGCCGACGAATTCAACCTGGCCGGCCCGACCCGCGTCAGCGCGCTGCGCGACGGCACGGTGTCGACCTACGTCATCGACCCGCTCGCGCTTGGGCTGACCCACGCGCCGATCTCGGACCTGGCTGGCGGCACGCCCGACGAGAATGCGGTCCTGATGCGCGCCGTCCTCGGCGGCAACAGCTCTCAGGCCCTGCGCGATGCCGTCCTGCTCAACGCCGCCGCCGCGCTCTCGGCCACCACCGGTGATCTGAAGACCGGCCTGGCCGAGGCCCGCGACTCGCTCGGTTCCGGGGCCGCGCTGTCGAAGATGCAGGCCCTGGTCGAGTTCAGCAACAGCGTCAACGCGCCATAAAGGATGGCTGATTGCTGATTATTGATTGTTGATTGAGAACCAATCAGCAATCAGAAATCAGCAATCAGCAATCAGCAATAACGCTATGTCTCGACTTCTCGAAATACTCGACCACAAACGCACGGAGATCGCGCGGCTGAGCCTGGCCGACGAGCAGGCGCGCGCGGCCGATGCGCCGCCGACCCGTGACTTCCTCGCCGCGGTGAGACGCCAGCCCGGCGTTGCGGTGCCAGTCCGCCCGGCTGGCGCCACTGCGCCAGTCCGCCCGGCTGGCGCCACTGCGCCAGTCCGCCCGGCCGGCGCCGCTGCGCCAGTCCGCTTGATCGCCGAGATCAAAAAGGCCTCGCCCTCACGTGGCGTGCTGGCGCCCGGGCTCGACGTGGCCGACATCGCCCGCATCTACGTCGACAACGGCGCCGCCGCGCTCTCCGTGCTGACCGACGAGCGCTTTTTCCTCGGTCGTCTGGATTATCTGAAGGCGCTTCGCTTCGAGCATCGGATCGCCGTGCCGCTGCTACGCAAGGACTTCATGCTCGCGCCGGTGCAACTCTACGAGGCACGGGCGGCCGGCGCCGACGCGATCCTGCTGATCGTCGCCGCGCTCGACGATGCGATGCTGCTCGACCTGCATGCGCTGGCCCGCGATCTGGGTCTGACGGCCCTGGTCGAGGCGCACGCGGCCGACGAGGTCGACCGCGCGCTGCGCATCCCGGGGCTGCAACTGCTCGGCGTGAACAATCGCAACCTGCACACCTTCGAGGTGCGCCGGCAGACCGCGCTCGAGTTGCGTGCTCAGGTGCCGGCCGAGATCGCCATGGTCAGCGAATCGGGCATCTTCACGGCCGAACACGTGGCCGAGGTCGCGGCAGCCGGCATCGATGCCATCCTCGTCGGCGAGGCGCTCGTCACTGCCGGAGACATTGGCGCGAAAGTGAAGGAGCTAGTCGGTTAGTCAGGTAGTCTTGTAGTCAAGTAGTCGGGTAGCCGACCACTTGACTACAAGACTACTCGGCTTTTTGACTACAGGACTATGTTCGTCAAGATCTGCGGCCTGACCAATCTCGAAGACGCGCGCGCCGCCTGCGACGCCGGGGCGGACCTGCTCGGGTTCACGTTCTACCCGCCCAGCCCGCGTTATATCGCGCCGGAGCGGTGTGCCGAGATCGTGAAGGCGTTGCGGGGCGACTTGACGGCGGCGGATCGCCGCGAGGGCGCCCCGCGCCTCGTCGGGCTGTTCGTGAACACGCCGCCGAACGAGGTGGCCAACGTGCTCGATGCGTGCGGGCTTGACCTGGCGCAGTTGCATGGCGATGAAGGCATCGACGTGTTGCAGGCGCTCGGTGGCCGGGCCTACAAGGCGTTTCGCGGCAACGGCTACGATCAGGCCGCGTTCGCCGAAGCCGGCCCCGGCACACCGGCGTTCCTGGTCGACGCGGCCGTGGCCGGCAAGTTCGGGGGCACGGGCCAGACCGGCGACTGGGACGGCGCGGCCGCGCTGGCGCGGCGTCATCAACTGCTTCTCGCCGGCGGTCTGACGGCCGACAACGTCGCCGCCGCCGTCGCGCGCGTGCGACCCTGGGGCGTCGACGTCGCCTCCGGGGTCGAGGCCACACCGGGCAGGAAAGACCACGCCAAGGTGAGAGCCTTCATCGAGAATGCGAAGAAGCCAATTGCTGATTGTTGATTGGCTTTCAGTCAGCAATCGTAGCTGTTCAGCCGCCAACGGGAATACATGGCGAAAAACGGGGT
>JBGAJV010000043.1:0-52611 GCA_044224715.1 Anaerolineales bacterium | reverse complement strand
GATTCGAGAGCTTGAGATACTCAAGCGTCTCCTCGATGCGAGCTTGCTGGGTCTGATGGGCCAGGACCGACTGCTCGAGCACCTTGACCTGGCGCTCCATCAACTCAGTCGGCGTGCGGGTGACCACATAGGCGTTGTCGAGCATAGCTTCCTCTTCGGTGTGTGACGATCCGAGCGCTTCAGCGTGCTCAGCTCGCCAGTCGGCTGGCGACCCCGGCGACGATCCCGACGGCCAATCCGGCCACGGGCATCCACCAGTACGCGGCCATCGGGCGCGCCCACCGGCACGCCTTCGCGGTCGCCTGATTGAACTTGACGATCTGACGCAGGACCACCAGTTGAGCCTGATCCAGCGCTTCTTTGACTTCCAACGGAATCGCGCGTTGCAGTTGACCCACCATCTCGTTGACCATCATCTCAATCACCTGATTTCCCAATCACGCCTTCGTCCACTACCTTGACGTGCTCATCTTGAGCACGGCGCCGCGCGGGTCAGTCACGACGCGCACGATCCGCGGGATGGTGCGACCACCGGGGCCCATGCCCTTGCCTTTGAACGTCAGCACGAAGCGCTCGGCAGCGCCGGGCGTCTTGGCCGACATCGACGCGATGGCAGGCGCCGCGCCCTTGACTTCCGGGAACTGGCGATAGACCTGCTTGGCGATCGAGTCGATCTGGCTGCTGGACAGTGACATGGGGCACCTCGTCTCCTGATCAGGCAACTCAGCCCTTGAGGTCGCCGATCGAACGGCGGCGGCGCAGAAAGGCCGGGATGTCGAGGTTGTTCGGGTTGACCGTGACCTCCTGGGCCACGAAGCTCTCGGTTTTCGGCTCGGCCGACATGGCCTGGCTGAAGAGCGCCTGAGCCAGGTTGACGCGCGGCGCGGGCTTGGCTTCGACGCTCGGCTCGCTGACCGGCGCCTGCTCAGCCTCAGACTGCGCCGGCATGGCCGCGATCACGGGCAGCGGCCGCGCTTCGGGCGCGCGCTGGGTGAAGCCGGTGGCGATCAGGATGACCTGGGCCTTGCCCTGCATCGACGCATCCATCGACGCGCCGAAGACGATGTCGGCATCCGGAGCGGCCTTGCGGATCTGCTCGCCGGCCTGGCTGACTTCGAACAGGCTGAGGTCGTCGCCGCCTGTGAAGTGCAGGAGCACGCCGCGCGCGTCTTGCAGAGTCGGCAGGTCGAGCAACGGCATGTGCAGCGCCTGGTGGATCGCGTCGGCGGCCTTGTTCTCGCCCTTGCCCTGGCCGATGGCCATCATCGCGTTGCCGGCGCCCTGCATGATCGTGCGGACGTTGTTGAAGTCGACGTTGATCAGGCCGGGCCGCGTGATCATCTCGGTCAGGCCCTGCACGCCCTGGCGCAGCACTTCGTCGGCGACGCGCAGAGCGGTTTCGAACGGAACGTTGCGGCCGACCAGGCCGAGCAGCTTGTCGTTGCTGACCTGGATCAGGGTATCGACATTCGGGCGCAACGCCTCCAGCCCGGCTTCGGAGTTCGCGCGCCGCCGGCTGGCTTCGAACGAGAACGGCGTGGTGACGATCGCGACCGTCAGGATGCCCATCGCCTTGGCGATCTCGGCAGTGACCGAGATCGCGCCAGTGCCGGTGCCGCCGCCCATGCCGCAGGTCAGGAAGACCACGTCGGCGCCTTCGAGCGATTTGCGGATCTCATTGCGGCTCTCCAGCGCGGCCTCACGGCCGATCTCCCAGCGTCCGCCGGCGCCAAGCCCCTTGGTGAGCTTGGGTCCGATCTGGATCTTGGTCGCGGCCTGGCTGAGCTTGAGCGCCTGGGCGTCGGTGTTGGCGGCGATATATTCGACGCCCTCGAGCCCGATGTCGATCATGCGATTGACGGCATTCGAGCCGCCGCCGCCGAGCCCAAAGATCTTGATCACGGTGCTGGGTGTGTTCATGGTCTCTCCCTCGATCTCGTCCAACGTTTACCGACCGACAGCCACTCGCTCAACCTCGCAACCGCGTTCCCGCAACTGCGTTTCAACTTCCGTGCTGATGCCCTGTTCGTTGCCCAGGATCGTCACCTTCGCGGCCAGCCCGGCCTCATCGGGCGAGAACCCGACCGTGGGCTGGTGGGCGCGGACCACGTCGAGCGCCGCCGCCCAATGCCACTCGCTCACGCCCCATTCGAAAGTCGGCAGAAGCAGGTAGTGGCGCAGCGGGCGCGCTTCGACCGCGGTCGTCACCTTGTGCACGCCCGGGCCCATGCCCTTCGCGCCCGCCGGGACCGAGCGAAGCCGCATCAGCAGCTCGTGCGCGGCGCTGCCCGGTGTCAGGGCGCCGTTTGCGAGCGCCGGCGCCGGATCGACCTGGGCCGCGCCGGCCTCGCTGCGAAGGACCGCCGTCGCGGCAAGCGTGCCGCCGTCGGGCTTGAACCAGGCCTCGCGGGCGAAGGGGCTGGCGGCGTCGGCCGTCAGCAGCCAGAAGTTGAGGTTGATAAGGTTCGCCGGCAGCTGGTTGTCGTTCACCAGCGCCATGATCTCTTTAGTGCAAGACGCGTGCCGCGCCTCGTTCACGGAAGGTAGGGCTGGGTCGGTTTGGTCGCCAAGCCGCGGGCCGCCGGCCAGGCTGATCAACGGCCGGCGTTCGCCGAGGTGCTGGTCGAAGATCGCGTTGTACCAGTCGAAGACGTGGAAGCCGCGCTGGTCTTCGACGCCGGGGGTGGTCAGGTACGGACGCGCGCCGGGCCACTTGGCCGGGCCGCCGGCGCCGTACGCCACGGGCCGGTTGAAGGTCCAGGTGTTGAGCGCAAACGCCAGGTTGTTGAGCAACTCATGCTGGTTGCGGCGCTGCAGCCCGACCAGCGCGGCCTCGAGGAAGGCCGTGTCCCAGTACTCGCCGCCGGCCTTGAGCGCCGGGAACACCGGCGTGAGCCCGGCCGCGTGTTGGGCGCGCCAGATCGGCGCCATGATCTCGACGAAGCGATCGACGATGCCGGTCTTCGACCAGTCGCTCGGCGACCACGAGGAGCGCGCGTTCGGTTCGGCGAACACGCTGACGTATTTGACGCCCCAGCGCGCGTAGCTGTTGAACAACGGCGCCAGCGCGGCGGCATCCAGCGCGCGCACCGGCCCGGCCGGGATGAGCACGATGGGCTCGATGTCGTTCTCGCGCAGACCGCGCAGGAACGGCTCGGGCACGGCCCGCGTCAGCGAGCCGACCACCGTCAGCCACCGCGCGCCCAATCCGCGCAGCTCCGGGAGCCACGCCTGCAGGTCGTGCGTCCGGTAGTGAAGATCATCCGGGTAGTAGTGAAAGCCGATTGTGGTCATGAGACACTTCCTATTGCTGATTGTCGATGGCTGATTGTTGATTGGGCTCCAATCAGCAATCAGCCATCAGCATTCGGCAATTAGCGTGAGATTGCCAGCTTGATCACCTTGCCCTGGCCGTCGAGCGTGGCGCGGGCGTAGTGCGGGTGCGCGTAGCGCTTGCCGTGGATCACCTTCGAGAGCGTCACGACGGTCGAGCGCCCGCCGCCGGTTGCCTTGGCGCCGACGGGCAGAACGCGCGCGCGCGCGGCGCGGACCTCGGCGTCCTCCATGCCCGGTAGGTACTGGGCGACGACGCTCTTGACCTCGGCCAACGTCTGTGGCGCGAGCGTCTCGGTCGACGTGGTTTCGGCCAGCGTGATCTCGGGTGTCGCGGCCGTGAACTGCAGCGCGCGCCGCTTGGCTTCCTTGGCCGCCGTGTCGTTGACCTTGCCGGCCGCGGTCACAAGTGGATCCCCATAGAGCACAAACGAGATCAGGGTCTTCTGGTCCTCGCCGTCGAGCGCACCCTGGCGTTGGATCATGTCCTGGGCCGTGGCCAGCTTGGCGAGGCGCAGCGCTTCGCCGATCGGAAGACCCGCGGTCAGGTGCTGCCAGAAATACCGTCCAAGCAGGTCGGCGCCGATGAGCGGCGTGCTGACCGAGCCGTACGCGATCTTGGTCGAACCGACGATCGCGCGCGTGCCGCTGTCGAGGAAGCGCAGACACAGCGCCTCGTCGACAGTGCCCTTGTTGAAGATGTTGGCGCCGTAGCAGGCCTCGCTGAAGACGATCTGCGGCGCGCGACCGTGGTTGGTCACGTCGGCCGGGCGCAGTGCCACCGGGTATTCGGGCAGCGCCGTCGGATCCTCGGGCGCGCGCTGGCCGAACCACTCGGGTCCGTCTTCGATGCCGTGCAGGTTGAAGTACGACAGCCGTGCCGGGGCCAGGCCCTCGGCCGGGAGCTGCGACGACGTGCTCGGCGGGCTGGTCTGCAGCTGGCCGGGGTCGCCGATCAGGTCGAACACGGCGGCCGAGGCCTTGCGCCAGATGTTGGCCGAGTAACCGAAGCTCGCGGCCGGCCGGATCGTGCTCGCCTGCGACCACAGACGGCGCACGCTCTGCAGCAACTGCTCCCACCACGTCAACTGGCGCTTGACCGCCTTGCGCGCATGGACCGAGACCGCGCGCTTGAGACACCGCAGCAGCGGTCCGACATCGTTGCCGCCGCCGCTGGGCAGTCGGCCGATCGGCCACTCGGGCGCGAAATAGTTGTCGTCGCTCGACGCGTACGGGTTGTCGGACGGCACGTCGGCATCGGCGTCGTCCGTCGGGTTAGGCAGGTGGTGGAACGGCACGATCTCGGGCCCACCGACGATCAGCAGCGCGCCGATCTTGCGGCCCTTTGCCTTCTGAGACGCGGCGACTTCACCGATCAGGTGCTTGATCGCCCAGGCGTTGCGCGGATCGACCGGCGTCACGCCGAAGGCCCTGGCGCTGTCCGCGTCGTCGATGTACAGGATCGCGGGCTTGAGTTGCTGCTGCGTCGAGGCCAGCGTGCGCATGGCCTCGTCGATGGCCTGTTGCCCGGCGCCGCCGTAATGCAGCGCGAGCTGCTGACGGCTCGAGATCAGCAGGTACAGATCTTCGCTCGTCGACTTGCGGGCTTTCAGGCCGAGCTTGTCGGCGATGCCGTCTAGCTGGTTCTGGATGTCGAGCAGGTCGGCTCCGAGGATCCCGGTCTTGGGCATGACGCGTTTGGGCGCGCCGGTCTTGAGCCGATTGAGACCCATGCCGGTGACGAGCGCGGCCGGCAGGGGCCCGGGCACGTCGGCGCCCATCTGCGTCGGCCACAGCGCCTTGTAGGCGTGCTCGGCGCCCAGGTGCCGTTCGGCGACCTGGCCGCCCATATCGTGCGCGGCGGCTTCGTGAAGCAGATCGATCGCGGGGGCGTGATCGCCAGCGGCCATCCGGCATTCGGCCAGACACAACTTGAAGGCCACGACCTGCGGCCATCGGGCCGCATACTGCTCGGCGAGCGGACGGGCGAGTTCCCAGCTCTTGCTCCGCCATAGCCCAACGAGATGCTGGAGCGCGGGCAGGGGCTGGTCGGCATCGACGTTGTGAGGCGCTGTGCGCGGCGCGACCCCACTGACACGGCTGGCGGCGTTGACGGTGAAGGCGGCGCGGGCCGAGATCGACCACATCGGCAGAGCCTGCTTGGGCAGGCCGCCGCGACCGTCGACGACGTGCGCGCTGGCCGCCGCGGCCTCGGCCCCGTTGCGGTCGCCATCCGCCAGCGCCTCGGCCAACAGCCGCTGGGTCGCCGAGTCCTCGGGGTCGATGGCGACGATGGTCTGAAGCAGCCGGATCGCGCGCCGGACGTTGCCGTCGGCCAGGTAGGCGCGGGCGAGCAGGGCCTGGGCGGCCAGGTCGCCGGGCCATTCCATCAGATAGGCCCGGATGGTCTTCAGGGCATAGTCGGTCTGGCTATGGGCCAGCGCAGCTTCCGTCAGTTGCAGCAATTCGACACGTCGCATGGGCGATCTCCTCGGTCAAGGAGACCATCCTGCAAGGTCCGTGCCAGACGGCTACTTTTGCCAACCGGGGCTTACGGAGCGCAGGGGGCGGGGAGCGCAAGAGCGCAAGAGCGCAAGAGCGTGTGTTACGCTCCCGCGCTCCCCTGCCTTTACAGACGGACGCCTTGAACGATATTCAAGGCCGTCACCGCCGCGAGCTGCCGGGCGGCTTCAAGGTTCTTGGGGTCGAGGTGGACGGCCTTTTCGAGGGCCGAGACCGAGCCGGGGTAGTCCTTGAGGTGCTTCAAGGCCACGCCAACGCGAAGGTGGTTCACGGCGCTGCGCGGTGCCTGCTCGGCGGCGGCCTGGTACATCTCGAGAGCGCGTTCGAACTGCTTGCGCGCTTCGAAGACCAGGCCGAGTTCGCGCACAACCTCGTCGTTTTGCGGCGCGAGGTCCCGGGCCTGGAGCAGGTGGCTCAGGGCCTGATCGAGCTGGCCTTCGAGCCGGCAGCAATGGCCGAGCCGCAGCAAATGCTTGGGATTGCGCGGCGCCAGCGACTGTGCCTCGCGGAAGGCCGCCAGGGCCTTCTCGGTCTGATTTGCCGCAAGCAGGGCCTCGCCGTAGGCGGCCTGGATTTCGTCGGATCGCGGGCTGGCACCCACGGCCTGGGCTAGCACGTCGGCGGCGTCGCGGGCGCGGCCCTGCGCCAGCTTCATGCGGCCCAGCGAGAGCCAGATCGGGCTGGAGTCCGGCGACTTGGCGGCGGCGGCGCGATAGGCGCGCTCGGCGCCATCGGCGTCACCACGGGCCGATTGGACCTCGGCCAAGCAGGTCAACGCGGCCGCGTCGTTCGGGTTCAGACGCACGGCGGCCTCGGCCCGGGCGAACGCGCCGTGCAGGTCGCCCAGCGCGAGACTGGTGCGCGCCGCGCCGAGCATGGCCATCACCTGGCCCGGATGGAAGCCCAACGATTTGGCGAAGCTGCGCGCCGCGTCGCCGTGATCGCCCAGGTTGTATTGGGCGTAGCCGAGTTCGCTCCACAACGCCGCGTCGGTCTCGGCGTGATGGGCCGCGCGGCCCAGGTACTCGACGGCGCCGGCCCAGTCGCCGTCATGGGCGAGGGCGCGGGCCAGGTCGGCGTTGTACTCGGCGTTGGCCGGCTGCAGTTGAGCGGCCTGCTGGAAGTGCGCGAGCGCGCCGGCAGTCTCGCCGTCGGTCCGCAGCCATCCGCCGAGCTGATGGTGCCAGGCGGCTGCCTCGGGCCGCAGCCCGATGGCCTTCTGCAGCATGACCTCGGCCTCGGCGTTCCGGTCCGCGGCTTTGAGCGCGCGCGCCAGGTGAAAGTACGCGTACGGGTTGGCGCCGTCGTCGGCGATGGCGCGGTTGAAGTGCGTGATGGCCGTCGCGACGTCGCCGGCCGCGATCTCGGTCAGACCCAGCTGCAACGAGATGTTGGCCGAGTCGGCGCCGTGATCGAGCGCCAGCATCAGGGCGCCGCGAGCGCGTTCGTGGTCGCCGGACTTGCGCTCGGCGATGCCCAGCGCCTGATACAGGCTCGCCTGATCGACGGCGCCGCCCTTTTGCTGGGCGATGCCCTCGAGGATCTGCACGGCGTCGCTGACGATCACGCCCTTGGGCCCATCGCCGTCGGGGGTCGCCACGGCGCCGGTCGACACCTGAGCGGGCGCCACTGCCTTCGCGCGGCCCATCCAGTAGCGAACCTGGAGCGGGTCGGCGCCAAAGGCCGAAGCTTGTTGGAGGGCGTTGTAGACCCGCGGCAGATGCAGATCCGAAGCGCCGGCTTCCCGCGGCTGGAGGCCTGAGAGGGTTTCCAGTTCGGCGTGCTCAGCCACGGCGACGAGCGCCTCGGCGTGTGCCAGATGCGCCTCTGCGTCGCGCGGGGCCAGTTCGACCCACTTCGCGTAGGCGTCGGCGGCCTCATCGGCGCGACGCGCCTTGAGGAAGACGCGCCCGGCGCGCTTCTGGACGTCGAGGGCCTCCGGGCTGAGCTCGACGGCCCGTTGCATTTCGGTCGCCGCCTCATGGATGTCGCCGACACGCGCGAGCGCCTCGGCCAGCATCGCGAGCGGACGCCCGTCGGAGGGCGCGAGCCGCACGGCCTGTCGGTAGAGCGACACGGCCTTCTCGCCGTCGTCGCGGCGTTCGTACACGTCGCCAAGCAACATGCGCACGTCCGGGTCGCCGGGCGCGGCGACGAGCGCCGTCTCTAGGTGATGCGCGGCGCGCTCGAGATCGCCGAAGGCCAGCGCCGCGCGCGCGGTCTCGCGGGCGAGTGCGGCGTTGTCGGGTTCGGCGCCGAGCGCGGCCTCGAGCGCCAGGAGCGCCTCGGCCGGTTGTTCGAGCTTGAGGTAAGCCTGGCCGAGCCGCTCGAGCGTCTTACCGTGCGTGGGCGTGGCGGCCAGCGCGCGCTGCCACTGCGTCAGGGCGGCCGATGTCCGGCCCAGCTGCCACAGCGCTTCTCCGGATTCCGACAGGGCGTCGACGTTCGCGGGCTCGAGCTCGGCGGCGCGTTGATAGGCGGCATGCGCGGCTTCGTAGCGGCGCAATTTCATCGCGGCTGAGCCGAAGGCGACATGGGCCGCGGTCAGTCGCGGCGCCAAACCGACGGCCTGCGAGAGCGCCAGATACGCGTCCTCGGTTTCGCCCAGGTCGAGCATGGCCGTGCCGGCCGCGAGGTACGCATCCGCCGACTCCGGCGCGGAGGCCAGGGCATGATTGAACGACTGGCGGGCTTCTTCGACGCGGCCCATCTTGAGCAGCGTGCGCGCGGCCGAGATGTGCAGTTTCGGATTGCGCGGCTCGAGCTCGATCGCGGCGCGCCACTCCTGGAGCGCGCGATCCAGCTGGCCGGCGCGCGTGAGCGCATTCGCCAGACGCGCGCGCCCCTGTGAGTCGTTCTCGGCTAGCCGCAGGGCGGCCTCGGCGCTCGAGATCGCCTCGAGCTGCAGACCGCTCTGCAAGTAGGCCTCGGTCAGCGCCACGTGGATGGCGAGGTTATGCGGCGCGCAGTTGCGGGCGTCGGTCAACGCCGTCACCGCCATCTCGGTGCGGCCCAACGCGAGGGCCGCCTGGCCGAGGCCGAGCGACCAGTCGGACCGGGTCGGGTCGCGGTGCAGGGCCTCGCGATAGTTGGCCAGCGCGGCCTCGGGGTCGCCGTTGAGCAGGTGCGCCTCGGCAAGCAGGGCATACGTGTCGGCATCCTCCGGCGCATGCCGCAGCCCCTCGGAGAGCGCGCCGATGGCCTGCAGCGGACCGGAGCTGATCTGCTTGGCGCCGTGCATCTTGAGCGTGATGCGGCCAAGATCCGCATACACGGTCGCGTCGTCCGGCTGCGCCAGCGCGGCCTGTTGATACGCCGCGCAGGCCTCGGCGTCGAGCCCGAGTTCTTCGAGGGTCTTGCCGAGCTCGTGCTGCGCCTCCCAGTCGGTCGGCTTGAGCGAGACGGCCCGGCGCAGGATTTCGGTGGCGTCGGCCGACTGGCCGTTGCGGCGGAGCAGGGTGCCCAGACGCCGCAACTCGACCTGGCCGTTCGGGTCCACTGTGACCGCATCGCGGAGCACGGCGATCGCCTCGGCCGGCTGGCCCTGCTGCTGGTACAGATCGGCAAGATCTGCCAACAGCGCGCGGGCCTCGGTCTCTTGACTGTCGCGCACCGACTTCGCCGATGTGTTCGCGTTCTTGAGGGCCTGACGTCCGGCTTCGAGCGCCGCCGTGGCGCGATCATGGTCGCCGTTAACGAGGTGATGCCGCGCGATCGCGCGCCAGGGCGCGGCGGCGCCCGGTTGCTGCTGCGCGGCGCGCATGAAGTGCTCGTACGCGGCTTCGCCCTGCGAGGTCGCGGCCTCGATCTCGCCGAGGATCACATGGGCCTCGGCCGAGGCATGCGTGTCGGGCGCGATGGCCAGGACGCGTTCGGCGGCCTCGCGGGCGCGCGTGATGTCGCCGCGGCCGAGTTCGGCCCGGGCGAGCCCGAGGCTGGCCTGGGTCCGGGCCGGGTCATGCGCCAACGCGGCGCGGAAGTGCGGCACGGCGTCGTGCGCGACCCCGGCGTTCAGCAGGGCGTCGCCCAAAAGCACGCGCGCGTCGACGTTGTGCGGCGCGACGGCCACGGCTTCGAGCGCCGCCAGTTTGGCCGTCGACCAGTCGCCGTCGTCGCGGGCCCACTCGGCCTGCAACAGGTGCGGCTCGGCGTCCGCGCCGGCGGCGCTCACCGCGCGGGCGAGCAGCCTCGTCGCCAGGCGCACATCGCCCAGCTCGCGCGCCAGCCGCGAGGCCGATGTCAGCGCAGACGCGGAAACGGGCAAATCGAAGCGGATCGCGTTGAGGGCGTCGATCGCGGCGTCTCGATGACCCAGCGCGTGCCGCGCCTGCGCGGCGACGATCGCGGCATCCGGGTCTTCGTCGATGGCGCCGGTCACGAGCTGGAGCGCCGCTTCGGGCGCGCCGGCCTTGAGATGCGCGCGCGCGGCGCCGAGACGGTACGTGGCATCGTCGACGGTCTCGAGCGCGGTCGAGTAGCTGGCGATCGCGGCGTCGATGTCACCGGACTTGAACTGCAGATCGCCGCGTGAGGCGGCCAGCCGTGCGCGGACTTCGCCGATGTGGCTCCAGGCCGTCTCGATCGCCGACTGCGCGGCGCCGAGGTCGCCGGTGCCGGCCCACAGCCAGGCCGAGTCGAGCGAATGCGCCAGCGTGTCATGGCCCGGCAACGAATGCGCAGCCATCCGGCAGAGCTGTTCAGCGAGCGCGGGCTCGCCCAGCTCGCGCAGCGTGGAGGTGAAGGCCAGCCAGTGCTTGGCCGGGCAGGCGGGAGCCGATTGCTGAACCAGCGCGACGATGCCGGCCGGCGAGAGATTGGCGGCGACCACGAAACCGGCGACGGCCGCCGACTCGAGCGTGGCGTTCAGCAGCGCGTCGAGCAGGGCGGTGGGTTGCTCGATCAAGCCCCATACGTACTGCAGCGGCAGACGCCAGCGTTCGGGCTGGGCGCTCGCCTCGACGGCGATCCCGTTCCAATCGGCTGCTGCCGTCGCGCGCAGGCGCAACGCCAGCGCCGCCGGTAACACGTGACGGATCGGGTCGAGCGCGGCCGACGGCGTCGCCAGTGCGGCGTACGCCGCGCCGGTCTGGTCATAGCCGTCGCCCAGCAGATACGCCTCGGGCTCGTCGGTCACCTCGGGATAGCGGGCGCCGAACGCGAGCATCGCCAGGCGACCGGGCCTCCAGGTGGCCTCGAACTCGGTCGACGCTGAGTCAAGCCAGGCCTTGAGGACGTCGGGCTCGTGCGCGACCTCCCACAGCTCAGGCACCAGCTTGAGGCGGCGCATGGCTTCCGCCCAGCGCGATTCGGGGAGGGCCGCGAGGATGGTTTCAACGGGGGTCATGACGCCTCTCAAGAGCAAGGGTGGTCCGGTGCACGTGGCGCGCGGGCTAGATCGCAACCAGCAGTCGATACGCGGCGGCCTCGAACAGGGCGCCGACGACGACCAGGACGATCGCGTTGCCCGACGAAGTGCGGATCAGGTTGTTGACGGCGTCCACCAGGGCGGTGGCGTTGCCCACGATCGCGCCGATGTCATCGGTCAGGGCCTTCTGGCTGAGCTTGGCCGATTGAGCGGCCAGCACTTGAGCCTCCTGCCGATAGGGTCCACGGATCAGCATGAACATGCCGGCTCCGAGGGAAATCAGGCCGAACGTGAAGAACGTCAGGCCCATCATGATGCGCAGATTGTCGACGGTAAAGGTCTCAGCCATGGGTTCCTCCAGGCGCGCCGCTCCATCAGCGCGCAGCTCCTGAAGGGTGGTCTGTGCAATTGACGTGCCAGACGCCAACGAAGGCCAACGGAGGAAGGGCGCGGGGAGCCCGGTAGCGGAGAGCGCGCAGAGCGGAGCGGGGAGCGGGGAGCGGAGTGCGGAGAACGGGGGAGCGGGGCGCGGGAGCGGAGGGCATGGGAGCGAGGCAGCGAGGGGCTGAGCTTGGAAGATATGGCGCGGACAACGAGCCCGAAGTGCCCAATTACCGCTGAGCCGGCCTTCTCGTTGTAGCCCTCCGCAATCGCCGTCGGGCCTGATCGCGACCTCACCCCGTCGCTGCTCCGGCGTCCTCTGGCTCCCCCTCCAAAGGAACGCGCCAGGTTCCTCGGCCCAAAGGCGCCGGGTGCGCGGTCCTTTGGAGGGGGTCAGGGGGGTGGTCCCGACCTCACCCTCCGCTCAACGTCGCCACGAAATGCACCTCGCTCGTCTCTTGCACCGGCTGGCGCAGTTTCAACCGCCCGGTCTCGCCGTCCACGACGACGGTCAGGCCTGGCTTGAGCCGGTCGCCCTCGACGAGCCGAGCGCGAAGTCCCGGGTATCGCGTCTCCAGGTCGTCGATGACGGCGAGCACGGTTGCGCCATCCGCCCGGACGGCGGCCTCCCCGCGGGTAAGTTGTCGCATGAGCGCCGGGATCCAGACGGTGGCCACGGCTTATGCGCCTTTGGTCTGCAACGCCGCGACGATCCGGCCCGGCGACATCGGCAGCTCGGTCATCCGCACGCCTGTGGCGCGGTAGATGGCGTTGGCCACCGCGGCGGCCGGCGGTACGATCGGCGCTTCGCCGACGCCGCGTACGCCGTATGGGTGCCCGGGGTTGGGCACCTCGACGATGATGGTCTCGATCGCGGGCAGGTCGAGGCTGACGGGCATGCGGTAATCCAGCCAGTTGGCGTTGAGCAGCCGACCCTGCGCGTCGTAGACGTACTCCTCGTTCAGCGCCCACCCGATGCCCTGGACGGCGCCGCCCTGCATCTGGCTCGCGACGTAATTCGGATAGATGGCCTTGCCCGCGTCCTGCACGGCCGTATAGCGCAGGATCTGGACCTTGCCGGTCTCGGGATCGACTTCGACGTCGACGATGTGTGCCGCGAAACCGGCGCCGTAGCTCGAAGGCTGGACTGCCGCGCTCGCCACGACGGGTCCGCCGGTGTTGTCGAGCTGAGCCGCCAGTTCGGCGAACGTCAGGCGCTCGGCGCCGAAGGCGAACGCGCCATCGACGTACGAGACGGCGTCCGCCGTCGTCTCCCACACGGTCGCGGCGCGCTGTGTCAGTTCGGCCAAAAGTTTGCGCCCGACCTCGTAGACGGCCCACCCGGTGGCGAACGTGGTCCGGCTGCCGTAGGTGCCCTCGGTGTCGCCGACACCGTCGGTGTCGGCGACCGTCGCGTGCACGGCCTCAACTGGCAGCCCGAGGGTCTCGGCCAGTTGCATGGCCATGGCCGTGCGGGACCCGCCGATATCGACCGATCCCTCGATCAAGCTGACCGTGCCGTCGGTGTTGACGCTGGCCGACGCACTCGACTTGCCACCGTAGTTCCCCCAGTAGCCGGCCGCCACGCCACGCCCGCGCAGCGCGCCCGGCGCGGGCGCCTGATAGTGCGGCGATTGCCGCGTCGCCTCGAGCGTCTCGATCAGGCCGATCCGTGGGAAGGCGACGCCGTTGACTTTGCGATCGCCTTCACGGACGGCGTTGCGCAGCCGGAATTCGAGCGGATCGAGCCCGAGGCGCTCGGCCACTTCGTCGAGCACGGCCTCGCTGGCGAATGCGGCGTTGGTGCCGCCTGGCGCGCGATACGCCGCCGTGCGCGGCTTGTTGACGACCACGTCGTAGCCGTCGATTCGCACGTTCGGGATGTTGTACGGCGTGAGGATCACGTCCATCCCGGAGCCGACCGGCGAGCCCGGATAGGCGCCGGCTTCGTAGATCAATGTCGCCTGGGCGGCCGTGATCTTGCCGTCACGGGTCGCCCCGACCTTGACCTGGATCCATGAGCCCGAAGTCGGGCCCGTCGCGGCAAAGACGTCTTTGCGGCTCATGGTCAGCTTCACCGGCCGATGTCCGCTCTTCTTCGAGAGCAGCACGGCCAGCGGCTCCAGATATACGCCGATCTTGCCGCCGAACCCGCCGCCGATCTCGAGCGGGATGACCCGGATGCGCGAGAGCGGTATCGCCAGGATCTGGGCCACCTGTTCCCGCACGCCAAATGACCCCTGCGTGCTGCACCAGATGGTGACCTGCCCATCCGGATCGGCCTGCGCGGTGCCGTTCTGCGGCTCGATGTAGCCCTGATGCACCATCGCCGTGGTGAACTCGCGGGTGACGACGACGTCGGCGTCGCGAAAGCCCTGCTCGACGTCGCCGATCTGCTCCAGGGAGTGGGCGGCGACGTTCGAGGGCCTGTCGCCGCGCTCGCCCAGTTCCGAGGTGCGGAGTTCGTCGAGCAGGATCGGCGCATCCGGCGCCATCGCCGCGCGGACGTCGAGCACGGGCGGCAGCAGCTCATAGTCGACCTCGATCAGCGCCGCGGCGGCCTCGGCGCTGTGCAGGCTCGTTGCCGCGACCGCGGCGACGGCATGGCCGTAATAGAGCACCTTGTCGCGTGCCAGCGTGTTGTTGCTCTGGTAGCGCAGGTTGATCGATCCTTCGCCGAGGTCCGCGATCTTGCTCTCGAGCTCCGGCAGGTCCTGCGCCGTGATGACGGCGCGCACGCCGGGGTAGGCTTCAGCGGCGCGCGTGTCGATGCGCCGGATGCGCGCGTGAGCATGCGGGCTACGCAGGACGGCGCCGTACAACAGGCCGGGTAGATGGATATCCGCGCCATAGCGCGCCCGACCCGTGACCTTGTCGACGCCATCCTGCCGGATCGGCGTGGTGCCGATCACGCGAAACCGTGCGGACTGTTCGGCCGTGGACGATGTGGGCATGGGCTGATCTCCCTTTTGGCCGGCGCTTGCTCAGGCGGCGGTCTGGGCGGCGTCGAGCACCGCGCGCACGATGTGGTCGTATCCGGTGCAGCGGCACAGGTTCCCGGCCAGCCAACGCCGCACGTCCTGCTCGCTGGGGTTCGGGTTCGCGTCGAGCAGGGCCTTGGCCGCCACGATGAAGCCGGGTGTGCAGAACCCGCACTGCAGCGCGGCGTGCTCCAGGAACTTCTTCTGGATCGGGTGCAGGCCGTCCGGCGGCGCAATGCCTTCGATGGTCGTGAGCCGGCGGCCCTGCATCTCGACCGCCAGCACCAGGCACGCGTTCACCAGCGCGCCGTCGAGCAGCACGCTGCAGGCGCCGCAGTTGCCGTTGTTGCAGCCTTCCTTGGAGCCCGTCAGCCCGAGCGTGTCGCGCAGGACCTCGAGCAGGCTCTGTCGGGGTTCGCACAAGAAGTCCGTCGTCTCACCGTTGATGACGCAGTGAACATGGGTCAGCATGGACATGGCTCAAGCCCTGGCCCTTTCTATGGCGCGCTCGAGTGCTCGGCGCGTCAACACCTTGCTCAGATGACGGCGAAAGTCCGCCGTGCCGCGGACGTCGTCGATCGGCCGCGCGGCGGCCTGCGCGAGCCGCGCCGCTTCCTCGAGGGTCTCGGCGTCGACTGGTCGCCCCGTCAGGTACGCCCCAGCTTCGCCGATCAACAGCGGTGTCGGCCCAACCGCGCCAAGCGCCACGCGGGCCGATTCGAACACGCGGCCGTCGGTCGAAAGAGTCACGGCGGCCGCGGCGCCGACGACGGCGATGTCCATCTCGTTGCGAGGGATGAAGCGTAGGTATGCCCCACCGAAGCGCTGCGGCGGGGCGGGGACGTCGACGCGGGCGAGCAATTCGCCCGGGCCGAGCACCGTCCGACCGGGCGCGATGCAGAACGCCTCGACCGGCACCTGCCGCGCGCCGTTTGGCCCGACGATTGCGCAGGTCGCCGCATGCGCGATCAACGTCGGGATCGAGTCGGCGGCCGGCGAGGCATTGCACAGGTTCCCGCCCACGCTGGCCCGAAACTGGATCTGGACGGCGCCGATCACGCCAAACCCGTCGATCAGGCCAGGGTAGTGCCGGCTCACGACCGGGTCATGGCAGATCTGGTAACACGGGACCGCCGCGCCGATGCGCAAGCCGCTCTGGGCATCGAAGCTGAGCGCCGTCAATTCGGGGATATGTTTGAGATCGAAGACGAGGCCGACCTGGCGGCGTCCTTCGCGCAGTTGCGGCAACAGATCCGTGCCGCCGGCCAGCGGACGCGCTCGATCGGCGTGCTGACCAAGCAACGCGATGGCCTGTTCAAGGCTCTCGGGCGACTGATAGTCGAAGGCCTGCATCGGGGGCTCCTGAAAATCGGACCGATGCAGTAGTCTACAACAAACAAGGGCGCGGAAGCCAGATCGCTCCCGCGCCCTCCGCTCCCGCGCGCTCGCGCTCCCGCGCCTACGCCGTCTGTTTCTGCTTCTGCCACCAATCCACGATTTCGGGCGGGAAATTCCCCGCCTCGAGCTCGTCGCCCTCGGCAAAGAGCATGGCGCGTTCGACGGCGTTGCGCAGCTGGCGGATATTGCCTGGCCAGTGATATGCGCGCAGCATCGCGACAGCGTCGGCTTCGGCGCCGGTCACGCGCTTGCCCATCTCGGCGTTGAAGTGCTTGATGAAGAACCCGACCAGCGACGGGATGTCTTCGGTGCGGTCGCGAAGCGCCGGCAGCCGCATCTGCACCACGTTCAGCCGATGGTACAGGTCCTCGCGGAAGAGCCCGGCGGCGACCATATCGGCCAGGTCGCGGTTCGTGGCGGCGACGATCCGCACGTCGACCTTGATCTCGGAGGTGCCGCCAAGCCGCCGCACGGCGCGCTCCTCGAGCACACGCAGGATCTTGGCCTGAAGTTCCGGCTTCATGGTCGAGATCTCGTCGAGGAAGAGCGTGCCGCCGTCGGCCTGCAGGAACAGCCCGTCTTTCTTCTTGGTGGCGCCCGTGAAGGCGCCGGCTTCATAGCCGAACAACTCGCTCTCGAGCAGCGTGTCGGTGAAATTCGCGCAATTGACCACGCGCAGCGGCCCCTTGGCGCGCTTGCTGATCTGGTGCAGGGTGTTGGCCATCACCTCTTTGCCCGTGCCCGACTCACCGGTCAACAGCACGGTCGCGTTCGACGGTGCGACGACCGTCATCTCGTTCATGAGCTTCTTCATCGGCACGGTCTCGCCGAAGACGTACGACTGCAGCGGGTCGCGTCGGCCGCGCACGTACTCGAGCTCGCGCCGCATGGCCAGGCTCTCGAGGGCGCGATCGAGGCTCTGCTTGAGCCGCGCCATCTTGACCGGCTTGGTCAGGAAGTCGTGCGCGCCCGAGCTCATCGCCTGCACAGCCATCTCGATGTCGCCGTAGCCCGTGATCATGATCACGGGCAGATGCGGCAGGTCGCGATGCAGCCGTACGAGCAGATCCGGCCCATAGCCGTCGGGGAGCTGGACGTCGAGCAGCACGATGTCGGCCTCGCCGCGGGCGATGCTTTTCTCGGCGTCGGCGACACACGCGGCTTCGCGCACATCGTAGCCGCTCTCGCGGAGCAAGCCGCCCAGAAACCCCCGGGCGGTGTCGTCGTCTTCGACGATCAACACGGTTGCTTTCACGTTGGGTACCTCCCCAGGCGCCGACGCGTGTGCGTCAGCGCAGTCGTTGTCAATCTTGTAGCAGCGGCAGCGTCACTTTGAACGCGGTGCCGGCGCCCGGATAGCTCTCGACGTCGATGCCGCCATGGTGGATGGTGATGATGCGCCGACAGATCGCCAGGCCAAGCCCGGTGCCGTCGACGCGCCCGGTGACGTACGGGTCGAAGATGCGCTTCACCATGTCGGCCGGGATCCCGCGCCCCGAGTCGTGCACGACGGTCTCCACGGCCGGCTGCCCCGCGCGCTGGCTCAGCTTCATCCACAGCGTCAACGTGCCGCCAGCCGGCATGGCTTTTACCGCGTTGTCGATCAGGTTGGTGAACACCCGCTCGATCATCTTGAAGTCGGCGAGCACCACCACCGGCTTGTCGGGCGGGTTGAACGTCGCCTTGACGTTGTGCTTGCCCATCTTCGGCGCCCAGCGCACGAGCAGCCGATCGAGCAGATCGTTCAGCGTCACGGGCTCCATCTTCGGGTCGATCGGCTTGGTCCAGGCCAGCAACTCGCCCATCAACGACGAGAGCCGTTCGGTCTCGTCCTCGATCTTGTTGATCTGCGCCTGGGCCGGATGGTCTTCCGGCAGCTGGGCGCCGATCATCTGCACGCCGAGCGAGATGGCGTTGAGCGGGTTGCGGATCTCGTGGGCAAAGGTGGCCGTGGTCTGCCCGACGTACGCAAGGTGATCCAGGTGCTCGCGCTGCGTCTGGGATGCCTGTTCCTGCGAGAGGTCGTGGAACACGAGCACGAAGCCCCGGCTCGGCGCGCTTAGTTTGCGCATGCGGATGTAGGCCGGGAAGCTCTCGCCGTTGCGTCGGTTCAGATTCCCGCGCCGATCGAGCGACGACCACTTGGCCTCTGGGTCGAGCATGGCCTGGATCGCGGCCGTGAGCGTCTCGTCGGGCACCAGCACGTCCTGGAAGGGCAGGCCGACGACTTCCTCGGGGCGGTAGCCCATCAGATTCGCCGCCGCCTGGTTGAGCTCGTCGACCAGGCCGAACGAGTCGAGCATGACCACGCCGACATCGATCTGCGAGTGCACCGCCGCAAGCTGGTTGGCGCGTAGCGTCGCCAGGCGCTCCTGGTCGTCGAGTTGGGCGAGACGCCGGATCTGATAGTGCAGTTGAGTGACGTTCTGCGCCGCGAACGACAGGAAGACGTTGGCGCGGCTGGGCTGCGGATTGGTCGGGCGGTAAGCGACGAACAACGCGCCCAGGAAGTTCGGGGCCTGGCCGAGCGGATGCGCCAGCAATTGCGCCCAGCCCGTGGCGCGACAGGCCTGCGCCAGGAAGGTCTCGCTGCGTTGTGAGGCCGTCCAGCGGAACGGCGCCTTCAGTTGCTGCGCCTCGGCCGGGCCAAGCGTGCGCGGAAACGAATCCGGCACGCCGTCGACGCAGCCCAGGACGAACGTGTTCGACGATTCGGGGATCAGATACAGCCCGGCGGCGTCGGCGCTCAGCGCCTCGCGCGCGATCGACGTCGCGAGGTTGAGCGTCGCCGGCGTGGGTGACTCGAACAGCACGGGCAAGCGCTGCAGTTCGTGCAGGGCGACGTCGAAGGCCGCGCGTTCGCGCTCCTGCAGCCGCCGCTCGGCCGAGGGCGTGAGCAGCGTCAGCAGCGAGATCTCGCCGTTGTAATCCAGGAAGGCCGTGGCCCGGAGGTCCACCTTCTCGGGTGGGCGGCCGACGCGGACGCGGAGCGGGATGTCGCGCAGCTGCGCGCTCTCGCCGGGCTGCAGGTCGTGCAACTGCTTGACGGCGTCGGGGGCCGCCACGACCTCGGCCAGGGCCTGCTCGGCGACTTCCTCGCGGGTCCAACCGGTCAGCGCGGCCGCGCGGGCGTTGCTGGCCACGAACAGGCCCGACTTGGGTTGGATGATGAACGCCGCCGCCGGCATCTGCTCGAGCACGTGCTGAAAACGCGCGTCCGTCGAGGCCTTGCCCGAGAGCAGGTTGCGGAAGCGGTCGAGAGCGGGTAGCGGCGATGTCATGCCAGGGTGTGACGCGCCGCCGCCGGTGCGGAAGCTGCGTTCAAGCTTATTGTAGCGTCAGCGGCTCAAGCGGCAACCGCAACGGCCGATGGGCGGTGCCGCAGGTTGGCGGGCAGGATGCCCAGCATATTGCGATACTTGGCCACGGTGCGCCGGGCGACGTCGATGCCGTCGCGCGAAAGCGCATCGGCGATCTCGTCGTCGGTCAGCGGCCGGGTCTCGGCCTCGATGATCTGGCGGACGCGGTCGCGCACCGACAGGCTGCGATCGAAAAACTTCGACAGCGGCACGATCCGGCCCGAGGGCAGCGCGATGGTCTTGCTGGCCACCGCGCGGCTGATCGTGCTCTCGTGCACGCTGAGCAGCTTGGCCACGACCGACCGGGTCAGCGGCTTGAGCGCTCCGTCGCCGTTGAGGATGAACTCCTTCTGGTGGTGGACCAGGATCTCCATCAGCCGGCGCATCGTGTGATTGCGCTGTTGCACGCACTTGGTGATCAGCGTCGCGCGTTCGACGGCCTGGGCCCACTTCTCCTGCTTGCCCGGGTCCTGATCGTCGAGCTCCTGCATGGCCGCACGCAGGGTCGGGTTGACGCGCAACGTGCCGGCCAGCGGCGTGAAGATCTCGACCATCAACGTCGAGAGGGCTTCGCCGCGGCGCTGCATCGTGATGTTGACGTCGGCCTCGTGGTAGGCGGGGAGTTCTTCGCTCGGGGTCTTCCCGTCGCCCCAGTAGGCGCGGCCGGGATAGGGTGTCAGGTTACGCTGGATGAAACGCGCGGCCATCTCGACGGTCGAGAGCGGCGAGCGCAGCTGCCGCGCGATCTGGCGCAGATCGTTGCGCGCGAGCAGCTCGAAGGCGTCGACCACGATCGCGCGCGCCAGCGCGCGCAGGCTCTCGTTGACCGACCCCTTGAGCGCCTCGAGCTGGATCAGCAGCGACTCGATCGGGTTGCGCGCGCCGACGCCGACGGGCTCCGCGTGTTGGATCAGGGTCAACACGCGCTCGACCGTCGCGAGCGGTTGGCGCAGGTACGCCGCGATCTCGACGGTCTCCTCTTGCAGCAGGCCGTCGTCGTCCAACTGCAGGAGGATGTAGGCCGCGATCGGGCGTTCTTCGCGCGTCAGTTCGGCCGCGATCTGCTTGAGGATGAACTCCTCGAGGCTCTCGCGGGTGTGGGCTTCATAGCTGTCAGCGCGATCCTCGTCGCCGGCGCCATCGCGCATGCCGAACGACTGCCGGGTCGAGAGATAGATGACGGGGGAGCCGTCGTCGGTCGGGCGCGCGCAGGTCGGGCAGGGGTGTTGCGTCAGGCGCTTGCCGCAGGTCGGGCAGCGCATGTCGTCGACCAACTCCAGCGCCGGATTCTGGTTCAGCTCGTTGAGCAGCGTGTTCTCCAGCTCGGTCGTGTTGAGCTGGAGGAAGGCCATGGTCTGAGCCAGGTGGGCCGTGGTTTGCGGTCGAAGTTCGTGGCCGATGTGGTGTCGAAGCATGCTGGCACTCCTCCCCGCAATATCAGTCGCGCGGGGTTATGTCCCTTTTGTGCAAGAAGCGTGCCAGGCCCAAACTTTCCACAACCGAATTCTAACCGTTTTCGGCTGCCGCGCAAGTGGGTGGTCCACGAAGAAGCCAGAGCGGGTGGCGCACATCAAAAGGTTGGGTTTTGCCAAGCCGGGCTGGGTGTATCCCCCGTTCGGGTCCAACTTCTCATCACCCATATTGACAATCACGCGGAATCGGATATAATGAATATGTGACCGGTCACACTTCTACAAAGTCTGGACGCGGCGGCAGGGCGACGATCCGCGATGTCGCCACGCAGGCGGGCGTCTCGCGCCAGACCGTGTCCCGCGTGCTTAACGACGATGGTTATGTCGCTCCAGCGACTCGTGAGGCCGTGGAGCGCGCGATCGCCGAGTTGGGTTTCAGCCCGAACGTCAATGCGCGCTCGATGGCCCTCGGCCGGTCCCAGCTGATCGCCTGTATCGCCCCAAATCTGACCGACTTCACATTCGCCAGCATCATCAACGCGGCCGAGGTTGAGGCGCGCGGCGCCGACTATCACCTGATGTCGGCCTCGGCCGAGAGCCGGGCCGACTTCGCCACGTTGGTGCAGCGCCTGATCGGTCAGCGCCGTGTGGACGGCCTTCTGGTGATCAACCCGCTCGACGGGCGCGAGGCGGAGTTGCCCGTCGACACGCCCGCGCTGCTGGTCGGCGCGCGCTCGATCGGGAACGCCCATCCCGCGATCACGCTCGACGAAGACGCCGCCGGGCGCCTGGCCATGCAGCACTTGCTTGGCCTGGGTCATCGCCGTATCGCCATGATCCAAGGTCCAACCGGCGAGGACTGCGTGCAGGTGCGCACGGGCGGCGCGCTGGCCGCCCTGGGCGAGGCCGGTGTGTCGCTGCCCGCGCATCGTCTGATCACCGGCGATTGGTCGGCGACGTCGGGGTACGACTGCGCCCGCGCGCTGCTCGCGGCTGACGCGTCCTTCACGGCGCTGTTCGCCCAGAACGACCGTATGGCCATCGGCGCGATGCGCGCCCTGCGCGAAGCCGGGCGGCGCGTGCCCGCCGACGTGTCGGTAATCGGCTTCGACGACATTCCGCTGGCGTCTTACCTCGACCCGGCGTTGACCACCATCCAGCAAGACTTTGCCGTCATGGGGCGGCGCGCCGCGCGTCGACTGATCGACACGCTCGACCGCGATCGCGGCGAGACGACTCTCGAACGTATTTCGGCTACTTTGATCGTTCGCCAATCGAGCCAGACGTGTACGGCCTGAACGTCTGTTGACCCAAACCTGAGCGACCCAAAGGAGGTGACCGCCTCGAACTTAGGATCCTGACCCTGCCACACACCCGACCCAACGACAATTCATAGGAGAAGCCCTTCAATGAACCGCAATTCACTTTGGCGAGTCATGTCGATCTCGGCCGCCCTGAGCCTGGCCATCGCGGCCTGCGCCCCCACGGCCGCGCCGACGACCGCGCCCACCGCCGCACCCGTCGAGCCGACGGCGGCGCCTCAGCCGACCGACGTTCCGCCGACCGAAGCACCCGCTGCCACCGTGGCGCCGACCGAGGCGCCGGCCGAGGCCACTGCGCTGCGCTGGCGCACGCGCCCCGACAACAAGGAAGAGGCCGATGTGTACGCCGGCATCAGCGATCAGCTGGCGGCCAAGCTCGGGCTCGCCCTGGCCTATGAGCCGGGCGGCACCGAGTCGTCCAGCTACCAGGATCAGCTGATCACCGAGATCGAAGGCGGCACGGCGCCTGATGTGTTCTGGATCCCGGGCACCGACGTCGCGCGTTTCGCGACCGGCGGCTACATCCTCAACCTCAATGAGACGGCCGGCGACTTCGATCAGAGCGCGTTCTACCCCGGCCCGATGTTCCATCTGAGCTACAACCCCGAGAACGGCAAGTCGGGTGCTGGCAGCGGCGCGCTGTGGGGGCTCCCCCGCGACGTGTCGACCTTCGGCCTGTACCTCAACCTCGACCTGCTCGAGGAGGCCGGCGCCGATGACCCGCGTGAACTGGCCGCGGCCGGCAACTGGACGTGGGACACCTTCGCCGAGGTGACCGCCAAGGTCGCGGCGCTCGGCGGCGACAAGTTCGGCTATGGCGCTTCGAATTGGTGGGGCCCGTACGGCGTCTGGGTCAACGCGGCCGGTGGCAGCTTCTTCACCGCAGACCGCAAGGGCTGCGCGTTGAACACCGACCAGGCCAAGACCGGCATCAGCTTCATGCAGACGCTGTACAGCAACGCCAATTGGGCCGTGCCGTACGGTGACGACACCGAGGCCGCCTTCCGCGCCGGCAACCTGGCGATGTTCCAGAACGGCCGCTGGGCGACCCCCGGTGTGCGCACGGTCGAGTTCAATTACGACGTGGTCGATCTCCCGAACGGCCCGGCGGGCACGCCCGGCAACTGGCTGTTCTGGGGCGCGTACGTCGTGAACGCCAAGACCGAGCACCCGGCGGAAGCGTGGGCGCTCGTCCAGGCTCTGACCGAGGCCGACATCCAGGCGCAGGTCAGCGCCAGCGGCGCGAACATCCCGAGCCGTGTCAGCCAGGACGCGCTCGATGCCTTCCTCGGCTTCACGCCGCCGGACAACGCGCAGGCGTTCCTCAACGGCATCGCTGACGCCGCCAAGCCCACGGCCGAAGGCCCGCTGTGGGACGGCAACTGGCCGCAGGTCGACCAGGTGTATGGCGCCGGCATCTCGGCCGTGATGTCGGGTGAGCGTTCGGTCGACGACTTCGCCGCCACGATCTGCGACGAAGCGGCTCCGGCCTTCACCAAGTAAGGCGGTAGGGATTGCTTGAACCGGGGATTGGGCGAAACCATCCGCCCAATCCCCGATACACTGGCTCGCCCGATCACGAGGACCTGCCCATGGCCACCTCCACGCTCTCCGCGCCGACCGCTCCCGGACGCAACGGGATCCCGTTCATCATGGCCTGGCAGGTGCTGGTCGGAATCGGGTTGATGACGGCCGCCATCAGCCTGCCGATGCAGGCCGGGGCGACGTCGTGGAACCCGGTGCTGCTCTGGGGCGCCGTCGGCTTGTTGGCCGTTGGCGCGTTGGCCAGTCTGTACGCGGCCTTCGCGTTGTGGCGCCGCCGCTCGGTCGGCCGGATCGCGGCGGTGTTGGTCGACTATCTCGTGGCCGTGCTGGGTGGTCTGCTCGCGCTGCATTGGCTGGGTGTCTTCCTTGGTCTAAATGCGCTGGCCGACACCTTTGGCGCGGGTTTGCCGTGGCTGCTGGTCGTGTTTATCGGTTATTTGATCAACGCGGCCGGCGATCGTTTCGAGGGCACGGCGCGTGAACCCCTGTTTCGCCGGGCCGGCGATCTGGTGATGGCCGCCGGCTTCATCGCTTTCCTCTTCTACATCAATACCGTCGGTGGGCTGATCTGGCTTGCGGGGCGGCTCGCCGCCGAGCCGCTCGCGGCGGCGCTCGTCGTGGTCGTGGTCATGTGTGTGATCGTCGTGCGTCTGGCGTGGAGCCGCCCGGTGGCCGAGGCCCTGCGCGCCAGCCACATGCAGGACGAGTTGCTCAGCGGCTACATCTTCCTGTCGCCGAACCTGCTTGGCTTCCTGTTGTTTTTCGCCGGGCCGCTGATCCTGTCGCTGTACATCAGCACGACCACGAACGTCCCCGGCGGCGGCGACGCGTTCGTCGGGCTCGACAACTATGTCCGCGTGGTCGAGTTGACGGTGCAACCGCTCGCCAGCCCCGATCAACCGGCGCGCGAGGTCTTCGACGTCGGGCGGTACAGCGAGTCGTTCCGCGCGTTCGGCTACATCGTCGGCGTGCGTTCGCCCAGGTTCTGGATCGCGCTGCGCAATACGCTGCAGTTCGTCGTGCTCGCCGTCCCGCTCAGCGTCATCCCGGCGCTTGTGCTGGCGACCGTGCTCAACAGCAAGCTACCAGGCATGGCCTTCTACCGTGCGGTCTACTTTATCCCGAGCATCGCGGCCGTGGTCGGCATCGCGCTGGTCTGGCGCTGGATGTACGACAGCACGATCGGGTGGATCAACTATTTCGTCACGCTCGCGACGGACGCGGTCGGTTTGGCCGACCCACGCATCCAATGGCTCAATCTGCCGAGTACCGCGTTGTTGGCGGTCGTGATCATGTCGGCCTGGCAGACCACGGGCTTCAACAGCGTGCTGTTCCTGGCGGGGCTGCAGAACGTGCCCGGCGAGCTGTACGAGGCCGCCACAGTCGACGGCGCCGGCCCGGTGGCCAGGTTCTTCCGCATCACGCTGCCGCTCCTGGCGCCGACGACGTTCTTCGTGGTGAGCACGACGATCATCCAGGCGCTTCAGGTGTTCGAGCAGGTTTACATCCTGACCAACCCGCCCGGTGCCCCGGCCGACTCGACTCTGACGCTCGTCCTGTATCTCTATCAGGAGGGCTTCAACCTGTTCGACTTCGGCTTCGCCTCGGCCGTGGCCTGGGTGCTGTTCGCCGTGATCTTCGCCTTCACGCTGGTGCAGTTCCAGCGCAACCGTCAGTCGAGCGTTTACGAAAATTAGGAGGCCGACCATGACCTATCGACTGACGCGCTGGCTGGGCAACGGTCTGATCTATGGGGTGCTGACGTTCTTTGCGATCATCATGGTGTTCCCGTTCCTGGTGATGGTCTCGACGTCGCTCAAGGAGCCGGCCGACTCGTACAGCTACCCGCCGCGACTGCTGCCTCGCGAGATCAAGACCGTGAGCGTGGCGGGCTACGACGATCCGCTGCCGCTGTACACGGTGCCGACCGAGGCCGGGTCGCGCGAACTGGCGCTGGCCGGCACCGGCACGCGCATCGGCGTGTATGTGCTGCCGGACGACCCGACGACGACCTACGAACGGTCGCTGCGCGACGTCGACCCGGCGGGCGGGGCGCTGAAACAGGAGACCGTGCTGTTCGAGGGCGTCCAGGAGAAGCTTTGGGCGTTCGAGGTCGATGGCCAGATCGTCAAGGGCGTGCTGCGCGAGCAGCTGGCGCTGGGCGAGTTCATCGATCCGGCCAACCCGGATGCCGAGCCGATCCAGTTCGACACGCGCCAGGCCGAGCCCGTCGCGTCGATCACGGCGCACCCCGAGAACTACGTCCGTGTGACCGAGTTGGGCGGGCTCGATCGCAGCCTGACCAACACCGCGCTTGTCACGTTGCTCGTGGTCATCGGGCAGCTGGTCACGTCGGTGCTGGGCGGCTACGCGTTCGCCCGGCTGCGCTTCCCGGGTCGCGACAGCCTGTTCCTGGTCTACCTCGGGACGATCATGATCCCGTTCGTGGTGCTGATCATCCCGCTGTATCGCCTGATGGTGATGATCGGCTGGGTCGACAATCTGGCGGCGCTGGTGCTGCCCTGGATCTTCACGGCCTACGGGACGTTTCTGATGCGCCAGTTCTTCATCACGATCCCAAAGGAGCTCGAGGAGGCGGCTCTGATCGACGGCGCGTCGCGGCTCGACATCCTCCGCCGCATCTTCATCCCGGCTAGCGTGCCGGCGCTGGCGACCCAGGCGACGTTCACGTTCCTATACGCCTGGAACAGCTTTATCTGGCCCTTGATCGTGATCAACACGGCCAACGAAGCCAATCACGTCCTGACGCTGTCGCTGTCGATCCTGCGCGGCCGGGCCACGGACGCCCCAAACCTGGTGTTGGCCGGCGCCGCGATCTCGGTGCTCCCGCCGCTGATCGTCTTCCTGCTTGCGCAGCGCTTCTACATCGAGTCGGTCACGTCGTCGGGCGTGAAGGGATAGATGAATTTGCGATTTGCGATTGATGATTTGTGATTGTGGTGTCCGTGTCCGAAGGCTACAATCACAAATCGCAAATCACCAATCAGAAATCGGAAATGTCACTCGACCTCACCGCCTTCCACCTGGGTTGCCCCTACTATCCCGAGCACTGGCCGGAGGCGCGTTGGGCGGCTGATGCGCGCTGGATGCGTGAGATCGGGCTGACCGTGACCCGCATGGCCGAGTTCGCCTGGACCTTGCTCGAGCCGAGCGAGGATCGGTTCGATTTCGGCTGGCTCGACACTGCGGTGGACGTGTTCGCGCGCGAAGGGTTTCAGATCCTGCTCGGCACGCCCACGGCGGCGCCGCCGGCGTGGCTGTCGCGGCGATATCCCGATACGCTGCCGGTCGACGATCAGGGGCGTCGACGCAATTTCGGCGGCCGGCGCCACTACTGCCCGAACAGCCCGACCTATCGCACGCTCGCCCGGCGCATCGCACGCGCCATGGGCGCCCACTTCGGCGCGCACCCGGCCGTGGTCGGTTGGCAGATCGACAACGAGTTCGGCGGCAGCGGCAGCGCGCGCTGCTACTGCGAGCATTGCGCCGCCGCTTTCCGCACCTGGCTGATCGAGAAGCACGGAACGCTCGAGGCGCTCAACGCTGCGTGGGGGACGGTCTTCTGGTCGCAGCACTACGGCGCCTGGGATCAGATCGGTCCGCCGATCCTGACCAACAACGCCGCCAACCCCGCTCACGTGCTCGACTACTGGCGCTTCATGAGCGACAGTTTCGTGCGCTTTCAACAACTCCAAATCGATGCCCTGCGCGAGGTTGTGCCCGCCGAGCACGTATTCACGACCAACTTCATGGGGTTGTTCACGCCGCTCGATTCGTTCGCGCTGGCGCGCGGCCTCGATTGGGCCAGCTGGGATTCCTACCCGACCGGCAACCTGTATCGATGGGGCAGCCAGACCCGGAACCCCGGCGACCCGGTGCCCGCCTACGCGTTCGACGTCGGCGACCCGGTGATCACGGGGCTCGCGCACGACCTGACCCGCGGGCTAAAGCAGGCGCCTTTCTGGGTGATGGAGCAGCAGGCCGGTCACATCAATTGGGACAACGTCAACGCGCTGGTTCGGCCCGGCACGATCCGGCTGTGGACCTGGCATGCCGTCGCCCACGGCGCGAACGGGATCGTGTACTTTCGCGAACGCGCCGCGCTGCCGGCCCAGGAGCAATACCACTCGGGCCTGTTGAAGCACGACGGCACGCCGGATCTCGGCTTTCACGAGGTCGCGGCGTTGGCGCGCGAGCGCGCCAGCCTCGAGGCGGTCGTCGCCGAGCCCAGCCGCGCGTTCGTCGCGATCCGCTACAGCTACGACGACCTGTGGGCGCTGCAGATCGGGCCGCATCGCAAGGACTTCATCTATCAGCGGCTGATCTTCGTCTGGTATGCGGCGCTGCGACGTCTCGGGGTCGCCGTTGATCTCGTCCCGCCGGGCGCGGCGCTCGACGGCTATCGCGTCGTGATCGCGCCGACCGCGCACCTCATCGACGCGCGCGAAGCGGCGGGCCTCGACGCCTTCGCGCGCACCGGCGGCGCCGTCGTCGTCGGCGTGCGCAGCGGCGCCAAGAACATGGACAACAGCTTCACCGACAAGGCGCTGCCGGGCGTGTTGCGCGAGTTGCTCGGAGTACACGTGGCGCATTGGGGCGCCGTGCCGGACGGGGTCCGTTTCGGCCTCGAGAGCCCGCTCGCCGGGCTCGCCGACGCCGGCGCGGGCTTCTGGGCGGAGGCGCCGGCCGCGGTCGGCGACTCGGGCGTCGTATCGCTGGCGACGTATCGCGACGGGCCCTGGGCGGGTACGACGGCGCTGAGCGAACGACCGGTCGACGCAGGGCGCGCCCTGTACGTCGGCTGGTATCCGCAGCAGGCGCAGGCCGAAGCGATCCTGCGGCACGTCTTGACTGGCCAGGGCGTGCCCTTTCGCGAGGACCTCCCACCAGGCCTGATGGCGGTGCCGCGCGGACCGTTTACAATCCTGCTCAACTTCACCGATCAGGTTCTGCGCACGCGCGTCGACGGCCGAGAGGTTGCCGTGGCCGAGCGCGATGTCGTTGTGTTGCGCCAGGAATGAGGACGTCTGGATGTCTTTGAAACGGCCGGAACGCTGGCATTCCGCCTATATCTTCGATCTCGACGGCACGGTGTATCTGGGCGGCCAGCTCTTGCCCCACGCCGGCGAGACGCTCGACGCCCTGCGTCGGGCTGGAAAACGGACGTTGTTCCTGTCGAACAACCCCACTCACACACGCGCCGAGTATGCCGAGCGCCTGACGCGCCTGGGTGTGCCCACGCCGATCGACGACATCGTCACCTCGGGCGTTGTGATGGCGGACTTCCTGCGTCGGCAACTGCCGCCCGGCGCGCGGTTGTTCGTGATCGGAGAACGCGCGCTGCTCGAGACCCTGGCCGCGGCCGAGTTCACGCTTGTCGACGATGCCCGTTGCGATGCCGTGATCGCGAGCTTCGATCGAACGTTCGACTACCGCAAGCTGCAGATCGGGTTCGACGCATTGCGCGCCGGAGCGCGTTTCTTTGGGACGAACCCCGACAAATACTGCCCGGTGCCCGCGGGGCCAGGCGAGCCTGTCGGCGGGCAACCGGATTGCGCGGCGATCATCGCGGCGCTGGAGGCGTGCACGGATCGCACGTGCGAGGCGATCGTGGGCAAGCCGGCGCGGCAGACCATCGAGGCCATCCTGGCCCTGACCGGGGCCGCCCCGGAAGACTGCGTCATGACGGGCGACCGTCTCGAAACCGACGTCGTTATGGGCTTGAACGCGGGCATGGCCGGCGCGCTGACGCTGACCGGCGCGACGTCTCTCGCGGCGCTCGAACGGGCCGCGATCCAGCCGACGTACGTGATCCAACACCTGGGCGAGCTGATCCCCGGACGCGGCTGAGCCGCGACGTGGCAGGCTGGCTGTCTTGATCTCGACACCGCGGGGCGTCGTCGCCTGCGGTGTTGTACTGGAACGGAAGGTATGCCGGATTTTCTATTAGGTATCGATCAGGGCACGAGCGGAAGCCGCGCCCTGGTGCTTGACCGCGAGGGTGAACCCCGCGGTTACGGCTATCGGCCGCTGGCGCGCGTGTATCCCTGTCCGGGTGAGGTCGAACAAGACCCCGGGCTCGTGGCCGAGACGGTGCGCGAGGCCGTCGCGCTGGCCCTCGCCGACGCGCATCTGCGACCCGCCGACGTCGCCGCCATCGGCATTGCGTCGCAGCGTGACACCGACTTCGTCTGGGACGCGCATACCGGTCGACCACTGGCGAACGCGATCACCTGGCAGGATCTGCGCACGCAGCCCTATGAGGCCGACCTGCGCGACCACGCGTTGGGTCGCGAGGCGCGCCACAGACTCGGCTACTGGCCCGGCCCGTACAGCGCCGCCTTGCACCTCAAGTGGCGCCTCGCCCATGACGATGCGGTTCGCGAGGCGGCGCGCTCCGAACGCCTGCGCATCGGGCTATCGGCCAACTGGCTTATGCAGGCGCTCGGGAAGCCCGCCGGCCATGTCACCGACGTGTCGCTGGCGCAGTCGATGTGTCTGTGGGATTTTCGGGCGCGCGGCTACTGGGCGCCCTGGCTCGACTGGCTCGGCGTGCCCGAGTCGGCCTTGCCGCACACTTTGCCGACCGTCGCCGAGTTCGGGTCGTTGGCGCTCGACGGCGGCCACGCGCCGGTGCGCGCCATGATCGGCGATCAGCAGGGCGCGCTGTTTGGCTACGACTGCCGCGCGCGCGGCGACGCCGAGACCACCCACGGCACGAGCACGTTCGTCAACGTCTGTCTCGGCCAGGACGCGCCGACGCACGAGACGATCAAGGTGTATTTGGCCTGGCTCGTCGACACCGTCGCCACGTATTGCCTCGAGGCCGACACGACGGTGACCGGCGCAGCGGTGCGCTGGCTGCGCGAGAACCTCGGCCTGATCGACAGCGACGAGGCGCTCAGCGCCTTGGCCGGAAGCGTCGTCGACGCGGCCGGCGTGGCGTTCGTGCCGGCGCTGACCGGCCTGAACGTGCCGTACAACGACCGCGATGCCCGCGGCAGCCTGCTCGGCCTCACGATGGGTCACACGCGGGCCCACGTCGCCCGGGCGTTCCTGGACTCCATCGGTTTTCAGCTGCGCGCCATATTGGACGAGATCGCCGGCTCGACCGGGCTGGCCGTCTCACGGCTCAAGGTCGGCGGCGGATTGTCGGCCAGCGATCTCGCCTGTCAGATCCAGGCCGACTGGCTCGGCCTGCCGGTCGTCCGCCCGCGGTTCGCGCAGACCACGGCGCGCGCGGCCGCGTTGCTGGCCGGGCTCGGCGCCGGCTTTTGGCCGAACGCGGCGCAACTGCCGCCCATGCCCTCCGACGCCACGGTCTTCGAGCCGCGCCTGAATGCCGATGCGCGCGACTCCGGCTACGCCCGCTGGCAGAAAGCGGTCCGTACCGTGCGCCAATGGGGCAGCGTCTGATGTGATCCGCCCACGCCGGCGGGTGAAGGTCAAGATGTCGCGTGGGCTCGCGCGAGTGATCAGCGGCCTTTTTGCCGCTGATTGGCTGACTGCGCAGATGATTCGGACAGGGTCCACACGGGAGCCCGGCTGGCGTCGGCACCGATTCCATCAGCGATCTCCGCGAAACCTGCGGCCAGGATCCGCGCCTGACAACCCGCCCGCGCACGCAGGCGTAGCCCCGGCTCACACCCGCTTTCGTTTTCTCGGTACAATCCCCACCCTATGAGCGACCAACAAGTCATTTACTCGATGGTGCGCGTCAAGCGCATCGTGCCCCCAAACAATCGCGAGATCATCCGCGACATCTCGCTGGGTTTCTACTATGGCGCCAAGATCGGCGTCCTGGGCCTGAACGGCGCCGGGAAGTCGACGCTGTTGCGGATCATGGCCGGCATCGACACCGAGTACCTCGGCGAGACCACGCTTTCCAAGGGCTACACCCGCGGCTTGCTCGAACAGGAGCCGCAGCTCGACCCGGAGAAGACCGTTCGTCAGGTGGTCGAGGAGGCCGTCCAGCCGATTGTCCAGGCGCTTGCCGATTTCGACGCCGTCAGCGCGAAGTTCGCGGAACCCGACGCCGACTTCGATAAGTTGATCGAGGAACAGACCCGGCTTCAGGAGTTCCTGGACAAGCACGATGCCTGGAACCTCGACAACCGCCTCGAGTTGGCCATGGACGCACTGCGCTGTCCGCCGCCGGATACGCAGATCCGGGTGCTCTCGGGTGGCGAGCGGCGTCGGGTCGCGTTGTGCCGCCTATTGCTGACCGAGCCCGACATCTTGCTGCTCGACGAGCCGACCAACCACCTCGACGCCGAGTCGGTGGCATGGCTGGAGCGCCACCTGCGTGACTACCAGGGCACGGTCATCGCGGTCACCCACGACCGTTATTTCCTCGACAATGTGGCCGGTTGGATCCTGGAGCTCGATCGCGGCTTCGGGATCCCCTGGAAGGGCAACTACTCCTCCTGGCTCGAGCAGAAGGAACAGCGCCTGGCGCTCGAGGAAAAGGCCGACGCGAAGCGCCAGAAGACTTTACAGCGCGAGCTTGAGTGGATCCGGATGTCGCCCAAGGCCCGCCAGTCGAAGGGCAAGGCGCGCGTCACGGCCTATGAGAAGTTGCTCGATGCCGAGTCCGAGTCGCGCCGCGAAGAGCTCGAGATCTACATCCCGTCTGGTCCGCGACTGGGCGATGTGGTCATCGACTTCAAGGGCGTCACCAAGGGCTACGGCGACCGTCTGCTGCTCGACAACCTCGATCTGACGATCCCGGCCGGCAGCATCGTCGGCGTGATCGGCCCCAACGGCGCCGGCAAGTCGACGTTTCTCAAGCTCATCACGGGCGACGAGCGGCCCGACAGCGGCGCCGTGACGGTGGGGCAGACGGTCTCGCTATCGTACGTCGAGCAGATGCGCGACTCGCTCAACGCCGAGCGCAACGTCTGGGAGGAGATCACGGGCGGCGTCGAATTGGTCGAACTCGGACCGCGCAAGGTCAACTCGCGCGGCTACGTCGCGTCGTTCAATTTCCTCGGGTCCGATCAACAGAAGAAGGTCGGCGTGCTCTCGGGCGGCGAGCGCAACCGCGTGCTCCTGGCCAAAATGCTGAAATCCGGCGGCAACGTCCTGCTCCTCGACGAGCCGACCAACGACCTCGACGTCAACACACTGCGCGCGCTCGAAGAGGCCCTCGAGGAGTTCGCGGGCAACGCGATCGTGGTCAGCCACGACCGCTGGTTCCTCGACCGCATTGCCACGCATATCCTGGCCTTCGAAGGCGACAGCCAGGTGCGCTTCTTCTACGGAAACTGGTCCGACTACGAAGCCGATCGTCACAAGCGGCTCGGCACCGAGGCCGATCGCCCGCACCGTGTCACATACCGCAAGTTGACACGCTGATGAACCGCGACGAGGGCCGGGGCAGAGCCTCGGCCCTCGTCATTTGCCCGCTCGCCTGACCCTGCATTTCGCGGCCAAGCAACACGTCATGCTGCCACACGACAACCTGGAGGAGTTCCAGGACCCCGCCAACTACGATCTCGAAGAGGTCTCGGGGTCGAGTGAGCGCATCGCGTTCTATGCCGATCTCGCGGCGTCGGTCGGTGGCCCGGTGCTCGAGGTCGCCTGCGGCACCGGGATCGTCGCGATCCCGGTCGCGCAACGCGGTCTATCGGTCACCGGCGTCGACCTCGCGCGCCCGATGCTCGATCACGCCCGGGCCAAGGCGGCGGCGCTCGGATTGGCGCTCGCCTGGGTTGAGGCGGACGCGCGCGGGTTCGACCTCGGTCGACGATTTCGCTTTGTGTACATCACCGGCAACGCGTTCCAGGCTTTTCAGACCGAGCCCGACCAGGTCGCATTTCTCAACACCGTCGCGCGCCATCTCGAGCCCGACGGCGTCCTCGCTTTCGAGACCCGCAACCCGGGCGGGCACGATCTCACGACGCGGCTCGACGAGGAGGCCTGGTTCCAGTACACAAGCGTGGAGGGTTTCGCGGTGGCCGTGTCCGGCACGCAGGCTTACGACGCCGCTGCGCAGGTGCTGCATTGGACGACCCATCGGCGCTGGACGGCCGCCGACGGCGCCCACGTCAAGACCACGCGGATCGCGTGCAGGTTCACCGATGTGGACACGCTCGACAGGGTGCTGGCGACCGTCGGCTTTCGCGTGACGGCGCGCTACGGCGGCTGGCGGCGCGAGCCGTTTGGGCCGACCAGCCCCAGCATCGTGTCGGTCTGCGCGCGCTCGGCGTCCGCCTGATCAGCGCGGCCGCACGCCCGATAGGCCGACCTCCAACCAGTGCCGCAGCGTCGCGCGACAGAGCGCGCGTTCGAAATACCCGCCTTCGAGACACAACCCGTCGTATCCCTTTGCGATCAACGGCTCGAACAACGGCTCGAGTTGCTGGGCATAGTGACGCATGCAGGCCGCCGGGTGAATGCCCGGCCACGAATAGCACGAGACCACGGTGCGACGCTCTATCGTGGGCACGTCCGCCGGGATCGACGCGCACCAATTCGGATCGTCCGGCGCGAACACGTATTGATCGAGGCTGCCCTGTGGGATGCCCTCGATGCCGCGCACGATCGGGGGTTGGCTGTCCGGCGTGTACGGGTCGACGGCCAGGTCGGCGATCACGGCGTCCGCGGGCAGCCAGGCCAGCCAGGCGTTCGGTATGATCGCGCGCGACGGGTCGCGGCGCTGCGCGGCATCGACCAGGACATCGGCCTGACGAAACAGCGCCTCCATGGCCGCGACGTTGCCGATGACGTTGCGTCCGATCGCGGTCGCCACCACGCCGGCCCGACCGGCCTCCATCGTCTGCGTGTTACGCTCGACGTTGCCGTGCTTGGTCGCGGCCTCGACGGCATGCTTGCCGACCATGCCGGTGCCGACGACGACGACCCGGATCGGGCTGCCATCTGGTTTGTGCAGGCCCGGCCAGCGCTTCTCCAAAACCTGAAACGCCACGTCAAGCCCATTCCAGGCGACGGCTTTCATGTTCTCGACCAGACGCAGGTTGTTGTCGTTGACGATGCTGTCGAGCGAGATCGCCTTGATGCCGAGTTCTTGCAGGCGGGCGACGCGCTGCGGCCGGGTCGGGAAGTGCAGCATCGAGATGAGCGTGGTGCCCGCCGGGAGGAGCTCGAATTCCTCCATGAACGGCGAGCGCAGCACCATGACGATGTCCTGGCGGTGCGCCGCCGCGCGTGTGCAGCGCCGCACACGTTCGTTCCCCTGGCGGTAATCGTCGAACGTGAACCCCGAGCGCGAGCCGTAGCCCTCCTCGATGTAGACGTACAGCCCGGCGTTGGCGAGATGTTGGATGAACTCAGGCAGGAAGACCCGTTTTTCGCCCGGCTCCTTCATCATGCGCGGGAAGCCGATCGTATGCGGCGCTGTCGACATGACGGATCTCCCCCCGGAGCGGGCCATTGGTGCCAATGGCCGCCGCGGATTAGCTGCCCTGCCAGCGCGAGAGCTGCGCCCGGGCCAGCGCGCGTTCGAAGAAGCGGCCGTACGGCCGGATATGGGCGACGCCGCCGCGTTCCAACAGCATGCGCAGGAGCGGCCGCAGCTGCCGGCCGTACAGTTCCATGCAGGCTTTTGGATGCACCCCGGGCCACGAGTAGCAGGACACCACGTGGCGTCGATGCGTGCTCGCGAAACACGAGGGCACGCGCGCGTAGGCAGCATCGTCTGGCGCGAAGACGTATTGGTCGAGGTCGCCCTGTGGGATGCCCTCGACGCCCTTGACTTGCGGCGGGTTTGTGGTGCAGTCGTAGGGATCGGCTGAGAGGTCGAGGATGACGGCGTGCATCGGCAGCCAGGCCAGCGCCGAGTTGCGCAGCACCGGCTGGCTCGCGTCGGGGCGCTGCGTCGCATCGACGAGGATGTCCGTCACCCGCAACAGCCGGCGCATGCGATCTGGATGGTTGGTCAGGTCGTAGTCGACGGTCGTCACTTCGACGCCCGGGACGGCGCGGGCCGCCAGCCGCGCGCGCAACCCGTCGTCGGCGTAGCGTACCGCCGTCGACAACACCTCCCGCCCGACGGCTCCGGCGCCGAGCACCGTCACGCGGATCGGGTCGCGTAGCGGGCTCTCGAACCCGGGATGCGGATACGTGCGCGCGAGCGTGGCGAAGGCGGCCTCAAGCCCGTTCCACGCCACCGCCTTCAAGTTTTCGATCAGGCGGCGGCCGCTGTCGTCCTTGATGGAATCGAGCGAGATCGCTTCAAGGCCGCGTTGCCGCAGCAGCGCCACACGCCCGGGCCGGGTCGGGTAGTGCAGCATCGAGATCAGACACGCGCCGGCGCGCATCAGCTTGATCTCGTCCTCGGTCGGGCACCGCAACACCACAGCGTAGTCCTGCTGGTAGGTGGCGGCGTGATCGGCGAATTGGGCGGTGGGCGCGACGGCCAGGTAATCGGCCTGGGTCAGCCCAAGCCCGACGCCGTAGTCGTGCTCCAGTACGATCTGCGCGCCGAGCTTTTCGAGACGGGCCACAAACGAGGGAAGGAAATCGCGGCGTTCGCCCGCCTCCTTGCGCATGCGCGGGAAGCCGATGGTCAGCTTCTGCACTTGGGCTTCGGTCATGGCGAGCGCCCCCCGACGCATCGAGCCGTGGAGATGGATCTAGAAAACGAAAGCGCCATCCGGCGTGCGTGTCACCGGCCGGATCGCCACGATGGCGTCGCGATCGATCGGGCCGTAAATGTGCGGGAACAGGTGCCCGGCCAACGGGTGCCCGGCCGGCGGCGGCGGCACAGGCGCCTCGAATCGAACGGGCGCCGTGACCCGATCGGTCTCGACTTCCAGGACGATGAAGTCGCCGGGTTGATGGCGGTAGACGTTGTTGGCGACCTGTTGCAGCACAGCCCACTCGGAGGTGCAGTGGATGAATCCGTCGGTCGCATAGTGCGCGGCGAGGAACGGCCGATCGACGGGGGTGGCGTCGAACTCGGCGCGCGAGACGAGATGCAGGATGATCACCGGGCCTCCCGTTCGATGGGCCTTGCCGTCAGGCTTCCGCGGCACGGCGTCCGCGTTGCGCGATCCAGGCGCCGCCAATGCTGATGACGTACAACAGGCCCATCGGTAGCATCACGAGCGCCATGTTGACCGGGTCGGTCGTCGGCGTGATCAGGGCGGCTAACAAGGCGATGCCGACCGTGGCGAAGCGCCAGCCCCGGATCAACATGCCCGGGTTGACCAGGCCGAACGTCGCCAGCACATAGACGACCAGCGGCAACTCGAAGGCCACGCCGACCCAGAACATCACGTTCGTGATCAACGCAAAGTACGACGATGGCGTCCACGCGTTGCCGAACCCGAACGAGTCGCGCAGGAACGGGATCGCGACCGGCAGCATCACGAGATACGCGAACAACACGCCGGTCGTGAACAGGATGCCCGCGATCGGGATGCCCGCCAGCAGGCTCACCCGCGTGCGCGCCATCAAACCCGGCGCGATGAACAAATACATCTCGAGCACCGCCCACGGGATCGCGAACACGGCGGCGCCGAGCAGGGTGACACGCATGAAGGTCGCGAGGCCTTCGGCCGGTTCGCGGGTCTGAAGTTGTTTGATCGCCGTGAAGCCGCTGTCCATGTACGGTTGGATGGTGGCCCAGGTCGGCGTCTTCCAAACATCGCCGGCGAAGGCCAGGGTCTCGCCGGTCAGCGGCAGACCGAGCAAGGCCATGAGGGTCTGCGACTGCCAGGCGACCACGCCGACCGCGATGGCGAAGACCACTGCGGCCCGCGTCAGGTGCACGCGCAGGGCATCCAGGTGTTCGCCAAAGGCCGACAGCAGCTCGAAAAAGCTCTGCCGGCTGTCGAGCGACTCGCCGAGCGTGTCGGTCAGCGAGACCTCCTCGGGGTCTTCAGTGAAGAAGCGATTGAGCGCCGCGCCGCCGTTCCAGATCGCGCGGAAGGGCCAACTCACGATCGCCCAAATCAACCGGGGGAGCGCGAAGATCGTCGCCAGCGGGCTCTTGCGCGGCGCGCGTCCTTCAGATTTCAACGGGGTGGCATCCGTGGCCTGGCTCACAGGGTCGCTCGATCCGGATCAGGCCGGTTGGTCTGGTCCTTTGGTCTTCCAGGCCGAATAGGGGTCGGCGGCGGGCTTGGGCGCCGGCGCCGGCGTGCCGTCGGAGGCCAGGTTTTGTTGCACGGTGGCGTTGGCGTCCTGCAGAGCCCCGGACGCCTGTTGGGCGGCGTCGGCGGTTGCGCCACGCAGTTGCTGGCCGACCGTGTTGATGTCTTTCTTCAGGTCCTCGCCGGTCTGACGGAGTTCGTCGAGCTCGGCCTCCTGCGCCAGACGCGCCGGGAGGTTTTGGATCTCGCGCGAGGTCTGCTGGATCAGTTTGAAGTTGTCGGATCGGGTGAGCCGATTGATGAACTTACCGATGTTGCGGGCGGCGCCGGCGATATCGCGCGGGTTGAACAGGATGAGCACGATCACGAGCAGGAACAGCAGCTCGAGCGGCCCGATCCCCAGAAGATTGAAGTCCGTCGGCATCTGTCAGGCCGCCCTTTCGGCGGCCGCCGCCTTCTCGGCGGCCAGGCTCGGCGCAGCGGCACCAAGCACGCCGTTGATGAACCGCGGTGCGCTGTCGGACCCGTAGTCCTTGGCCAGTTCGACGGCCTCGTTGATGGCCACCTTGAGCGGCGTGATACGGCTGATACCGGCCTCCCACAGGGCGATGCGCAGGATCGCGCGGTCGATCACGGCCATCTGGTCGAGAGGGAATTCCGGGGCATGGCTGGCGATCAGGCGGTCGAGCACGCGGGTGTTCTCGAGCACGCCGTTGACAAGCGAACGTGCAAAGGCGGCGCCGTCTTCACTCAGGCCCGCCTGCAGGATCCGTTCGGTCAGGACATCTTCCGCCGGGTGCCGCGTGCAGGCCACTTCATACAGCGTCTGCAGCGCCGCGGACCGGGCCTTGCGTCGAACCTTCATTCGCTCGGCTCCGCGAAGGCCACGTCTTCGACATGGACGTTGACCGACGTCACTTCCATGCCGACCATCTCCTGGATGGCGCGCGCGACTTCGGTCTGTACGATCCGGCTGACGTCGCGCACCTGGCTCTCGGCGCGCATGATCAGGAACAGGTCGACCGTCACGGTCTGCGCCTTCACGTCGATGCGCACCCCGTCGGCCTGGCTGCGCTGAAACAGCTTGTCGAACGACGGCGGCACCGGCGCCGTCCGCGCAACGCCCTCCTGGCCCAGCGCGGTCAAACGCGCGATGGTCAACAGCACGTCGGGCGCGATCATCGTCTTGCCGCGGCGGTTTTGCTCGTCGGTCATGCTCACCCCATCACCAGGCCGCCATCGACGGACAGGACTTGCCCGGTGATGTAGGCCGACTCGTCGGACGCCAGGAAGGCCACCGCGTGGGCGATCTCTTCCGGCTTGCCCCAACGCCCGAGCGGGATGCTCTTGAGCGTGGCTTCCTTGATGTCGTCGGGCAGGTCGTTCGTCAACGCGGTCGGCACAAAGCCCGGCGCGACGGCGTTGACCGTCACGCTGCGGCTGGCGACTTCGCGCGCCAGGGCGCGGGTGAAGCCGATCACGCCGGCCTTGCTCGCCGAGTAGTTGGTCTGCCCGGCGTTCCCGGCGATGCCCGACACCGACGTGATGTTGATGATCCGCCCCGAGCGTTTGCGCATCATCACGCGCACCGCCGCCTTCGAGCAATTGAACGTGCTCTTCAGGTTGGTCTGGATCACGGTGTCCCAATCGGACTCGGGCATCATCATGATCAACATGTCGCGCGTGGTGCCCGCGTTGTTGACCAGGATGTCGATCCCGCCGTAGGCTTCGACCGTGCCCTTGACGAGCCCCTCCGCCGCCTTGAAATCGCTGACGTCGGCTTGCACGGCCATCGCGGTGCCACCGGCCGCCGTGATCGCGGCCACGACTGCCGCGGCGCCCTCGGCGTCACGGGCGTAGTTCACGACCACCTTGGCGCCGCCGGCGGCCAGGGTTTCGGCGATGGCGCGTCCGATCCCGCGTGAGGCGCCGGTCACCAGCGCCACTTTTCCGTCAAATGAAGCCATGCTTCCTCCGAACGATGATTATACCGTGGGCGTCCGCCCAATCCAGCGATCGACATCGGGCGCGGGCACAAGCAAAGGGCCGGCAGAGACTCGAGCTGCGGATTTCGCGGATGACGCAGAAGCCGGCGTGGGCGAGGCCGCCCAGGCTTGAGCGGCCAGATCCGCGAAATCAGCGCAATCTACGGCAGAAAGCCGCTGGCAACGCGTGCGTGCACACCTCGTGGGCGCGCCTTTCGAAACGGCGGCCTCAGATCCAGCCGCGGTTGCGGTAGTACAACCACAGCCCAACCGGCGCGACGACCATGATGATCAGCGCCAGTGCCAGGAGCCAGGGCTGGTCGAACGGCAGGTGAACGAAGTTCATGCCGAAAAAACCCGTGATCACGGTCAGCGGCATGAACAGCGCGCTGAGCAGAGTGAGCGCCTTCATGACCTCGTTCTGACGGTTCGACGTGATCGACAGGTAGATCTCGAACGAGTTGTTGGTCAGGTCTCGGACGTTGTCGATCATGTCGCCCAGATGAAGCAGGTGCTCGTATAGGTGGATGTACAGGTTCTGATCGGCGGGGTCGATCCAGGCGAAATGCTCGCGACCAAGGCGTCCGAGCACGTCGCGCTGTGGCGTGATCACGCGCCGGAGTTCCATCACCGCGCGCTTGATCGCGAAGACCTGCGCCAACAGCTCGGGCGTCGGCCCCTCGAAGATCTTGTCCTCGATGGCGTCGATGGCGTTGTCGAGCCGATCGACGGCATGCAGGTGGTCGGTGACCATTTCGTCGAGGACGGCGAACAGCAGGTGGTCGGGGCCCTGGTCGGTCATCGCCGAGGCGCCGGTTTTCGTCATGCGCCAGACCTCGTCGATGGCGGCGCTTGTGTGGTTGTGGTGCGTCACGAGGAAGTTCGCGCCCAGGAAGGCGTCGACCTCGAACGTGGCGATGCTCAAACCGTCGGGGGGGAACTGCACTTCGTGCGCGCTGACGTAGAGGTATTTCTCCCAGGCCTGTAGTCGCGGCTCGATCCGTTCTTCGATGGCGTCGTTGACCGTCAACGGATGGAAGCTGAACACGTCGCGCAGGATCGGCGCGACGCGCTCGCCGGGCTCCGTCGCGATGTCCACCCACAGCAACCCCCCGGTGTCCTTCAGGGCCGCGGCCCAGTTGGTTTGCGGCAGGTCGGTGGTGGTGTTGCCTTTGCCGCTGCGATAGAAGGTGCGGATCATGACCGAGGCCTCCGGCTGCTCACGGTTTGGGCTTGTCGTCGTGCTGGACGGCATCGTCGCGCAACTCCGCGACGCGCGCATGCAGTTCCGAATAGGTCGCGTCCTGACGCTGCCGGGACCGCTGGCTGGCATCCAGCGAGCGACCGAGCGCCTGATACTCGCCGAAGATCCGGCCGGCGCCCCCGCGCAGCCCGGCCACCAACGCGCTCAGCGTGGCGATGAGGAAGGCGCCCAACAGACAGATCAGCGCCGCGCCCAGCGGGTTGTTCTGGATGTACGTCAGCGTCGAATTCAAGGGATCACCTCGCCGGTCACAGACGTTCGGCCACGATGCGCTCGAGGCCGCACAGGTCCGAAATCTGATAATCAATGCCGTCCGGCAGCGGCGCCGTGACATTCGGGCGGACCCATACGGTCAGCACGCCGAGGGCGTGCGCGGCGGCCAGGTTGGAGACGAGGTCGTCGGCAAACACGCACTCGTCCGGCGCCACGCCCAGCCGCTCGAAGGCGTACGCGTAAGCCGCGGGTTTCGGCTTCGGGCAGTAGCCCGTCGCCTCGATGTCGATAATGTCGGAAAAATGTCGGCGGATCCCAAGTCGCGTGAGGACGCGATCAGCATGCGCGGCGTCGGCGTTGGTGAAGATCGCCTTGCGCAGCGGCAGCCGGGCCAACATCGCGTTCAGGGCCGGGTCGGGTTGCAGATACTGGTCGAGCGGCAGATCGTGGACGAAAGCCAGGTAATCGCCGGGCGCGATGTGATCGACCTGCATCAGGCCCAGGAGCGATAGGCCGTAGGTCTCGTAGTAATGCGACCGCAGCGCGTGAGCCGCGTCGCGGTCGAGCCTGAGCCGATCGACGATATAGGCCGTGATCCGCTCGCCGATGGCGGGCCAGAGGCCCGTGGACGGCGCATACACGGTGTCGTCCAGGTCGCACAGCAGTGCCTTGAGCATAGGGCCGTATTGTAGCGGATTGGGTCGTTTGTGCCGGGATTTCGCCGTACATCCTGGCGTTTTCGCCTGGGTTCCTGAGGCGCCGCGTCGCCGCCGACCGGATGAGTATCCGATAAACAAGCTGAGGCATTAATGGGCCTGTCATGCGGTTGGGGTATCGTTCGACCCAGTGATAATCGCCAGGTCCCTCGCCCATGTGATCGCATCTGTCATGAAGCAGCGCAGACGCTTCGCTGTGCTCGGAATCTGGGCTCTCGTGGTCGCCGCCTGGCTGGCCTGGTCGAACCGGTCGGGGCTGACGCCGTTGGCGGCCGTCCAGACCCTGATCGATTTTGCACGCGGCTCAGCCTGGGGCCCGATCCTCTATATCGTGGTCTATGCCCTCCGGCCCTTGCTGTTCTTTCCGGCCACGCTGCTCTCGGTGGCCGGCGGCTACGTGTTTGGGCCGATCCTGGGCGTGGCATACACGCTGGTCGGAGCCAATGGGTCGGCGGCCGTCGCCTATCTGACGGGGCGCTGGTTCGGGGGCAACCTCGAGCCGAACCTCGGCCCGCTGACCCCGTATGCCGGGCGACTGCGCCGCAACGGCTTCGAGACGGTTCTGGTGCTGCGTCTGCTCATGGCGCCGTACGACCTTGTCGGTTTCGTCTCCGGTTTCCTCGCGATCCCGTTGGGCGGTTTTCTGCTCGCTACCGCACTCGGCATTCTGCCGGGTAGTTTTGCCTTTGTGTCGTTCGGCGCCGCCATTCGGGGCGGTTTCAGCGGCGCAACGCCAACGCTCGATGCCGGTACCCTGTGCTTTGCGGTGTTGATGCTCATTATCGGCATAGCCGTGGCGCGCTGGATCTGCGCTCGCGAGGCGGAGCGTCTTTCCGACCGCGGCACGCTCCTGACGCCTGAACCCTGATCCCATCCTTCATGGCCACCTTCGACATCCTTGACGACCACGACCGCCGGTTGATCCAAAACGTCCGTCCGCCCGAGTGGCGTTCGCCGACACCGACCGGGCGTTACAACCTGGTGGCCATCGGCGGCGGTTCGGCGGGCTTGATCTCGACCATTGGCACGGCTGGTCTGGGTGGCAAGGCCGCGCTCATCGAGCGGCACCTCATGGGCGGCGACTGTCTGACTGTGGGGTGCGTGCCGTCGAAGACGTTGCTGCGCGCGGCCAAGGCCGCTGCCGAGGCGCGCGCGGCCGACCGTTTCGGCGTGCGCGTCCACGGCGCGATCGAGGTCGACTTCGCCGCCGTGATGGCGCGCGTGCGCGCCGTCCGCGCCGAGACCAGCCCGGCCGACTCCGCGGCGCGTTATGCGAGCGCCGGCGTCGACGTGTTCTTCGGCGACGCGAGCTTCACGGGGCCCGACACGCTCAAGGTCGGCGATCAGGTCCTGCGGTTCGCCAAGGCCGTGATCGCCACAGGGACACGGCCGGTCGCGCCGCCGATCCCGGGTCTGGCCGAGGCTGGCTACTTGACGAACGAAACGATCTTCTCGTTGACCGAGCGGCCGCGCCGTCTGGCCGTGATCGGCGCCGGCCCGATCGGCTGCGAACTCGCACAGGCCCTGCAGCGGCTCGGCGTGAACGTCACGGTGCTGGAGGTCGCGGAACGCGTGCTGCCGTTGGAGGATCCGGATGCGGCGGCCCTGGTCCAGTCGGCGCTCGCCGCGGACGGTGTCACGTTCGCGTTCAAGGCCCGGATCGATCGGGTATTGATCGAAGACGGCGCGAAGGTGATCGAGCACGCCGGCGGTCGCCTGACCGTCGACGCGATCCTGGTCGCCGCCGGGCGCGCGCCCAATGTAGAGGGGCTTGGCCTCGAGGCCGCCGGTGTGCGGACGACGGCAAACGGCCTTGTGCTGGACGATCACCTCCGCACCACCAACCCGCGCATCTTTGCGGCCGGCGACGTGGCGATCCGGGCGCGCTTCACCCATACCGCCGATTTCTCGGCCCGGATGGTGATTCAGAACGCGCTGTTCTTCGGGAGCCGGCGTTGGAGCGCCCAGGTCGTGCCGTGGGCCACGTATACGGATCCCGAGGTCGCGCACGTCGGCATGCATCCTCACGAAGCCGAAACGCGCGGCTTGCGCGTGGCGACCTTCACCGTGCCGTTGTCGGAGAACGATCGCGCGCGCACCGACGACGTGTCAAACGGGTTCGTGCGCGTCCATGTCCGCGCCGGAAGCGACAGCATCCTCGGCGCCACGATCGTTGGTCCGCATGCGGGTGATCTGATCAGCGAGCTGTCGCTGGCGATGACCAACCGCATCGGCCTGCTCGGCGTCGCGGCGACCATGCATCCCTACCCGACGATCGCTGAAGCGATCCGTCGTTGCGCCGACGCGTACAACCGCACTCGATTGTCGCCGATGGTCAAGTCGTTGTTCAACACGTTGTTGGCCGTGCAACGGCGTTGAGGCGCATCACCCGCCGTTTGAGCCGCGCCGGGTGTCGAGCAGCTGCGCGGCCAGCGCGTCGGCATGGCGCCCGATGGCCTGCAGCCAGCCTTCCAACCCCGAGTAGGTGAACCCCAGACAAAAGAGATGGGCGCAGCGCGTGGATCGATACCCGTCGAGCACGGGCCAACCATCGACGAGATCTACGCAACCGGCAACAGGCCCGAGGGCCGGGCGGTACCCGGTCGCGAAGATGACGGCGTCGACAACAAGGTCGCTCCCGTCGGCCAGCGTGACCCCATCGACCCTGAACGCGATCGGGGCGCGCACGACACGCACGCGACCGGCACGCACGGCCGCTGGCAGCCGAAAGCCCACGACGGGGTAGATCTCGGTCTCGGGCAGGGCCTCGCGCGGCAAGCCGATGGCCGAGAAGTCGCGTCGACTGGCCTTGAGCACGGCGGCCGCCAGGCGGCGTGGCGTGTGGCGGAGCAGGGCACTGGTCACCGACATTTGCAGGCCGGAGTGGGGCCGATCGACGAAGGTCACGCCACCGCGGATGGCGATCCACGTGGCGACGCCTGACTCGCCAAGCTCCGCCGCGATCTCAGCCCCCGAATTTCCGCTGCCGACGACCAGCACGCGTTGACCCGCGAACTCGACCGGGTTGCGATAGTCTTGGCTGTGCATGATCCGGCCGTGGAAGGTCTCGCGCCCGTCGATCTTCGGTTCGATCGGCTGCGACCAGATGCCCGTCGCCATCACCAGATCGGCGCACCGAAACTCGCCCTGCGGCGTCGTCAGGCGCCAACCCGTATCGTCAGGCGTCGCCGCGAGCACCGCGACACCCGTTCTGACCTCGAGCGCGAAGCTGTGCGCGTAGGTCTCAAGATAGGACCGTACCTGGGCGCCGGTGGGAAAGCACGGGACGTCTCGAGACAGCGCCAGATCCGGCAGGGCGGATGCGTCGCGATGCGTATTGAGCTTCAGCGAGTCGTAATGTCGCGTCCAGACGTGGCCGATGTCGTGCTGCTCGAGCACGAGGCACGCGACCCCGCGCCGCTGAAGCGCGCGGGCCGCGGCCAGGCCCGCCGCGCCGCCGCCGACGACGATGACGGGCCAGGTCCGCGAACCGGCGTTCACGGTCGACGATGTCTGGCCCATGCGCAGGTGCCACACGGCCCAGGCGACGCGTTGCGCGATCGACACGACGCAAAGTGCCGCGAGCGCGTAGGCCAGCCAGACGAAACTGGCCGGCCAGAGCAGGAAGGCAGAGAAGAACGCGAACGTCACGACCGCGCCGGCGACGCCCGGGGGCATGGTCACCGTCGTGACCTCGCGCCGCGCTGCCGCTCCCTGGGCGCGCTTCTCCAGGATGGCGCTCAGCATCATCCACGACGCGGCGTTGACGTAGAAGCTGGCTAACAACACCGCGCAGGCCAGCAGCCCATCCGGAGACGCGCCGGGCGCAACGACCACACCGAGCGGGACCGCGGCATAGACGGCGAAGTCGAGCACGATGTCGAGGTATCCGCCCAGGTCCGACGCCAGGCCGCGGCGGCGGGCCACGGCGCCGTCAAGCCCGTCGAACAGCCGATTGACCAACCACGCGATCAGGGCGGCGCCAAACCAGCCCGCCGCGGCCAGCCCCGCGGCCGCCAGCCCGAAGACCACGGCCACGAGCGTGAGCAGGATCGGCGAGAGCCGTCCGGTCAGCCGCGCCAGCGGGGCGAGCATCTCGTCTTTGTAGCGACGGAAGAGGTCGTCGAACATCGCGGCGAGTGTAACGCAAACGGGTCAGGCCCGGCGGCGCGAGGGCGTCGGCTGCAAGAGCAGGCTGTCAGGCGCGGAATCTCGCCGCGGATTTTGGAAATCACACTGGAGGCAACGAGACAGATGCGGTAGGGCACCCGTTGCACAAAGCCACGAATCCTGCGGCCAACTGAAACCGACCACGCGTGCATGCACACGGGGATTCACCGATCGTCGAGCCGACGAAGCTCGGCCAGTCGAGCGTCGCGGTGCCGGGCCTTGCCGGCCGCTAGCTCGGGCGCATCCCAGGCGTAAGACACGCAGAAGAAGTGCAGGACCATGGCGCTGGCCCGAGCGTGGGTCTGGCCGTGCGTGGCCATCACGCGTGTCATCAGCTTGAACGTATCGAGATATTCGTCGCGCTCCGCCCACAGATAACGGGCACAGGCGAGACCGACGGTCTCGACCACTTTCCGAAAGAGCGGCGTGTTCCGGACGAGCGCGCAACACGGGTGGAGACGGGCGTCGCAGATATCCGGGTTGGCGTCGCGCGCCGCCTGCGGGATCTCGGTCTGCCCATCCCACGACAGCCGTGGACCGATCCCGAACGCATCTGGCCGGTCGCCGAGTTCGCGCAACAACGTGCCAAGCGTGTCGTCCTCGAGGAAGCAGACGTCGGCATCGAGGAACAGGTAATGCGACGCGTCTGGATGATCCAGGACGAAGCGGCTCAGAATCTCGCCGTGTGAATTGTTGGTCGTGTCGAGCGGAAACCCGGAGGGTTTGAACGCGACGTCGTGTCGGGCGGCAAAGTCACGCAAACGGCCCGTGTCGTCGGTCGATCCGTTGTCTAGCACGGTCAGCGCCAACGGGAGCGGCGGCGCATGGCGCGCAAAAAGCGACCGCAGCATCAGCTCCATGTAGGCTGACGTGTTGTGGTTGACACTGACGCCGACCACCTGCAGCGAGACAGACATCGCGGCCCTCCGATCGCGGTCGTCGGCGCGTCAGGCAGCCGACAGCACGCCGACGCCGAAGGCGTCGAGCTTCAGGGCGTCGTCACAGCGCCGGCCCGTTAGATGATCGGTCAACCCGGCGGGCACCGACACGACCTGAGGCTCCGACGTGTGATTGATCACGATCAGGACGTCGCGGCCGTCGGCCGTCAGCCGCCTCAAGGCTTCGACGCCGGGCGGCGTTTCGAGCACGGGCGCGATCGCGGCAGCCGCCAGAACGGGCACCAGGGCCGCCGTCAACGTCGGGACGTCGAACTGCGCGCCGAGCACCGTGACGCTGCCCGCGCCGACGGCGCGCCGGACGATGGCGGGTTGCCCGGCCAGCCAGCCGTTGGCGCCGCCGTAGCGGGCCAGCACCTGGGCATCGTCGGTTCGCGGTTTGAGCCGCTCGGCCCAGGTATCCGCCTGACCCTGCACCTCGCCCTCGATGGTCACCGGACCGGCGAGCGCGTAATATTCCTCGACCTCGCAGCCGGCCGTGTCTTGAAGCCCGGCCGGAGGACGTTCGGGCCATAGGGCCGCGGCGGAGTCGCGCGACCCGGACCGCGGTCCGAGGACGAGATGGCCGCGCGCCGCGAACGCCTTGAGGCGTGTGATCCGCTCCGGCGTGAATTGCGCCAGCGCGGGCGCGATCACGACGGCGTAGCCGTTGAGGTCCGCGTCGGCGCTGATCATGTCCACCGCGATGTTGCGGGCGGCCAGGGCGCGGTAGACGCGCAACATGTGCTGGATGTAGTCGAAGTCCGCGTGGTGGCGCTGATGATCGAGCTGCCAGCGACTGGCGAAATCGTGCAGGATCGCGACGCGCGCCGGCACGGTCGAGCCGGCCAGGATCGCGCGGGCGCTCGCGAAGTCGGCGCCGACGGCCTGCGCGTCGGCGTAGAACGGGCGCGGCTGGCCGCTCTGGTCGACCAGCGAGCCGTGCATCTGTTCCTGTCCGTTGAGCGCCATGCGCCACTGCCAGTACAGCAACGCATCGGCGCCGTGCCCGATCGCGTGCCAGGCCCACGCGCGCGCCTGGCCGGGCTGCAGGTCGATGTTGGTCGGCGCCCAGTTGACGTGGCCGGGCTGGGTCTCCATCAGCCAGAAGTTCTTGCGTTTGTATCCGCGGACGAGGTCGTGCATGGCGCCGCTGGCGGCGCGATCGTGCCAGCCCGACGGCTCATACCAGTCCCAGCTGGCCAGGTCGAGGTCCTGACTGAGCACATAGTGGTCGAAGGCGTCGAACCACTTCATGAAGTTGTGCGTGATCCACACGTCGGCGGGCACGTGCGCGCGAATCGCCGCGACTTGTTGCTGCTGGAAGAGCCGATACGACTCGGTCACGAACTCGCGCCAGGCCAGCGCCAGCCCGGGATTGCTCGGGTTGTGCGCGGGCGGGGCGATCTGGTCCCAGGTCTGATACGTCTGGCTCCAATAGGCCGTCGACCAGCGCCGGTTGACCGTGTCGAGATCCTCGAACAACGCGCGGACGAAGGCCTGGAACTTCGCCCTGCAGGTCGGGCAATAGCAGACCCGGTTGTACTCGTTGTCGATCTGCCAACCGATGACATCGGGGCGCTGACCGAAGTGCGCGGCCATTGCGCGGGCGATCGCCACGGTCTTGTCACGATAGATCGGGTCGTTGACGCAGTAGTGGCAGCGCGCGCCATGCGCGTCGCGATGGCCTTGCGGGTCGACCGTCGCGACCGTGAACGGATAGCGCCGGGTCAACCAGATCGGCGGCGCCGCGGTCGGCGTGCCGAGCACGGTCGCGATCCCGGCCGCGCTGAGCAGATCGATCGCGCGATCGAGCCAGTCGAAATCGAAGCGGCCCTCGTCGGGCTCGAGCTTCGACCAGGCGAACTCGCCGAGGCGCGCCACGGTCATCCCCGCGGCCTTCATCAACGCGATGTCGCGCGGCCAATCGCTTTCGGGCCAGTGCTCGGGATAATAGGCCGCGCCGAAATCGAGGCTACGGGGCATGGGCAGACACCTCGTCAGGTTGAACGGGTCCGCGGAATAAAGAACGGGGCGGCCAGCGGCCGCCCCGTCTTTGTCGATCGAGTGTCGATTGGGCTTAGAAGCGGCGTCGATCGCGATCGCCATCGCGGCGTCGATCGCCGCCACGGCCACCGCCGCCGCCACCACCGCCGAAGCCACCACGGCCGCCACCAAAGCCGCCGCCACCACCACCACCACCGCCGAAGTCGCGGGGGCGATCTTCACGCGGGCGCGCGATGTTGACGGTCAGGTTGCGGTTGCCAAGGGCCGCGTTGTTGAAGCGGGCGATCGCCGCTTCCGCGTCAGCCTGGCTGCCCATCTCCACAAACGCGAAGCCCTTCGAGCGGCCGCTGTCGCGATCCTTGATCACGGCCACCGATTTGACTTCGCCGGCTTGCGCGAAGAGATCGCGCAACTCCTCCTCAGTCGTCGAATAGGGCAAATTGCCGACGTACAAACGTGCTTCCATCTTGTTTGGCTCCTCATGCCAGGTGAACGGGGGCGGACGTGACTATCGGCGGCCAACGAACGAGCGAAGGCAAGACAGGCAAACCCAACCCGCAAACGGATACCGCGAAAGTATAACATAGCCTGTGGATTCCAGAGGAATCAAACTTCGGAAAACGGCTAGGAAATCTTGCGGATCGTCGCTCGGAATCGACGCGTGGAGTCAATGGGCTACCGCCGCACGGCCCGCGGCGGCGCGCGCGCGGGCTGCCGTCGCCGCGGGCATCGCCAGATTTGCCCAAAAACCCGCGGAATCCGGCCGAAATCACGGCGGACGCCGACCCAAACAAACGCCGGTCGCCGCAGCAAATCGTGATGAAACGAACGATCGCTCGAGAGCCGGCCGCTTGCGAGCGATCGTCCGAAGCTCAGGCCGGGCGGTGGCCAGAAGAATGCGGTCGTCCGCGCCAAACCCGAAGACCGATGCGAATCAGCCACGCGGCGAGCGCGCCAATCGCGAGACCGCCCGCTGCCACCAATAGCCTGGCGATCGTGGAGAGTCCGATCAGTGGTCGCAAGGACAACGGCGCCTCGACACATCCGGACGCATCGGCTTCGCCGTTCGCAAAGTAGCTCATGAGCAGGCGTTCGAAGGCCCCCGGCTGTGAGGCCATGATGTCGTCCACGTGTCCCAGGTCCGACAGGAGAACGTATTGGGCGTTTCGGTCGGTTGCCTGAGCCCGTCTCCAATCAGGCCGGTTGCGGGTTCGGTACACTCTTGACCAACAGCCACCCATAGAAGAGGGCCTCGGCCAGAAACGCGAAAAGGCCCCACGTCGTCGCACGCTCGAGCAGGCGAGGGCGTGTTGCACGCTGCGGTTGCGTTGGAGGGGCGAAAAGCTTGGTGCGGAGCAGGGGCTCAGGCATTCGGTCATTCCCAGTAGAGCCTCGAAGGACGGCATGCCGTCGAAGCGGGCGGTGCCGGTATCGGCGCAGCCGCGCTCCGAGTGATAGCGTGGCGGACTCAGTGCGTCGCCGCGCACTGTCGGATGAAGCCGCTCACCGTCAGCGGTGGATCGTGATCCGCGAGAAATTGCGCCAGATCAACGCCGACGTAGCGATAGTGCCATGGTTCCCACTCGTATCCCGTTTCGGCCGTTGCCCACTCCGGATATGAGAGCGTAAAGCCATAATCGGCGGCGTGATCGGTCAGCCAGAGTCCTTCGTCCGTCTTCGCGAATTTGGTGTGAAACCCATTGGGCATCCGGGCCAGGATTGCAGGCGTGGTGAAGTCGACGGCCGTGCCAAGTTGGTGTTCGCTGTGGCCCGGCATGGCGCTGAGCCCACTTGCCCGGTCAGGATACAGCGCCACCCATTTTGAGTGCGCCAGCGCCTGATCGTTGTACGACCGATAAGCTGAGAGCAGTTTGAGCGTCAACCCGATCTGGTTGGTGGCGTCGAGCATGGCGACGAGCGGCGCTTCGATCTCGCGCGCCGCGCGCAACGGCGTGGTTCCCACAACATTGCGCGTGGGCAGTGTGAGTGTGATGAGATCGGTGGGCGCGAACTCCCGCTGCAGGGCGTTCTCGCGGTCCACGGCCGTGAGTAGGGGATCCGCGGGATCGTACAACGCACACATGTCGGAGGGCTGGACCGTAGCCGTAGGCGTTGGAGTCGGCACAATGACGGCCGGGGTCGGCGCCGGTGTCAGCGTGTTGCTGAACTGCACGTGAACCACAGGTTGGTCGAGCGTGGGCTGTAGCGTTGACGGGGCAGACGTGCACGCGGCGAGAAGCAACGCAATGCAAGGGCTGAGCAGGACGGAGCGCACGGCGCACATTGTAACCGTGCGAGGCTGCCAGAAGCCAGCCTATCTATCGGCGAGGACCGATCGAAGCGAACGTTCGTTCCGGCGGCGCCCAGCTGCCCTACCGGACGCCCTTGTTCGATGCGCCATCCATCACGGTCCGAGACGCATCTTTGACCGGTGTCTGCATGAGGCGAACGCACCGGTCAGCGACTGGCTGCGAAGCGCACGTGCGCAACGTCTGAGCACCGCTCTCCATAAATCGCGGGGGGGGGGGCCTGAAGCGGCGCACGGCTCCCGGGCTATCCCCTGCGCTGGAGCGTCAGCTGCCGCACCGGGCTGGCGGAGACCCAGGAATGGTGGCTGCGTGGCAGTTTCATTCACTCAACACGCCGCCCACGGGGCATAGGATCGAGACGGCGCTCTGGGTACAATCCAGGCGTCTCCATTCATCGCACCACACGACCGAGGGGTTTCATGTCCGACCATTCCATCCACGTGCTCGATCTCAACTTCCGCGGCTCGCCGCGTGCCGTCGCCGCCTTCTTGATCAAAGGGCCGGGCGGGGCGGTGCTCATCGAAACCGGACCGGGCTCCACGTTGTCGGCGCTCAAACAGGCGCTTGCCGCGCACGGCCTGCAGCCCGCCGACATCCGGCATGTGTTGCTGACGCATATCCACCTCGATCACGCCGGCGCAGCCGGGTGGTGGGCGCAACAGGGCGCCGACGTCTTCGTGCATGCCTTCGGCGCTCCGCATCTCATCGCGCCGGAGAAGCTGCTGGCAAGCGCGACCCGCATCTACGGCGATCAGATGGACACGCTGTGGGGCGCGTTCCTGGCCGCGCCCGCCGACCGTGTGCACGCGCTGGAGGGCGGCGAGGTCGTGTCTGTCGCCGGCCTGTCGTTCGTCGCGCACGCCACGCCGGGCCACGCGCGGCATCATATCGTCTGGCAACTCGAGGATGTGGCCTTCGTCGGCGACGTCGCCGCGATCCGCATCGACGGCGGGCGACACATCCGCATCCCGTCTCCGCCGCCCGAGTTCGAGCGCGAGGTCTGGCTTGACTCGATTGCGCGCATGCGGGCACTGGCGTTCCGCCGGCTGTACCTGACTCACTTTGGCGCGCTCGACGCGGTCGACGAGCACTGGGCGCGGGTTGCGGCGCTCGTCGACGAGCAGGCCGAGCTCGCCCGCGATCTGCCCGACCGCGACGTGCTCGTGCAACGCCTGATCGATCTCGACAACCGCGATCTGGCCGACGACGAGCGCGACCGGTTCAACAACGCCGGTCCGATCGCCATGTCCGCCGACGGTTTGCTCCGCTACTGGAATCGCAGGCAGGTTAAATGACAACGGGGCCGCAGCGC
>JBGAJV010000042.1:0-53475 GCA_044224715.1 Anaerolineales bacterium | reverse complement strand
CCGCGCACCGACGACGTGGTCAGCAGGTCGCCGCGATGGATGGGCCCGTTCGCGGCCGTCACCTTGACCGGGACGATGCCCACGAAGGCGACCGGCACGGTGCCGTTCGGGTTGTCGTGCAGTTCGGCGGTGCCGCCCATGAAGCCGGGCTGCGTCGAGTACACGCCAAGGACTGCCGTGGAGTACGGCTTGGTCGCGAGTTCGACGGCGCGATCTTTCGAATCGCTGATCACCAACACGTCGCCGGGCTGTAGCCGTGCCGCCGCGCCGTCGACTTCGATCCGTTCGGCGAAGTCCGCGCCGCCGCCCGAGAACGTGCCGTCGGCTGTCACGTTACCGTTGCCCGCAACACGGAAATTGAGGTCCGAGCAGGTGCGCGTCGTACCGCCCGAGCCCGTGCAGGCCCGAATGTAGTCGCCTGTGCCCGCGTTAGCCAGCACCAGCAGCGTGCCGTCGCCGGAGTTCGCCAGGGTCAGCGCGCCATAGTCGATCGTCTGGTTGGCGACCGTGTGGCTGCTGCCGATGACCGCGCCGCCGATCAAGGACATGGCGAAGGGAGAACCCGTCAGCGGTTGCCGCGGCGCAAGTGTCTCGCCGTTCACGGTGATCTCGGCCCACAGCGGCTGCGCGTACACACCCGGGTCGGGGCCGCCAATCGTCGGCAAGGATGCCTCGCCAACCGGGAAGTTGAAGAGGCCGTTGGTCACGGCGATGGTTGCCGTATCGGTGTAAGCGCGCGAGCAGCCGAGCCCCGTGCCCGCGGAACAGGTCCAATAGACAACCTGCATGCTGACATTGCCGTTGACCGGCACGCCTGCGGAGTCGAGAAGGCGCCCCTGGAGGCCGACCTGGTTGTACGGCGAGGTGCAGGCGGTGACGACCAGTGTGACCACGAGAGCGAGGATCGTGTTCCAGCGTAACTGCTTTCCAGTGCGTGTCATGGCTGAAAGTACTCCTGTGTGAACGTGGGTCGCGTTGGGGGGCATCGAGGGCAAGCAACCTGGCTCGCATGATGACATAGTCGATAGTCTCTCTCCGAGTGTTGTGGCGCTTTATAACCGAAAACAAACCGCAAGACAAGAGGGGGGCCTACTCTCCTCTATGAACGCGCGGCGTCGGCGTTTTCGGCCACTGTGGCGATCGGCGGCCGCGCGTCGGCGTCCGGGGGTTGTCGGACAACAGACAGCGTCAGTACTCAACCTTTAGACCCGTGAGCCGGATCAAGGCACGCTCCACAACCCAGATCAAAGGCATTGCGACGACGTTGATGAAGAGGGCCACGCTGAGCGCGCTGGCCAGGGCCGCGATGGCGCGCAACGCCGGGTCGGCGAGCCAATCTGCGAGCAGTCCGCCGAAGCCCGCCCATGAGATCACGCCGATGATCGCGACCACGATCGCGACGGCCGGCAGCCAGGCCCGTTGATCCGAACGAGACGGCAGCATCGCGTTGCTCACGGCGAAGAGCATGTAGATCCAAAGCCACGAATCGGGGGCAGCCCCGACGGCCGCCAGACCGACCAGGGCGCTGGCCAGGTCGCCGCGCAACAGCGCGTCGCCGACCGGGCCGAGGCCGAGCAATGCCTGACCGACCCAACCCAGCGCGAACGCCCCGGCGAGCAACGGGGCCGCACCGATCAGGGCCTCGCGAATCACATCCGTACGTTCGGTCTCGACGAACCCCAAACGCAGATGCCCGTCCGCCGTGCGTTCCGGGAAGACCGAGAAACGGCCGGTGCGTACGCCGATGAGCGTGGCGATGATCCAGTGGCTGCCTTCATGGAGCACGACGCCGGGCAGCACGGTCAACGAATACGTGATCATCGCGACATCGGGGTCGCGGAAGATAAGCAGCCAGATGCCCTGCAGATGGCGGTTGATCCAGCGCTCGCTGAACACCAGCAGCACAAGCACGACGATCAGGGCCAGGATCGGGAGAAGTGAGGGCATGCGCGGGTGGTGGGCCGGTCTGGGCGGCGTCGCCCTACTCTACAACAAAACACCGGTTGGTCGCGACGGCCAAGTGCCATCACATCTCGTATTCCGCCGACCCGCCGAGCCGGACGCGAGTATTCGAATTTGGAAAGGCCCGGGCGATCGGGGCAGGCGCCGCTGCGTCAGGCAAGACCGACCACAAGAATCTGCTGACTCGAGTCGCTCTGAAACGGCTTCTCGCCGTACGTGCCGTACGTGTCGATCACGCGCAGTCCGGCGCCGGTGACGAATGCGTCGAGTTCCTGCGGGAAGAACTGGCGCATGCGTAACGCGAGATCGACCACGGGCTCATCCTCGCGTTCGAACCGCCAGACGATGGCGTTGATTTGCGTGGCGCGATCGTAACGATTGCGTTCGCTCAGCCGCACGGCCCGTCCGTCGGGCGCGACGTACTCACCCAGGTCATACCAGCGGCTCGTATCTCGCACGAGGATCTCCAGAGACGGGTTGAAGACGTCGATGACCAATCGGCCAGTCGGCGCGAGATGACGGCGGACCGTCGCGAGGCAGGCGCGCACATCCTCCGTGCGCTCGAGATGGCACAGCGAATTGATCGGGATGAAGATCAAATCGAACGCGGCCGCAAGCGCGAAGTCGCGCATGTCGGCGGCGATCCAGCGCGGCGACGTCCGGGCGGCGTCGGCGCGGTGTTGCGCCACGGCCAGCATCGCCGCGCTCCGATCGATCCCGACCACGTCCAGCCCGCCAAGCGCCAGCGGCACCGCGAGGCGCCCCGTGCCGCAGGCCAGCTCCAGCACGCGGCGACCGGCGCGCTCGGCCTGTCGCTGGTAGAAGGCAAGCTCGCCCTTGGCGGGCCCGGCGTGAACGCTATCGTAGAGGTCAGGTCGCGAGTAGAGTGGCGCGATCATGGTGGCACAAACAAAACGAGGTGCAGGACAGCCCTGCACCTCGATCTCCGAACAGCCTGTGCTCAGGCGGCGGCGCGGACGATCACGCCGAAATCCGCGGCCTTGAGGCTCGCACCGCCGACCAGCGCGCCATCGATGTCGGGCTGCGCCAGGAGTTCGGCGGCATTGGCGGCCGTCACCGAGCCGCCGTACTGGATGCGCAGCGCGCCTGCCACCTCGGCGCCGTAAAGCTCGCCGATTACGGCCCGGATGTGCTGCGCGATCACAGCGTTTGCGCCTTCGGGCGTCGCCGCGCGGCCCGTGCCGATGGCCCAGACCGGCTCATAGGCGATCACGGTCTTGAGCACGTCGGCGGCCTCGATGCCCGCGTATCCGGCGCGCACCTGGCCCGACACGACCGCGCCGGTCTCGCCGGCCTCGTATTGCGCCAGCGTCTCGCCGACACACACGATCGGGGTCAGGCCATGCGCCAACGCGGCCTTCGTCTTCTTGTTGACGCTCTCGTCGGTCTCGCCGAAGTACTGGCGCCGCTCCGAATGGCCGATCACCACGTACTGGCACAGGCCTTTGAGCATGGGGGCCGACACCTCGCCGGTGTAAGCGCCACTGTCCGCCCAGTGCAGGTTCTGAGCGCCCAGCCCGATGCCGCTGCCGGCGAGCACCGGAGCGACCCCTGCGAGCGCGACGTACGGCGGGACGAGCACGCGCTCGACGCCGCTGACCGGCCCGATCTCGGCGACCAGTGCCTGCGCCAGCGCCACGGCCTCGGCCGGCGTCTTGTTCATCTTCCAGTTGCCGGCGATGATTTTGGTGCGCATGGAAACTCCTATGGAGGCATAGAGGGCCGGCCCGTTGGGGCAGCCCGTTGGGGCGGCCTATTGGGGCGCCCTCTGGCCGCCCTCTGGCCGCCGCCCCTGCACGCCTTACTTGTCGTTCAATGCCGCCAACCCTGGCAGCACCCTGCCCTCGAGCATTTCGAGGCTCGCGCCGCCGCCGGTCGAGATGTGCGTGATCTTGTCGGCGAGCCCGGCCTGCTCGATCGCGGCGACCGAGTCGCCGCCGCCGACCACCGTGGTCGCGCCCGAGGCCGCGACGGCCTGGGCGACCTGGTTGGTGCCAGCCGCAAAGCGCGGGAACTCGAACACGCCCATCGGGCCGTTCCACACAACCAGGGCGCTCCCCTTCAGGGCCTCGGCATAAGCCGCGACGGTCTTGGGGCCGATGTCGAGGATGCGCCAGCCGGCCGGCACGCCGGCCGCCACGTCGATCGTCTTCATCTCGGCGTTGGCGTCGAAGGCGTTGGCGATCACGGCATCGACCGGCAGCAGCAACTTGCCGCCCGCCTTGGCGAGCGTGTACTTGGCCGTGTCGAGGCTGCTCTCCTCGACGAGCGAGTCGCCCATCTCCAGGCCCTGGGCCTTGAGGAAGGTGTTGGCCATGCCGCCGCCGATGAGCACCTTGTCGGCCTTGGCCAGCAGGTTATCGATGACGCCGATCTTGTCCGAGATCTTGGCGCCGCCGAGGATGGCGACGTACGGGTGTTTGGGGTTGTCGACAGCGCCGCCGAGGTACTCGATCTCTTTTTCCATCAGCAAGCCGGCGACTGCAGGCAGATGATGGGCGATGCCCTCGGTCGAGGCATGCGCGCGGTGCGCCGAGCCGAAAGCGTCGTTGACGTAGACGTCGGCCAGCACAGACAACCGCTTGGCGAAGGTGGAGTCGTTCTTCTCCTCCTCCGGGTGGAAGCGGACGTTTTCGAGGACGTAGACTTCGCCGGCCGTGATCACGGCGGCGGCCTCTTCGGCCACGGTGCCCACGCAGTCGGGCACGAGCTTGACCGGTTTGCCCAGCAATTGGCTGAGCCGCTCGGCCGCGGGCTTGAGCGAGTACTTGGGATCCGGCCCGCCTTTCGGGCGGCCGAGGTGCGACGCCAGCAGCAACGCGGCGCCATGTTCGAGCAGGTACTGGATCGTCGGCAGCGCCGCGCGAATGCGCGTGTCGTCGGTGACCACGCCGTCCTTCAACGGGACGTTGAAGTCGACCCGCACGAACACCTTCTTCTTCTTGAAGTCGATGTCGCGGATGGTTTTCTTGTTCATGGAGATATGCCGACTCGCCGGACCAAAAGAGCGCGAAAACGGGGTACTCGGGTGCGGGGCGAAGCCCCGGCACCGGAGCACCCCGTTTTCGCGGATCTTTCCGGTCAGGCCGAGATCGTCTTAGAGCTTGCTGGCGACCAACGCCGTGATGTCGGCCAGGCGGGAGGCGTAGCCCCACTCGTTGTCGTACCAGGCCACGACCTTGACCAGGTTGCCGAGGACGAGCGTGTCCATCGCGCTGAAGACCGACGAGAACTCGGTGCCGCGCAGGTCGGTGCTGACCAGCGGCAGATCGGTCACGTCGAGGATGCCCTTCATCGAGCCGGCCGCGTACTCGAGCATGGCGGCGCGGATGTCTTCCTTGCTGGCTTCCTTGTTGAGGATGGCCGTGAAGTCGACGACCGAGACGGTGGGCGTCGGGACGCGGAACGCCATGCCGCCGAACTTGCCCTTGAGCTCAGGGATGACCAGGCCGACGGCCTTGGCCGCTCCGGTCTCGGAGGGCACGATGTTCTGGGCGGCGGCGCGGGCGTCGCGCAGGTCCTTGGCGCCCAGGTCTTGCAGCTTCTGCGAGTTGGTGTAGGCGTGAACCGTGGTCAGCAGGCCGCGGTCGATGCCGAACTTGTCGTTGAGCACCTTGGCCACCGGGGCGAGGCCGTTGGTCGTGCACGACGCGTTCGAGATGACGTGGTGCTTGGCCGGGTCGTACTTGTCGGCGTTGACGCCGAGCACGACGGTGATGTCTTCGTTCTTGCCGGGGGCCGAGATGATGACCTTCTTGGCGCCGCCCGAGCTGATGTGCCCGCGCGACTTGGTCGCGTCGGCGAACAGGCCGGTCGACTCGATGACGACGTCGACGCCCATGTCGCCCCACTTGATGGCGTTCAGGTCGCGCTCGGCCGTGACCTTGACCGTCTTGCCATCGACGACGATGTCGCCGTCCTTCGACTCGACGGTGTGCGGGAAGATGCCGTAGGTCGAGTCGTATTTGAGCAGGTGGGCGTTGATCGACGAGTCAAACAGGTCGTTGACCGCCACCACCTCGATCTCGCTGTCGTGCCGCGCCTTGATCGTGCGATACACGAGCCGCCCGATGCGGCCAAAACCGTTGATGCCAACCTTAATCATGAAAATCACTCCTTCTGGGAATGTGAGTTGCGTTGTTCAGAACGACGGCGTGCGCCGTTCCTCCAGTAATTCTAGCAGAGCCGCCGCCAGCTTCTCCGAATCATGCCGCCATGGATGCGCGGCGTCGATCAGGTCGGCGAGCACGACTTCGACCGCGGCCGCACCGTCGGGCGCCTGCGCCGCCACCCACCGCAGATGCGGCAACAGCTCGCCGGTGCGGTTGGCGTTCGCCATCACGATCGGGAATAACCCCGGCTGCGTGTGGCGCTCGATCGCGCGCACGTGAGCGTCGACGTCGTAGCCGTCGGTCTCGCCCGGCTGCGTGGCGGTGTTGCACACGTACACGCGCAGCGCCTCGCTCGCTCCGATCGCGGCCGCCAGGTCCGGCACCAGCAGATTCGGGATCAGGCTGGTGTACAGGCTCCCGGGTCCGAGCACGATCAGATCGGCGCCGAGCACGGCTTTGATCACGGGCGGGTACGCCGCCGGGTCTTCCGGCCGCAGCGACACGCGCTGGATCGCGCCGGCCGCGTGGCCGATGCGCGACTCGCCCTCGACCACCGATGTCCCGGCTTCGCCCGCCACCTCGCCGATCAGGGTGACGTTGCGCAACGTCGAGGGCAACACCTGCCCGCGAATGTTAAGGACCTTGCTCGATTCCGCAAGCGCCGACTCGAACGAGCCGGTCACCTGGGCCATCGCCGTGATGAACAGGTTGCCGAGCGGATGACCGCCCACGTCCTGGCTGCCGGCGAAGCGATACTGGAAGAGCTGTGTCACCAGCGACTCGTCGTCGGCCAGCGCCGCGATGCAGTTCCGAAAATCCCCCGGCGGCAACACGCCCAGCGTCGAGCGCAGCCGACCGGACGAACCGCCGTCGTCGGCCACCGTCACCACGGCCGTGATGTTCGACGTGTGGTGCTTGAGCCCGCGCAACAGCGTCGACAACCCGGTGCCGCCGCCGATCGCGACGATCCGTGGGCCGCGTCCGCGCCGTCGGTAGTCGCTCACCGCCTGCGCCACGCTCTGGCCCGGCCGCACGAACGGCGCGAGCAAGGCCGCGTTCAAGCGGGCCAACGACCAGATCAACAGCCCGACGCCCAGTGCCCCAAGGATCAGGGCCCGAACCGGTCGGCTCAGGAACTGCAGCGTCAACACCGCGAAGATCGGCGGCAGCGGCACGTCCCGATAAACATCGACCAGCAGATAGGCCAGGCCCAGGCCCAGGAAGGTGATGGCCACCATCAGGAGCAGCAGCCATCGCTTGATCCCCAACCCGACCTGCAGCCAATTGCTCCAGGCAGGCGGCTTAGCCATGCACGACCTCGCTGCGGATCGCAAAGGCCGCGACCCAGGCCCGTTGATCCGGCGCCGAACCAAGGGTCATTGTGCCCCACCCCGTTGTACGCGGAATAGTGACGAACATCAATTCCCCGTTTCCGTGGGATGCCCCCATAACCGGAACGGGTGACGGCTGAGGGCCGCATTGGAGTAGCGCGGATCGTGCGTCACCTCGAGGCCCACCCAGGGCGGCAGCTCGACGTCCTGGTCGGCGCGACCCAGCTCGACCTCGGCAACGATCAGGCCATCGTTGTCGCCGGCGAACGCGTCGATCTCCCAGATCAGGCCGGCGAAGGGGCGTCGGTAGCGGACCTTGTCGATCAGGCCGCCGCGCGCAAGCCGCGCCAGCATCTCGTCGACGTCGGCCACCGGGATCGCGTATTCGTATTCGGGCCGGGCCGGTCCATCGGCGGGGCCCTTGATTGTGATGAACCCCCTCTCACCCGAGCGTCGAAGCCGCACGGTCAGACCCGCGTCGGACATGAGGTACCCCTGGCGGACGACCTCGCCCGGCGGCCCGGCGCGCCAGCCGTCGCCGCTCACCAGAAACTTGCGTTCGATCTCGATTCCCATGGCGGTATTGTAGTCATTAAAGACACCGGGAGTGCGAATGGCGAGTCTAGGGCTTTGAGACTCGTCGTTCGCACTCCCGGTGTCTTGAGTCCACGTCGTCTGCACTCCCGGTGTCTTGAGACCTCGTCGTTCGCACTCCCGGTGTCTTGAGACTCGCCATTCGCGCTCCCGGTGTCTTGCATCGTGGAGGCGTATAATCTTCTCAGACCACCATGTCAGTCAAACGGATCCTGATCCTCGACATCGACGGCTTGCGCCGCGACGTGTTTGAGCAATGCTTGACCGACGCGGCCCAGCCCGCCCTGCAGACCCTGGTCGGCGACGTCGCGCATCGGCTGAGTTTCGACCCCCTGAGCACGGCACCGTCGATCACGTTCTGCGCGCAGTCGAGCATGTTCACGGGCCGGCACCCGGCCGATCACGGCGTCATCGGGAACCAGTTCTTCGATCGCTTCGGCCGTTACGAAAAGCGTGGGCCGAAGTTCTACGCGTTCGACGTCGGCGACCTGCTCGCGGTCGAAGACGCGCTGCGCATCTATCAATACGAAGACGGCCTGCTCGGACGGATCTATCCGGCCGGCGTGACGACGCTGCACGAGCATGTGCGTGCACGCGGCAAACGATCGGTCACCGTGCATCACATGGTCGGCCGCGGCGCCGATGTCTGGGTCAAGCCCGACCTCATCACCATCGCGCGCGCCGTCAAGGGCGGCGGGCTGTTCGGCATCGAGCCGAGCGACTTCGATTCGGACATGACCGACAAGGCCATCGCCCTGCTCAACGCAGGCGACCGGCCCGACGTCCTCACGCTGTACTTCCTCGGTCTTGATCAGCACAGCCACCACAACGGCCCGGCCCGGCAGCTTTCCTACATGCGCGAGTGCGTTGAGCCGGCGCTCGCGCGGCTGTCGAACGCGCTCCAGGTGCTCGGCCTGCTCGAAGGCACGCTGACCGTCGTGGCGTCGGACCACGGCCAGATCGCGACTCCGGCGGACACGCGGCACTCCCTGCGGTTGAGCTTCCCCTTCGATCGCGAGCTGGCGCACGTGTTCGATTCGCTCGGCCTCGACGTCCACGATTATCCGGGCGAGACGCCCGATTGCGACGCGGTCGTCGGCAGCAACGGCGCGCTGGCCTACGTCTATCTGCGCCGACCCGGGAGCCCGTGGGCCGAGGCGCCGCGCTTTGCTGCGGACGTCAACCGCGTCGGCCGCGCCTTCTGGGAGGCGCATCACACCGGGGCTCACAGCCAGGAACTGCAGGGCACGCTCAGCGCCATCCTCGTTCGCAACGTCGAACTGGCCGGCTGGGCGGCGCCCTACCAGGCGCTCGGCCCCGACGGTACCTTGACGCCGCTCGAGGCCGCTCTGGCCGCAGAGGAGGGCCGCACGCTCGCGCAGGCCGCCCGCCGTCTGCGCGCCAGCCAGACCGACGTGAGCCCCGATCTGGTGTTGATGGCGAACTACGTGGACGGCTTCTACTTCAGCCCGCCCTTGCTGGGCATGCACGGTGGCCTGCATCCCGAAGACTCACGCGCGACCCTGACGTTCGGGTTCGGACGCGGGGTCGCGGCCGCCGAGGCCGACGTCGTGCTCGGCGCCGTGCGCCAGGCGATCGAAAGCCGCAGCCGGGCCGAGGGTCGCGAGGTGAGCGTCGCCGACCTCACGGTCGGTGTGCTGGCCGCGCTCGACGCGTGACGACCGTGCCTGTTGTGTGACGTTGATCGGGGGACCGTCGCGAAGCGGCTCCTCGCGCCCCGTGCTCAAGCCGGAAAACCGCCGCTGCTGGCCAGCGGCACGGCGACTTCGAAGGTGCTACCCACGCCGGGCGTCGCCGCGGTCAAGCGCAATTCACCGCCCATCAGCAGCATCAGCCGCCGCGCGATCGCGAGCCCAAGGCCCGTGCCGCCGTAGCGCCGCGTCGAGGACCCGTCGCCCTGCACGAACGGCTCAAAGATATTGGCGGCCTTCTCCTGATCGATGCCGATGCCTGTGTCGGCGACCGTGATGACCACGGCATTGAAGCGCTCCTCGACCGACACCGTGACCACGCCTTGCTCGGTGAACTTGACCGCGTTAGCCAGCACGCCCATCAACACCTGCCTCAGCTTGTAAGCGTCGGCGCGGACGGCCGGTACCGTCGCCGGCACGTTCATGTCGATCTCGAGGCCCTTGCGCTCGGCGTCGTTGCGCGCCATCAAATACACGTCGGCGAGGATGGGGCCGATCGAGACGATCTGCAGATCGACCTCGAGCCGCCCGGCCTCGACCTTGGCGAAGTCCAGCAGGTCCGAAATCAAGTAGAGCAATCGCTCAGCCGAGAGGTGCGCGGTGTCGAGCAGACGACGCTGCTCGGCCGGGTCGGTCGACAACCCGTCGATGACGATCTCGAGCGCGCCCATGATCGTTGAGAGCGGCGTGCGCAGTTCATGCGAGGTGTTGGCCAGGAATTCGCTCTTGAGCCGGCTGGCCTCCTCGGCGGCGGCGCGCGCGTCTTTGAGGTGCGTCATCAGCTGCGCATTGGCGAGCGCCAGCCCGGCCTGCTCGGCGAAGAGCGCGATCATGCGCTGCGCGCGCGGGCTGAAGGCGTCGACCCGCGGGCTCTGCAGATCGAGCACGCCGATGACCTCCGCCCCGCCCTCCGGCCCGGGCCCCTTGAGCGGCACGGCCAGCTCGGACCGCGTCCGCGGATCGCCCTGCAGATAGCGCGAGTCGTTGACGGCATCGGGCGCGTAGACGGTCTCGCCGCCGCCGTACGCCCGGGCGATCACGCCCGACCCGTTGATCGGGATCGGCCGGTATTCGGCGTCGAAATCGCCGGCCCGCGCGATCCAGGCCAGTTCGGTGGCCTCGGCATTGGGGAGATACAACGAGCAACACACCGGAGCCAGCTCGGCCGTGAGGGCCTGCGCGATGGCGCGCACCAGCTGCGCCGTGTCGCCGGCCGCCGAGAGCAGCCCGGTCGTGGCGCGGTACAACGCGCTGACCTCGGCCGCCGTGGCGCTCAGCGCCTGCTCGGCGCGGTATCGCTCGGTGACGTCGCGCGCGACCAGACATACCGTCTTCACCAGGCTGTTCGCCGATGAAACCGGCGCGACGCGCGCCTGAAACCAGTGCTCGCCACCGCCCAGCGTGAGCGGGTACTCGAAGCTCTCGGGCTGGCCGGTGTTGAGCACCCGCCGGATGGCCGACATGAATTGCTGTGACTGCGGCTCCGAGAAGAGCTCGTGCAGGGTCCGCCCGATCAGCTCGGCGCGCGGTCGGACGAGCAAGGTCGTGTCCTTGGCCCAGACGTTGATGATGGCGCCGCCGCCGTCGATCTCGTACACGATCTCGTCGACCGCCGAAACGAGCGCCTGCAGCCGCAGCTCGTTGCTGCGCAAGTTCTCGGCCACGCGGCGTTGCGCCGTGATGTCGCGCAGGATCGCCAGCCGCGCGCGGTCGCGCATCTGCACGGTGCTGACCTCGCACCACAACAGCGCGCCGTCCTTGCGCAGCAAACGACGCTCTCGGCGGCACGGGCGGCGTGGATCGTTCGAGTCGATGTCGAAGAGGGCGAAGACGCGATCCTCGGGCGGCACCAGCTCGCGCGGGTCGAGGCCGATCAGCGCTTCGCGCGATCGTCCGACCAGCGTACAGGCCAGGCCGTTGCATTCGCGGACGTAGCCCTGCGCGTCGAGGACGAAGACGGCATCCGGCGCGTCCTCCCAGAAGGACTGGGCGGCGCGCAACTGATCTTCGAGGTCCGCCATCAACTGGGCGGCGGCCTCGCGATTGGCGTCAGACGCGGGCCGAGCGAGCAGGTCGGCCAGACGTTCAAACGTCGCGTGCGGCAAGGACATCATCGGCAGATCAGTATCGGACGATCGGCTTCGCGCAGGATCCGGTCCACGGCGCTGCCGACCACGACCTCGATCGCCGGGTGCGCGCCATAGCCGCCCATGAGATAGAGGTCGATGTTCCGCTCCTTGCCCAAGTGTAGGACGGCTTCGGCCGCAGCGCCATCGCGTACGACGTAATCGGCGGTCAGTTCGTGGAAATCGAGGTACTCGCGCGCGAATTCCAGCGCCTCGTCGCCGACGCCCCCCTCGCGCACGACCACGACCGTGAGGTCGAGGGCCCACGCGCCTGTGAGATACGCCGCGACGAAGAGCGCCTCCTTGGCCTTCGGGCTGCCGTCGAACGCGACGAGCGCCCGCGCGAACGTGGCCGGCACGCCCGGCACGGCGAGCACAGGCCGTGGGCTGCGGCGGATGACGGCGCTGAAGCCCGAGGTCAAACGGTCGCCAAGACCGGTGCCCGGCGGATACGCCAGATTCAGGATGACCAGGTCGCACAAGGCCGCGCGCTCGCAGATCTTGTCGGTGATGTCACCGACCTCGATCGCCAGATGGCCCGTCACGCCGATCGCCTCGCAGCGTCGCGCGAACTCGGCCTGCACGGCCAGGGCTTCGGGCGCGATCCGCGCGGCCTCGCTCGCGACGACGTGCAGGCCGAACAACGTCGCCTGTTCGCGCCCGGCGATGTCGAGCGCGACGTCAAGCGCCCGCCAGCTCGTCTCCCAGCCGCTGATCGGCACGAGGATGTCCGGGAAGAGCCGATCGAGGTAGCGCTGCTCGAGACGGTTGCGGCGCCAGACGCCCGGCGCGGGCCCGCTCTGCAGCCCCGCCGGCACGACGGCGCGCAGGATGCGTCCGCCGAGGTTCTGTCCGTCGGGCTCGAGCTTGAAGCCCTCGGCCAGCGCACCGGCCAGGGCCGAGGCGCTCACGTCCCAGCCGAGCTCGCGGCGCAGCTCCTCGGTGTGATCCACGATCCAGATGTAAAGATCGGTCTCGGTGCGGTCGGGATGATCGCGGAGCAGACCCATGTCGCGAATGACCGCCACGATCGGCAGATACGCCTCGTCGACCCAGGCCGTCGCCGCGGTCCTCAGGTCGACGTCGTTGCCGGACCGTTGCCCCATCACATAGCGTTGCACGTCGATGTAGTCGAGGAGTCGCTCGTACTGGCCAGGCACGCTGACACTCAGGTCGAGGCCGGGCCGCGTCGCCGCCAGCCCGGTGCGCTCGAGGAAGTCGGCGTACTCGGCCTTGTGCAACAACTCGTCGGGCTGCGTGTCCGACGAGAACGGCACATCGGTCAACACTTCCGTGATGTAGGCCTGGATGACGGTCTGACCCATGCGCCGCGCCACCGACACGCGATGATGGCCGTCGCGCACGAAGTAGGCGTCACCGATCTTGTAGACCTCGATCGGCGGCATGCCCCCGAAGGTCGGATCGTTGCTGACCGAATGGACGCGCGCCCACCGCTCTTCGTCGCTGGGCTGGCGCGGCAGGAAGTCGCGCGTGAAGTCGACCGTGCGGTTGACCGTTCCGACGATCGCGTCGATCGGGATGTCGGCGACGCCGCGTGCCGTGACCTCCGACGCGCGCAACTGGCGGCGCACGTCGTCGAACGACAGCAGGTCGACGGACCGGCCGCTCAATCGCGCCAGGATCGAGGCCAGGACGGCCTGTTGGCGCGCACGCTGAAAGTCATCGCGGGCGGCCTGAAGATTCTCGTTCACGGTCCGGGTACCGAGGGGCCGGCGTGCAGCCGACCGGACGAAAAGTGGCGCATTTTTCGGCGGATTTTGCGTTCGCGCCCCAGTGAGCGAAGTGTATCATACAGGGTGATGGACGCGCCCCAGCCGCAGACGCCGCGTCGCCGACCAACCTCCGATCTGGAGCGTTTGCAGACGCTGCTTGCCCCGGAGCTCGGGTTGTTCTGCATCGAGCTGGACAGCCGGGGCGCGTTTCGCCAATCCCTGTGCCACGACGCCTTCCCCGGTTGGCCGGAGCCGGAGGTCGGGCAATTGCTGCTCGACTACCTGCCTGACGCGGTCGCGTCAGAACTTGCCGGCGCGCTCGACTCCGCGCTGACCCACAGTGAAGCCATCAGCGTCGAGTTCCCGGTCGAGATCGACGGCGCGCCACGCTGGTACTTCGCCCGTGCGTTTCCGCTCGCCGACGCCGAGGGCCGCTGGGACGGCTGCCTGATCATCGGCCGCGACGTCACGACCCAGCACGACGCGTTGGCCCAGGCAGACGTGAACGCACAGCTGTTCCGGCATGTCGTCGACCGCAGCCCGGGCGTGACCGCACTCGTGCACCCCAGTCGCGGGATCACGTATCTCAACGCCGGTATCGCCGCCGCGCTCGGCTATGCGCCGGAGGAACTTCAGGCCTGGAGCGCGCGCGAACTCGTCACCGAAGCCGACGTCCATCGGCTCGAGGCCGAGGTCGAGGCCGATCACCACGCCGGGCGCCAGCCGACCCGGGCCACGATCGCGGCGCGCCATCGCGATGGAGGGTTGCGCCAGCTCGACCTCACCCTCGAGCGGTTGGATCTCCCCGACGGACAGGCGCGCCTCCTCGTCACCGCCCGCGACATCACCGACCAGATCCAGGCCGAGGTCGATCTGCGCCAGGAGCGCGATCTCGCCATCGCCTTGAGCGAGCTCGGCGCGCTGCTAAACAGTTCGCTCGATCTCGGCGAGGTGCTCAACCGCGTCTTGAGCGCGGCATCGGCCGTCGTCCCCAGCGATCTGAGCAGCATCATGCTCGTCCAGGGCGAGCGCGCCGTGATCGTCGCCAACCGCGGTCTGCAGGAACACGGGATCCGGCTCGCCTACGACCAGAGCTGGATGTCTTTGGCCGGCAACACGCACGTCGCGCGCGCCGTTCGCGAGCAGCGTCAGGCGATCGTCCGTGACGCCCTGCAAGATCCCGAGTGGACGTTGTTCTATGGTCCCTCGCCGATCCGATCCAGCCTGATCACGCCGATCATCGTCAAGGGCGTCGTCATCGGCCTGCTCAACGTCGACAGCGTGCGCCCGGATGCATTCGGCCCGGAGGACGCGCGCCGGCTCAAGGCGTTCTCGGATCAGGCCGGCATCGCCCTCGCGAACGCGCGGCTGTTCGAGGAGATCTCGGCCGAGAAGGATCGGATCGGCCTCCTGTACCGGTTGCAGCACGACCTCGACGTGACGCTCGGCCGCCAGGTGTTGATCCAACGCGCCATCGCATTCACGCGCGTCGAACTGCTGGCCTCGAGCGCCGAATTGTGGCTGGCGTCAGGCGACGATACGCTGCCCGACGGGGTGCGCTTCGATCGCTTTGTGGCTCCCGGCCAGGAACGCGCTGCGCCGACCATCGACGCCCCGTGGGTCGCCGCGCTCAAGGCGCCGCTGCTCCTGGCTGCGACGCCGGGTCTGCCGGCCCAGGACGGCGGGCGGAACGATCCGCGCTGGGCCGAACTGGCCGACGATGCAAACCAGGACGCGGTGTTGGCCTGTCTGCCGTTGCGCGGCGGCGGCAAGCTCTCGGGCGCCTGGATCTTGCGCGCCCTGGCGCCCGGTTTTCCGTTCAACGACCGTGGGCTGCTCCAGGCGCTGGCGCAGGCGCTGGCCCTGGCGCTCGAGTCGGCGGTTCTCGTCGAGGCCGACCGCGAACGCGCCGACGATCTGGCCGTGCTCGACCGACTTGGCGGCGCGCTGCTGGGCCCGCACAGCGTGGAAGAACTGGCCGCCCGCATCAAGGCGGCGATCGAACTCGAGTTCGGGGTGTTGACCGCCGAGCTCGATCTCGCCGCTGCGCCCGAAGGCGTCGGCGGCACGACCCGCGTCGACCGTCCCAACGACGTCGCCGCGCTGACGGCCATGATCGAGAGGCCGGTGGTGATCGACGACGTCACCACCGAAGTTGGCCCGAACGGCACGCGCTGGCAACCGCGACACTGGGCCGCGCGCGCGTTGGCGGCGTTCCCGTTGTACGCCGGCGCACGCACCATCGGCGTGTTGGTCGTCGAGCGCGCCGAGCCGGCCGGGTTCTCGCCGCGCGATCGTCGGGTGCTGATGGCCTTCGCCGAGCGAGCGGCCTCCGCGCTGCACAGCACGCAACTCGTGGCGGCGCTGGCCGACGACGCGCGCTACCTGGCCACGCTCAACGAGATCTCGCGCAGCGGGTTGCGCGGCACCGACCTCAATAGCCTGCTCGAGCAGACCTCGGATCTGGTGGTCGACCTGATCCAGGCCGATAGCGCGTCGATCACGTTGTGGGACGACGCCGGCCAGCGGCATCTCCCCAGCGCCGGGAGCGCCGCCGTCCGCGCCAGCTTCGTGAACGAGATCGAGCGCGCCACCGAGCGCAAGTTCTCGGATTTCATCATCGAGACCGGGCAGCCGATGGTGATCCCCGACATCGCCAGCTCGTCGATCTTTGTGGCGTCCCCGAGCCGCCGTCTGCCCGGCAAAACCCTGCTCGGCGCGCCCTTGTTGCTCGGCGAGCGCGTGATGGGCGCGCTGGTCGTGGCATACCACACGCTACATGCCGTGACGTCGGTCGATCTCGAACGCGTCCGGAACGCCGCCGGCGTGGTCGCGCTGTCGATCGCCAATCAGCAACTCTTCGACGAACTGGCCGCCGCGCGCCAATCGGCGGAGACTGCCAACCAGCTCAAGGGCGAGTTCCTGGCCAACACCTCGCACGAGCTGCGCACACCGCTCACGGGCATCCTCGGCGCCCTGCGGCTCGTGCTCGACGATGTGTGCGAGGATCGCGAGGAGGAGCGGGCCTTCATCAACACCGCGCACGACGCGGCGCTTCGTCTGCTCACGCATATCAACGAGCTGCTGGATCTGTCGAAGATCGAGGCCGGGCAGATGCCCGTCGAACTGCAGGCCGTCGACGTCGGCCTGGTCATCCATCAGGTATACGAACTCATGGCGCCGCGCGCCGCCCAACAAGGGGTCGCGCTCAACATCGAGGATCGGCTCGAGCCGACGTCGCGCGCCGTCGCCGACCCCGAGCACGTTCGGCACATTCTGCTCAACCTGGTCGGGAACGCGCTCAAGTTCACGGCGCACGGCGAAGTATGCGTGCGCGCGACCGCCGGAGACGGGCGGCTCCAGGTGTCCGTTTCCGACACGGGCATCGGCATCCCGCCCGAGGCCCAGACCGCGTTGTTCAAGCCGTTCGTTCAGGTCGATGGCAGCAGCACGCGCCAGTACGGCGGCACCGGGTTGGGCCTGGCGATCTCGCGCCGGCTGGCCGAAGGCATGGGCGGCACGCTCGATCTGTTCAGCGCCGGGCTCCATCAGGGCTGCACGTTCACCGTGCGTCTGCCGCTCTGGAACGGCGACCCGACCTGACCGGCGCCAAAGTCACATCAAGCCGCGCTCGCGCAACGAAACAAATCCGTCGCGTCCGATCACCACGTGATCGAGGAGCGCGATGTCGAGCAACGCGCCGGCGTCGCGGATGGCGCGCGTCACCGACACGTCGTCGGCGCTCGGTGTGGGATCGCCGCTCGGGTGATTGTGCGCGACGATGATCCCGGCCGCGTTGTCCTTGATGGCCTGACGAAAGATTTCGCCGACCCGGATCAGCGACGTGTTGAGCGAGCCGTGATACACCTCGAGCGGCGGCCGGATCAGACGGTTCCGCGTGTCGAGCACCAACACCAACAGGTACTCCTGCTCGCGGCCCATGAGTTCGTAACCGATCAGGGCGTGGACGTCCGCGGCGCTGCGGATCGCCGGACGCTCGCCCTGGCCCGCGCGCGCGATGCGGCGGCCGAGCTCGACCGCCGCCAGCAGTTGCGCGGCCTTCGCCGAGCCCACCCCGCGAACGGCGCTCAGGTCGGCGTGGCCGGCGCGATGCAACCCGGCCAACCCGCCGACGTGCGCCAACAGCCGTTCGGACAGACGCAGCGCGTTCTCGCCGCGCACGCCGACGCGCAACAGGATGGCCAACAACTCGGGTGTGGACAGGGCTCCGGCGCCGTCCGCGATCAGGCGTTCGCGCGGCCGGTCCCCAGGCGCGAGGTCATGAATGCGTGATGCATGGCTGGACATGGCCCCCCTTGGCCGTTCAGCACGCGACCTGCCCCCCTTGACCGGTCGCGGTGATCAAGCCTCCATATTATAATCGCCGGCCATGCCGATCGACATCAGTGCCCTGTCCGAGGCCGTGCTGTGGGCCGTCACGTTTCTCGGCGCCTTTCTGGCGGCGCTCTGGCTCAGTCTCGTCATCTGGACTTTCCGCGACATGCGCGCACGCAGTCGCGACATCCTCGCGCAGGTGATGGCCGCGCTGGTCGTGGCCGTGCTGTTGCTGCCCGGTCTGCTGATCTACCTGATCCTGCGGCCGCCGAAGACGCTGGCCGAACAATACGAACAAAGCCTTGAAGAAGAAGCGCTGCTGCAGGAGATCGAAGAGCGGCGGGTCTGCCCCGGCTGCAATCGCCAGGTCGACGAGGCCTGGCAGCTCTGTCCGAACTGCCTGACGCGATTGAAGAAGCCGTGCGTGTCGTGCGAGCGCCTGATCGACCTGGCGTGGACCGTGTGCCCGTACTGCGCGACGACCCAACCTGCTCCGGCGACGCCCGTGTACGAGCAACCCGAATTCGTCCAGACCGAGACCACCGGCGAGGCGACGGTGCCGGCAGCCCCCGCGCCCACGCAGCCGCCGGCCGAACCGACCGACGCCACCCCACCCTCCGCCTGACGGCCCGCCTTAGCCCGCCAGATCAAACGGCAACTGCGCGCCGGCGCCGGCGCGCATCCGCGCCTGGATATCGGCCTGGGCCGCCGGCGAGCGCCACCAGGCCGCGCCGCCCAACTCGCGCAGCGCCTTGACCCAGGTTGTGACGCGCAGCTCGGCCAGCACGTAGCCCGCCGGGTACACGCTGAGGGTCTGCAGAAACGAGTCGAGCCGGCCATAGCCGACCGGCGCCGTGATCCCCAGATCGTCGCGCAGGTAGAGCCGATAACGCGACTCGGCCTGGGCCCAATCGAGGTTCTCGTCCCACGCATCCATCGCGGCCAGCGCCGTGGCCGACTGCTTGGTCATCGTCAGCGCGCGCTTGAACGCCGCGAACGCGACAAGTGCATCCACCGCCGCTGACGGCAGCCGCAGTTCCTCGGACAAGAAGATCGGCTCGCCCAGCAGCGACTCGAACAGGGTCGAGAAGGTCTCATGCTGGCCGGATTCAATCCAGTAGCGGTCGACGAACGACAGCGCCGGATCGATCGCCGTGAAGTGCGCGGCGTGCCCAAGCTCGTGGTAGAGCATGTCGGCCAGGTGATGACGCGAGGTCATGCGTACCGACACGCGCACGTCGTGCGGGATCGCGATCGGGAAGCAGAACGCTCCGGGCGATTTGCGCGGCCGATTGGTCAGGTCCAGCGGAACCGCGCCCAGCCGGAAGCCCGCGGCCTCGAACTGCGCGAGCGCCCGGGCGACCTCATCGGCGGCTTCGCCAAAGATCGCGTCGGTCGGCGCATACATGAGGTTGAGGTACAGCGCATGCAGTTCGGCGGCGCCGGGTGCGCGCCCAAAGACGGCGGCGCTCAACGCATGCAACGCGCCTTGAAATGCGTCGCGCGCGGCGATGGCCTCGTGTTGCAGACATCGCCGCAGGTCTTGGATGGTGAGCCCTTCGCGCCACGCATAAATGGCGATCGGGTCGAGACCTTGCGCGGCATAGTCCGCCCGGGTTTGATCAAGCCGCGCCTGGAGCGCGCCCATCAGCGGCAGGGTCCGGCCGATCAAGGCCTGCAGACCGACGTCGAGTTGATCCCCCCTGGCTTCGCGTTCGAACGTGCGCCAGTTGCGCCAGGTCAACGAACCGTCGCTGCTCGTCAGCTCGCGGGCGCGGGCATGCTCGTCGAGCAGATCGATGATCCGCTCGTCGCGTGGACGGGCGCGCGACTCAACCCAGAGTTGAACGCCATAGCGGCGCCACGCCGGGTCGGGGTCGTCCAACAACGACTCCGCCAGCGCCGCGATCGCGTGTGTCGACCGAAACACCGTGCTCTGGTCGACGCGCTGACCCGTGCCCTCCGCCCAGAGCTCGCGGTTGAGCGCGATCAGGTGCATCTCCAGCTCATGGCCGAACGTCTCGCCGGGCATGAACTGATGATACCCGACCCGCCACGGCAACGGCCGACCCTTCACGATACAATCCCCGCGTATGCACACGATCTACCTGGATTACGCGGCCACGACACCGGTCGACCCGCGCGTGCTGGCGGCGATGCTGCCCTACTTCACCGAGGACTTTGGCAACCCGTCGTCGGTGCACGCCTATGGCCAGCGCGCCGAGGCCGCGCTGGAGACGGCGCGCGTCGTCACCGCCGGCGTGCTCGGGTGTGCTCCCGACCGCGTGATCTTCACCAGCGGCGGCTCTGAGGCCGACAACCTGGCACTGCGCGGTCTGGCCCTTGCCGCCCGCGAACAGCGCGGCGCCAACCACATCGTGTGCACGCCGGTCGAGCACGACGCCGTGCGCGCCACCTGCCATCAGCTGCGCGATCACTTCGGGTTCACGTTGACCGAGGTGGCCGTCGACTCGTCTGGCCAGGTGACGCCCGAAGCCGTGGCAACCGCGCTGCGCGACGACACGGCTGTGGTCGCCGTGATCTACGGCAACAACGAGATCGGGACCATCAACCCGATCGCGTCCATCGCGGACCTGACGCGCGCACGCGGCGTCGCCCTGCACGTCGACGCGGTGCAGGCGGCCGGCCAGCTTTCGCTCGACGTGAATGCCCTCGGCGTGACCACACTGGCCCTCGGCGCGCATAAGGCCTATGGGCCAAAGGGCGTCGGCGCCCTGTACATCGCGCCAGGCGCCGATCTGTTGCCCAGCCAGACCGGCGGCGGCCATGAACGCGGCCTGCGCGCCGGCACGCCGAACGTGCCCCTGATCGTCGGTCAGGCCGAGGCCCTCAGGCTCGTGGCGCAAGAACGCGACGGACACAACGCGCGGTTCGCGGCGCTGCGCGATCGCCTGATCGCGGGCGTGCTCGCGGCCGTGCCCGACAGCCGGCTGACCGGCCATCCGACCGAGCGACTGCCCAACCACGCGTCCTTCGCGCTGCGCGGCGTCGATGGCAACGCGTTGCTGATGCACCTCGACCTCGCCGGCGTGGCGGCCTCGTCGGGATCCGCCTGCAAGACCGGCGACCCGCGGCCCTCCGAGGTGTTGCTCGCCTGCGGGCTCGCGCCCGAATGGGCCGCGGGCTCGCTCCGGCTCACCGTCGGCCGCGCCACGAGCGACGCCGACGTCGATCGCGTGCTCGCGGTGTTGCCGGGTCTCGCGGCGCGATTGCGCGCCCAGGGTGAGCGCACCCGGGTGGCGGCCTGATGGCCCAGCGGGTCGTGATCGCCATGTCGGGCGGCGTCGATAGCAGCGTGGCTGCGGCGCTGCTCGTGCGGCAGGGCTTCGACGTGGTCGGGCTCATGATGCGGCTGTGGGGCGAGCCGACGCAGGACGTCGCGTTCAACCGCTGCTGCACGCCCGATGCCCTGGCGCAGGCCCGCCGCGTGGCCGCGCAGCTCGGGATCCCGTTCTACGCCATCGACGCACAGACCGTCTTCAAGCGCCGCATCGTCGACTTCTTCATCGACAGCTATGCCGCCGGGCTGACGCCCAACCCGTGCATCGAATGCAACCGCCACATCCGCTGGGAGTTCCTACTCGACCAGGCGCTCGAGCTCGGCGCCGATTTCCTGGCGACCGGCCATTACGCGCGCGTGCGTGATGGCGGCGCGGCCGGGCTGCAGCTGCTCAAGGCGGTCGATGCGAACAAGGATCAGTCCTACGTATTGAGCGTGCTCGGCCAGACGCAGCTGCGGCATGCGCGCTTCCCGCTGGGCGAACTGACGAAGCCCGAGGTCCGCGCCATCGCGCGCGAGATCGGTCTGCCGGTTGCCGATCGACCGGAGAGCCAGGATCTGTGCTTCCTGGCCGACGGCGACTACCGACGCTTCCTGCGCGACCACGCGCCCGAGAGCCTGCGCCCCGGCCCGATCGTGCGCCGCGACGGCACCGTGCTCGGCGAGCACCAGGGTCTGCCGCTCTATACCATCGGCCAGCGCAAGGGCATCCGGCTCAGCAGCCCGGAGCCGCTCTACGTGATTGCTTTGCGCCCGGCTGACAACGCCCTGGTCGTCGGCGCCGCGGCAGAGCTGGGGCGTTCCGGCCTGATCGCGGAACGCGTGCACTGGATCGCCGGGACGGCGCCCGAAGCGCCGCTCCGGGCAGACGTCAAGATCCGCTACAAGGCGCCGCCGCAGCCGGCCACGATCGCGCCCCAGCCCGACGGTCGGGCGCGCGTGTTGTTCGAGACGCGTCTGCGTGATATAACCGCTGGCCAGGCGGCCGTGTTCTATCAGGGCGACGTCTGTCTGGGCGGTGGTGTGATCGCCCGGGAATGGGACGAGACGGACCCTATCGCGCCGGCGCCGAGGAACGCATGACCTTACCGACCTACCTCCTCGCCATTGGTCTGGCGACCCTGTTCGGCGCGGCGTTTCACGTCTGGCAGGGCGGCGATGCCCGGCGCCTCGTCTTCTATCTCGTCGCCAGCTGGCTCGGCTTCGCGCTTGGGCACGTCACCGGTGACGTGGTCGGCGTCCATGCCTTGCAGGTGGGCGCGCTCAACCTCCTGATGGCGACGCTCGGCAGCGGCCTGGCGCTGGCCCTCACCCGTCTGCTGGTTCACGATGACGTCCGCGGAGAGAGCCGCCGCGCGCGCCCGCACGAATAGAAGACGCTGCGGGTCACACGACAAGTACACCCCGAAGACGCGAAGCCCGAAAAGGATGCCCTTGCGGGCTTCGCGTCTTCGCGGTTGGGCTTCCACCTGCAGACGGATTCGTCTGACAGAAACACGGGGCATCGGCTGACCGTGAACACGCCAAACCGTGCGCTATAATGCCGTTCTATGACCAACGCGCCCACGTTCACCAACGGGGGTCGGTCGGACAAAGGTCCGGCGGACAAAGGTCCGGCGGACAAAGGTCCGGCGGACAAAGGTCCGGCGGACAAAGGTCCGGCGGACAGGGGCTCGGCGGACAGGGGCCCGGCGGACAAAGGTCCGACCGATCGCGGTCCGGCGCCCGATCGCCCGACACCGCCCCAAACGCCCTTGACGTCGACCGAACCCGAGGGGCTGACACCTCAGCAACGCACCGGCTTGATCATCGGCGTGATCTTCGCCATCCTGGTGTTGGCGTTATTGATCTACGGCGCCGTGGTTCTGGTCCAGAACCCGGCCCAGGCGGCCGCCGTCCGCGACGTCTTCATCATTTTGATGGCATTGATGATGGTGTTCATCGGCGTAGCGTTGGCCGTCGTCGCCGTCCAGATCGCGCTGCTGACCAACCTGCTGCGCAACGAGCTCAAGCCGATCCTCGAGGCGACGCAGGAGACCGTGCGAACCGTTCGCGGCACCGCGGTGTTCTTAAGTGAGAACGTGGCCGAGCCTGTGATCAAGCTCAACGCGTACGTCGCGGGTCTCAGCCGGATCGTCGACACTTTCAACCAATTGGGCGGGATCTTCCGCCGCTGAACGCCCCGGTCGGCGTTTCAACAAGGAGCAGGACTATGTCCGAATCTTCCGACAACGAAATTGGCAGCTTCCTGACCGGCTTCATCATCGGCGGTCTGGTTGGCGCGGCGGTCGCATTGATCATGGCGCCACAGTCCGGCGAAGAGACCCGCGCCCAGATCCGCCAGCGCAGCATCGAGATCCGCGATCAAGCCTCGACGTACGGGGAGGACGCGCGACGCCGGGCCGAGGAAGCCGCGGCCTCCGCGCGCAACCGCGCCGAGAAACTGGCCGCCGAGGCGCGCGCCAAGGGCGAAGAACTGGCCGAGCGTGGCAAGGGCGTGGTCACCGAAAGGCGCAAGCAGATCGACGACCTGCTCGGTCGCAAGGGCAGCCCGGAGGCCGGCGCCGAAGCCGCCAGCTGATCCTCGCCGCGACAATCCAACAGACGGTGAGCGGGCCGCCCGATTGGGCGGCCCGCTCTCGTTTCGATCAGGCCGTCGCGGCGGGCTGGGGACCCACATAGCGCGCACGCGGGCGGATCAATTCATCGCGCGCGTACGCTTCGAGCGCATGTCCGACCCAACCCACCGTGCGCCCCAGCGCAAAGAGGATCAGGCCGGCATCCTCCGGCAACGCCAGGACCCGAGTCATGGCCGCCAGCGCAAAGTCGATGGTCGGGCGTTCGTCAAGATGTCGCGTCACGTGCCGCAGCACGGCCTGCGAGAGGCGCGGGCCGTCGCCACGCGTCTTGTGTTGGGCCAGGCTGGCGAGGAGCGCGTGGGCGCGCGGATCGCCATCGGGATAGAGCGGGTGCCCGAAGCCCGGCAGACGGCCCTCCCGCGCCAACCACTCGGTGAGGCCGCGCGCCACGCCGCGACCGGCGCAATCGTCGAGCAACGCGCCGACGCGCTCGATCGCGCCGCCGTGTCGCCGGCCGCGCAGCGCGGACAGCCCGGCGTCGATCGCGGCATAGAGCGTGGCGCCGCTCGACGCCACACAGCGCACCGTGAAAGCCGAGATATTGAGCTCATGGTCCGCACACAGCACCAGGGCCTGGTCGATGAGCGGTTGCGTTCGTTCGGCGCAGCGCCAGGCCCGGCGCAACTGCTCGCCCACGGGTGTCGCCTCCGGCGTCTTCCCGATGGCGAGCCCGGTCAGCAGCCGCAAGATGCGCAGACCAACCCGCTGAACCCCGGCGGGGCGCAGGTCGAAGGCCGCGGGGTCCGCCCGCGCGGCAAGCGGTAGCGCCAGCTGAAACCGGTCGATCAGCCCCAGCCCATTCGGGACGCGCACCGGCGTCGGCGGTGGCGCCTCAGGCGGCGGCGCGCTCACGTCGCCGATCCAGAGCAGCCCGGCGACGCGTTCGAGCGAGGCCGTGCGCGCCAGGTCGATCACGTCGTGCCCGCGGTAGTAGAGGTGGCCGTCGGCGATCAGGGTCAACGCAGACTCGAGGACCGGCGCGCCCCATTGCAGGGCCTCGGCGGCCACCCGGGTCGGGTCCTGCCGGGCAGCCTTGCGCTTGATCAGCCCTTCGATGTCGTCCAGGCGATACCGACGCGCATGCGCGTCATCGCCGGCTTCGGAGCGCACCAGCCCGCGACTGACGTACGCGTACAACGTGGCGCGGCTCACCCCCAACCGTTTGGCCGCTTCGGCCGCTGTGCAGTAACTCGTCATGGTGACCTCAGCCCGACGGCAATGTTGATTTCTAGATCAAGATTGACGACATTGAGTCAACATTCTACCATCGGCGCATGACCATCGTCGACATCGCCACCCCCGACTACTTCGAAGCCAGCTTTCCGCGCTCCGGTTTCCCGCGCTACGTCTGGGCCGAGCGCCCAACGACGCTGCCCGACCGGGTTTGGGCCACCGAGACCACGCATCGCGACGGGCAGCAAGGCGGACTGCCGCTGACCGTCGACCAGGGGCTGCAGATCTACGACCTGATGAATGCCTTCACAGGCGCGAGCGGCGCGATCCGTCAGGCCGAGTTCTTCGCGTACCGCCCATCGGATCGGGCCATGCTCGAGGGTGCGCTCGACCGCTACAACTCCGGCGCGCCCGTCGAACCGACCACCTGGATCCGCGCCACGGCAAAAGACGTCGACCTGATCGCGGCCTTGGGCGTCAGCGAAACGGGTATGCTGGCGTCGGCCTCCGATTACCACACGTTCCACAAGTTCACGCCGGCCGGGCGCGCGGCCGCCGCAAAGACCTACCTGGATGCCGTTGCCCGCGTGTTGGACGCGGGCATCCGACCGCGGCTGCACCTCGAAGACGCCACCCGGGCGCCGCGCGAGTTCATGTTGCCGTTCGTCACCGCCGTGCTCGATCGCGCGGCCGCCTACGGCCCGAGCCAGCGACCACGTTTTCGCGTGTGCGACACGTTGGGGTTGGGGCTGCCGTACGAGCAGGTCGAGTGGCCACGCTCGGTGCCGCGCATGATCGGCGAACTGCGCGGGCTTGGGTTGGCGGCCGGCGATCTGGAGTTTCATCCGCACAACGACACGCATCTGGTCGTCGCCAACTGCCTGGCCGCGGTGCAGGCCGGCTGCGCGGCGATCAACGGCACGCTGCTCGGCAAGGGCGAGCGCTCGGGCAATGCGCCGCTGGAAGGCGTGCTGCTGCATCTCATCGGGATGGGCTATTTCGCGGACGGCACCCCGGACTTTCGAACGCTCAATGACCTGGCGACGCTGTACGCCGCCATGGGCGAGCCTGTGCCGGCCAAGTACCCGCTGTACGGAAAAGACGCGCACCGCACCCGCGCCGGCATCCACGCCGACGGGTTGAACAAGTTCTGGTGGATGTACGCCCCGTTCGACGTGCCGGCTCTGCTCGGGCGGCCGCTCGAGGTCAGCCTGACCAAGGACTCCGGGCTGGCGGGCCTGATCTTCCTCATCCGGCAGCATACCGGTCGCGAACTCGCGAAAGACGACCCAACGCTCCTGAGGATGCAGGCCTGGGTCACGGCCGAGTTCGATCAGGGGCGACAGACGGCCGTGGAGTGGGAGGAGCTGCAGAACCTGCCGCTGAGTGAATAAGACACCGGGAGTGCGCCTGCAACCCTCTCGGCCTCAGGCCGTGCGTTCGCACTCCCGGTGTCCTTACGCGTGCGTTCGCACTCCCGGTGTCCTTACGCGCGCGTTCGCACTCCCGGTGTCTGCCGGTGTCTCGAAGACGGCATGGCTACGGCACCTGACGCCCAAGGCCTGACGCCTTATAATTCACCCAGATGTCTCCGAAAAACCTCTCCCACGCCGTCGAGCGGATCCTGCCGCGAGTCAGCAAGCCGGGCCGCTATACCGGCGGTGAATTGAACTCGATCGTCAAGGATTGGGCCGGCGCCCAACTCAAGGTCTGCCTGGCGTTTCCCGACGTGTACGAGATCGGCACGCCGAATCTCGGCCTCGCCATCCTCTACGACCTGATCAACCGGCGGCCCGACCTGTTGGCCGAACGCGCTTTCGTGCCGTGGTCCGACATGGAGGCCGAGCTGCGCGCGGCGGGCCTCCCGCTCTTCTCGCTGGAGAGCCGCCGGCCGGTAGGCGACTTCGACCTGGTCGGGCTGTCGATCCCATACGAGCAGCTCTACTCGAACGCCGTCAACTTCATCGACCTGGCTGGCCTGCCGCTGCTGGCCGCCGAGCGAGATCCACGCACGATGCCGTTGATCATCGCCGGCGGCCATAGCACCTACAACCCCGAGCCGATGTCCGACTTCATCGATGCCTTCGTCGTCGGCGAAGGCGAGGACGTGATCTTCGACATCCTCAAAGTGCTCGGCGAGTGGAAGGCTGGCGACGCTCCCAAGATCGAGTTGTTGCGCAAACTGGCCGGCATCTGGGGCGTGTACGTGCCGGCGCTGTACAGCGTCGACTACAACGAGGACGGCACGGTGGCCGCCGTGTATCCGATCGACGAGGCGGCGCCGGCCAAGGTGCTCAAGCGCATCGTGCCCCTGCTCCCGCCGCCGCCGACCCGGCCGATCGTTCCGTACATCTCCACGATCCACAACCGCTACGCGGTCGAGATCATGCGAGGCTGCACACGCGGATGCCGCTTCTGTCACGCCGGCATGATTTCGCGCCCGGTGCGCGAGCGCCGGGTCGAGACGATCGTCAACGCGATCGAAGAAGGCTTGAAGAACACGGGCTTCGAGGAGATCGCGCTGCTCTCGTTGTCGTCGTCCGATTACGGCGACGTGATCGACCTGGTGCGCAAGGTGGGCGAACGCTTCGCCGGCAAGCACCTGAGCGTGTCGCTGCCGTCGTTGCGCATCGAAAGCGCGTCAGTCGAATTGATGGAGGCGCTCAAGGACAACAAGCGCGGCGGGTTCACCTTCGCGCCTGAAGCCGCCACCGAGCGCATGCGTGAGATCATCAACAAGCCGGTCTCGACCGAACAACTGCTCGAGACCGTGCGCGCCGTCTTCGAACGCGGCTGGACGCACGTCAAGCTGTACTTCATGATCGGCCATCCGGCCGAAACGCTTGAAGACGTGCAGGCCATCGCCGACGTGTGCAAGCGCGTGCGTGACGAGGGCCGCAAGTACGTCGGCAACCGGGTGACGGTCACGGCCGGGGTCAGCACGTTCGTGCCCAAGCCGCACACGCCCTTCCAATGGGTATCGTGCGACTCGATCGACCAGATCCGCGCCAAGCAAGCGCTGCTCAAGCGCGAACTGCGCGGCCCCGGGCTCAAGCTCAACTGGAACAACCCCGAGGAGACGCAACTCGAGGCCTGGTTCTCGCGCGGCGACCGACGGCTCGGCGCCGTCCTGCGCGCCGCGCATCGCAAGGGCATTCGCTTCGACGCCTGGCAGGAACATTTCCAGTACGCGGCCTGGCTCGAGTGCTTCGCCGAAGTCGGCCTCGATCCCCGCTTCTACACGCACCGCGAGCGCCTGATCGACGAGACCTTCCCGTGGGAGCACATCGACCCCGCGGTCAAGAAGCAATACCTGGCCGAGGACTATCGCTGGAGCCTGCGCGGCCAGACCCGCATCGACTGCCGCGAGCGTTGCTTCGCCTGCGGCATCTTGCCGAAGTTCACGGCGCTGCGGATGCAGACGCCGGCCGAGGCCTGGGAATGCCCCGAGGTCAGGCCCAAGCACCTGCGCCGCTCGAGTGCGCCCGGGTCGATCCCCCTGCCCGTCGTCGGAGACTAACCGAGAGGCGCCATGCGACGCGTTGATTGGATCAGGACCATCCCACTCCTCCTCATCGGCGCGTTCATCGGCGTGGCCATCTGGCTGCCGCGCATCTACCCGGCCGCCGGATCGCCGCAACAGGCGGCCGAACCCGATTATGGAACGCCGCAACCCTATGCCGGCGGGTCGTGGGTGGCCTATCGCGTCACGGTCGACGACCCGCGCATGAGTCCGTTCCTGGATGCGCTCGCGCACGTCGATCGCGCGAGCCTCGGGTTCCGCGCGCTGAACGCCGACATCACGTACGACCTGACCGTCAACACGCCCGACGATCGACCGCCCGAAGCGTCGCTCATCGGCAACAGCGGCCACGGGAACGTGTCGATCGAGTTTCGGCAGGTGGGCGACGCCTGGCGCTGGTCAGGCGAGGCGCTGGCCCTGACCGGGCCGGGCCGCCACTGGATGGGCTGGGACGAGGGCTACTGGCCGGAAGAGACCCTCATTTCATGCCTGGGCGACTGCGCGGCAAACCCAAACACGGACCGATTGACGCTCGGCTATAGCGGCACGAGCACCGCGCCGGCGGTGCCCTGGGACTTTCTCCCGCCGGCCTCAGCGTCGAGACACCAGACCCCGACGTTGAGCGAGACCGTGGCACGGATGGAGGCCTGGCTCCCCGGCGAGGCTGCGCCGTGACCAATCGGCTCAGGCAATCGTCCCGGCGGTCGCTGTCTTGGGCCGCGCTTGGCCTGGCGACCGCGATCGTGTTGTGCGGGTTCACGCTGGCGGGCATGCTCGCCGTCACCACAGGCGACCTCCCACCCAAGGCCAGCCTTTCGGTGGCCGGCACCCGTTGGATCTTCGACCGCAACGGCGTCGCCACCTGTGTGACGCTCGAGTATCGCGCCCAACCCTTGCGCGCGGCCCCCGCCTTGAACCACCAAACGTTGAGCCTGACGTGGCCGCCATTTAGCTCCGACGGCGAGCGCCTGGCCCAGATCGACATCGCGACGTTGATCGGCCATGTGGCGCTGCGCCAGCACACCGTGTGCTGGTCATAGCTCACGCTGCCTCGGCGACGCTCAGATACTTCCGTCCACCTTCTTAGCCAAATCTGCGTCGGGACGCGTTACCATCGCCCTGCGGCTACCCGTCGGTCGGCGGCGTGCGCGCAGGAGATGACGAGGGTGAATGCAAGCTCGGGCGCGGTTTCATCAACCCGCCCTTCCGCGTGGATGCGGCTTTGGCCGTGGCTGGGCCTGATGCTCGTGGTTGGGCTCGGCGCGGCGTTTCGTTTCGGCAATCTCCAGGCGATCGGCGAGTCGAACACGTATTACACGGCCGCCGTGAAGTCCATGCTCCAATCCTGGAGCAACTTCTACTTCGTCGCGGCCGAACCCGGCGGTTCGGTTTCGATCGACAAGCCGCCGGTCGGTCTATGGCTCGAGACACTTTCCGCCGCGATCCTCGGCGTTTCGGGGTTCTCGGTTGTCCTCCCGAATCTGTTGGCCGGCCTGGCCAGCATCGCAGTCCTGTTCCATTTGATCCGGCGCTCATTCGGAAACTGGCCAGCGCTTGTGGGCGCGCTCACGCTGGCGGTCACCCCCGTGGCGATCGCGGTCGAGCGCAACAACACGCCGGATGCCGTGCTCGTGCTGACACTGCTCCTGGCCGCGTGGGCGTTCAGCAAGGCGACGGAGACAGTCCGTCTGCGCTGGTTGTTGGCGGGGGCCGTGTTCGTCGGCGTCGGCTTCAACGTCAAGATGCTGCAGGCGTACTTGCCGTTGCCCGCCTTCTATGCGCTGTACCTGTTCGGCGCCTCGGCTGGATGGCGCCGCAAGATCCTGCATCTCGCCGCCACGACCGGGGTCCTGTTCGTCGTGTCGTTGTCCTGGGCCGTCAGCGTCGATCTGACGCCGGCCGACCAGCGGCCCTATGTCGGAAGCAGCACGAGCAACTCCGAGCTGGCGCTCATCGTCGGTTATAACGGGATCGAACGTCTCATCGGAGGTCCGGGTCGCGGCGGTGGCGCATCCGCGGCGCAAGGGGTGCCCCAGGCTCCGCCCGGCTCGCCAAATGATCCCGGCGCGCCGCTCAACGCGCCGCCGGGGGATGGTCCACGTGACGGCGGACGACAGGATGGCGGACCTCCCGGCGGCGGACTCGGCGGTGCGTTCGGCACGGGCCAGGCCGGACCGCTCCGGCTCTTCCAGGCGGGGCTGGCCTCGCAGGTGAGCTGGCTGTTGCCATTCGCTTTGGTGGCGCTGGCGGCGCTGGTCGTTGAATTGCGTCCTCGGCGGTACAACCCGGATGCACCGGATAGCGCCTCGACCAACGCATGGCGCAACGGCGTGATTCTATGGGGCGGTTGGCTGCTGACCGGCGCCGTCTTCTTCAGCGTCGCACAGTTCTTTCATCAATACTATCTGACGATGCTGGGCGCGCCCCTGGCCGCGGTCGTCGCCATCGGCATGGCCTATCTCTGGAGGATGACCCCGTCGATCCGTCTGCCGTGGCTGGCGGGCGCGGCGTTTGTGACGCTGGCGTTTCAGGTCTATGCCGCCGCGCTGTACGGCCGGGCCGAGGCCTGGCTGGTCGTGCCGGTCGCCGCAGGCCTCGTCGCCGTCGCGTGCTTGACGACCCCTTCCCCGTCGCTGGCGCGCGCGGGCATCGCCTTGCTCGTCGTCGCGCTGCTGATCGTGCCGGCTGTTTGGTCAGGACTGACGACGGCGTACGTCACCGAAACCGGCGGCTTGCCGCAGGCGTACGGCACAGCCGGCAGTCGCGGCGGCAATCAGCCCCTGGCGAACGCCGGCCCGCCGACTGCCACACGCCAGGGCCTGGGCGGCGGTCGAACCGCGCCAAACGCCGCGCTTCTCGCCTATCTGCAGGCCAATACGAGCGACGTCAAGTACTTGATCGTCGTGCCGTCTTCGCAACAAGGTGCCGGCTACGTGCTGGCGACCGGTCGCCCTGTGTTGTACGCCGGCGGTTTCAACGGCAGCGACGCCGTCATCGACGCGAGTCGACTGGCGAGCCTGGTCGACTCGCATGCGGTCCGTTTCGTTTTGTGGGGTGGCGGCGGTGGGCCGGGCCGCAACAGCCTCGAGAGCGGCATCGCCGGCTATCTTAAGCAGTCCTGCTCGGTCGTCCCGCCGACGACCTGGGAAGGCTCCACCGTGACGACCGGCGCCGAAGCCAGCTTCCTGTATCGATGTGACGCCGCGACGCCCTGAGCGAGGCCGCGATTCGCTCGCGGCCGGCACTGGGAAATGACACCTCCTCGGTTCAGCCCCATCGCCAATCGCCTGGCGCCTGGCCTCCTACTTCGCTCGAGCAGTCTGGTGGGTTAGAATGCCCGCGTGAGATTACGCGTCACGTTTGCCAAACGTGAAGCCATGCGCTTCACGGGACATCTCGATCTGCATCGCGCCTGGGAGCGGACGTTCCGACGCGCCCATCTGCCGTTAGCCTATACGCAGGGCTTTCATCCGCAGCCACGCATCCAACTGGCCGGTGCGCTGCCGCTCGGCTTCACGGCCGAGGGTGAGCTGGCCGACATCTGGCTCGAGGAAGATCTGGCGATCGAACAGGTCCGCGCCGCATTGGTGGCTGCGGCGCCGCCCGGGCTGCACATCCGAGGCGCCGACGTCGTCGACGATCGTCAGCCGCCGCTCCAGGTGTTGCTGCGCTCGGCGACCTATGTCGTGCAGTTGGATGGGCGCCAGCCGGATCTGGCGGCCCGGATCACGGCGCTCCTGGCGCAACCCAGTCTGCCGCGCACACGTCGCGACAAGCCGTACGATCTGCGGCCGTTGATCGAAGCGCTCACGGTGGGCGCCGAACCCGAGGTCGAACTGCTCATGCAACTGGCGGCGCGCGATGCCGCGACCGGTCGGCCCGAGGAAGTGGTCGACGCGCTCGGGTGCGATGCGAGCGCCGCGGCCTATCACCGCACAGGGCTCCTCTTCGCCGACGCGGCGACGTCGTGATCGACAGGCTCTGGCTCCGCCTGGCGCGCACGCGCTGGTTTGGGGTCTGGATCGGCCTCATATTCGCGCGCGGGAGTCGGTGGCTGCCGTTGCGGCGCCTTCGCGAGACCGACACCTGCGTCGCCTTCCGCCATCCGCGCCCGGCGTACCCGGTCCACGTCCTGATCGTGCCCAAACGCGCGTTGCGCTCGCTGGCGGATCTGCGCCCGGGCGACGCCAACCCGGCCGGCGAGATGGTGCTGTTGGCCCGCGACGTGGCGCGCGACCTCGGCCTAGGCGAGTCGGGCTATCGATTGATCCTCAACGGCGGCGCGTACCAAGACGTGCCGCAAGTCCACCTTCACCTGATCGCGCCCGACTGAACGCGTCTTACCGTCCAGCCGCCGACGACGTCGCGCCGGGTTCGGCGTACGGCACGGTCAGACGGAACGCCACGCCCTGGCCGGTTTCGACTTCGAGCTGGCCCTGCACCTGATCCATCAAGATCGAGACGAGATGCAGACCGAAATTCGGCGACTGTCGCCAGTCGAACCCGGCCGGGAAGCCCCGGCCGTCATCGCAGACCGCCAGCGCCAGCCGATCCGGCGCCTGTCGTTTGAGGCTGATCGCGACCGTGCCGGATTGCCCGGCCACGAACGCGTGCTTGAGCGCGTTGGAGATCAACTCGTTCAGCACAAGGCCGAGCGGGATGGCCTGGTCGACGCCGACCTCGAGCCGTTCGACCTCCTCCGTGACGGTCACGCGGGCGCCGGGGTCGGTGTACGTCTCGGTCAGGATCCGGACCAGGCTGTGCACGTACTCCGAGAACTCGATCCGCGACAGACTGCTGGCCTGATACAGCTTCTCGTGGATCAGGGCCATCGAGCGCACGCGGTTGCGCGCCTCGCTGAAGATCGTCTGCGCCTCCGGGCTGGTCACATAGTCGGACTGCAGCTTCAACAGGCTCGAGATCAGCTGCATGTTGTTCTTGACGCGATGGTGGATCTCCTTGAGGAGCGTTTCCTTCTCGCGCAGCGAGTCCTGCATCGCGGCGTCCACCTGGCGACGCTCGGTGATGTCGACGATCACAGCCAGGTAGAAGGTCTCGTCGCGGATCTTGAGGATGCTCAACCCGACCTCGAGCGGGATCTCGCGACCGTCCTTGTGTCGGCCTTTGACATACCGTTCCTGTCCCATCGGCCGCGCCTTCGGGTCCTGAGCGAACCGGGCGCGCAGTTTCTCGTGTTCATTCGCTATCGCCAACGGCACGAGCGATTCGAGCGGGCGACCGATCAACTCGTCGCGGTTGTAGCCAAACAGCATCTCGGCGCTGATGTTGATCAACGTGATCCGGCCGTGGGCATCGACCATCACCATCGCCTGCGGGCCGCCCTCCACCAGGCCGCGGAAGCGCTCTTCGCTTTGGCGGAGCGACGCCTCGACGCGCCGCTGCTCGGTGATGTCGACGATCGCGCACAGGTAATACGCGCCGCCGACGGCGTCGTCAGCGATCAACGTGCCGTGCACGTGACCCCAGACCACTCGCCCGTCCTTGCGCACATAGCGCTTCTGAATCTCGTAGACCGAGCCGGTTTCGGGCGACGACGCACGGCGGTCGTCGATATGGGTCAGCTCGATCTCCGAACGCGACAGCAACTCGTCGGCGGTGTAGCCCAAGAAGGCGCACAAGCCCTGGTTGACCTTGAGAAAGCGCCCGTCGAGGGCCAGATGCGCGAGGCCGACCGTCGACAGATCGAACGTCGATCGGTACAAACGCTCGCTGCGCCGCAGGGCGTGAGCCACGCGCTTGCGCTCCGTGATGTCGCGGGCGAAGACGAACCCATACGGGCGCCCCTCGAAGGTCACGACGCTGACGTCGAGCTCGGCCGGAAAGTCCGAGCCGTCCTTGCGCCGCAGGGCAACCTCAAAGGTCGCGGGCTCGCGCGTGCGCCACTGCTCCCAGTAGTCCGGCCAGGCGCCCGACGGCAGGTCGGGGCTGAGGTCGTACAGGCTCAGCCCGAGCAACGCCGCTTCGCTGTACCCGAGCAAGGCGCAACTGGCTCGATTGGCGCGCACCACGCGTCCATGCGCGTCGAGCCAAAGCGTCGCCACAGACGATTGGGTCACCGAATACTCGCTCAACTGCAACTGCCGTTCGGCCGTCAGCAGCTGCGTGATGTCGACGAACGTGACCACGATGCCGGCCGGGTCGCTGTTCTCGTCCCAATACGGCATCACCCGGCGCAGATACGTGCGGCCGTTCGGCCCGACCACGTTGCATTCCTGCGTCCCGCCGCCGCCGCGCACCGCCTCGATCGCGGCCACGATGTCGTCGTCGCGCACGCGATAGGTGATGTGACGGATGTCGCGACCGATGTCCTGGGGCAAGAGGCTGAAGATCTGGGCCGCGACCGGCGTGAACAGATGCACGCGATGATCGCGATCGAGGAAGACCGTGCCGATCTCGGTCGAGCGGATGAGGTTGTTCAGGTCGTTGGTCGCCTCGATCAGTTCCTTGATCTTTAGTTCATGCTCGGCATTGACGCTGTAAAGCTCCTCATTGACCGAGTGCAACTCCTCGTTGGTGCTCTGTAGTTCCTCGTTGGCCGCCAGGAGCTCCTCGTTCGACGACTGGAGCTCTTCGTTGCTGGTCTCGAGCTCCTCGACCGTCGACTGCAGCGACTCGCGCGTATGCTGCAGTTCATGCTCGAGTTGCTGGACGCGCGCCTGCGTCTCAGTGTCGGCCTCGAAGAGCTGCGCGGTGTCGACCTCGGGCGGCGCCAGGCGCTGTTGCTCCTGGAACAGCACGTACATGAACGTCGAATTGGTCGCCTTGTCGAGCAGCGGGTCGACGGTGATGCTGAGCACAAGATCGTCGCGGTTATCGCGTCCATGCAGCCGCACGCCCTTGTACGTGACCTTCTCGCCCTTCTTGGCCGCGCTCTGGATCGCGGACGACAGCGCGATCCGCAGATCGCCGCGCGCCATGCCGACGATGTCCTGGGTCATGCGCCCCGAGGGCGCCCGCAGGTATAGATCGGCATCGCCGAAGACGTGGAGCACCTCGCGTTGGTCGTTGATCAACACGCCGGTCGGCACGTAGCGATTGAGCAGGGATTCGTACGCCCGCGACAACCGCAGGTCGCCGGGTAACAGCAGCCGGCTCGAGGCGCGGCCGAGCCCCGGCGCCAGGCTGAGCCGCAGATCGAGCGGCAACCGCGTGTCGCGGATCTTGCGGTAGAGCTTCCACTGGCGATCGATCGGCGAGAATTCGTCGACCAGCTCACCGGGGCCCTCGCTCGGGCCAAGGAACATGACGCCCTGCAGCTTGAGTGCGAAGTGAAACGCCGAGAGCGCCTTGAGTTGGGCCGGCGGTTGGAAGTAGATCAACAGGTTCCGGCAGCTCACCAAATCCATCTTGGTGAACGGAGGATCCTTGATCAGGTTGTGCGGCGAGAAGATCAGCATCCGCCGCAGGTCGCTGTGCACGCGATACTGATGGCCCTCGCGCACGAAATAGCGCTGGCGGCGCTCGGGCGTGATCTCCTCGAGGCTCGACTCGGGGTACACGCCCTCCGAGGCCAGCTGCAGCGATTCGCGGTGGACGTCGGAGGCGAAGATCCGCACCGTCTGTTGGCGTCGCAGCGCGGTCAGGTGCTCGTGGAAGAGCATGGCTAACGAGTAGGGCTCCTCGCCTGTGGCGCAGCCCGGCACCCAGACCCGGATCTCCTCATCAGGCGACGTGCCGGCCACGATCGCGGGCACGATCTCGTTTTGCAGGATGGCGAACGCCTCGGGGTCGCGGAAGAAGCGCGTGACGCCGATGAGCAGGTCTTTGTAGAGCAGCTCGAGCTCGTTCGGGTCGTTGCCGACGCGCTCGATGTACTCCTGAAAGCTGCCGTCATTTGAGAGCGCGATGCGGCGATCGATGCGGCGCGAGATCGTGGCGGGTTTGTAGTAATTGAAGTCGATGCCATACGCATCGCGCAGTCGCTCGATGATGAGCGGCATGCCCGCCAGCGGTTCGGCCCCGGCCGCCTCGGACCGGCGTTCGAGCAACGGCGCGGCCGGGTTGCGCGCGTAGGCCAGCAACGTCTCGGGCATGTCTTCCGGCGCGAGGATCGCGTCGGTCAGGCCGGTATCGATCGCGCTGCGCGGCATGCCCGTGAACTTGGCGGTCTCTTCGCTCTGCACCAGCACCAAACCGCCGAGGTCGTGCACGTCGATCAGGCCGGACGACCCGTCAGTGCCCGTACCCGAAAGCACCACGGCGATCGCACGCTCCGCAACTTCGCGCGCCAGCGACCGGAAGAAGAGGTTGATCGGCAGGCTGAGCGCCTGGTCCGATGGCCGATCCGTGACATGCAGGGTCCGGCCGATGATGGTCATTTCCTTGCGCGGGGGCAGCAGGTAGACCGTGTCGCGCACGATCTCCGTCGGCGCCTCCACCCGTCGAATCGCCATCCGCGTGTGCCGGGCCAGCAGTTCGTCCATCAGACTCTTGAAGTCCGGCGAGAGGTGTTGGATGACGACGAAGGCCATACCGCTATCCGGCGGCATGGCCTTCAGAAACCGTTCTAGAGCTTCCAGCCCACCGGCCGAAGCGCCGATCCCGACGATGAAACTCGGCGCGTCCGGATACGGCTCGGACGTCTCGCCAAGCAGCGGCGTCGGCGGTGGGTCCGCCGGGGTGTGGCGCAGTGAGCCTGTGGCCATCGGCCCTTCCTTGCTCTATGAAAATGCGGTTCTGGAAAACGCGTGACGTCAGGATTTTACACGGCCTTGCCCGTCCAGAGCGATGAGTATCAGGTTCGTCCGGATCGTCCAGGGTTCGAGCCGGCCTGGCCCACCCCCCCGCCGATCCGGCCCACAAGGCAGGCGGCCCGCACGGCGCGTTCGAACTGGCGCGTCAACCCCCTGGCCGCGCAGAGGGCCGGTTGGCCTTCGCCCCGGATTCGGCCCAATCGCCCCGGCCTCGTCCCGGGTGCCGGCGTCGCGGGCTGGGGCGCCGGGCCCGCGCCCGCTCGACAGGCGGGTCCGAACCCGCCTCGGCTCGGTCGCCACCATCGCGCCGTTCGGAACCCTGGCGCCGCTGGTTGCAGGTCCTTAGCCATGACTTACCTGTAAATACGCTGACAATTGTCATTATCAAGTTAGTATTCGATTTCATACAATGTCAGGAGAGATTGCCTCCACAAGGCGGTGTATGGCCAATCAGCGGATCGTGGTCGTCGAGGACGATGCTATCGTCGCGCGAGACCTTCAACGGACATTGACCCGCTGGGGTTACCAGGTGCCCGCCATTGCGAGCTCGGCAGTGGAGGCCCTTGATCGGGTGGCGACCTCGGATCCGGACCTCGTGCTGATGGACATCCATCTGCGCGGCGAGTTGGATGGGATCGCGGCCGCCGAACGCGTCCAGAGTCGGCATGCCATCCCGGTCGTGTTCCTCACGGCCCATTCCGACGACGCCACGCTGCGGCGCGCCAAAGTCACCTCGCCCTACGGCTACGTCCTCAAACCATACGAAGACCGCGAACTTCATATCGCGATCGAGATCGCGCTCCAGAAGCATGCGTCCGACACGCGGCTGCGCCGCCTCGAACGCTGGCTGAGCGCGACGTTGCGCAGCATCAACGACGGGGTCGTGGCCACCGACCTGGATGGCGCCATCCTGTTCATGAACCCGATCGCCGAGGCGATGACCGGTTGGTCACAGTCGGAGGCGCTCGGCCAGCCCGTGGCGCAGGTCGTGTACGCGGTCGCGCCGGACGACACCCCGTTGCCGGAACCCGTGCTGCGGACCGCCGCCGGAGCGACGCCTGGCGGCGCCGTCGCCATCGGGCAGCTCGTCGCGCGAGACGGACGACGCATCCCGATCGAGTACGGCGCCGGCCCGATCCAGGACGACATCGAGGGCATCGTGCTCGGAAAGGTCGTGACCTTCCGTGACATCTCGGCCCGGACCGAGGCCGAGCGGCAGTTGCGCTTCTACGCGCTGCACGACGTGCTCACGGGCCTATCGAACCGCGTCAGCTTCATGGACCACCTCGCGACGGCTTGCGAGCGCGCCAAGCGGAACCCCGACGAGCGCTTCGCCGTGCTGTTGCTCGACCTCGATCGTTTCAAGGTCGTCAACGACAGCCTCGGACACCTCGTCGGCGATCAACTGCTGGTGCAGATCGCGCAGCGGCTGCGGCAGTGCCTGCGCGGCCAGGATTCGATCGCGCGCCTGGGAGGCGACGAGTTCGCGATTCTGCTGACCGACGTCGTCGACGCCGGCGACGTGATGCGCGCGGTCGGTCGGATCCGCGATCAACTCAACGTGCCCTTTCTCGTCCACGGCCGCGACGTGTTCACGTCGGCCAGCATCGGCATCGTGGTGAGCACGCCCGGGTACCGCGCCGCCGAGGACGCGCTGCGCGACGCCGACGTGGCGCTGTACCGCGCGAAGGATCTTGGTCAGGGGCGCTACGTGTTGTTCGACTCGGAAATGCACCTGCGCGTCGTCGCGTCGATGCAACTCGAAACCGAGCTGTGGCATGCCGTCGAACGACAGGAATTCAAGGTCGTGTTCGAGCCGATCATGGCGCTGGCGCCCAGACGGCTGCGCGGCTTCGAGGCGCTGGTGCGTTGGCAACATCCCACGCGCGGCCTGTTGCAGCCGGCCGATTTTCTCGCGCTGGCCGAGGAAACCGGCCTGTTGATCCCGGTGGGCTGGTGGATCCTGCGGCAGGCGGCGCAGGCCCTGATGGACTGGAACGAAGCGCTGCCCGAGGCCGCGGGTCTGACAATCAGCGTCAACCTGTCGAATCGACAGTTCCTGCAGCCCGATCTGGTCGAACAGGTCGCCTCGATCCTCACCGAGGTCGGGCTACCCGCCTCCCGGCTATGCATCGAGATCACCGAAGGCGTGATCGCCGACGGCGAAGTTGCCCTGCACAAGATCGCCCAATTGCACGCCCTGGGCGTCAAATTGCACGTCGACGATTTCGGCACGGGCTACTCGTCGCTCAACCTCCTCAACAGCTTGCCGATCGATGCGCTGAAGATCGATCGCTCCTTCGTCGAGCAGTTGCACTCGCCGGACGGCGGCAAGAGCGCCATCGTGCGCACCATCGTGGTCCTGGCGCGCGAATTCGGGCTCGAAGTGATCGCCGAGGGAATCGAGGACGAGCGCCAGGCTGCGCTGTTGCACGGGCTGGGTTGTGACTTCGGCCAGGGTTTCTGGTTCGACCGGCCCCTCGACGCGGCGGCCGCGGCCGGCCTGATCCAGCGCCTCACGACCCCGCGTTCCGCGGCCGGAGTGTGAGCCGGCCGACGACGTGCGCGGGCGCAGGTGCCTCGGCCCCAGATGGGGGAGACGGGTGACCGGCGTCGGTTTCGCGGAGATCGGCGGCCAAAGTAACGTAGAAACGCCGTCGCCCTGGCGGTTTGACAATCAGCCCTGGGCGTAGGTATACTTGTAATGTTGCCTCGGCGACACAACGCCGAGGCCAATTTGTCGTTTGCGCCGCAAAAACGCGGCGCCCACCTTCCCCGCTGGCCGGGCTCGAACCACCTTGCCGGGCGCAGTGGCGAAGCGAAGATGGGAGCACATCTATGAAGTACGCGATCGTCCAGAGCGGCGGTAACCAATACCGCTGCGAGGAAGGCGCGACGGTCCAGGTCCAGCGCCTGGCAGTCGAGCCGGGCAGCAGCTATGCGTTCGAGCAGGTGCTGCTGGTCTCCGACGGCGAAGCCGTCAAGGTCGGCGCTCCGAACGTGGCGGGCGCGTCCGTCAAAGCCACCGTCATCGGTGAAACCAAGGGCGAGAAGACCTTCTCCTATCGGTACAAGCCGAAGGAACGCCAGCGCAGCAAGCGCGGTCATCGCCAGGTCTACACGGTGCTGAAGATCAACGAGATTGCGGGATGAGGCATCAGGCCTCGGGCGTCAGGCGTCGGTGCACACAGCACTGAGACCTGAGGCCTGACACCTGATGTCCGGGAGAACACCATGGCTCACAAAAAAGGCGGCGGTTCCAGCCGCAACGGACGCGATAGCAATTCGCAGCGCCTGGGCGTGAAGAAGTTCGGCGGCGAAGCCGTGCGCTCGGGCAACATCATCGTCCGGCAGCGCGGCACGCGCATCAAGCCGGGCCTAAACGTCATGATCGGCAAGGACGACACGCTCTTCGCCGTCGCCGATGGCGTGGTCAAGTTCGACACGCTGCCGAACGGCCAGAAGAAGGTCTCAATCGTCGCGGTCGAAGCCGCGGCCGAGGCCTGAGAGCGGATTGACGCGCCGCGATCGCGCTGTTTCGGTCGCGCCGCCGCCGACGAGCGTCGTGAATTGGCCCCGCCCACGACGTTGAAGGCGCGCGGTTTTTTCGAGAGGGGCACGAGGACATCATGAAGGCTAAAGGCCATCCCAAGTACTACGTCAACGCGCTTGTGACCTGCTCCTGCGGCAACACCTGGCACACCGGGTCGACCCGCGAGCGGATCACGACCGACGTCTGTTTCAAGTGCCACCCGTTCTTCACGGGCGAGCAGCGCATCGTCGACACCGAAGGCCAGGTCGACCGCTTCTACAAGAAGCTCGAGGCCCGCACGCAATACCAGGCCAAGGTAGCCGAGCGCGAAGCCGCCAAGGCGTCGCCGGACCAGCCGATTTCGATGCTCGGCCTCGGCGCCCGCATCGAGAACCCGCTGCAGGAGGCCGGTCTCGACACCGTCTCCAAGGTCGTGGCCAAGCTCGAGGGCGGCGACGAGTCGCTGCTGGCGATCGAAGGCATCGGCCGCAAGTCGGTCATCGACCTGAAGAAGCGGCTGCGCTCCCGCGGCTTCCTGCCCGAGGAGCCCGTCGCGGCCCCGGTCGAGGGCGAGAGCGCCTGAGCGTCGGCACGTCTTGATCTGACGAGGCGCGAGGGGCGAGTGAAGGGTGACGCATGCGTCGCCACTCACTCGCCCCTCGCTTTTGTTGTATCCTAGCCAACCATGAAACATACCCACGGCTCCATCGAAATCGTCACGGGCTCCATGTTCAGCGGCAAGACCGAGGAAGTCATCCGTCGGCTGCGCCGCTCGCGGATCGCCCGCCAGCAGGTTCAGGTGTTCAAGCCCGTCATCGACAACCGCTACGGGCTCGAGAAGATCACGTCGCACGCGGGCAGCGAATTCGAGGCGACGCCCGTGGCGCGCAGCGCGGACATCCCGCCGCTGCTCAGGCCCGAGACGACCGTGGTGGCGATTGACGAGGCGCAGTTCTTCGACTACGGCGTGGTCGCGCTCGCCAACGACCTGGCGGACCGGGGCCTGCGTGTGATCGTGGCCGGGCTCGACACCGACTTCCGCGGCGAGCCGTTCGGGCCGATGCCGCAGCTCATGGCCGTGGCCGAGCATGTCGACAAACTGCACGCGATCTGCGCGGTCTCGGGCGAAGAGGCCTCGCGGACGCAGCGTTTGATCAACGGACAACCGGCGTATTACGACGAGCCGGTCGTCGCCGTGGGCGCGGCCGAGCTGTACGAAGCCCGCGCGCGACAGCATCATGCCGTGCCGCGCCGCCCGGCGTCGGTGCCGAATGTGCAGCCCGTGCCGCCGGGGCAACCCGAGTTCCTGGGCGGCATCCTGGTGACGGCCGATCAGATCCGGGCGCGCGTGGCCGAGCTCGGCGCCATGATCAGCCGCGATTACGTCGGCAAGGAACTTGTGCTGTTGTGCATCCTGCGCGGCGGCGTGATGTTCCTCACCGACCTGATGCGCGAAGTGACGCTGCCGCACACCGTCGAGTTCATGGCGATTTCGTCGTATGAGCCCGGCGTGCGCAAGTCGACCGGGCAGGTGCGCATCCACCTCGACGTCAAACAGGACATCGCCGGCAAACACGTCCTGGTGGTCGAGGACATCGTCGACACCGGGCACACGCTCGCCCGCGTGCTCGATCTGCTCAACACGCGCGAGCCGGCCTCGCTGCGGATCTGTACGCTGCTCGACAAGGCCGAGCGGCGCGAGACCCAGGTGCCGGTCGATTACGTCGGGTTCACCATCCCCAACCACTTCGTCGTCGGCTACGGCCTCGACGTCGACGAGTACCACCGCAACCTGCCGTACATCGGCATCGTCAAGCCGGGGTTCAATATCGGGTGAGTGGATGACCGGGCAATTGGGCGATTGCATGCCGCCCCGCCCGTGTGACGATCCACATTCGCCCGAGCACCGCTTATGGTTGAGTTGCCGACCGCCATCGAGCGCATCCGTGAGGCGTGGCCCGCCGGCCAAATCGGCTGGCTCGTCGGCGGCGTGGTGCGCGACCTGCTGCTGAACCGACGCCTGCACGACGTCGACCTGGCGACCGACGGCGACGCGATCGGCGCCGCCCGACGGCTGGCGAACACGCTGGGCGGGTCGTTCTACGTGCTCGACGGCGACCGCGGCGTCGGGCGGGCGCTTGTGGAAATCGACGGCGATCGCCTGACGATCGACGTCGCGCGTCTGCGTGGCGCCGACCTCGAGGCCGATCTCCGCGCGCGCGATTTCACCGTGAACGCCATGGCGCTCGACCTGGCGACCGGCGCGGACCTGATCGACCCGCTCGGCGGGTACGCGCATCTGCGCGCCAAACAGATGTCGGCCTGCGCGCCCACCGCGGTCGGCGACGACCCGGTCCGCGCGATCCGCGGCGTGCGCTTCGCAGCCCAGTTGGGCTTTCGGCTGACGGCCGACACGCGCGCTCAGATCCGGACCGCTGACCTGTCGACGGTGTCGGCCGAGCGGGTGCGCGACGAATTCCTGAAGTGCGTCGGCGGGCCGCACCCGGTGGCGGCCCTGCGCGGTCTCGAGTTGACTGGGCTGCTGGCCCAGATCGCGCCGGAGCTGCTCGCGTTGCGCGGCGTGACCCAGCCGCAGCCGCATCAACTCGACGTGTGGGAGCACACGTTGGCCGTCGTCGGGCGATTGGACGAGATCTTCACCCTGCTCGGCCCCGTTCACGACGTCGACGCCGCGTCGGATCTGACCATCGGCTGGGTCTCGGTGCGGCTTGGGCGGTACCGACACGAGATCACGGCGCGGCTCGTGGCCGAGCCGACGCCAGACCGGCCCCGGCGCTGGCTGGCCATGCTCGCCGCCCTGCTCCACGACGCCGGCAAGCCCGCGACGCGCAGCGTCGACAAAACGGGCCGCATCCGCTTCCTCGGGCACGAGACGGCCGGCGCCGATCTGGCGGTCGCCATCCTGGAGCGTCTGCGCTGCAGCCGCGATGAGATCGCCTACGTGCGCGCCTTCATCGCCAATCACATGCGCCCGCGGGCCTTGACCCGCGAACAGGGTTTGTCGTTCAGCGGGCGCGCGATCTATCGCTTCTTCCGCGACGCCGGCGACGCGGCGCCCGAGATCGTGCTCTTCTCGCTCGCCGATCTGCTCGGCAAGACGATCGGGCCGCCGCCAGACCAGGCCGTCTGGTCCACGCACGTGGCCGGCTGCGCGCGCATGCTCGGCGCCGCCTTCGATCCCGAAGCCGCGATCGTCCACCCGCCGGCGCTTGTCACGGGCAACGACCTTCAGGCCGCTCTCGGTCTCCGCCCCGGGCCCGCGCTTGGACACATCCTCGAAGCCATCCGGGAGGCGCAGGCTGCCGGCGAGGTCACGGACCGCGACGGCGCACTGACGCTTGCCCGCCGCCTGGCGCCCAGGTCTTGAAAGACGCACGGAGCGGGGGAGCGTTCGCTCCTGCGCTCCCGCGTTCTCCGCGCTCTCCCGTTCCCTTGCCCCAACCGTGTCATACTTGGGCGGAAGCCCAACTAGCGGAGTCGATGTGCCCATGGCGATCGAGACCGGCGGACCTCAGGGAAGCATTCAAGACGTCCGCAATCAACTGGCGAATCAGCTCGCCCTGACCTTGATCGTGGCCGGTCTGGCCTGGATCAGCCTGACCTGGCCCAACCCGGCCATCCAGGCGACCTTGAGCGTGCCGCTCGGTCTGGCCGTGATCGCCATCGGATGGGCGGCCCGAGCCCTGTACCGCCGCCACGCGCCCTGGGCGCGCCGATTGCTGGCGTTTGGGTTGACCGGCGGTCTGGTCGCGGCGATGGCGCTCTGGCCGATGGATTGGCTGCCGTTTTTGGGGATCGCGCTGGCCTTTGTGTGTGCGCTACTCGTCGCCGGCGGCGGCTTCGCCGCGACGGCGTTGACGCTGGCCTGGGCGGCGACGTTGCGCCTCACCGGGCAGCGCGAGTACGCCGTGTTGGAGCTGGGGCTGGCCCTGGCGCTGGCCACGGTATTGGCCTGGCAGACCGTGCGGACGGTCTACACCGCGCACGGCTGGGTGTGGTCGAGCCAGCAGCGCGCCGATCAATTGCTGCGCGAAGCCCGCGACTATCAGGCCGAGCTCGCCCGCGTGCTCAAGTCGCTCGACTCGAGCAACCAGGTATTGCGGCGCACGCAGTCCGACCTGATCGGCGCGCGCAAACGCGCCGAGTCGGCCGAATCCGCCAAGAGCCAGTTCGTAGCCAACATCACGCATGAGCTGACCACGCCGCTGAACCTGATCGTCGGGTTCAGCGAAGTCATGCACCTGACGCCCGAGGTCTATGGCGCGGCCGCCTGGCCGCCCACGCTGCGGCGCGACGTCTACCAGATCTACCGCAGCAGCCGCCACCTGCTCGGCCTGATCGACGACGTCTTCGATCTGTCGCGGTTCGACATGGTCGGGTTCGCGCTCAACCGCGAGATGACGCCGCTTGGGCCGCTGCTGCTCGACACCGCCGAGTTCGCGCGCGATCTGTTCCAGGGTCGGCCGGTGCGCTTTGAGGTCGCGATCGCCGACGATCTCCCGACCGTCGACATCGACCGCACCCGTATCCGCCAGGTGCTGCTGAATCTGCTCAACAACGCCCGACACTTCACCGCGGCCGGCGTCGTGCGATTGGCCGCAACCGTCGAAGGCGACGAGGTGATCGTCTCGGTGCAGGACACCGGGCCGGGCATCCCGCCCGAAAAGCTACCGCGCGTGTTCGAGGAGTTCTATCAGGTCGATCCCTCGCTGCGGCGGCAGCACGGCGGCGCCGGTCTTGGGCTGGCGATCAGCAAGCGCTTCGTCGAGGCGCACCACGGTCGGATCTGGGTCGAGAGCACGTCGGGCGTCGGCACGCGTTTTGCGTTTGCGCTATCCGTGGCCGAGCGCGCCACGGCCCAGGCAGCGTATCGGCCGGTCGAACCGACGTTGCCGGGGACGCGGCCAAGCGTGCTCGTCATCGATCGCGACCCGCGCGTCGTCGGTTTGCTGCGCCATCATCTTGGCCAGTACGACGTCGTGCAGGTACGCGACGCCAACGAGATCACGGCCGCCGTCGCCGCGCATCACCCGCGGGTCATCGTCGACAACGCGCGACCGGACGGCGGCGACGCCGCGCCCGTGGACACCCGCACCCCCGTCATCCGATGTTCGCTGCCCAGCCAGACCTGGCTGGCCCGCGCCGAGGACGTCGCGGCCTGTCTGGCGAAACCGATCACGGCCGAGGCGCTGTTGGACGAGCTGGGTCGGCTCGGGCCGGCCAGCCGTGTGTTGATGGTCAGCGGCGATCGGGATTTCTGTCAGCTTGTCGAACGCATGCTTGGCGCGGGGGCGCCAGGCTATACGGTCACGCGCGCCTACGACGTCGACGATGCCCTGCAGGCGCTGACCGAGGACCGCTCAGACGTCGTCCTCGTCGACGACGACTGTTTGAACCTGCTCGTTAGGCTGCGCGCCGAACCCGCGCCCCAGCGCCTGCCGGTGATCACATTCGCGGAAGCCCAATGGGCCGACGGCGCGGCCATGCCTCGCGGACAGGACTTCGTCCTTCATCATCCGCGCGGGCTGACCAGCGTGCAGGTGTTGAAATGCCTCGGGGCGGCCGTCGATGCGCTTGAAGCGACCTATGCGCCGGACGACGTCGACGCGTGAGTGGGCGCGTCAGCGGGCGGCCTGCGCCTGGCGGAGCGCCGCGAGAAAGTCCTCACGACGCACGGGCTTGGGAAGGAACAGCGTGGCCCCGAGCGACTGGGCCAGCTCGGGTTCACCGACCGCGGAGCAGATGATCACAGGCGTGCGCGCTGTGTCGGGGTAGGTGCGCAGCCGCTGCAGGATCTCCCAGCCATCCATCTCGGGCATCATCACATCCAGCACGATCACACTGGGCACCGCCTCGCGCGCGAGCCGCAACCCGTCGCGGCCGCCCGAGGCCGACAGGACGCGATAGGGCTGATCCGCCAGATAGCGCTGCAGCAGATCGACGAGACCGGCGTTGTCGTCGACGATCAAGACGGTCGGGCCATGCGCCGGCAGGGCCACGGCGATCACGCATTCGGCCCCCTGCTCCTCGACGACAATGCGCCAGCCCATCCAGGTCGCGAGCTGCACCGTCACCGGGTTGAGTTCGGTCACGCCGTCCGCGTGGTAACGCAGCGCGAGCGCGGCGGCGGGATCGCCGGGCGACAGCGTGACGTCGAGCGCAGGGCCGTGGGCCTGACGCAGCGCATGGCTGAGCAGACCGACGATCACCTGCTGCGCGACCATCGGCTCGGCGGTGGCGATCACGGGTTGATCGGGCAGAGCCATCCGCACCTGAAGCCCGCGTTGCTGGGCCAGGGCCTCGACCGCCCCGAGCGCGCGCTTCACCAACGGCGCCACATCGATGGGCAGGGGCTGCCCGGCCAATCGCGCGACCTCATCCTGAATGGATCCGCTTTCACCGGGATCAGGCGATGGCGCGCGCACCGTCGGCCACAGGATAGCGGCGACGCTCTCCTCGGCGTGCCGCAGGTCGCGATACGCCTGGCGCTGCGAGATGCCCAACTCGCGCGCCACCTCTTGCACGGTCATGCCTTCGACGTAGCGCAGATTGAGCAACGAATACACGCGTGCCGGCGGCGCGCGAAAGGCGATGCCCGGCCCGGGATTGAGCGTTTCGATCGCGGCCAGCATCCGGCGCCGGATTTCGGAGTGATCGCTCGAGCCGCCGAGTGTCTGAGCCAGCGGTAGCTTCTGAAGATAGGGGAAGTCGTACAGGTGTTCGAGGACGTCCTTCACCAATTCGATAAAGGACTCGGGTGGGCCGTCCGCCGGGACTGAAGGTTTCGTGTCAGGCATGGCAGAAAAATGGCAGTTCTGCGGCAAAAAACCGTGGAGTGGCCCGAACCGCGTCAGTATACTACACGCGGGGGTATCCCCTGCATCCCGCGACACAGCCACAGCGCACGTACGACGGGTCGGGGACAGAGTTTTTCCACACACGCCAACAGGAGGAGAGACGATGACCAGCCGACGCACGACCGGGATCAGCCGCCGAGAGTTTTTGCGCTTTGCCTCCGTGTCAACGGCCGGGGGTCTGCTGGCCGCCTGCGGGCCACAGCGCGCCGTCACGCCGGATGCCGCGGCCACCACAGCGCCACAGCCCACGACCGCGCCCTCGGGCGCCAAGCCGGACGCGATCCAATGGTGGGTCGGCTGGGGCGAGCTTGTGCCGTTCTTCGACGGCTTCAAGCAGATGGCCAAGTACAAGGAATTGATGGGCGACGGCGACGTCGAGATGAAGCCGAGCATCGAGAACGAGGCGCTGCTCACCGCAGTCGCCGCCGGCACGCCCCCGGACATGGCCGCCAACGTGCCGTACCTCGACCTGTTCGCCCGCGACGTGTGCGTCGACATCGGGCCGTGGGTGTCGGGCAGCAGCATCATCAAGAAGGACAGCTACATCTCGGGCAACTGGGACGGCGGTTTCTACAAGGGCGTGCAATACGGCGTGCCGACTCTGGAGTGCTTCGTGCGCTTCGGGCTCGACTACAACACGCGCATGGTCGAGGCCGCCGGGCTCGACCCCGAGAAGCCGCCCGTGACCTGGGACGAGGCGCTCGACTGGCACACGAAGCTGACCACGTTCGACGACGCCGGGAACCTCAAGACCATCGGCCTCGACCCGATGGACGCCGAGGGCAGCGGCATCGGCGACGGCTTCCTGGCGGCGCGCTCGTGGGGCTTCACGTGGTTCGACGAGAGCACCGGCAAGTTCGACCTGGGCAACGACAAGATGGCCGAGGCCTTCGACACCTACGCCGAGTTCTACAAGGTCGTCGGGCCGGATAAGATGTCGGGCATGCGCCAGGTCGCGGCCAACGAGACCTGGGGCGGCTCGTTCAACGCCGAGGTGCAGGCCATGATCATCGAGGGCTACTGGCACCCGGGCGAGACCCAGGCCCAGAAGCCCGAGGTGGCGAAGTACAACAAGGCCACCTGGGTGCCCGTGCCGGAAGCGCGCCGCGGCGAGAAGGTGCAGGGCACCGGCGGCCACTACAATGTGTTCTTCAAGGGCGCCAAGCGCGCCGAGGCCGGCTTCAAGTTCGCCGAGTTCCTGAACACCGACGAGTTGTGCGACACGATCTTCAAGCAGCTCGGCTGGCTCCCGGCGTACAAGCCGTATCTGGACGTGGCCGATCCCAAGGCCTTCCCGGGGCTGGACTTCTACTTCCAGTCGGTCAAGGACGCGACCGACATGCAGCCGGCCATCTCCTGCCCGATCACGTCGTTCGCGCAGACGCAGTACGAGCAGCTCTCCGACGACGTCAACCGCGGCAAGCTGACGGGCAAGGACGCGGCGGCGGAATTCCAGAGCCGCTGCGAGAAGGAATGGAAGAACGCGGGCTTCGGGTCATAGCCGACTGATCACCAACGATAATCGTTGTACGCGGATTGCGCGGATCAGAACGGATCACGCGGGTGGTTTTTCCGCGACACCCGTCACCATCCGCGTGATCCGCGTACAAGAATTCGTCTTCGCCCCGAGGTGCCGTGATGCAAGCTGGCCGCAGTGAACCCGTGCCGATCCGCAACCTGCTGTGGGGCCTGCTCTTCATCTCGCCCTGGCTTGTCGGCTTCATCCTTTGGACGGCCTACCCCCTGGCTTCGTCGCTGTACACCAGCTTCACGCGCTATGACCTGTTGCGCCCGGCCGTGTGGATCGGCGTCGACAACTACATCGAGCTCTTCACCGACGACTCGCAGTTCTACACGGTCGTCGGCAACACGCTCTACTATGTGATGCTGAGCGCGCCGCTCGGCGTGATCTCGGCCTTTCTGATGGCCGCGCTGCTCAACCTGCCGATCTTCGGGCGACCGTTCTTCCGTGCGATCTTCTTCTTCCCCGCGATCGTGCCCACCATCGTGGTGGCCGTGGTCTGGCAGTTCCTGCTCAACATCCAGTTCGGGGCGATCAATTCGGTGTTGCAGGGGCTGAACCTGCCCGTGATCCCGTTTCTGTCGAGCCCTGATTTCGCCAAGCCGTCGCTGATCATGATCTATATGTGGGCGCAGGGCAACGCGATCGTGATCTTCCTGGCGACGCTGCAAGACGTGCCGCGCTCGCTGTACGAGGCCGCGACGGTCGACGGCGCCAACGCAATCCAGAAGTTCTGGAACATCACGGTTCCGATGTGCACGCCCGTGATCCTGTTCAACCTGATCATGGGCTTCATCGACGGATTTCAGAACTTCACCCTGCCCTGGCTGTTGACCGGCGGCGGGCCAAGCAACTCGACCGAGTTGTATTCGCTGTATCTGTACCGCAACGCGTTCGAGTTCCTGCGCATGGGCAAGGCCTCGGCGCTGGCGTGGCTGTTGTTCATCGTCATCGTGATCTTCACGGGCATCCTGTTCCGCACGTCGGCCCGGTGGGTTTATTACGGCGGCGAGACGCGCTGAGCGAGGACATCATCATGGCGATCCGCGCTCCGCTCAATGCACCCCGCCCGGCGGCTTCACCCGAGATCGAACGGCTGCGTCGTCTGACCCTGGGCGGTTGGGCCGCCGAGGTGATCAAGTACGTCACGCTGGTCATGCTGGCGCTGACATTCGTGCTGCCGTTCTACTGGATGGTGTCGTCGGCGCTCAAGAACGACGCCCAAATCTACGTCGTGCCGCCGACCTGGATCCCGAGCCCGGCGTTCTGGGAGAATTTCGCAAACGCCTGGAACAGCCAGCCGTTCAATCTGTATGTGATCAACACGGTCGTGCGCTACGCCGTGCCGTACACGATCGGCACCGTGCTCTCGTCGGCTATCGTGGCCTACGGCTTCTCGCGCATCAAGTGGCCCGGCCGTGAGACCATGTTCTATCTGTGCCTCGGCACCATGATGGTGCCGTTCCAGGTGCAGATGGTGCCGCTGTTCATGATCTTCAAGCAGCTCGGCTGGATTAATTCCTTCCTGCCGCTGGTGGTGCCGGCCTTCTTTGGTAGCCCGTACTTCATCTTCATGCTGCGCCAGTTCTTTCTGACGATCCCGGCCGAGCTGTCGGACGCGGCCCGGATCGACGGCGCGAGCGAGTGGGACATCCTGTTCAGGATCATGCTGCCCCTGTCGCGGCCGGCGTTGACCGTCGTGGCGTTGTTCGCCTTCATCGGCGCGTGGAACGACTATCTCGGCCCGCTGATCTACATCCACGACAACGACCTGCTCGTGCTCGCGCAGGGTGTGCACAACATGAGCCGCGCCTTCGCGTTCAACAGCACGATCCAGAACGCCTATCCCTATCTGATGGCCGTGAGCACGATCGTGGTCATCCCCATCGTCACCCTGTTCTTCTTCGGTCAGCGCATGTTCATCGAGGGCATCTCGATGACGGGCATCAAAGAATAGCCGTGCGCTTCGATCCCGCCCTCGTCCCCTTCAGCCGACGCGGCGCGTACGTGGCCCTCTCGACATTGCCGGCGACAACCGGACGGGCGGCCGGCCTGTATTGGCGCAGCGTGCGCGGACCGGCCACCGGCGGGCGACCGCTGCAAGAATTGTTCGAGATCCAGCTGATGCGCGACGGCGTCGTCGTGCCGGTCGAGATCGAGGCGACGCCGGCCGTCCTGCGGCTCACGGCCGCGGACGCCTTGGCCGAGTTCTGCTTCTCGGCGCCGGATCAGATGCGGGTCAGAGTCACGGGCGCGACGTTGGTGTTGCGGCTGGCCGAGACCGGCGCCTACGACACCGTGCTCGAAGCCGGGCCCGGCCGCTGGCTGGTCGTGTGCAACACGATCGTCGAAACCAAATTGATGTGCACGGCGCTTGCCGGGCGCATCGCCGTCGACGCGCCGTGGGAGGCCGAACGCGCGCGCTACATCACGCTCGAGCTACAACCCGACGGCGGCTTCGGTGACTTCACGATCGACGAGTTCGTCGGAACCTGGCGCGGCCATCCGCCCGTCGGCGGTTTCGACGAGTCGGCGCGCGCGGCCGAGGCCGAGTTCGTGGCCTGGGTCGCGCCGTTGCCGTCGGTGCCCGAGTCGCTGACGGCGGCGCGCGAGCTCGCCGGCTATGTCCTTTGGTCCGGCGGGGTCGCCGCGCACGAGCACCTGCCGCGCCCGGGCATCCTGGCCTCCAAGAACGGCATGATCGGGGTGTGGAGCTGGGACCATTGCTTCCACACCTGGGCGCTGGCGGAGGCGCATCCCGAACAGGCGTGGGATCAATTCCTGTTGCCCTTCGACCATCAGGACTCGACCGGCGCGATCCCGGATCTGATCAACGATCGCCTGGTCTCGTGGAGTTTCTGCAAACCGCCGGTGCATGGCTGGATCCTCAGCCGGTTGCTCGACACGACGGCCTTCCTGACACCCGAGCGCCTGAGCGATATCTACGGCCCGCTCGCCGCCTGGACGAACTGGTGGCTGACCGACCGCGACGCCGGAAGCGGCTTTCCAGCTTATCAGCACGGCAACGATTCGGGCTGGGACAACAGCACGGTCTTCGCGGTGCGCCCGCCCATCGAGAGCCCGGACCTGCCGGCGTATCTGGCGCTGCAATCCGACTTTCTGGCCGAAGCCGCCCGCCGGCTGGGGCGCGACGCCGAGGCGGCCGTCTGGGCCACGCGGGCGGACGCCCTCGTCGCACGACTGCTGAGCCGGTACTGGCGCGGCGACCACTTCGTCGCGATCCGCCCCACAGATGGCGTCGAGATCGCGTGCGAGAGTCTGCAGCTCTACCTGCCGCTGGTCCTGGGTCGTCGTCTGCCGACCGACGTGCGCACCGCCCTGATCGCGGGGCTCAAGCGTCCGGGTCGATTCCTTACCGAGCACGGGCTGGCCACCGAGGCCCTGACCAGCCCGGCCTACAAAGATCGCGGATATTGGCGTGGTCCGATCTGGCCGGCGCCGATGCTGATCCTGATCGACGGCCTGTCCGCCTGCGGCGAGGTCGCCTTCGCGCAAGACCTGCGCCACCGGTTCTGCGATCTCATCGCGCGCTCGGGCATGGCCGAGAACTTCGACGCCAAGACCGGCGCCGGTTACCACGACCTTCACTTCACCTGGACGGCCAGCATATTCCTTGTGCTGGCCCACGCGCTGAACCCATCCGAAAGGGAACCCCTATGACGCACCGACCGGTCGTGTATCCCTACATCCCGAACTCGGCGCCCGAGGCCAAAGCTGCGATGCTCACGGCGATCGGCGCGGCCAGCATCGACGAGTTGTACGCCGAGATCCCCGATCACCTGCGGCTGAAGCGTCAGCTCGATCTGCCGCAGCCGTTGCTGTCGGAGGCCGCGCTCGTGCGCCATGTCGAGGGGCTGCTCGCGAAGAACACCTCGACCCGCGAGGCGCTGAGCTTCCTCGGCGCGGGCTGCTACCCGCATCATGTGCCCGCGGTCTGCGACGAGGTCAACTCGCGTGGCGAATTCCTCACGGCCTACGCGGGCGAGCCGTACGAGGACCACGGTCGGTTTCAGGCGCTTTTCGAATACGAGAGCTTGATGGCCGAGCTGCTCAACATGGACGTCGTCAACGTGCCGAACTACGACGGCTTCCAGGCGGCGGCGACGGCGCTGCGCATGGCCGCCCGCATCACCGGGCGGGGCCGCGTGATCGGCGCCGGCGCGGTCAGCGCCGACACGCTCTCGATGGTGCGCGACTACCTGAAGCCCGACGTCGCCGTCGACGTGCTCGGCTTCGCGGCGAGCAG
>JBGAJV010000041.1:0-53879 GCA_044224715.1 Anaerolineales bacterium | reverse complement strand
GGTGCGGGCAAAGCCCGCACCGGCCTCGATCTTCAGTCATTACGCTTCCTTGAACTGCCCGTCCACCACGTCGTCGCCCGAGGCGCCGCCGGTCGGGCCGGAGCCGCCCGCGTCGCCGCCGGGGGTTCCGCCCGGAGCGCCGGCCTCAGGACCCGACTGGTACATGGCCGATCCGATCTTCTGGATCGACTGGTACAGATCGTTGGTCGCGCTCTGGATCGAATCGACATTGCCGCCCTCGAGCGCGCTGCGCACGGACGCGATCTTGCCCTCGACCTCGCTCTTGACGTCGGCCGGCACCTTGTCGCCGCCGTCGCGTAGCGCCTTCTCGGCGGTGAAGATCGCCGAGTCGGCCGCGTTGCGGACTTCGACCTGCGCCTTGCGGGTCTTGTCCTCGTCGGCATGGCGCTCGGCGTCCTTGACCATCTTGTCGATCTCGTCCTTATTCAGACCGGACGAGGCCGTGATGGTGATGTGCTGCGAGCGGCCGGTGGCCTTGTCGGAGGCCGAGACCTTGAGGATGCCGTCGGCGTCGATGTCGAACGTGACCTCGATCTGCGGCACGCCGCGCGGCGCCGGCGGGATGCCGTCGAGGATGAAGTTGCCGAGCAGCTTGTTGTCGGCCGCCATCGGGCGCTCGCCCTGGACGACCTTGATCTCGACCGAGGTCTGCATGTCGGACGCGGTCGAGAAGACCTGCGACTTGCGGGTCGGGATCGTGGTGTTGCGCTCGATCAGGGGCGTGGCCACGCCGCCGAGCGTCTCGATGCTGAGCGTCAGCGGGGTGACGTCGAGCAGGAGGATGTCCTTGACGTCGCCGCGGAGCACGCCGGCCTGGATCGCGGCGCCGATCGCCACCACCTCGTCGGGGTTGACGCTCTTGTTCGGCTCCTTGCCGAACGTCTTGCGCACGGCTTCCTGGACCGCCGGCATGCGAGTCATGCCGCCGACGAGCACGACCTCGTGGACATCGCCGGTCTTGAGCTTGGCGTCGTCGAGCGCCTGGATCACGGGCTTGATCGAGCGCTGGATCAGGTCGTCGCAGAGCTGCTCGAGCTTGGCGCGCGAGAGCGTCAGGTTGAGGTGCTTGGGCCCGGTCGCGTCGGCCGTGATGAAGGGCAGGTTGAGCTCGGTCTGCATCACGGTCGAGAGCTCGATCTTGGCCTTCTCGGCGGCTTCCTTCAAACGCTGCAGAGCCTGGCGATCGTCGCGCAGGTCGATGCCCTGATCCTTCTTGAACTCGTCGGCCGCCCAATTGATCACACGCTGGTCGAAGTCGTCGCCGCCGAGGAAGGTGTCGCCGTTGGTCGAGCGCACCTCGAAGACGCCGTCGCCGACGTCCAGGATTGAGATGTCGAACGTGCCGCCGCCGAGGTCGTAGACCGCGATGGTCTCGTCCTTCTTCTTGTCGAGGCCGTACGCCAGCGACGAGGCCGTGGGCTCGTTGATGATGCGCAGCACTTCGAGGCCGGCGATGCGGCCAGCGTCCTTGGTCGCCTGGCGCTGCGAGTCGTTGAAGTAGGCGGGCACCGTGATCACGGCCTGTGTGATCGTCTCGCCGAGATAGGCCTCGGCATCGGCCTTGATCTTCTGCAAGATCATGGCGCTGACTTCCGGCGGCGAATAGTCCTTGCCGCCCATCGAGACGCGCACGTCGCCGTTTGGCGCGGCCGAGACCTTGTAGGGCACGAGCTTGAGCGCCTTCTGCACCTCCGCGTCCGAGAACTTGCGGCCCATGAAGCGCTTGACCGAGAAGATCGTGTTCTCGGGGTTCATCACGGCCTGGCGCCGGGCCACCTGGCCGACGGTGCGCTCGCCGTTCTTGGGGTTGACCGCCACGACGGACGGGATCAGGCGCGAGCCTTCGCTCGACGGGATGACGGTCGGCTCGCCGCCTTCCATGACCGCGACGACGGAGTTGGTCGTGCCCAGGTCGATGCCGATGATTTTGGACATAGGGTTCCTCAGTAGGGGGCGGACATATGCGCCGCCCAGACTTGTCAGGCCGCGACTCTCACCAACGCGGTGCGCAGGACGCGATCTTTGACTTTATAGCCGGGTCGCAGGACCTCGATGATGTGCCCAGACGGCACGCTGTCGTGCGGTTCCTGCACCACGGCCTCATGGAAATTCGGGTCGAAGGGCTGGCCTTCGGCCTGGACCGGCGTAACGCCCTCGGCCTCCAGAAAGCCAAGCAACTTGCGCTGGATCGCGGCCACGCCCTCGGCCCAAACGGCGCCGTCGCCCTCGGTCGGTCTGGCCTTGAGCGCTCGGTCGAGATCGTCGGAGATCTCGAGATAGCGATTCAGCACGCGCGCCAGGGTGGTGTGGTACTGCTCGATCTGATCGCGCTCCTGGCGCTTCTTATAGTTGGCGAACTCGGCGCGGGCGCGCTGCCAGCCGTCAAGATACTCGGCGGACCTGGCTTTGGTCTCGTCGAGTTGGACCTGCAGCGATTGCACCAGAGCGCCCAGATCCTCAGCCGCCGCGGGCGGCGCTTCGCCGTTGGGCTCCGGGGTTTGAACGGTTTCGTCGGTCATCGTACGCTACGTGCTCCTTCTGTGCTGCCGGCAGGCATCCGGATCGGGCCGGGCCCGCGGCAAGGGTCTTTCTCAGCGGTCTCGATCGCCGGGTGCTTGATCGAGGTAGTAATCGGTCATCAAACCGGACATCAGGCTCGCGACGTGGCGGACCGTGCTGATCGCCCGGCCATACGCCATGCGTTGCGGGCCGAACACGCCCAGCGCGCCGGTGGCGTACCCCGGCACGCCGTACCGGGCCAGCACCATCGAGAACTCCTTGAGCTCCTGCCAGCTGTCCTCGCCGCCGATCACGACCTGCACGCCGCCGATCTCGGGCGACATGGTCTTGTCGAGGAAGGTCTCGAGATACGTGCGTTCCTCGAGCACCCGCAGGGCCTGTTGCGCGGTGTCGGAGTTGGCCATCTCGGGCTCGGCCAGTACATTGGCGACGCCGTCGCGGAAGATGTTCCAGGCCGTGCCGCTCTCGGATTTATGCATCACCTCGGCCGTCAGCCGCATGATCTCCTGGGCCAGGGTGGGCTGCTGACGCGCCAGCGCCGACACCTCGCCGGTCGTGCGGTCGCGGCAGATCCCGGTGATGAGCGTCGCCGTCTGGCTGAGCCGCTCCTGGGCGACGGGCTCGGCCAGGGTCAGCATCTGCTGCTTCACCTCGCCGCCGTGCAGCACCAGAACCAACAACACCAGACGACCCTGCGTGGCGATCAACTCCAGGTGCTTGAAGCGGGCCTGCTCCTGGCGTGGCGCCGTCACCAGGCTGGCGCCGCGGCCATAGCGCGCGAGCACCGACGCAGACAACCGCATCCACTGATCCAGGTCGCCGCTGGATTGATAGAACTGGTGGTTGATCGTACGCTGGTCGGACGGCGGCAGCTCCGACTCGCCGATCAGGCGCTGGACGAAGTACCGGTACCCGGCCTCGGTCGGTTCACGGCCGCCGGAGGTGTGCGGCTGACGCAGATAGCCCAACTCCGTCAGCACCGCCATCTCGTTTCGGATGGTGGCCGAACTGATGTTCAGGCGGTACTTCTCCACCAGCCCCTTGGAACTCACCGCGTGGGCCGTGTCGATGTACTCTCTGACGATGAGACCCAGGATCATTTCCTGGCGATCAGTCAGCTCGCTCATCTGCTAAATCCTTTAGCACTCTCGCATCGAGAGTGCTAACGACGCACGAAAGATTATACGATTTGAGAGGTTTGGAGTCAATTGGGGCGGGTGAGGGTGGGTTGAGGATGCCGGAGGCGTAGCGTGACCGCTTCCCCGACCCGTCCGCGATGTATTACGTCAACTTTTGAGCTGGCTTGCCTGCCAGGCGCGGTGAGCGGCCCACACCTTCGCCCAGAGCGCGTCGATCTCGGGCAGATGGAGGTCGAACACCTCCTCCAGGGTTCGCCGGTATTCCGACGGGGTCTCGAGCGTGACGGCGGACAGGCCATCCGCCCGCAAAGTCTGCAGAACGGCGCCGCGCAGGCTGTGGATCGCGTCCGAAGCAAAACGATGGCAGACCGTGATCCGCACGAAGCCCGAGGCCGGATCGGTTTGCAGGGCGTGGCACTGGGCCGCGAACTGGTCGAGGCGGGCGGCTGTCAGCGGGAAGTCGAAGCCGGGCCCGCCCGTGCCATCGTTGGCGAGCACCCACAGGTTCCGGTCGTGGCGTAACGCAAACCTGAGGAAGCCGAGCTGCGTCACCTCGCCCTCGATCAGGGGTAACGGCTCGATAAATCCGTTGCCGAAGCCGACATCGACCACGTAGTCGCGATCGAGCGCCACGCGCATCAGGAGATGGTTGCCTTCGGCTGCAGCGCCATGTTGGGCGCGCCCGACCGTGCCGGCCAGGAGCGTGACGTCGAACCCGATCTCGCGCAGCGCCCAGGCAAAGAGCCCGTTCATCTCGTAGCACCAACCGCCGCGGCGCCCGGTCACCAGCTTGTCGAAGATCGCGTCGACGTCGAGCGTCAGGCGACGGCCCAGGTGGATATCGAGGTTCTCGTACGGGATGGCCAGCAAATGCGCGCGGTGCAGACCGAACAGCGTTTCGCGATCCACGCGCACGGGGCCGACGTATCCGATGCGGGCGAGATAGGCGTCAAGTCGGGACATGGAGGGATGATATCGCGGGTGGCCCACCGCGTGGTGCGGGGCAGGACAATCGCATCTTGTCTCCGGCTTGGAAAGATCTGTCGCGAAAAGATCGGGCAAAGCGGCCATTTGCGTCATTCGTGCAATTCGCGGATGACGCAGAAGTAAGCGTGAGCGTGGCCGCCCAGGCTTGAGCGGCCAAATCCGCACAATCCGCGAGATCTGCGGCAAAACACACTGACAACTCAGGCTTGCACACGATTCTGGTGTGCGCGTGCGAGTGGAGGCTGTTGGCGAACTCGGCCGGGGGAAGCTCAGAGCGGATCACCGGATGAAGCAGATATGTCTGAGGGCGCCCGCGCGCCCCACACAGCCGATCGAGGCATGGCTGTCGTGGTCGCTTACCGATCGCGGCGTATGCGGGCTATCAGGTATCCGTCCGTTTCATTCGCAGATCCGTTATCTCATCTGTTTTCAGTCTCGCTGAGGCGGAGGCGCCCGGGTCAAGGCAGACGCTACAAAGCGCCCGCCCGATGTTCTGGCGTATCCGCATCGAGTGAAGGGATCCTGGCTGCAACGCTCAAACAGCCGGCATGACCGCTGAGGAGGCGGCTGCCGAATCCATGAACATCATCACGGTGAGATACCAGCCCAGCATCACCATCCATGGCATTTCGGGGACCGACCGCGCAAGGGGCTGCAGCTCCACTTCGGCTGAGAGGTGCAACAGGCCCTCGATCTTGACAAAGCTGACGAGTGACTCGCCGCTTTCGGTCTTGAACTCGTAGCGCGTTGACCAGAAATTCGTGTTGGCCGGGAATCTGCGTCCGTCGGGAAGTTCCAGCGCGCCGCCGCCGCTCCAGGTGTTGTTGCGAAAGACCGCCAGCTCCCGATCGGATCCTTCGGCGCGAACTGTGACGCGGGTCTGCCAGAACCCCACGCGCTTGAAAGTCCAGGCGCCGTCGCCGCTTGTCGCGGTCGCGAAAGATCCCCAGGCGCTACGGAAGTTCAACGTGGCTGCCACAGCGTCGTCGGCGTGCAGCTCGTATTCCATCCTCAGGGCGTGTCGCTGCACCCACTTCAGTCGCCGCCCGGTCCAGTCGGTGAGTTTGAGCAGAGCCGGTTCCATAATCAAGTGTACGCGTGGAACGCGATCGCGTTGCGGGGCGATCGGGCCGGGGGTAGGGTGGACGGCGTCACCAGGCGATCAGATCAAGGAAGACGAAGGCCAGCACCGCGGCCACGATCGCCATGGCGAACCCCCAGCTCAGCAGACCGCGAAAGACCGGCGACTTATCGATGACGGGCGGGAGTGCCGCCAGACACAACGCGCCGAGCGTCGACAACGGGCTGACGTCGACCATATGCGAACCGATGTCGACGGCGATGATCAGTTTCCAGACGTTGCCGCCGCCGAGCTGCGCGATCAGCCCCGGGATGAGCGGGATGAACGTCGGAAGCACCACGCCCGACGAGCTGCTGAACATCGACACGATGCCCGTGATCAGGGCCATCATGGTGTTGATCGTGCTGGGCAACGAGACCGATGCGATCGCGCTCGTGGCCAGATCCAGGCCCCCGGTCGCCTCGACCAGCCCGATCAGCACGCTGATTCCGCTGACCATGACGATCACGCCCCAAGGCAAGGTGCGCAGTGCCTCCTCGGCATGCCCCGCGCCGACCAACACCAGCACAGTCCCGACCAGGAGCGCGGCGACAGCGGTCGGCACTTTGAAGACCAGCACCAACACAAGCAGCGCGCCCATCGCGCCGAAGGTGATCCAGTGGGCGCGATCGGTGGGTTGCGACACCCCGGCAGGACCGCCGGCGCCGATCGGGCCGATCGGGTCGATCGGGCCGCCGACCTCGACCGTCGACGTCTGCCGCATGCGGTAGCCGCCGAAGATGAAGTAAGCGGCCAGGGCCGAGAGCGACTGGAGCGCCGCCACCGCGACGAAGATCAGCCAACCCGCCGATGGATCCGCGACGCCGATGCCCTTGATGAGCTCGACGTTGATCAGGCCGGTGAGCGCAATCGGCGAGAAAGCGCCGGCGTTGGCCCCGGTGCAGATCATGATCGCCATCAGGAGCGGGTTGATGCCGGCGCGCGCGGCGACGGCCATGCCGATCGGCGCGATCATGGCCGTGGCCGCGATGTTGCCTGGACCGATGGCCGAGAAGACGAGCGTGATGAAAAAGAAGAGGATGGGCAGCCAGGCCGGGCGCCCGCGCGCGAGCGACAGCGCCGCCCCGGCCAGGCGGTCGAGCGCGCCGTTGAGCCGCGCCATCTCAAAGAAGTGCGCGACGGCGACGAGCGTCAGGATCAATTGTGTGGGGAGGAAACCGGCGATCTTACTCAGGTTCAGTTCGGCGGCATACAAACCGATCAGGGCCGCGAACGTGACCGACAGCAATCCGGCGTTGAGGCCAGGCCGCCAGGCCGCCAGGCCGATCGCGATGATCAGGGCCAGCAAAGCCCACAGGGCGGGTGTCATTTCCATACGCCTTGAGTGTAGGTCGCGGCAACTGGACAGGCCATTGACTTTCGTCACGCACGATATGGGAACGTCCCTTGTGAGCGCTCGAGTCACACCGAAATCGAGACGGCCATACGAGCGTGCGTCTGGCTGAGAACCTGAACCGCGAAACCAAATGCGGTAGAGCGGATCGACTCGGTGGGGTCTGCGAGCGAGTCGCGCTACGGGCTTTCCCTGATGACACGCGATGCCTGACGCGGATTTTCGGGTTTGTCGTCCCCGATGCGAGCGGTTTTAGGGTAGAGTAAGGCCAGGAGATTTCCGATGAAGATCGTCACCGACAGCGCGGCGGATTTGACGCCTGAGGACATTTCGGAGAACGGCGTGATCGTGGCTCCGTTGATGATCCAGTTTCCCGAAGGGGAGAAAGCCTCGAGCGACCTGACCCCTGACGAGTTCTACAATCGACTGACGGCCATGCAGCCGCAGATCCCGACGACGGCGCAGCCCTCGGGCGGCATGCTCTGGCAGATCTATGAGCAGGCCGCAAGCGCCGGCGATGACGTGCTCGCCATCCATATCTCGTCCGGGTTGAGCGGCACGGCGACGACGGCGCAGGGCGCCGCGGCGCGCACCGAGAACGGCCGTGTGACCGTGTTCGACAGCCTGACGCTTTCGGGCGGCCAGCGTTTTCAAGTGCTGACCGCGCTCAAGGCGATCCAGGCCGGCTGGTCGCTCGAACGCATCCTCGAGCGCCTGGATGCGCTACGCAAGGCGACCGAGGTCGTGTTCACGCTCGAGACCCTGACGTACCTGCAGCGCGGCGGACGGATCGGGCGCGTGCAGGCACTGGCCGGTTCGTTGCTCAACCTCAAGCCGTTGATCCACGTCAATCGTGACGATGGCAAATACGACACGGTCGGCCGCGCGCGTGGGATCAAGCGGGCGCTCGAGGACCTGGCCCGCTATCTGACCACGTTATACCCGAAGGAGACGCCCGTGTGGGTGTCGGTCATGCACGGGCAGGCCGAGGCGAACGCGCAGGCGCTGGCGGACATGCTGCGCGAGAGCCTGAACGTCGCCAAAATCGAGATCCTGCGCGTGTCGCCGGTGCTGGGCGTGCATACCGGGCCCGGCGTGATCGGCGCTACGATTACCCCGATGGCGTTGGCCGAGATCGAGGCCTGAGCCTCCAGGAAACCGACATGTCTTTTCCGGAATTCACGGACGCGGATTTCAACACGACCGTGCTCGCGGCCGCCGGGCCCGTGCTGGTCGATTTCACGGCCGAGTGGTGCGGGCCGTGTCACCGGCTCAAGCCCGAGATCGAGAAGCTGGCCGGCGAGCTGGGCGACAAAGTGACCATCGGCGAGCTGAACGTCGATCTCAACTCGCGCACGGCGATGGCCTACGGCGTGATGAGCATCCCGACCCTGATCCTGTTCAAGGGCGGGCAGCCCGTCGCGCGGCTGAACGGGTTCCAACCGAAAGACAAAATCAAAGCGCAGCTCGCGCCGCATCTATAAATCGTTTGCCGCTGACGAGCAGCAGGGCGCCCGCCGATCCGGCGGGCGTCGTTTTGTTTGGATGGCTTAGGCCTTGCGTCGTGCGCCGAGGCCATGCAGGGCGCGGTCGAGGACGGAATCGAGCACGGCCCCCCACCGCTCCGGTACAGGGGCCGCATCCGGGATTTGTCGTTCGATCACGAGCAACGAAAACCCGTGCACGAGGCTCCAGACGGTGAGTGCCAGTTGCTCAGGATCGCCGGCGGCAAGCACGTGACGCCGCTGGCCGTCGGTGACGAGCTCGAGCACCACCGCGAAGGCCCGCTTCGAGGCCCGGTACAGCCCGGGGTGGGATTTGTGATCGATCGTCTGACCGCTGAACATCTCGCGCATGCAGGCCGGTTGTTGCAACGCGAACCGCAAGTAAGCCTGGGCAGCGGCGCGCAGCCGCTGGTAGCCCTGGGCCGGCGCCGCAGCGATGGAGACCCTGAGGGATTCAGTCAGGCGGTCGAAGCCTTGCTCGGCGATCGCGGCCACCAGCGCCTCTTTGTCGGCGAAGTGCCGATAAGGGGCGGCGTGGCTGACGCCGGCGCGACGGGCAACCTTGCGCAGATCCAGCGCGGAAGGGCCATGTTCGGTCAGGAGATCTAGCCCAGCGGCGATCAGGGCGTTGCGCAGGTCGCCGTGGTGATATCTGTGCGGGCTGGAGTTTGATGTTGACATTGGTTACATTGAGCGGTACAATGTTGACACTGTCATCATAAGGCCGACGGCCGCTGGTTGCAAGCCCAGGCGCCGGCGCAGAAAAACACCTTGGACCGTCACCCAAAATACACCCTGATCCTCACCGGCGCCACAAGCGGCCTGGGTTTCGAGACCGTTGCCTGCCTGGCGCGCGAGCACCCCGATTGGCATCTGGTTCTTGCCGGTCGTGACCCTGAGCGCAACCAGGCAAGCGTCGAGCGGATCCGCTCGACGACGCCAGGCGCCTCGCTTGAGGCGCAGACGCTCGACCTGGCGTCTTTGGAGTCGGTTCGCGAGTTCTCGCGCTGGTTTGCACACGTCGAACGTCCGCCGCTCGAGGCCCTGGTTTGTAACGCGGGGCTGCAGTTCGTGACCGAGCGTCTGTCCACTGTCGATGGCTTCGAGCCGACGTTTCAGATCAACCACCTGGGACATTTCCTTCTGGCGCATTTGTTGCTGCCCACGATGCGTGCGCCCGGACAGATCGTGTTTTTGGGCAGCAGCACCCATGATCCGGACGAGCACAGTGGGCTGCCGGCCCCGCGCTTCGTCAGGGCCGATTGGGTGGCGCGACCGGAATTGGATCCAGACCCGCCGCAAGACGCTGTTCGCGAGGCCGGGCGCCGCGCCTATGCCACGTCGAAGCTATGCAACGTGATGACGGCCCTCGAGTTGGATCGCTTCCTTCAGCGCACGGGGCGCTCTGGGATTCGGGCCTACGTGTATGACCCGGGGATGATGCCGGGCTCCGGGCTGGCGCGAACCTATGCCGGCTATGAGCGTTTGTTCTGGCGCTTCGTGTTCCCGGTGATGCGTTTGTGGGATCGTGGCGTGACCACGGTCGGGCGGTCGGCGGGCCAGCTCACGCGCCTGCTCACGGATCCCGGCTATGCCGCCGTGCGCGGCCAGATCATCGGTCACGATGGCCTGCGCGAGCAGCGGCCGGCGGCAGCCGCCCAAGATCCGGTGCGAGTCGCAGATTTGTGGGAGACCAGCCTGCGGCTGACGGGGTTGAACGATAGCGTGTTGGCCGGCTGGCGTCAGGACGAAGCGCCGTTTGGCAGCGGCGGGTGCAGCGGCAGCTGTAGGTAGAACGTGCTGCCGGGCAAAGCCTGCTCGTCGCAGCCGGGGCTTTCGACCCAGATGCGCCCGCCGTGCGCGCGCACCACGCCGCGCGCGATGGCCAACCCAAGACCGGGACCGCCGCCCTTGAACGTGGTCTTGCCCGACGAGTGCAGGGCCACCGACCCCACCTGATAGAACTTCTCGAAGATGAGGCGCTGGTGTTCGGGCGCCAGGCCGATGCCGGTGTCGGCGACGATGATCTCGATCCCGGGTTCGCCGGTGTCGAGCATCACGCCGTGGGTGCGCACCGTGATCACGCCGCCGTCGGGCGTGTACTTGACCGCGTTGAGCAGCACTTGATATACGGCCTTCTGCAGCAGGGTTTGATCGGCATGGATGAGCGGCAGGTCCGCCGCGTACTCGGTCGTCAACGTCAACTGGCGCTCGCCCAGATCGCGTTTGACGCGATTGACGATGTCGTTGAGCAGGCTGCGGACGGGCAACGGCACGGGCGCGATGCGCAACCTGTCGCTGTCGATGCGCGTGACGTCGAGCATCGTGTTGACGATCTCGTGCAGACGCTCGGTGCCCTTCGTCAGGCTATCGAGGATGCGCACCAGCGTCGGGTTCCCGCCGACCGCCGTGTCGGCGCGCAGGACGCTGAGCGAGCCCTTCATGACCGTGATCGGCGTGCGCAGTTCGTGCGCCGCGACCTGGATGAAGTCGAGCTTGTTGCGGTCGAGCAGCTGCAGCGTCTGGTTGGTGCGCCGCAGCTCGTCGAGGGCCGCCTGGTCGTTCTCGCGCATGCGCTCGAGCGTGACGCGCATGATCGAGAGCGCCATGTGCGGGCTGCGGCTGAGCAACTGGACGAAGTCGTCCTTGTCGATCTCGAGCACGCGGGTGGCGCGGGTGGTGCACGCGCTGGCCGAGCGCGGCCCGTTTTGGATCAAGGCCACCTCGCCGACGAAGCTGCCCTTGCCGACCCGCCGTAGTTCGCGTTCGCCGCCCTTGTCGTCGATGCGCTGCGTGATCGCGCACTCGCCCTCGGCGATGATGTAGAAGGTCTCCTCGCACACGCCCTCATGACAGAGCATGTGCCCGGCCGGGTAGCGCCGACCGCGGGTGACCGCCGCGATCGTGGCGAGCTCCCCCTCAGAGAGATCCGGGAAAGTCGCGCGCAGGGTGGGGAGCGGGTCGAGGTCAGGCATAGGCCCCTCACCCCAACCCCTCTCCCGGAAGCGCACTCAGCGAGGAAGCGGACGACGTGCCAGGCGCGCTTCCGGGAGAGAGGCTAGGGGTCAGGGGTACCGTGAAGTGGAAGGTGCTGCCGCGGCGCAGTTCCGATTCGAACCAGATGCGCCCGCCCTGGAGCTCGACCAGGTTCTTGACGATGTTCAGACCCAGGCCGGTGCCGGGCGCCATTTCGCGCGCCAGGCGATCGTCGGCGCGGAAGAACTTCTGAAACAGCCGCTGTTGATCCTCGGGCGCGATGCCGATGCCGTTGTCCTGCACGGCGATGTGGAGCTCGCCGGACGCCATCTCGCCGCGCAGCACGATGTGGCCTGACTCGGGCGTGTACTTGTGCGCGTTGCTGAGCAGGTTGTGCAGCACCTGGCTGAAGCGCGTGCCGTCGGCGCGGATGCGCGGCAGGTCGGCCGGGAGCTCGACCGAGAGCGATTGCTTCTTCGACTCGAACAACGTCCGCGCCGTGGCCAGCGCCTCGTCGATGAGCGGCCGCGGGTCGAGATCGGTCATCTCCAGACGCAGCTTACCCGCCTCGATCCGGGCCGAGTCGTTCATGTCGGTCACGATCGTTTTCATCCGCTCGATGTTGTTGCGGATGACGGTCAGGAACTGCCGCTGGCCGTCGCTGAGTTGGCCGACCGCGCCGCTGAGCAGGATGTCGGTGTAGCCCTTGATCGGCGTCATCGGCGTCTTGAGCTCGTGGGCCACGAACGACATCAGATCGCTCTTGGCTACGTTGGCCGCCGCGACCTGGGCGTACAGCCGGGCGTTGGCGATCGCGATCGAGGCGTGGTCGACCAGACGCGTGACGAAGCCGATGTGCTCGTCGGAGAAGGCGTCGAGCTCGTGGCTCTCGAGATTGATCACGCCGACCACGCGCTGCTCGTGCAGGATCGGCAGAGTCAGCTGTGAGCGCGTCTCGGAGAGCACGCCGCGGTAGTCGGGGTCCTGCCGGACGTCGCGGACGAGGCTGATCCGGCCGGTGCGGGCGACGCGGCCCATGATGCCGCGGTCGATCGGGATCGGGCGGTTCTGCATCCCCTCGACCGTGTCACCGTAGCCGCGGGTGGCCACGATCTGCAGGCCCTCGTCGGTCAGGATGCTGACCGAGCCGGCGGCGGCCCCGGTGCGTCTGAGCGCCCAGTCGATCGTCAGATCCATCACGCGCTGGATGTCGAGCGACGTATTCAACTCGCGATCGATGCGCTGCATGATCGAGAGCTCCTCGACGCGCGAGGCCAGCGCCTGGTCGGTCTGCGTGAACAGCCGCGCGTTCTCGATCGAGATCGCGGCGGGCGCGGCCAGCGCGGCGAGCAAGTTCTGGTCGTCCTCGGTGAAGCGCGAGCCGTCGCGCTTGTTGAGCAGCTGCACCGCCCCGATCGACTTGTCCTTGAAGCGCAGCGGCACGGTGATCAGGTTGCGGGTGATAAAGCCCGCGCCCTCAGCCGGCCCCTTGAACCAGCGCGGGTCGTGCTGGGCGTCGTTGACGATCACGGCGCGGCCGTGCTCGATGGCCTCGCCGACGAAACCGCGCCCGGGCGGCATGCGCGTGCCGACGAGCTCCTGGCCGACCGGCCCGACCGCCACGCGGAAGACGTAATGGCCGCTCTCGTCGTCGATCAGGTACAGGCTGCCGGCCTCGGCGCCGAGCACGTCGACGGCGCTGGCGACCACGCGCTCGAGCAGGCGATCGAGGTCGAGCGTCGACGAGATCGTCAGGCTGATGTCATTGAGCGTGGCCAGCTGTCGTGCGCGGGTCTCGGCCTCGCGCAGCAAGCGCGCGCGGGTGAGCGCGCCGGCCGCCTGGTCGGCGACCGTCGAGAAGATCTTGAGCTGGTCTTCGGTGTACGGCGTATCGCCGGCGGCCGTGAGCAGGCCGAGGATGTCCTGGCCCGAGATCAGCGGCACCGAAAGCCAACAGGCATAGCCGCGCGGGTCGGGCAACAAACCGCGCCGGCGCACGTCCCCCGGGTAGTCGTTGAGCAGCAGCGGCGCGCCGCTACGGGCGACGTCGCGCTCGAGCACGTGCGCGGCCGGGACGGCCCGGCCTTCGAGGGCCGAGTCGCGCTCGTCCTGCTCGAGATAAAAGACGTAGTTGAGCGTCGCGCGTTTGGGGTCCTGCAGCGCGATGGCGAAGTGCCGAGCGGGCAGGATCTTGCTGGTCTGGGCGTAGATCAACTCGAGCAGATCGTCGTAGGCGAGCGTGAAGCTGAGCGCCTGCGACATCTGGCTGATGACGTTGAGATCGCGGACCCGGCGCTCGAGGTCGTTGACCACGGCCGCGCGTTCGAGCGCGATGCCGGTCTGATCGGCCAGCGTCGCCAAGAGCCGCAATTCCTGGCTGGTGTAGGGGCGCTTGTCGTCGCGTGAACCAAGCGCCACGAAGCCGTCCGAGCCTGGGCCGCAAGGCACCGGAGCGAGCACCTGTGGGCTGAGCACACGCAGCCGCGCCTGTTCGGCGCGCAGCGTCTCTGGCAGGGCGTCGAGGTTCTGGATCAGCAGCACCGCGTGGCCGTTGGCCAGAGCCTGCGTCAGCGGACCGTTGAGTTCGAAGCGCAAATCGCTTGTGGGCCGATTGGTCCCGTCGGGCGCCGCGATCAGGTGTTGCGCGCCGGCGTCCGGGATGAAGACATGGACGTTCGTGGCGCCGAGCATGGTCTCGAGCGTCACGCGCAACTCACGCGCGATCTCGCCGGGCGAATCCATGTGCGCCAGGGCGCGGCTGAAGGCCTCGGCCGCGGTTTGTTCTTCGACCACTGAGACGCTGGCCGGTTGGAGCGCGGTGGGTGTCGGCGCCGGGAGCGTCGCGGCGGAGAAGCCGGGCAGGGCGTTCGGCGTGGGGCCGAGTCGACTCAAGCCGCGTTGCACGGCGCGCAGGGCCGGTTGAAACACCACCGCCATCAGGAACGCCGCCAACCCGAGCAGCCAGGGGCTATCGGGCGCGATCAAGCCCCGAAACAGGAGCGAAGCGCCGGCAGCCAGCAAGGCATAGCCCAGCACGGCCACCAGGCCGAGCACGACATATGCGATGGCGGTTTGACGAGACGGCACAATCATCGTTTGCGGCTCACCCTCGCGATGATTCTATGCATAAAGCTGTGCAAACTGTAAAGTAGGGGCCGGTGCGGGAAAGTTGGCCCCGACCTCCGGCTCTACCGGTTAGAATAGCCGTCGCCGCTGGCCGTTGCCATAAAGCGGTCCTAAAGGTTGGACGCAGCAGCGCCAGACACCGGGAGTGCCCCGATGTATCCCGATGTCGGCGAACGCGCGGGATACATCGGGGCACTCCCGGTGTCTGAGAAAGAAAGTCACCGACCATGAACGCCATCCGTGTTTTGATCGCCAAACCCGGCCTGGACGGCCACGACCGCGGCGCCAAGGTCATCGCCAGAGCCCTGCGGGATGCCGGAATGGAAGTGATCTATACCGGTCTGCGGCAGACGCCCGAGATGGTCGCAGAGGCCGCGCTGCAGGAGGACGTCGACGCCGTCGGGCTGTCGATCCTCTCGGGCGCGCACCTGGCGCTGACCCCGCGCGTGCTCGAGCTCATGCGCGCAAACGGCCAGGGCGACGTTCCCGTGTTCGTCGGCGGCATCATCCCCGCCGACGACGCCGAGACGCTGAAGGCACTGGGCGTCGCGGCGGTGTTCGGCCCCGGCACACCCATGGCCGACGTGGTGGCCGCCGTGCGCGGCGCGGCCCGGCGCCCGGCGGTCTCCTGAGCGCATGGATCCCGAGCCCATCCTGGCCGGCGATCGCCGTGCTCTGGCGCGTTGGCTGACGGCGCTTGAGGGCGAGCGGCCCGACGCGCAAACGCTGCTGGCGAGGCTGTATGAGCGCACCGGCCGCGCGCACGTCGTCGGCGTGACGGGCGCGCCGGGCTCCGGCAAGAGCACGCTGGTCGCGGCGTTGGCGCGCGTCTGGCGGACGCGTGGCGACACGGTCGCCGTGCTGGCGATCGATCCCTCGAGCCCGTTCAGCGGCGGCGCGATCCTGGGCGATCGCGTGCGCATGCAGGCGCTGTCGGGCGACCCGGGTGTCTTCATTCGCTCGATGGCGAGCCGGGGCACGTTGGGCGGGCTGGCGGCGACGACGGCCGACCTGGCGCGCGCGCTCGACGCGGCCGGCTACACGCGTGTGTTGATCGAGACCGTGGGCGCCGGGCAGAGCGAGGTCGACATCGCCCGCGCCGCGCACACCACGATCGTGGTCGAGGCGCCCGGCTGGGGCGACGACGTGCAGGCGATCAAGGCCGGCATCCTCGAGATCGCGGACGTGCTCGTCGTCAACAAGGCCGATCAACCCGGGGCCGATGCGACCGAGCGCGCGTTGCGCGCGGCGCTCGATCTCGAAAGCGCCGCGCGGGTCGGGCCCGCAGCACAGCAGTGGGCCGTGCCGGTGTTGACGACCGTCGCGACGACGGGCGCCGGCGTCGACGCCGTGATCGACGCGCTGGCCGCGCATCGCGCGCACCTGACGGATACGACGCAGGGCGAGCAGCGCGAGCGACAGCGACTGCGCCGCGAACTCGAGCTTCGCGTGCGTCAGCGGCTGTGGCAGCGCTTTGTCGCCCGGGTCACACCGGATTCGCTCGATGCGCTGGCTGGAGCCGTCTACCGGCATGAGATGGATCTTGAAAGCGCGGTAAAATCGGTTGAGTCGGCATGGCCCAACCATCAGTGAGCAGCCATTCATGATCCTCGGAAAAAAGACACGTCTGCGACCGATCGAGAAAGACGACCTGCCGCGCTACGTGCGCTGGTTGGGCGATCCGGAGTTGCGCGGTTACCTCAACACGGTCCTACCATTGAGCCAGATGCAGGAAGAGAAGTGGTTCGACCGCAACCTGCAGGCCGGCCACGAGCAGGCCTGGGCGATCGACGCGCAGCCGAACGACATGGCGATGGGGCCGTGGCAGCATATCGGCTCGTGCGGCTTCCATGAGATCAACTGGCGCACGCGCGCCGGGGAGGTCGGGATCATGATCGGCCCCAAGGAATACTGGGGTCGCGGCTTCGGCACCGACGCGCTGCAGACTCTGGTGGCCTGGGGCTTCTACTCCCTCAACCTCAACCGCGTTACGCTGCGCGTCAACGCCAGCAACACCCGCGCGATTCGTTCGTACGAAAAAGTTGGCTTCGTCCTCGAGGGACGGCTGCGTCAGGCGAACTTCGCCGACGGCGCCTACGGCGACGAGTTGCTGATGGCGGTGTTGCGCGAGGATTGGGCGCGGGCCGTCTCGGAGACCGAAGCCGAGAGCGACCCTAACAGCTGAAGAGCAGGATCGGATGGGCGCCCGCAAGGGCGCCGTTTCATGCGGCTGACGGTCCGGCCGCACGTGAGGATGGCAAGACCAACCGATGTTCGGCAACATCAAAGTCTTTGCAGGAACCGCCTCGCCGGCCCTGGCGCAAGAGATCGCCAGCTATTTGAACGTGCCGCTGAGCGGACGAGACATCATCAAGTTCCCCAACGAGAACATCTTCGTCAAGCTGCACGCCAGCGTGCGCGGCCAAGATTGCTACGTCGTCCAGACCACGTCGGCGCCGACCAGCGACAACCTGCTCGAGCTCCTGATCATGGTGCAGACGCTGCGGCTCGACTCCGCCGGACGGATCACGGTGGTCGTGCCGTATCTGGCCTACGCCCGCTCCGACAAGAAGGATCAGCCGCGCGTTCCGATTACGGCGCGCCTGGTCGCCGATATGATCCAGGTGGCCGGCGCCGATCGATACATCCTCATGGACCTGCACGCCGGTCAGATCCAGGGCTTCTTCTCGATCCCGGGAGACGTGCTGACGGCCTTCCACATCGTCAGCGATTATTTTGCCGAGATCCGGCCGACGCTGAAGGACCCGGTCATCGTCACGGCCGACCTCGGCTTTGCCAAGAAGGGCCGCAACTTCGCGGCGCGTCTCAACTGCACGATGGCCTTCGTCGAGAAGCGCCGCACCGGCAACGATGCCAACGCCTTCGCGCTGACCGTGATCGGCGACGTCGAGGGGCGCGACGTGATCATCGTCGACGACGAGGTCGACACCGCCGGGTCGGTCTCGCAAGCCGTGGAGATCGTCAAGGCCCACGGCGCGCGCGACGTGTATTTGAGCTTCGTGCACGCGGTGCTCTCGGCGCCGGCCGTCGAGCGATTGCGCAAGCTCCCGCTCAAGGAGATCGTCACGACGAACACGATCCCGCTCCCGGCCGAGAAGATGTTGCCGAACCTCAGGGTGCTCTCGGTCGCGCCGTTGCTTGGCGAAGTGATCAAACGCGCCCACGAGGGCCGCAGCGTCGGCGAGATGTTCAACGAGTAACGCGATAACCGATACCGCGATCGCGTCCGCGTCCGCGTAGGGGCGGCCCTTGTGGCCGCCCCTTGTTTTGCCGCATCGAGACGTCGGCAGGGCGGCCCTTGTGGCCGCCCCTTGTTTTGCCGCATCGAGGCGTCGGCAGAGCGGCCCTTGTGGCCGCCCCTTGTTTTGCCGCATCGAGACGTCGGCAGGGCGACTGCCAGTGGGCGCCTCTTTTGCTTTTACCAACCGCAAAGCCGCAACAATCCGCGCGGCCAGCGGCAGGCTCTCACGGGGCCAGTCGCAACGTCGTAATCGCCGAACCCGGCGTCACAACGCTCGAGTCGAGTACGCGCTCCGCCTTGCCCTCCGTAAAGTCGTACACGTAGACGTGAGTCAGACCGGACATCCGGCGGATGAACACGATCTGGCTGCCCGAGATCCAGGCTGCCGCGTCGGCGCCGCCGTCGCCCTGCGACTTGCGCGTGTCAACCGGCACCGCCGTCAGCGGGTTGCCGGTGAGATCGACGCGCGTGAGCTTGAGCACGTCGTCTTCTTTGAGCCCGACCAGGATCGTCTGACCGGCGGGGTCGAAGGCGATCGGGCTGACGTACACGGCCCCCGGCGTGAGGTCGACCGGCTGGGCGCCCGGCTGCAGCGCCAGCAGGTTTACGTGCGTGGCGTGCGCCTCGAGGTCGGCCGCGCCGAAGGCCAGCTGGGCCCCATCGGGCGAGAAGATCATGTCCTGTTCGATCACGGTGGGTGTGTCGGTCAGCTGGCGCTCGCCGCCGTCGGCCACCGTCACCAGCCAGAGGTCGCGGCTCGCCCCATCCGCCGTGCCGCGGGCCACGACGACGCTCTTGCCGTCCGGCGACCAGGCGGGCGCCACCCCGGCTGTCAGACGGTGGGGCTCGGTGCCGTCCGAGCGGATCAGCCAGACCTCGTCGGCGCCGCCGGCGCTGCGTTCGTACGCCACCCACGCGCCATCGGGCGACGGCGCGATCCGGCCGACGGCCTCGTCGCCCGTCGAGAGGTCGGTGGTGACGCCGTCGGGGGTGACACGCACCAGATGCGTCGGCTCCTTGCCGGCCGTGATCAGCAGCGCGCCGCTCGCGGCGTCGCGCGCGCCGGCGTCGCCAAGCGCGACATCCAGCTTGGTATAGATGAACTGCGTCTGCGCCGCGCAGTCCTGGCCGGCGCGCACGCACGACAACGGCACGACGGCATTCGTGGCGCGACCATCGGCCGCGACGATGCCGAGCAACAGCCATTGGGCGGCCGGGCCGGTCGGCACGGCGGTGGGAGCGGGTGAACAGCCGGCGAGCAGGCCGAGACCCAGCACGCCGACCAGAAACGTCGAACGAAGCTTCATGATGGGGATCCACGGATCGGTCGCGAGGGCTTGGGTGACCCTGTGCGCTACCGCCGCGTCGGTATTATACGATCCAGGCCCGTGCCACAGACGGCCTCAGGGCATGGTGTGTACGAGCGAGTTGTCAACGGCGTTATCTTGCCGCAGATTGCGCAGATTGCGCAGATTACGCGGAAGGAATGGGATGGCACACCATCCGCTGTTCAGCCGGCCGACCCCCGCGACCCCCGCGACATCTGCGCAATCCGCGGCAAGAAAGGCCCTGACAGGTCGTGCTTGCACGCGGGCATGCGCCTCTGAGTTGTGCGGACCCGTCGTCCGGTCACGACACCAGGCTGAGTTCTCGGGCGCGCGTGATCGCCTGCGTGCGGCTGCCGGCGTTGAGCTTGGAGTAGATGTTCGCCAGGTGCGTCTTCACCGTGCTCTCCGAAACGGAGAGCGCCTCGGCGATGGCGCGGTTCGAGTGACCGGCGCTGAGCAGCACAAGCACTTCCTGCTCGCGCGCCGAGATGAGCGCCGACGTCGAGAGTTTTTCCAATTCGTTCTTGGAGATCTGCGGATGCTGACCGCCGGGATCCAGCAACCGAAGCAGCTCGCCGACGAAGGCTCGCGACTCGGCGCTCAAATCGCGGCTCTGCCAGACCAGGAGCAGCAACGGCACGCAGGCCGGGCCGCCGTCCAGGAAGGGTCGGATGAGGCGCTCGGGCGCGGCCTGCCGGACAATGTCGCTCATGACCTGCAGGGCCAGGTTGATCTTGCGTTGCCCATACAGGGCCAACGCGAGCGGGATGCGTGCGACCGCCAGCGGCTCGAACGCGATCCCGTGCGGATAGGCGACGATGAAGTCGTTCGCCAGCGCCTCGGCCTCGGCGTAGCGCTCGGTTCGCAAGCAGAACTCCGCCTGGATCAGCCGGACGAGATAGTGCTCGGGGTGGTCGGCCGCCTCGAGGAGCAACCGCTCCGCGGCGGCGATGTCGCCGGACCGAAGACAGATCAGGGCTTCATAGGCCAGTAGATCGAGATCCGACCAGGTGGCCGAGGGCCGGCGCTGGTGGAGGGCGCGGATGGCCTGGATGGTCACGCGGGCTTCGTTCCCTTGCCCTTGCGATAGCTGAACCTTGGCGCGCAGCACCGCGGTGTCGACGACGCGGTTTGAACTCGTCGGGTTGGGGTCCACTTCCTCGGCCTGGTCGAGGTACTTCCTCGCCAGCTCCGGCTCGTTGCGCTCCACGTGCAGATGGCACAACGCGTTCAACACGATGCTGGACGGCTCCGGCAGCTTCTTGCGTTGGGCCGTAGCCTGTTCGAGGATCTGGCGCGCGATGCGTTCGCTGCGCCGCAGGTGCCCGGAGATGATGTTGCGCATGGCCAGCACGCCGCCGGCCATCAGGATGACGAACAGGTTGTGCTGCGCCTGGGCGGAGCGCAACAGGTCGGCGATCTGCTCGTCAAGCGAGGTCTGGCCCTGACTATAGGCCGGTCTGACCAGGTGGAGGCGGTTGAGCGGCTCCCAGCGGGCGTCGTACGCGTTGCCATCGCGCAGCGGCGGGACGAAGACGTCGCCCTGCGCCCAGAGGCGACGGATCTCCTGGATCTCGGCGAGGACGTCGCGCTCGTCCTTCGTGCGGTAGGCCGGCGCCTTGTTGGTGATGCTGAGCTCGATATGGGCGATGAAGCGCTCGATGCGCGTGTGCGGCAGGCCAACGTTGGCCAGACGCAAATACACGAACAGCAGATTCTTGTGCTTCTGCACGACGCTTTCGGGGAGTTCCTGCAACCAGCGCAGCAAACGCGAGTCCTCACCGAACTGCTCCAGCTCGCGCAGCGCCATCTCTTCCATGAGGGCGGCGGCCTCCTCCCAGGCTTTTGTGGCGAGCAGGTGGTAGATCGCGTCGGCCGGCGCATACTGCTCGCGATACCAGCGCGCCGCGCACAGATGCAGCCGTGTCAACTCGTTCGGGTAGCGGGATTGCAGCTGGCTGAGGAGCATCTCCGCGAACAGGTCGTGATAGCGATACCAACCCTGCTGTTCGAGCCGGGCGACGAACAGGTTCTCCTCCCAAAGATGCGCGAGCATCTCGTCGCCGTCGGTCTGCCCGGTCAACGCGTTGCACAGGCTCCCGTTGAGGTGCTTAAGGATGGCCGTCTTCAACAGGAACTCCTGCACACGCGCATTGGAGCGCTGCAGGACGGTCTCCATGAAGTACTCACGCAGATAGATATGCGCGCCGCTGAAGGTGTCGATGAACTGCCGCCGGTCTTCCTGTTTGGACAGGGCCAAGGCCGTCAGCGTCAGGCCCGCCGCCCAGCCCTCGGCGTGCTTCACGAGCTTTTCGAGGTCCGCGTACGCGAGCGACGGATCCTGGCTGTATTGCTGCAGGTAATGGATGCCTTCGGCCAGCGTAAAGCGCAGATCCTGCGCCTCGAGCTCGGTCAGCCGGCCCTGGGCGCGCAGGTGCGCCAGCGCCAGCGGCGGACGCGTGTGCCCGGAGATGACCAGCTGCAGGTTCTGCGGGAAGTAGGTCAGCCACTGCTGCAGGAAGTCGTGGATCTCCGACCGGTTGATGTTGTGAAAGTCGTCCAGCACGAGGCCGAGGCGTTGGCCGCCCGAGAAGGCCTGCGTGATGTCGTTGGTCAGATGATGGATCGCTTCCTGGATGTTGATCGCGGGCGCCGTGTCGAGGTAAGACAGCAGGTCTTTGCCCATCTCGGGGCGGATGGTCTGGAGCGACGTCACGAGCGACGACCAGAAGCGTTGCGGGACGTTGTCGTCTTGATCGAGTGCCAGCCACGCGATCGGGAACCCGCAGGTCTGACGCCAGTCGTGGAGCAGCGTGCTCTTGCCAAAGCCGCTCGGGGCGCAGATCACGGTCAGCGGCGTGGCGATCTGGCGCACGAGGCGCGGCCGGCTCACCAGGATATGCGGCGGGACGGGGACGTTCACCTTGCCCGGCGACAACAGAGAAGGGGTGTCGGGCGCCGTTGGAAACGGCAGGGCGGAGGCCACCGGCGCCGCGCCGACGTCGCGCAGACGCGTCTTTTCGGAAAGTGTGAACCCGACCTCCTCGAGACGCTCGCTGGTCAGTTCCTCGGTCTTCCCTAGATAAGCCTTGACGAGCTTGCCGGCCGATCGCCGGTAGGCATACCAGTACAACTGGCGGCGGCGGATCTCGCCCTGCGCCGTGAATTTCCCACTGGGCCCGGCATACGAGAACTTCCGGGCCTCTTCGATCCAGACAAACCACTCGGGCGTACCCACCCGACAGCAGTTCGAGCCGGCTTGAAGCTCACCATCCCGTACGATCCATTTGGTCATCGAGATTATCCGAATGGGTTCCGGAGTTACCCAACGGAGCCATTATACAGCGTTGGGTAACTTCAGGGGCCATTAATCATCCTGGAAGCCGTTCCATGGAACACGACCGACCCCGGATGGGCAACCGGAATCATCCGAATGCCTGATCCATGTCTACCGGGCCCAGTTTTATCCTCAGCCTGGTGATTTTTCTCCTGTGCCATCGAAAAATCCCATACGTTCGTTAGGAAAAGGAGAAGCTCAGATGCCTAGAAAACTGCACGTATCTGCAAGCTTGCTGACAGTACTCAGCTTTGTACTGTCTGCATGCGGTCCGGCTGCGACCGTCGCCCCGACGGCGGCGCCCGCGACCGAAGCGCCGAAGGCGACCGAAGCCCCGGCTGCGACTGTTGCCCCCACCGAAGCCCCGGCGGCGACCGAAGCCCCGGCCGCCACTGAAGCCCCCGCGGTCGTCGAGCCCGGTGGCACGCTCCCCCGCAACGAGACCCTGTACTTCAATGGTCAGCAGTGGGGTGCGGTGGCCTGCTGGAACCCCTACTCGTCCAGCTGCAATAACGGCCTTGGCATTGCCCAGGGCGACAACGCCCGCGTCACGATGTTCGAGACGCCCTATCTGTACAACATGCTCGACGGCAAGCAGTACCCGCTGCTGGCCGACGGCCCGTACACCTGGAACGACGCGCGCACCGAGCTGACCTTCAAGCTCAAGCCGGCCGCGAAGTGGAGCGATGGCACCCCCGTGACGGCCGAGGACGTGGCCTACACGTGGGCCTCGCACGCCAAGTACGAGACCAACACGTACAACGGCAACAAGGACTACATCGAGGCCATCGAGGCCGTCGATGCGTCGACCGTTGTGATCAAGGCCAAGTTGGGCGATGACGGCAAGGCCGTCAACCCGCTCGTGGTCGCTTCCTACGTGAGCAGCAACTACGTGATCCAGAAGGCCTGGACGCAAACGCTGGAAGCCCGCGTCGGCGATGACAAGGCCGCCTTCGCGTCCGACGTGGCTGAGGACGTGGTTTACTCCGGCCCGTATCACAAGTTCTTCGCGGACGAGACCAAGGTCGTGTTCGTGCGCGACGACAACTACTGGGGCCAGGATGCCAGCATGTGGGGCAAGCTGCCCGCGCCCAAGTACCTGGCGCATGCCATCTACAAGGACAACGCCGCCGGCTTCGCCGCCTTCAAGGCCGGTGAAGTGGATGTGAGCCAGCAGTTCAACGCCAACATCCAGGATCTGTGGCTCAAGGACGGCCTCCCGGTCTCGACCTATCTGCCCGAGGCCCCGTACGGCATCGGCGCCAGCCTCCCGACCGCGTTCTTCAATCTCGGTGTCGCGAGCCTCCAGAACGTCGCGGTCCGCAAGGCGATCGCCATGGCCGTCGACTACGACACCATCATCGCCAACGCGATGACCAATCAGTCGGCGACCTTCAACCAGGTCCCGCGCTCGATCATGAACCCGACCGCCGGCGAGCAGACCATGTACGATCAGGCTGCCGTCAAGGATCTGCAGTGGGCGGGCAAGGACATCGAAGGCGCGAACAAGCTGCTCGACGACGCCGGCATCAAGGATACCGACGGCGACGGCTGGCGCGACATGGATGGCAAGAAGCTCAGCTACGTCGCGACCTGCCCGAACGGCTGGTCCGACTGGCAGGCCGCGATCGAAGTGGTCGCCGCCGCGGGCAAGGAAATCGGCATCGAGATCACCACGAACTACCCTGAGTGGTCGGTTTACCAGACGATCGTGACCGACTGGACCGCGCTGCAGAGCACGCCCGGCTACGACATCTTCATGATGTGGAGCGGTGGCGCTGGCCCGACGCAGCCGTGGGGCCGTGTCCGCGGCCTGATCGGCGGCGAGTTCGCTCAGACCGCTGGCAACTGGAACGGCAACTGGGGCGGCTACAAGAACGCCGACGCGGATGCCATCATCCAGGCGATCCCGGCGATGACCGATCCGGCGGATCTGAAGGCGGCTTACACCGAGCTGACCAAGATCTACCTGACCGACGTGCCTTCCTTCACCCTGATGTACCGGCCGCAGTCGTTCCACGCCGTGAACGAGAGCGTGTGGACCAACTTCCCGCATCAGGACGATGGGACCAACCCGCCCGTGCCGCCGATGGACATGACCGACGGCTGGGGTGTTGCGGGTCTGTACAACCTGACCCTGGTCGCCCCGTAAGCGCTTGAATCACTGATCCCGCCGGGCCCAGATCGTCCGGGCCCGGCGGGAGGGTCCTAACGAACCCGCTTTGTTCGAAGCCACCCGGGCTCTGCCTGGGTGGCCTCGGACGAGCTGAACGACGAGGTCCAGACACGTGTTTCAATCCGGCGGTGCCCACGGGCGAGGTTTGCAGCGCGGTTGAACCCGAGCCCCAATCCAGGGCGCCGATCGCCATGCGCGATCGGTCGCACCCGGACATCCGCAACGACGCGGTTTCGACCGTCGGCTTTGCGGTAAGTCACCGCCGAGCGCCATAAACGCTCGGCGATTTCGTTAAAGAGCGCTTCCAACGCGGGTTCACGGGTGAGCGCTGAGCGATCACCAGACGGGTCGCTCGCCCAGGTCATCGCCGTCGAAGACCCAAACATAGGCCGGTTGCAGGAGGTCTGACTTGAAAGCCTATCGAAAATACTTCACAACGAAACTGGTCTGGTTCCTGACCACTTTTGTTTTCGCCTTCCTCCTGAATTTCATTCTGCCGCGACTGATGCCGGGCGACCCGGTGGCCGTGATCACCCAGCGGATGACGCAGGGCATGACCAGCCAATCGGGCGCGCAGGCGATTTATCAGAAGTACGCCGAGCAATTCGGCACCGACAAACCCATCTGGGAACAGTTCGTCAAGTACATCGTGAACGTCGCACAAGGCGACTTCGGCGTGTCGTTCAGTCAGTATCCGCGCCCCGTCGCCCAGGTGCTCGGCACGTCGATCTGGTGGACTGTCGCATTGCAGTTCCCGGCGATTATCGTCGGATGGTTCATCGGCAACACTCTTGGCGCGCTGGCCGCGTACCTCAAGGGTGGCTTCGACAAAGTGCTCATGCCGGTCAGCATCTTCATCAGCAATTTCCCGGCCTTTGGCATGGCCGTCATCATGTTGGTCATCTTCGGCGTGAACCTGCGCTGGTTCCCGACCTCGGGCGGCTACGGCTTCGACCTGATCCCGACCATGAATTGGGATTTCGTCTGGTCGGTGATCGTCCACTATCAATTGCCGTTCTGGTCGATCGTGCTGATCTCGATCGGCGGACAGGCGATCGGCATGCGCTCGATGGCGATCTACGAACTCAACGCCGACTACGTGAAGTACGCGCGCTTCATGGGGATCAAGGACTGGAAGATCATCGGCTACGTCTTCCGCAACGCCATGCTCCCGCAGATCACGGGTCTGGCGCTCTCCATCGGCACGATGGTGGGCGGCGCCCTGGTGGCCGAGATCATCTTTAGTTACCCGGGCCTCGGCTACGCGATCCTCAACGGCGTCATGGGCCAGGACTATCCGCTGATCTCGGCGGCGACGCTGATCATCACCATGATGGTCCTGATCGCCAATTTCGCGATCGAGATCATCTACGGCCTGATCGATCCGCGCGTTAAAGCGGCGCAGGCGGAGTGAGGGGGGCGCCATGCAAAACACACTCCGACAGATCTTCAAATCCGGCAAGTTCGTCACGGGTTTCGTCATCTTCGCCGCGATCGTGCTCGGCGCGCTGATCTACCCGATCTTCGTCACCGACTCGCCGCTCGCCATCATCGGCCAGGGCACGTTCTTCCCGCCCGGCATCTACGTCAACGTCTACGACAGCATGGGCTCGCAGCGTTATACGCTCGACCTGGGCGCGGCCGACTTCAACCGCATTGCCAGCCGCCTCAATGACGAGGATCGGACCGCCATCAAAGACTGGCTCGTCCTGGCCGGGATCCCGGAGAGCGAGATCGACACGGCCGACACCGAGAAACTCCTCACCCAGTGGGAGGCGAACTACGACCCGAAGAAGAACATCAAGGGGTTGACGAACGCCAAGCGCAACTACTACGTGCGTCTGAACAAGTCGATCGACGGGCTGCTCTCGACGGCCGGCGCGATCATCGCGCAACCGAACGCCGACACCGGCGCGCTCGAGCAGACCGGCACGGTCGAGCAGACCGACTTCGTCAACGTCGCGCAGGTTGCCAACGTGCGCATCCTGCCGCTCGGCACCGACAACTTTGGCCGCGACATGCTCACCGAACTCGTGGCTGCCACGCGCGTCTCGCTGGTGATCGGCCTGGTGGCCGGCGCCATCGCCACCCTGATCGGCCTGGCGCTCGGCCTGCTGGCCGGCTACATCGGCGGGCCCGTCGACGACGGCATCATGTTCGTCACCAACCTGTTCACGGTGATCCCGAGCTTCGTGCTCCTGATCCTGATCTCCTACAGCATCGGGCAAGAGTCGCGCGGCGCGGTCACCGTGGCCGTGGTGATCGGCTTTACGTCGTGGGTGTGGACGGCCCGTGCGGTGCGCGCGCAAGTGATTTCGCTCCGCAATCGCGATCACGTCAACCTCTCGAAGCTCTCGGGCCACTCGACGATCCACATCATCCTCAACGACATCCTGCCCTACATCGCCTCGTACGTTGTGATGGCCCTGATCCTGCAGATCTCGTCGGGCATCCTGGCCGAGGCCGGGCTGTCGATCCTCGGCCTCGGGCCGAAGACCACGGAGACGCCGACTCTGGGTTTGATGATGAACTGGGCCCGGATCTACCAGGCCGACATCCAGGGCCGCTGGTGGGCGTACATGCCCGTGCTCGTCACCATCGCGATGACGGCGTTCTCGATGAACCTGATGAACACCGGGCTCGACCAGGTATTCAACCCGGCTTTGAGGGATTAGGTGAGCGACATGGGCAAAGTCATTCTTGAGGTCAGAGACCTGACGACCAAATACGTCACGCGCTTCCGCGAGGACGTGTACGCCGTCGACCATGTCTCGCTGAAGGTTGAAGAAGGCAAGTCGCTGGGCATCGCCGGCGAATCGGGCTGCGGCAAGTCGACGCTCGCGCTGAGCCTGATGGGCTACTACTTCCCGCCGCTGTACTACACGAGCGGCGACATCATCATCGACGGGCACAACATCTCGGGGATGAACCCCGACGATGTGCGCCGCCAGATCCTGGGCACAGAGATCGCGTACATCCCGCAGGCGGCGATGAACGCGCTCAACCCGACCCAGAAGGTCATCCACTTCGTCGAAGACGTCATCCTGGCGCACAACCCCAAGGCCACCAAGAAAGAGATCCACGACCTGGCGCGCGAACGCTTCCAGTTGCTGGGGCTGCCGGCCGAGGTGCTCGAGAAGTACCCGGTCGAGCTCTCGGGCGGCATGAAGCAGCGCACCGTGATCGCGGTGTCGGTGATCCTTGGGCCGAAGGTGCTGATCGCCGACGAGCCCTCGTCCGCGCTCGACGTCACGTCGCAGAAGATGGTGATCAAGATGCTCCGGGACTTGATGGAGAAGGGCCTGATCAAGTCCATGATCTTCATCACCCACGAGCTGCCGCTGCTTTACAACGTGACGACCGATATCATGGTCATGTACGCGGGCCAGATCGTCGAACGCGGGGCGGCGGCCGAGGCCGTCTTTGACCCGCTGCATCCATACGCCAAGGGCCTGATGGGTTCGATCATCGTCCCCGAGGAAGGCCTGCGCGGGCACAAACTGACCGCGATCCCGGGCGTGCCGCCGAACCTGAAGCGCCCGCCATCGGGCTGCCGGTTCGCCGAGCGCTGCAAGTACGCCAAACCGGAGTGCAGGGCGGTTTCGGTGGGGATGCGCACCCTTGAGTCCGGGCGCACCTATCGCTGCATCTACACGGAAAACGAACTGAGAGAGGCATACAAACATGCAGCTTGAAAAGAAACCCTGCCTGAGCGGCGTCGGGCTGACCAAGACGTTCGGGTTTGGCCGCACCAAGACCCTGGCCGTCGATCACGTCGATTTCACCTTCTATGAGGGCGAGATCGTGTCGATCGTGGGCGAGTCGGGCAGCGGCAAGACCACGCTGGCCAAGCTGCTGCTCGGCCTGATCAACGAGACCGAGGGCCAGGTCGAGTTCCTCGGCAAGAAGCGCGACATCAGCAACGGCAAGAAGAAGCAGGAGTACTGGAAGAGCATCCAGGCGATCTTCCAGGATCCGTTCTCGTCGTACAACATCTTCAACAAGATCGACGCCGTCCTGCTCGACTGCATCCACATGCGCGGCGGCAAGAACCTCGCGCACGACGAGAAGGTCAAGTTGATGACCGAGGCGTGCAAGTTCGTCAACCTCAAGTTCGAGGAGTTGACGAACAAGTACCCCTTCGAGCTCTCGGGTGGCCAGATGCAGCGTCTGATGATCGCGCGCATCTTCCTGCTCAAGCCCAAGATCCTGATCGCGGACGAGCCGACGTCGATGATCGACGCTTGCTCGCGCGCCACGATCCTGGATTACCTGATCCAGCTGCGCAACGAGATCGGGATGACCCTGATCTTCATCACCCATGACATCGGTCTGGCGTACTACGTCTCGGACACGGTGTACATCATGGAGCACGGGAAGTTCGTCGAGCGCGGCTCGGCCGACGACGTCATCCTGCGCCCGCGGGCCGAATACACGAAACGCCTGATCAGCGACGTCCCAAAGATCTACGAGGAGTGGGATCTGTCGACGGTCTAGCGGCCGCGACGGCACAGGGACCGGTCCGGCGCAGAGGCCGAACTCCGCGCCGGACCACGATAGAGGGAGCGCTGCATGCCCGGGGGCCGGGCGGAGCTTCTGTCATCCGCCCTGGTCGGCGTGTCGTATGTGGGTGACGACGCAGCGCGCCAGTGAAAAGACACCCGTGAGGGAGTGGAACATGACCATCGATATCGAATCCATCATCGCCGACATGGCGCTCGATGAGAAGGCCGCGCTGTGCACGGGCGCCAGCGCCTGGTCGACCACGCCGGTCGAGCGATTGGGCGTGCCCGAGATGATCGTCTCGGACGGCCCGCACGGCGTCCGCCGCGTACCCGACGTGAACGCCATCGCGCAGCGCAGCCTGCCGGCGACGTGTTTCCCGACGGCGTCGTGTCTGGCATCGACCTGGGACGTGAGCCTGATCGAGCAGATGGGCAACGCGCTGGGCGAGGAGTGCGTCGCGCTCAACGTGGACGTCCTGCTTGGCCCGGGCGCCAACATGAAGCGCTCGCCGCTGGGCGGTCGCAACTTCGAGTACTTCTCGGAGGACCCGTACCTGGCCGGCGAATTGGCCGCGAGCCTGATCAACGGCATCCAGGCCAAGGGCGTGGGCACGTCGCTCAAGCACTTCGCCGCCAACAACCAGGAGTTCCAGCGCTTCAGCATCAGCGCCGAGGTCGACGAGCGCACGCTGCGCGAGATCTACTTCCCGGCCTTTGAGAAGGCCGTGAAGAAGGCGCAGCCGTGGACCGTGATGTGCTCGTACAACAAGATCAACGGCACCTTCGCCTCCGAGCACCACACCCTGCTCACCGACATCCTCAAGAAGGAATGGGGTTTCGAGGGTCTTGTCGTCTCCGACTGGGGCGCCGTGCGCAACCGCGTCGCCGCGCTCAAGGCCGGCCTCGACTGGGAGATGCCCGGTCCGCAGGATCTGCGCGTCAAGGCCGTGGTCGAGGCCGTGCGCACGGGCGAGTTGGACGAGGCCGTGCTCGACGAATCCGTCCGACGCATCCTCAAGATCGTCTTCAAGTCCAAGGAAACGCCAAAGGGCGGCGGCACGTTCGACGTCGACGCGCATCACGAGCTCGCGCGCAAGATCGCGGCCGAGGGCATGGTGCTGCTCAAGAACGACGGGCTCCTGCCGCTCAAGGGCTATCAGCACATCGCCGTCATCGGACGCTCGGCCGAGACCGCGCACTTCCAGGGTGGCGGCAGCTCGCACATCAACCCGACCCGGACGGCCGTGCCGTTCAAGGAGATCCAGGCCCGGTCCGAGGAGTCCGAGCTAACATACGCCGAAGGCTATCCGACCGACGATTGCTACCGGCAGGATTTGATCGACCAGGCGGTGACGATCGCCGCGACGGCGGACGTAGCGCTGCTGTACATCGCGCTGCCGTCGTTCAAGGAGTCGGAAGGTTACGACCGCAAGGACCTGGACCTGACCGTTCAGCAGATCGCGCTGATCCAGGCCGTGGCGCGCGTCCAACCCAAGACCGTGGTGGTGCTCAACAACGGCGCGCCCGTGGCGATGAACGGTTGGATCGACTCGGTCTCGGCCGTGATCGAGGGCTGGATGATGGGGCAGGCAGGCGGCGCGGCGGTGGCCGACATCCTCTTCGGGCGCGTGAACCCGAGCGGCAAACTGGCGGAGACCTTCCCGCTTAAGCTGGCCGACACACCGGCGTACATCAACTGGCCGGGCGACGCCGGCGCCGTGCGCTACGGCGAGGGCCTGTACATCGGATATCGCTACTACGACACAAAAGAGATTCCGGTCCTCTTCCCGTTCGGCTTCGGGCTGAGCTACACCACGTTCGCCTACGGCAACCCGCGCGTGTCTGCGCAGACGTTCAAGGACGTGGACGGCGTCACAGTCACCGTGGACGTGACCAACACCGGCGCCGTCGCCGGCAAAGAAATCGTCCAGGTTTATGTCCACGACCGCGAGTCCGCGCTATCGCGGCCGACCAAGGAACTGAAGGGCTTCGCCAAAGTCGAGCTGCAGCCGGGCGAAACGAAGACCGTGTCGATCGACCTGGACTTCCGCGCGTTCGCCTACTGGCATCCCGGGCACAAGCAATGGGTGACCGAGGACGGCGACTTCGACCTGCTGATCGGTGCCTCCGCCGCCGACATCCGTTGCCGGGTGGCTGTCTCGCTCGAGACGACGCTGAACCTGCCTTGTTTGCTCGACGAAGAGTCGACCATGCGCGAGTGGATGGCCGACCCGCGCGGCAAGCAGGTGCTTGGGTCGCTGTACGCCCAGATCGAGGCGCAGACGCGGCGGATGTTCAACGACTCGGGGATGTCGGACGGATCCGAGGCGAACGACGAGAACGGCATCGGCATGGACATCATGGGTATGATGGCCGACATGCCCGTGGTGAGCGTGCTGATGTTCCAGCAGGGCGCGTTGACCATGCCCGCCGAGGAAATGGTGGCCGGCCTGCTCCGGCAGGTCCAGCGGATCAACTGAACGAAAGCCGGCGAAAACGCGGGGGGCGCTGGTGCTGGTGGCGGAGTACAGCTCCGCCACCAGCGCCCCCCGCGTTTTTGCACTGATATAATCAAGGTTCGCAATTTCACCGGCGAGGCCCGGGGCGGGCCACGCACGCACCGGCCCCAGTGGGCCTCGCCGCGCCTGTTTTCGTCGACCCCGAGAGGTGCTGACGGCATGTTTAAGAATCTGATGCGGATCCTGAGTGGAGATCCGAACAAGCGCGACATCGACCGGTACTCCGGCATCGTCGCCAAGATCAACGCCCTGGAGCTGGCTTACCGGGCGCTGACCGACGAGCAATTGCTGGCGAAGACGGCCGAGTTCAAGGCCACGATCGCGGCAGCGCGCGAGGGCATCGCGCGCGGAAGCGCGGCCGACGACAAAGAACTGCGCGCCGCCGAGCAGGACGTGTTGGATGAGATCTTGCCCGACGCCTTCGCCACGGTGCGCGAGGCCGCCATGCGCACGCTCGGCCAGCGACACTACGACGTCCAGCTGATCGGCGGCATGATCCTGCACGAGAGCCGGATCGCCGAGATGCGCACCGGCGAGGGCAAGACGCTGGTCTCGACCCTGCCGACCTATCTGAACGCCCTGCTGGGCCGTGGCGTGCACCTGGTGACCGTCAACGACTACCTGGCCCGGCGCGACGCCCGCTGGATGGGCCAGATCTACAGCGCCCTGGGGCTGACCGTGGGCGTGCTCCAGGACGCGCACCGCACCGAGAACGCGGCCAAGGCCTTCATCGTCGACTTCACGGTCGAATCCCCGCAGGAGGACCGGCATCACCTGCGCATGGTGCCGCGGCGCGAGACCTACGCCTGCGACATCACCTACGGCACGAACAACGAGTTCGGCTTCGACTACCTGCGCGACAACATGGCGATGGGCCTTGACCAGCGCGTCCAGCGCGAGCGTTATTACGCCATCGTCGACGAGGTCGACAACATCCTCATCGACGAAGCCCGGACGCCGCTCATCATCTCCGGCCCGGCGCAGGACGACCCGCGGCTATACCTCGAGGCTGCCAAGGTCGTGCGTCAGCTGCAACCCGAGCACTATGAGATCGAAGAACGCGGCCGCACCATCGCGCTGACCGAGCTGGGCGAGGCCCACCTCGAACGCCTGCTGCGGCAGCCGCTGCGCGACCCCGACCGCCCCGAGGAACTCACCCCGGAGCAGGCCCGTTTGCTCGGCCATATCGAGCAAGCGATGCGCGCGGAGTTCATCTACAAGCGCAACAAGGATTATCTGGTTCAGAACGGCCAGATCATCATCGTCGACGAGTTCACCGGGCGCATGATGCCCGGCCGACGCTGGTCCGACGGCCTGCATCAGGCGGTCGAGGCGAAGGAAGGCGTCAAGGTCCAGCAGGACAACGTCACCTATGCCACGATCACGCTGCAGAACTTCTTCCGGCTATACGCCAAGCTGGCGGGCATGACCGGCACGGCGTTGACCGAGGCCGAGGAGTTCGAGCGGATCTACAACCTGACCGTGCTCCCTGTGCCTCCGCACCTGGAGTACACGGCCAACGCCGAGGGCTCATCGCTGACCGAGGTGAAGTTCAAGGAGGAGGGTCAGACCTTCACCTACTTCGCGCGCAAGGACGACACGCAGAAGACGCCGGTGTTCTGGCGCCGCAAGGACTACCCGGACCTGGTGTTCCGCACCGAGGAATCGAAGCTTCGCGCGATCGTCGGCGAGATCCTGCGCCGTCATCTGAGCGGGCAGCCGATGTTGATCGGCACCACCTCGGTCGAGATGTCCGAGCACGTCTCGGAGCGGCTGCGCCCTGAGGCGCTCCAGCGGCTGTCGATGGTGCTGTTGCTGCGCGATGCCTGGTTCCGCAAGAACAAAAAAGAAGAAGACGGCATGCTCGTGCCGGATCTGCAGCCGCTTGAAGTGCCGCTCGATCGCCTGAACAAGAACGAGCTGGCCACCAAGCTGCGCGAATACGGGCTCTCGACCAACCCGGCAAGCGAGGAAAACGCCGCCCGGCTGTGCGAGATCCTGGGCAGCACGCCCGACAGGGGCCCCGAGCTCACGCGCGTATTGGGCGCCGGGATCAAGCACAACGTCCTCAACGCCAAGAAGCACGACGAGGAATCGCTGATCATCGCCGACGCCGGCGCTTTCGGCGCGGTGACGATCGCCACCAACATGGCCGGCCGCGGCGTCGACATCAAGCTCGGCGGCGAGCTGCGCGAGGACGTGATCACGGCGGTCAATCGCGTGTTGAAAGCCAACGGCGAGTCGGATCCGTACGATTTCACGCACGCCCAACGCCGCGAGCGGCTGCGCACGATCCCCGAGGCCGACTGGGGCATCTACGACAACGAGGTGCGCACCTTTGTGACGATGATGGACGATGTCGAGCGCGTGCGCGTCGTCGGCGGCCTGCACGTGCTCGGCTCCGAACGACACGAGTCGCGCCGCATCGACAATCAGCTGCGCGGCCGCGCCGCCCGTCAGGGCGATCCCGGCTCGTCGCAGTTCTATCTATCGCTCGAAGACGAACTGATGAAGCGCTTCGGTGGGCAGGGCGTGTCGGATCTGATGCAGCGGCTGCGCATCGACGACAGCGTGCCGATCCAGGCCGGGCTCGTCAATCGCACGATCGAAGGCGCGCAGACGCGGGTCGAGGGTTCGAACTTCGACATCCGCAAGCATCTGATCGAGTACGACGACGTCCTCAACTCGCAGCGCAACACCATCTACGGCCAGCGCGATCGGATCTTCGTCAAAGACGATCTGAGCGACGACTTCGACGAAATGCTCGTGGCCGAGGTCGATCGCCGCGTCAAGCTGCACGCCGACGCGCTCGAGCGCTGGAAGCTCTTCGCCTGGGCCGACGAGACCCAGCCGCCGATCCTGGACGTCGGCCCCGAGGGCGAACGTCTGTACCCGACCTACGGCCAGAGCATCCTGCTGCGTGACGTCGCGAGCGCGGCCAACAAACGCCAGGCCCTGATCGAGGTCGCCCGCGACGCGCTCAAGGCGGAGCGCGAGCACGTGCTCGAGGCGATCCAGACCCAGCTCAGCGCCGCCGACGAGCGGCTCGGCAGCCAGGTGCGCGAGCGCAAGATGGCGGCCGAGGAAGCGCTCGAAGGGCTCGAAAACGAGGCCCGCGAGACCGGGCAGCCGCTCGAGCCGCGCGCCGTGCTGCGTGCCGTGAGCGAGGTGCTGGGCATCAACGTCCAGTTGCCAGCGGCCGAGACCCGCGACTTCGATTACAACGGCTTCAAGCGCCGGCTCGAGGAACTGGCGCAGGCGGCCGTGACGGCGCGCAGCCGTGTGGCGCTCGTCGCTGCGGTCGAGCGCCGGCTTGGCGCGCCGCTCAACCTCGGCGAGCTGCGCACCGACGAGGACTGGCCCGACGTCCAATCCAAGATCCAGGACGCGGCCGAAAAGACCTTCGACGCCAAGGTCGAGCGCGTGATGACCGACGTCGAGCGCGATCTCACGACCAATCTGCCCGAGCAGATGACCGAGCCGCAGTGGACGCGCGGCCTGCTCGCGATGCAGTTCGGGCGCACGGTCGGCTTCGACAAGCAGCACCGCAAAGTGGAGATGAACGTGCAGCGTCTGCACTATGCCTATCTGGTCGGCGAGATGACCGCCGACTGGAAGGTTGAGGAGCTGCGCGACGAGCTGCTGGCGCACCTGCGCGAGGCCGTGGCCCGTCTGCGCGATCTGTTCTCGCGCGCCGAGGCCCAGATCCGCACCATGAACGGCACGCCGACCGACGCCACCGAGGCGCTCGGCCGCGAGGTGATGACCAACATCAACCGCAGCCTGATGCTGCAGACGATCGGCCAGCTGTGGGTCGAGTACCTGACCTCGGTCGAGGCGCTGCGAACGTCGATCGGGCTCGAGGCGTACGCGCAGCGCGACCCGCTCGTGGCGTATAAGTCGAAGGCCACGGACATGTTCCAGGAGTTGCTCGCCAACATCCGCGCCGGCGTGGTGTCGCGTGCGATGCAAATGCGCCCGCGCGTGGTGCAGCCGGCCGCGCCCGAGGGCGGGAACGCGCAGCAACAGCCCGCCGTTCAACGCGCCGCGCCGACGGCGCCGAGGCCTTCGGTGCTCGAAGCGCTCAAGACGCCTGAGCGCCCGGCCCTGCCGCAGATCAACCCAAACGCAGGCAAACCGGACTCGCCCGACGAGGGCGCCTCGGTCGAGGTCGCGCCCGATGCGGGAGAGGCGGCCGGCGACGAAAAGGGCGGCGGACGGCGCCGACGCCGTCGGCGTTGATCGCGCCGGCGTCATCAGCTGAACGAAAGACACAGGCCGGGCATCGCCCGGCCTGTCTTCTTGTGTATCTCTTCATAAGGTAAGCCAACCGTTACCATCGTAAACCCCGCCTAAATACCACGGAAATTCTGTTGCCCGCGGCCCGCGTTGCCTGTACAGTTAGCGCTATGACCTTGGCGGATCGGACCGCGCTGGAGCGGTTGCCGAAAATCGAACTTCATCGCCACCTCGAAGGGTCGCTGCGTCTGGCGACACTGGCCGAGATCGCGGCGCGATACCGCCTCGATCTGCCCCGCGACCCCATGACCTTGCGCCCGCTGGTGCAGATGACCGCCAGCGATCCGCACACGCCGCGCGCCTTCCTCGACAAGTTCAACGTGCTGCGTCGGTTCTACCTGTCGCCGGGGATCATTCGGCGGCTGTCGTTCGAGGCTGTCGAGGACGCCGCCCGTGACGGCATTCGCTACCTCGAACTGCGGTTCACGCCCGCGGCGCTGGCGCGTGCGCAGGGTTTCTCGCTTCGCGACGTGATCAGCTGGGTGTCGGCCGGCGCCGAAGATGCGCGCCGTCAGTACCCCGAGATCGAGCTGGCCCTGATCGCGAGCGTCAACCGGCACGAGCCGATCGAGGTGGCGGAGCAGGTCGTGGCCCTGGCCGTCGATCGCCCACGCGAGATCGCGGCCATCGACCTGGCCGGCGATGAAGCCAATTACCCGGCCGAGCCCTTCGCGGGTCTTTTCGCCGAGGCGCGACGATCGGGCCTGCAGACGACGGCGCACGCCGGCGAGTGGTCCGGTCCGGCGTCGGTGCGCCATGCCATCGAGCGCCTGGGCGTGCGACGCATCGGACACGGCGTGCGCGTGGTCGAAGACGACTCGGTCGTGGCCCTGGCGCGCGAGCACAACGTGGTCTTCGAGGTCTGCCTGACGTCGAACCTCGACACGGGCGTGGCGCCAGCGCTGTCGCTGCATCCGCTTCCCAAGATGATCGCGGCCGATTTGCGTGTGACGCTCAACACCGACGATCCGGGGCTTTCGAACTGCACACTGAGCAGCGAGTGCGAACGGGCCTTGTCGCTGCCGGGCATGAGCGAAACGGCGTTGCAGGGGCTGATGATCGAAGCCGTCAACGCCGCGTTCATGCCGGATCTGGCGCGGCGCGCGCTCGGCGTGCTGCAACCGGCCTGAACCTCCCCCGTCTTTCGAAAACAAGAACGGCCCAGGCATTGAAGATGCCTGGGCCGTATCGTTTCGGATACGCAGCGCTCAGCCGGCCTGAGCCTCCCAGCGTTTGACGGCGGCGCGGAGTAGGTCGCGCGCGGCCGGGTTGGGCACCGAGTCGATGTCCGCGTAGGTGTGACCGTCGAGCTCGAACGACACGAGTCCGTCGGGTGAGCCGGCGACCCGCAACCCATGCCCGGCCAGCGGGCTGACCGCGGCCAGATCCTGCAGCAGGTTGTCGATCTGTTGCGCGATCGTCAGCTCCGGCGCCTCCGGCGCCGCGTTCATCTCCTTCATCACTTTGAGTTGCTGGAACGGGTTCATCGACGGCATGCGCAACGCGGCGGACGACGATGGCGCCGGCGCGGGTGACGCGGTGAGCGGCGCGGCCGGCGTCGGCGCGACCGGCAGGATCGGCGTCTCGGCGCTGGTCTCGGTGGGCGCGGGCCCGGCCGGGAGCGCGGCCGCGGCGCGGCTCTGCCCGAGGAAGATCAACAGATCACGGGTGGAGCCCAGGAGCAGGCGCTGATGCTCCGGCCGGCGCACCTCTCGGGCCGACGCAAACACCTGGCCGCCGATCTCGATCATCAATTTGCCGCTGGCAGGATCGCGAAGCAGGCGTAGCGCGTCGGCCGTCAACTGCGGGGCGGCGATCGGCGCTTCGGCGACCGGCACCGGCGTCGCGGCGACCTGCACGACGATGGGCGCCGCGGCCTCCGGCAGCACGGGAGCCGCGGTTTCCGTCGGAGCGATCATCGCCGCGGCGACCACAGGCTCGATCGCGGGTGGGGCCGGCGCCGTCGTCGGTGTCTGGCTGGCGCTCAGCGCGGCCAGGCGCTGGTTCGTCTCCTTGCGCCATTGGAACCAGCCGAAGACGATCAGGCCGAGGCAGGCCAGGAAGGCGACACCCAGGCCGATCATGATCGGCATCGCGTTGTTGACCATCAAATCCGACATGCTTCGTGCTCCTCAGTCCCGATTGTCCTCGCGCCGCGCGCGCCGTGCCGCCGCGGCGACCCAATCCTTGCCCGGGCCGCGTTTCGGCTGGCAGACGGGACAGAAATGTGTGCTGCGCTGCCCGACCACGATCCGGCGGATCCGACCGGCGCACCCTGGCCGTTGGCATTCCCGCCCCGAGCGACCGTAGGCTCGCAGCACTTCCTGATAGCCGCCGCCCCGGTACTGCCAGTCGATGCTGGCCCCGTTGTGGCGCAGGCCGTCGTTCAGGGCCTGGCGCAGCGCCTTCCACAGGCCGCGCACCTCGCGCGGCGATAGCGTGTCGCTGCGGCGGAGCGGATGCAGCCCCGCGAGGTGCAGGGCCTCATCCGCGTAGATGTTGCCCACGCCGGCCAGAAACGCCTGATCGAGCAGGAGCGGCTTGAGCGCGCGCTGTCGCATCTTCAAGCGTTCGGCCAGCACGGCCGGCGTGAAGGCGTCGTCGAGCGGTTCAGGGCCTAACCCGCCGAGCACGTCCTCGACCTGAGCGACCACCCACACCTTGCCGAACTTGCGCGTATCGCTGAAGCGCAGCTCGGACCCGTCCTCGAAATGAAAGACGGTGTGGGCGTGCTTGTCGGTCGGTGTCACGCCCGACGTCACCGTCAGATCGCCGCTCATGCGCAGGTGCACGAGCAGCACATCGCGCGTGAGCCGAAACACGATCACCTTGCCGCGCCTGCCGACAGCCAGCACCTGCTGACCGCGCAGGCGATCGTCGATCTCGCGGGGCGAGGGCGCAGCGATCTGCCGCGGCCAGCGCACGGTCACGCCGGCGATCACGCGCCCCAATACCGACGGGCCGCGCGTCGTCGATCCCTCGCGCAATTCCCGCGCCACCGTCTCGACTTCGGGTAGTTCAGGCATGGCGCGGATTATAGGCGCGCAGCCGGCCGATGTCGTCGGGTGCTTCGAGTGTAGGGGCGACGCCCTGACCCCGAGCCGAAAATCCGTGTGAAGGGTTGCATAAGGTGTGCCGGAAGGGATTCGGCCGCGGATTTCGCGAATCCTGCTGGATCCGCTGCGATGGATGCGCGGATGCCCATTCGCCCCATTCGCGGTCAGCCTCCCGCCGGAAAACCCGCCCGAGCACACAGGTGCCCTATGCACCTCTCCTCGCCCTCTGCTTTCGTCTGTAGAATTGGGCGTGGCGCGCGTCATCGAGCACGGGGGTGCGACGCGGGCGCCGGCGGTTGGCCGAGGTTTTCGGCCTGCGCCGATATGTTTTTGGTATGGGGGATCGTGTTGTGAACGGCGACGACTCGTCGTCCGCCGCGCTCGAGGATCGGAGCCTCGCGGACGCGGCGCGCGCGAATGCACGAGCCTATCGGCTGGCCATCGTCAACCGCGTGCGGCAGCGGATCGATCGAAAGCTGCTGCCCGTCCTTGCCGCGCGCCGCGCGTCCGGGGCGACGCTCGATTCCATCACGTTGCATTGGCGCGGCGATCACCTGGTGCTATCGGCACGGCATGTCGGCAGCTCGGTCGCGCAGGCGCCGCCCTTTGCGCGCATCACGCTCATGCCCGACCAACTCTTCGACCTGGCCTTTGCGCGTGGCGCCGGCAAATGGGGCTCGTTGGCCCGCGCCTGTACGCTCGCCGAGATGCTCGCTTACTTCGACCAGCCCAGCCCGATGTGGCCCCGCGACCTGTTGCCCTGTGAACGGCCGACCGACCCATCTGCGCTATGATGGCCGGGCGGCTGGTCGCGCCGGGCCGCCTCTTGCCTCGATCCCCTCGACATGAAACGCGATATCGCCTTGTTGTTCACTACCCGGATCGTGCGTCTATTCGCGTACGGTTTTCTGTCAGTCGTGCTGGTGCTGTATCTGACGGAGGCGGGCCTGAGCGAGGCCCAGGCCGGCCTGCTCCTGACCTTCACGCTCGCCGGTGACGCGGTCGTCACGCTCTGGCTGACAACGTCGGCGGACCGGTTCGGGCGTCGGCGCACTTTGATCGCCGGCGCGTTGCTGATGGTGCTGGCCGGCGTCGTCTTCCTGCTGACCCGTGATCCGCTCGTGTTGACGCTGGCCGCGATCGTCGGCGTGATCAGCCCGAGCGGCAACGAGATCGGGCCGTTTCTGTCGGTCGAGCAGGCGGGTCTCACGCAACTGGTGGCCGACAAACAGCGCACGCAGACCTTCGCCTGGTACAACCTCGTCGGGTCGTTCGCGACGGCGCTTGGCGCGTTGGCCGGCGGCTGGCTGGCTCAGATCCTTCAGATGCGCGGGTTCACGGCGTTGGAGGCCTACCGCGCCGTGCTGGTCGGCTACGCCCTGGCCGGCGGCGCCATCGGCGCGTGTTTTCTGGCGCTATCGCCGGCCGTCGAGGCGCCCGTCGCGCAGGCAACCGTCCGCCGGACGCTCGGCCTGCACAAATCCCGCAACGTCGTCCTCAAGCTGTCGGCGTTCTTCGCGCTCGATGCGTTTGCCGGCGCCTTCATCGTGCAGAGCTTCATGGCTCTCTGGTTTCACACGCGCTTTGGCGTCGACACCGGCGTGATCGGCAGCATTTTCTTCGGCGCCAATGTGCTGGCCGGCATCTCGGCCCTGCTGGCCGCCGGCATCGCGCGGCGCATCGGCCTGATCAACACCATGGTCTTCACGCACATCCCATCGAACGTGCTGTTGCTGCTCGTGCCGTTGATGCCCAATTTGCCGTTGGCGATCATCGTGTTGCTGGCGCGCTTTAGCATTTCGCAGATGGATGTGCCCACGCGTCAGTCGTACACGATGGCCGTGGTCGACCCGGACGAGCGCTCGGCCGCCGCCGGCGTCACCGCGATCGCGCGCTCGGTCGGCGCCGCCGTCTCGCCGTCATTGGCCGGGTTGATGTTGGGCGTGCCGGCGCTGTTCAGCCTGCCGATCTTTCTGTGCGGCGGTCTGAAGATCATCTACGACCTGGCGCTCTGGCGCGAGTTCAGCCGGATCAAACCGCCCGAGGAACGCGGGGCGTAGGACGGAGAGCGCGGGGAAGCGGGGAGCGAAGTCTGCCGGGTCATGGCACGGCAGCGTTGGCTCGACGACTATTCCGCGATCACGCGTAACGTCCGCAGGCCAGGATCCTCAGGTCCGACCAGGCGCACGCCGTGGGCGAGCTGGGCGCGCAGGAAGGCGATGTGTTCGGCGCCGACGACTTCGCCGGGAAGCAGCAGCGGGATCCCGGGCGGATAGGGCATCACCTGTTCGCCGCACACGCGACCCGATGCTTCGGTCAACGGCACAGGCAGCGTCGGCGCGCCGAAGGCCTGGCGGGGCGTCAATGCCATCGTCGGGATCGGCGGCAGTTCGACGGTCAGCTGCTCCGCACCGCCTGACTCTTTGCGGGGCCCCACCACGGCGCGGCCCAACGCCGCCAACAACGCATCGACCGACTCGTCATCGTCCGCGACCGTGAGCGAACACACCACGTGCGCCGGGTCGGCGAACTCGACATCCAGATGCGATTGGGTTCTGAGCCGTTCTTGCAGCTGCGTGCCGGACAGGCCGGAACCGCGTGTGTCGATCACGAGCTTCGATGGGTCGTGGGCGGCGATGCCGTAGGCGGCGTCGACGAGCTCGGGGCCGTAGCAATCGAGGCCCGGAATGGCCCGGATCGAGTCGCGCGCCCGTGCTGCCAGCACCGCCATGCGGCCAAGCAGGCGCCGGCCGTCCAGCGCCAACTGTCGCCGCGCGAGGTCGAGCGACCCGGTGAGCAGCACGCTCGGCGAGGACGATTGCAGCAGCGCCAGCGCCTGTGTCAGGGCGGGCCGGGCGACGCGCGAGCCGATCACGTGCAGCCAGGCCGCCTGTGTGAGCGCGCCGAGCGTTTTATGCGGGCTCTGCACCACGACGTCAGCGCCCAGCTGAACGGCTGAACGCGGCAGATCTGGGTGGAAGCCCAGATGGGCGCCGTGTGCCTCGTCGACCAGCAACGGCAGGTTGCGCGCGTGGGCGAGCGCGATCAGGCCGGGCAAATCGGGCAGGTAGCCGTAGTAGTTGATCCCCGTGACGTGCACGGCAACCGCATCGGGATGATCCGCCAACGCGGCGGCGATCGCCCGGGTGGTCACCGCCAGCGGCAGACCTGTGCGCGGGTGCACGCTCGCCGGTACGTAGATCGGCTGCGCGCCCGAGAGGATCAACCCGGCGTACACCGATCGGTGCGATGCGCGCGAAACGATCACCTTCCGACCGTCACGCCCCGCCGCGAGCAGCATCGCCTGATTGCCGGCCGTGGCGCCGTTGACCAGGAAGTACGTCGACTCGGCGCCGACCAGATCGGCCGCCAATGCCAATGCCTCGGTCAGAGCCGGCCCAGGCGCGTGCAGGTAATCGACCGTCGGGCTGCATTCGTTGAGGTCCGCGCGCGCCCAATCGGGGCCCAGGAACTCCGTCAGGGCGGGCAGCAGATCGCCGCGGAACTTGTGCCCCGGCATGTGAAACGACAACGGGGCGAAAGCCTTTTCGGCCATCAAGGCTTCGAAGAACGGTGCGCGGGTTTGATCCAGGGTCATGCCTGGATCATAGTGCAAACCCGATCCTGGCTAGGGGCATCGGCAGCAGGGTGATCGCACCAAAGTGTGAGAAATCGGGTGCTGGCCGCGAATTTCGCGAATGGATCGTGCGATGCAGCAATATGCAAAGTTCGCGGCAAGGACCGACCCCGCAACTGAAGCGCGATTGCCCTGGGCAGACGCAGCTCGAGCCAACCAACGCGCGTCGTCGCGACGGGTCACCGACGGCGCAGCACGGCGCGCCCTACTCCTTCAACTCGCTCAGCGCCTGCAATGCCGTTTGACGGGCCCAGGACCAGGACCAGAAGCCGTCATTCTCCCAGATCGCTTCGAGGCCAACGCGGCGTTCGTTCAACACGTCCGCGGCGACCGCGCGCACCTCCGGGTCAGGGTGGGTGAGCAGCGGCGCCAACTCCGGCACGGCATCGTCCGAGAGCGAAAGCACGTAGACGTAATCGAGGTCGCCGCTATAGCGGCGGTCGGGCTCATCGGCCGTGACCGTCTGGATCATATCCCGTGCGATATTTTCACGGGCGATCAGACCGTCGAGGTTGATGACGTCGAGCGTGGCGACGAAGCCGAGCGAGGCCAACAGCGCGCCCAGCGCGATCAGCCGGGGACGATCGAGCAGCACCGTGACGGCATACGCGACGAGCAGACCGGCGAGCCAGATCATGAAGACCTGGGTGAGCACACGCAACTCGGTAAATCCATAGGCCTCTTCGTAAAGGCGCATCCGCGTGAAGGCCGAGGCCAACAACACACCGGTCTGCAGGACGAGCAGCACCGTCAGCGCCTTGAAACCGATCGACGCGATGACGGTGGACAACCGTGCCGTCCGATGCAGAGCCAGACCCAGCGCGAGCACGATCAGGGCAACCAGCACCAGTTCACCGAATCCGCGGCGCGCATACTCGGCATAGGTGAACCCGGCTGTCGTGATGTTCGCCTCGCCGCCGAAGAGATAGCGTGCCTGATAGAGCCCGAACGCCAGGAACAGCGCGTTGACGGAGACGAGGATGACGGCGACCTCGGTGAAACCCAGGATTGACCAGGTGCGTGCCTTACCGACGTCGCTGGACGTTGCGGACCGACGCAGCGCCAACGTCAACAGCCCGAGCGCGGTCCAGCCCGCGCCGACCGCGAACACGACCCGGGCCGTCACCAGCCCCAGGTCGTCGAGCCCGAGCGCGCGCAGCACGTCGCGGACCGATTGGCTGAACGCCAGGTCGGCCACAGTTAGGAGCGCCGTCAGCACGAGCACGATCGGGGTCGCCAGAAACAGGCCGCGCGCGACCGCCCACACCCACGGCGAACGGCTCTGGGTGCGGGACTGCCGCGTCGCGGCGACCAACGCTTCGCCGGAGTACAGCAGCCCACTCTCGATCAGGCCGCCGAAGGCGAGCGTGATGTATCCGCCCACACCCTTCGTGAACAGATCGGGCGTCGTGAACACCTTCGCCAGAAGCACGGCCAGCCCGCACGTGACGGCCACGTTCAGGAACTGGACCAGCGGGTTGGCGCGCCAGGCGACCGCCAGGCTGAAGAAAAGCAAAGGCGCCACCAGCCAGACCCCGCGCAGCGCCGGCCGCACGCGTTCCAGCGCCGCCAGCGCGAGCAGGGCGATGACGGTCGCCAGAGTCAGGATGGCCACGTTGAGACCGACCGGTCGCCAGATCAGGGCGAACGCCGCCAAAATACCCAGGCCGGCGGCGATCGTCGCCAGGCGCAGGGCGTCGAGCGTGAACGGCGCCGGCGGCGCTGCGGCACGAGGTGTTGCCGGATTTTGGGTCGCGCCGGGCGCGGCATCAGTCGAGAGGGTCATGATCGGGCTCCGTAAGCGGAATGACCCAGTGTGCGCCGCCGCCGTCCCCGCGACAAGCACACGCGGCGGAGGCTGCGCGCACCTGAGTGCCGAACGACCGATTCGAGGCAAAACAGGACGAAGGGTCTTGCATCACATCGAAAGGCGAAATTTCCGGACTTCGCCGCGAATTGTGTGAATGACGCGAATTGCCGCATCGCACGATCCATTCGCGTCATTCCCAGCAGATCTTGTGAACCGGAAGACAAGATGCGCTGACCCTGACGGCGCGCGCGACGGCCCTCGTCTTTTCGCCGAGGTCCACTAAAATACGTCGCGGAGGGCACCCCATGCCTGTGCGTCGAACCGATCCGCTTGCCCGCTTCGTGGCCGCCCTGACACCATCCGAGCGCCGGCTCTGGCGCGGGCTGACCACCCCGATCAAGATCCAGAATTTCCTCGACACCGTGCCCTACACGGGCGAGGAGCGCTATCGCTGTCCGTTGACGTTCCTGCGCGATCGCACCGGGCACTGCTTCGACGGTGCCCTTTTCGCGGCGGCCGCGTTGCGTGCGATCGGGTATCCGCCGTTGTGGGTTGACCTGATCCCGGGCGACGACGACGACCACATCCTGGCGGTCTTCAAGCGCAATGGTTGTTGGGGCGCCGTGGCGAAATCCAACTTCAGCGGGCTGCGCTATCGCGAACCGGTCTATCGCAGCCTGCGCGAACTGGCGATGAGCTACTTCGAGGATTACTTCAACCTGCGGTACAAGCGGGCGCTGCGCGGCTATACCCGCCCGTTGAACCTGGCGACCTTCGATGGGATCGACTGGTTGACCTCGGACGAGCGTCTGGACGATATCGGCGTGGCCCTGGGCGAGATCAAGTCGTACAGGTTGCTGACGCCGGCGCAGGTGCGCGCCCTCAACCCGGTCGACGAGCGATCGTACAATGCGGGGTCGCTCGGCGCCGACCTGGCCGAGTCGTATATGCCGCCGAAGTGAGCGGTATTGGTCAGTGATTGACCATCCATCGAGCAGGTCGTGGGCTGGCGAGTGAGCGGCGCTCCATGTCATCGTGTGTGACAGACACGGAGGATGACATGGACATCACGAATCTGCCAACCATCGCCGGATCCATATCGACGGCTTTGTTCATCGCTAGCAACGTGCCGATGCTGTACAAGGCCGTGAGCACGCGTGACCTGAAGTCTTACAGCCCGGGCCAGATCCTGCTTAGCAACCTGGGCAACGCCATCCATTGGGCCTATGTGCTCAGCCTCCCGGTCGGCCCGATCTGGATCCTGCACGGCTTTTTCACCGTGACGACCGCCGCGATGTTGGGGTGCTACCTGCGTTTCGAGTACCGGGCGCGTCGAGCCAGTCAGTCGGCGACCTCGACGATCAGTTCGACCTCGACCGCGTAGTTGTACGGGATCGTCATGCCCACCGCGCTACGCGCGTGCTGACCGGCCTCGCCGAAGACCTCGCGCAGCAGATCGCTGCAACCGTGGATGACATCGGGTGTGGCGTCGAAACCCGGACCGACGTTGACCATGCCAAGCACCTTGACCACGCGCACGACGTTGTCGAGCGAGCCGACCAGGCTCTTGACCGCCTTGAGCGCGGCGAGGGTCGCCAACCGAGCGGCCTTGTAGCCGTCGTCGATGGTGAGATCCTGTCCGAGCTTGCCCTTGATCTCCTCGCCGGCCCAGGCGCTGACCGCGCCGGCGGTGTAGACCAGGTTGCCGGTGCGCACCGCGCGCATGAAACGCCCGCTGCTTAGTTCCCCGACGTCGACGGTGTATCCCAAGGCGGTGAGTTTGGCTTCGTAGGACATGTCGCTATTGTAGAGGATCTTCGACGTCCACGGCGCGCTCCAGCGCGGCCCAGGCGCGTGCCACATCCGCGGCCGTCGTGCGCCAGTTGGAAAACGCGGCGCGGATCGCGGGCCGGCCCGCATAGATCGTCGGCGTCAGAAAGGCCTCACCGCTGTCGCGCAGTCGGGCGAGGACCCTCGCGACGCGCTCTGGCGTGACATCCCCGGCAAGCGTGAAGCACACGATGTTCAAGCGCACCGGCGCCAACAAGTCGAAGGCCGGTGCGTTTTCGATCCGCGTCCCCAGGTCCTGCGCCAGCGCGCAGCACCGTTCGACGATGTCGCGGTGCCCGGCGGCGCCGTAGGCCTTGAGCGTGAACCACGCCGGCAGGGCCCGCCAGCGCCGGGAGTTCTCGGGCGTCAGGTGGAGCGCATCCGGATCGTCGCCGAGCGCGCCCAGATATGCCGCGCTATTTTGAAAGACCTGCGCCTGCAAATCGCGATGACGCGTGAACTGCATCGCGCTGTCGTACGGCACGTTGAGCCACTTATGCGCGTCGACGCAGATCGAATCGGCGGCGTCGAGCCCGGCGACCAGATGCGCGTACGCCGGCGCGCAGGCCGCGAAGCCGCCGAAAGCCGCGTCGACGTGCAGCCAGAACGGGTAGCGGGCGCGGAGGTCGACGATCGCCTGCAGGTCGTCGAAATCCCCGGTGTTGACAGTGCCGGCGTTAGCGACCACGATCGCGGGTCGGCCGTCGAGCGCGGTCAGGCGCTCGGCCAGCGCGGCGACATCGACGCATTCACGTTTGGCGAGGGCGGGCACGATCTGAAGGGCGCCGCGGCCCAGCCCGATGATGCTCAGAGCCTTGAAGACCGACGAGTGAGCCACGCCGCTGAACACCGGCGTCGGTGGCAGCGCGCCGACGCCCTGCACGGCCACGTCGATTCCGGCCTGCGCGCCGACCCATTGGCGGGCGATCGCGAGACCGACGGCGTTGCTGAGCGTGGCGCCGGACACGAACAGGCCGTGATGCGCGGTGGAGAGGCCGAGCAACTGGCGCAGCATCGCGATCGCCTCGCGCTCGACCTGGACCGTGGCGGGCTCGGTCTTGCCGGCGGCGTTCTGGTCGTACGCGGCGGCGAGCCAATCGCCCATCAGGGCGGCGGGAGTGCTCCCGCCGGTGACGAAGCCCCAGTAGCGCGGCCCGGCGCTGCCGGTGAGCCCTGTGGCGAAGCGTTCCTGGAATTCGTCCAGGGCGGCGTGGGCGCCGGCGCCCACGGCCGGCAGGTCGTGCAGCCCACGCGGCGTCGCAGCGCGGCCCGCCGGGTGCGTGGCCAGCGTGGTCAGATGGGCGATCGCGGTCTGGCGGGCCGCGGCCATGACAGGTCTGTTCAGATTCGCCGTAAATCACAGTCGTTCAAAAAACGACTTTATTGAATTCGCGCCGAAATTCTAACCAATAGCGCGCTACCCGACGCCGCCAAAAGCGTTGGTGAGGAAGTCGACGGCATAGACCAGCCAGGCCAGCGCGGCCGCCCCGAGCCCGAACGCCTGGATCACCCAGAATCGTATCCGCCCGACGGACGACCGCGTCCACCAACGCCACACTTCGCGTAGCCCACCATACACCGCCACCCCACCGCCCAGGAAGATCACGACCCCGCACAGCGTGGGCACGTTGAGCGCCGCGCTGACGATGGGCACGCCAAAGTCCGTCATGGTGATCGTCACCCGTGGGAAATGGATCTGCGGTACGAAGACGAACAGATCGTAATAGCCCTGGTCGATCGCGACGCTCCCCAGCGCCAGCGACATTGCACAAAGGATCGGGTTCCACAGCGGTCGTCTGTCTGACTGGGTGAGCATGCCGCCTCCGACGGGTTAATGCGCCCGATCAATGTACCACGCACGACGGCTCAGGACGCGTGTCATCGAGCTCATGAAACTTGCGCGTTCAGAGGGTCCACGTGTGTGTTTTGTTTGTCCGAGGATTGCGCTCGCAAACCCTGATCGCGTTATAATCCACGTCCGCCCCAGAGGCGCATCAACTTCATTTGCTTTTCCGGCCGACTGACTAGAATCAGTCGATGATCGGCGAGACGCCACCACCCGCGCTCGCCTTGCGACGTCCGAGCCCGGTATGTCTTTCGTTCACCTGCACTGCCACTCCGAGTACTCGTTGCTCGACGGCTTCAGCAACATCAAGAAGCTGGTCAAGCGTGCCAAAGAGATGGAGATGCCCGCGGTCGCGTTGACCGACCACGGCACCATGCACGGCACCATCGAGTTCTTCAGCGCCGCCGTCGACGCGGGCGTCAAGCCCATCATCGGCCTCGAGGCCTACCTCGCGCCGCGACGCATGCAGGACCGCGATTCGAAGATCGACCTCAAGCCCTTCCACCTGCTGCTGCTCGCCGAGAACCAGACCGGTTACAAGAACCTGCTGAAGATCGCCAGCGCCGCGCAGCTCGAAGGCTTCTACGGCAAGCCGCGCATCGACCGCGACTACCTGGCCGCGCACAACGACGGCATCATCGCCACCAGCGGCTGCCTCGCCGCCGATGTGCCGCGCGCGCTCACCGAGGGCAACTTCGACGAGGCCCGCCGCCGGCTGGATTTCTATTACGAGGTCTTCGGCCCCGAGCGCTTCTTCATCGAGCTGCAGGCGCACGACATCCCGGAGCTGACGACGCTCAACCGCCAGCTGCTCGACCTCGGCCCGCGCTATCAGGCCAACTTCGTCGCCACAAACGACGTGCACTACGTCGACGCCAGCGACGCCCGCCTGCAGGACGTGCTCCTCGCGATCCAGACCGGCTGCACGCTGGCCGATCCGAAACGCATGCGCATGTCCGACGCGTCGTATTACCTGCGCTCGCCCGACGAGATGCGCCGTCTGTTCGGCGACGTGCCCGGCGCGATCGAGAACACGCTGCTGATCGCCGAGCGCACCGCGCTCGACCTCAAGACCAAGGGCTATCACCTGCCGCAGTTCCCGGTGCCGGCCGGTCATACGGCCGAGAGCTACCTGCGCGAGCTGTGCGAGGCCGGTCTGCGCATGCGCTACGGCGCCCGCGCCGACGCGCCCGAGGTGCGCCAGCGGCTCGAATACGAACTGAGCGTGATCGAGAAGATGGGCTTCTCGGCCTACTTCCTGATCGTGTGGGATCTGTGCCGGTACGCCACGCATCAGGGTATCTGGTACAACGCCCGTGGCTCGGCAGCCGGCTCGATGGTGGCTTACGTGCTCGAGATCACGCTGGTCGAGCCGCTCAGCCACGGCCTGATCTTCGAGCGCTTCCTCAACCCGGGCCGGATCTCGATGCCCGATATCGACCTGGACTTCCAGGACGACCTGCGCAGCCGCATGCTCGACTATTGCGTGCGCAAGTACGGCGACGACAAGGTCGCGCAGATCATCACCTACGGCACGCTCGGCGCGCGCGCCGCGATCCGCGACGTCGGCCGGGTGATGGATATCCCGTTGGCCGACGTCGACAAGATCGCCAAGACCGTCCCGAACATCCCGGGCAAACCTGTCAGCATCGCCCAGGCGCTTGAGGAAGTGGTCGAGTTCAAGCAGGCGTACGACGAGGCCCGCGGCGAGCAGGCCTACCTGCGCGAGTTGATCGACACGGCCGCCAAGATGGAGGGCGTGGTCCGCAATGTCGGCACGCACGCGGCCGGCGTGGTGATCGGCGACAAGCCCCTGATCGAGTACCTGCCGCTGCACCGGCCGACGGGCAACGTCGAAGAGACGCCGATCAAGTCGGTGACTCAGTTCGAGATGGGCGTGCTCGAGAAGCTCGGCATGCTCAAGGTCGACTTTCTCGGTCTGGCGACGCTGACGATCATGCAGCGCGCCTGCGCGCTGATCGCCGAGCGGCACGGCAAACACTACACGCTCGACAACATCCCGACCGATCACCCGGCGACGTACGAGTTGATGGGCAAGGGCCAGACGGCTGGCGTGTTCCAGGTGGAAGGCACCGGCATGAAGCGCTACCTCATGCAGATGAAGCCCCAGAACCTGGACAACATCATCGCCATGATCTCGCTCTATCGGCCGGGGCCGCTGGAGTTCATCCCGAACTACATCAAGCGCATGCACGGCGAGGAGCAGGTCGTCTACCAGCATCCCTCGCTCGAGCCGATCTTCAAAGAGACCTACGGCATCCCGGTCTATCAAGAGCAGATCATGCGCGCGGCCGTGGATCTGGCCGGCTACTCGATGTCCGAATCGGACGACCTGCGCAAGGCGATCGCCAAGAAGAACAAGGAACAGCTGCAGAAACACCAGCAGAAGTTCATCGCCGGCGCGGTCGAGCGCGGGATGCCCCAGGATGCGGCCGAGAAGATCTTCGCCGACTGGGAGGAGTTCGCGCGCTACGGCTTCAACAAGAGCCACGCCGCCGACTACGGCGTGATCGCGGCACAGACCGCGTACCTCAAGGCCGTTTACCCGGCCGAGTACATGGCCGCGCTGCTCTCGGTCTCCAAGAGCGAGACTGAAAAGGTCGCGCAGTACATCGACGACTGCAAATCGCTCGGCATCCCGGTGCTCCCGCCGGATATCAACCGCAGCGGTCTGGACTTTACGATCGAGGACGGCGAAAACGGCAAGCCCGAGAGCGGAGAGCGTGGGCCGAAGAAGGCGAATGGGAGAGGCCGCGCCACACACCACGCCGCGCGCGCCACGAACTCCGCCATCCGCTTCGGTCTGGCGGCGATCAAGAACGTCGGCGAAGGCGCCGTTGAGACGATCATCGCCGCGCGCAAGACGGCCGGCGCATTCGGCACGCTCGACGATCTGTGCCAGCGCGTCGACTTGCGTCAGGTGGGCAAGCGCGCGCTCGAGTGCCTGATCAAGGTCGGCGCGCTCGATAGCTTTGGCGATCGCGGTCAGCTGGTCGAGGGGCTCGACCAGATCGTCAACGCCAGCGCCGCGCACTTCAAGGCGGCCGAATCCGGCCAGATGATGCTCTTCAGCGGCGCGGCCTCGGCCGAGACCGAGGCCTTCGCGCACGTCCAGCTGCCCAAGGCCAAGGTCACCGTCACCAAGCGTGAAACGCTGACCTGGGAGAAGGAGTTGATCGGTCTATACGTCAGTGATCATCCGCTGCAGACCGTCATCGACCAGGTCGGCCAGATCATCACGCACAGCAGCGTGCAGTTGGGCGAAGAGGACCATGGCAAGCCGGTCGTCATGGTCGGCGTGATCTCGACCTTGCGCGCCCACACGACCAAGAAGGGCGATCCGATGGGGTTCGTCTCGGCCGAGGACCTTACCGGCCAGATCGAACTCGTGATCTTCCCCAAGGTCTGGAAAGAGGTCAGCAAGTGGCTGGCGCTCGAGCAGATCGTCGTGATCTACGGCAAGGCGGACACCCAGGGCGGCGGCAACCCCAAGATCCTGGTCGATAACCTGCGGCAGGATTTCAAGATCGCGGCCGGTCGCCCAGCCGGCGGCCCGACGCCGGCCCAGGGCATCATGTGGACGCCCGATTCGTTCGCCGGCCGACCCGCGCGCGAAGACGACGCGCCGCAGGATTGGGCCCCTCCGCCACCGGATGACGACTGGATGACCGGCGGCGATGACACCGTTTCGACGCCCGCTCCGATGGAGCCGGTCGCCGCACCGACACCTGTGCCGGCGGCGTCCAGACCCGCCGTCACGAACGGCAACGGAAACGGTCACGGCAATGGCAACGGTCACCAGGCCGCGCCGACCAACGGCGGCCCGACGCGCGTCGCTACGCCCAAGGTCGAAGCGCCTCCGCTCACCGAGCCTCGACTCGCGTTCGAGGCGCCGATGCCGCCGCCGGCACCGACCCGCTCCGCGCCGGTCGTCGAAGCCAGCGGCCGGCGCGTGGTGATCACGCTGACCAACTCCGGCGACAAGGAGCGCGATCTGCGCCTGTTGCGCCGAGTGCACGGCCTGCTCACCGCCTCACCCGGCACGGACCGGTTCGAGTTCGAGATCCGCGAAGGCGCGCGACACTATCAGTTGCGCTTCCCGAATCACACGACCGGCTTGAGCCCCGAGCTTGCCGGACAACTGACGAACCTGCTCGGCCCAGATAGCATCGACGTTCTGCGGTAAACCAACGAACCGCGAAGACGCGCAGGGCGCGACGCTCTCTCAGCGTCGACATTCAACGATAAAGCAAGATCGAACCGCGAAGACGCAAAGGGCGCGAGGTCTCTTGTGTACGAGACCTCGCGCCCGTCGCGTCTTCGCGGTTCGCGCCCTTCCCTCGCTACTCGTCAAGCGGGCTGCGAACGCCGCGTGGCCCACGATTGAGGACGTGCGTGTAGATCATGGTCGTCTTCACGTCTTTGTGGCCGAGCAGCTCCTGCACGGTGCGGATGTCGTAGCCGTTCTCGAGCAAGTGCGTGGCAAAGGAATGCCGCAGCGTGTGACAGCCGACGCGCTTCTCGATGCCGGCCTTCTGCGCCGCGGACTTGACCGCTCGCTGCAGCAGCGTTTCGTCGTAGTGGTGCCTGCGAAGTTTGCCTGTGCGCGGATCGGGCGCGATGCGCTTGGCCGGGAACAGGTATTGCCAGATCCACTCGCGACCCGCGTTCGGGTGCTTGCGCTCCAGGGCGAAGGGCAGATAGACGTCGCCCAGCCCCAAGGCCAGATCCTGCGCGTGCAAGACCTTGACGTCGCTGAGATGCTCGCGCAGCGGCTCGATCAGACCCGTTGGCAGCATCGTAAGCCGATCCTTCATGCCCTTGCCGTCGCGCACGATGATCTGCCGCTGGGCGAAGTCGATGTCCTTCACGCGTAGCCGCAGGCATTCGAGCAGGCGCAAGCCGCTGCCATACAGGATCTGGGCCATCAGGTGCTGCACACCGTGCAGTTGCTCCATCAGGGCCCGCACCTCTGCTCGCGTCAGCACTGTCGGCAGGCGTTCCGGCGCCTTAGCGCGGATCGGCTGGATCTCGCCTTCAAGATCCTGATACAAGACATGTCGATAGAGAAAGACCAGGGCGTTGAGCGCCTGGTTCTGAGTCGAGGCTGCGACGTTCCCGCTCACGGCGAGGTGTGACAGAAACGCATTGATCTCTGGGACGCCAAGTTCGCTCGGATGACGTTTTCCATTGAACAGGATGAAGCGTCGGGTCCAGTCGCAGTATGAGTCTTCGGTGCGGATCGAATAGTGGCGCGTGCGGGTCGCAGCGCGGACCCGATCGAGCAGGCGGATCGGGGGCGAACTTTCGGCCCCGGGGCCAGGTTCCTCACGTAGAGGCCGCCAGGCGCGATGGGCATTGGCATCAGGCCAGGATAACCCTGTTGAGACGCCCTCCATATTGTCCTCCCGTCAAAAATAACAGAAGTGCGTTTGTGATGGGGGTCTATCTGAGTATAGCACATATGTTCTTTGCGTTGAAAAGCTGTGAGTTTGTTGTCGATCT
>JBGAJV010000040.1:0-57896 GCA_044224715.1 Anaerolineales bacterium | reverse complement strand
AATCGTATCCTTGGACGACGCCCGGCTCGAAACCGGTCAGATCGGGGCGCCACTTGATCGGCGGCTCGGCGATGAACAGAAGCGCCGGTCCGATGCCGGCGTAATAAGCCGCGAGATGCAGCGTGTTGCCGTACTGGCCGACTCCGTCAAGGGGCTCGGTCACTTGTGGCTCGGCCGGCAATCGCTCGGCTACGGGCGGCAGTTTGCCCGCGCTGACCAGGTCGGCCAGCATGGGGGCTTCGTTGTACTGTGCGGCCGCGACGGTGGGGGCGGCAGTGGGTGTGGCCTCGACGGCTACGATGGCGGCGGTCGTTGCGGTTGCCGCGGGGAGGGCGGTGGGTTCCGGAGCTTGAGTGGCCGGTGCTGCGGTGGGCTGCGCACAGCCCGCAAGCAGCGTCATGGTTGCCAACAATGCGCTCAGGCGGTGGATCCGTCGTGTCATGCTCTCCTCCAATAACTGCTGGCTGGGCCGAAGTAGGGAGGGGTGTGGGTTATCGTTTGTGCCGGATGACACCTCCTGAGCGAACACCAGAGATAAGGTCGGGGATGGGTCCTAGAGCGCGTCAATCGGTGGTGAGCCGGTCGAGTCGCGCACGATCAGTTCAGTCGGAAGATCGAATTGGCGGGCTGAAACGGCGACGCCTTCGAGCAAGTCGATCAGGAGGGTGGTCGCCTGGCGTGCAATCTGTTGGATGGGTTGCCGAACCGTGGTCAAGGCTGGCCAGACCTGCTCAGCCAGTGGAACATCGTCGAAACCCGCGACAGAAATCGCCTCTGGCACGGGGATGTTGCGCTGATGGGCGGCGGCAAGCACGCCGGCAGCCATGTCGTCGTTGCTGGCGAAGATGGCCGTGGGCCGCCTGGGCTCGTCGAGCAGGGACTCGCCGCAGGCACGGCCCGACGCAAACGACCAGTCACCCTGGCGGATCAGACTCTCTTCGAGCGGGAAGTTATGCTCGGCCAGACCATCGCGAAGCCCAGCCAACCGGTCGTGGCTGGCCTGGTGGTCGGGGTTTCCCTTGATGAAGCCGATGCGGTGATGACCGAGACGGATCAAGTATCCGGCCATCTCTCGGGCGCCTTGATAATCACGCGCTGAGACATGGGGCAGGGGCAGGGAGCGATCGTGAGGCGTGAGTCGGACGAACGGGATCCCGTGTTGATCCAGACTGTCCAACAACTCGGGTGCATTGTCACAGGGCGGCGTAAACAGATACCCTTCGGCCCGTTGCTGCGCGATCATCCTCAAGAGCTCTTCGCGGTCCTCTGAGCTGTTGACGTCGATGAGGCGAGTCATGATGCCGTAGCCACGCTGGCGGGCGACATCCAGGCTTCCCTCCAACACATCATTCAGGTAGGCGCGAGTCGCATTGTGGAAGATCAGACCGATGACCATGGCCCGACCGCGTGCGAGCCGTTGAGCCAGGATGTTGGGGACATACCCGACTTCCCGCATGACGGCCTCGACACGAGCCCTCGTGTCTGCGCCGACCATCGGTTCATGGTTGAGAACTCGCGAGACGGTCTTGACGGATACGCCTGCACGCAACGCGATGTCGCGGATGGTGCTCATGGCTGCCTCAAATCGTCCGTAATGTTAGCTGATACCGGTGTCAGACACCGGTGTCAGTGTATGCGACGCCGTCTGGCCTGTCAACCCCGGAGTTAGCGTCTGGTGTCGGCGAGCGAGCTGGTTGGAGAGGGCCGGTCGAGGTAGCTTTGCATAACGAAGCGCACGGCAGCCCTGCAGGGTGCCCAGGGCCACGTCAACGGGTTGTGAGTCGCCCGGGAGCGGGCGGGTACCGCCAGTCAGGAAGCTCCGACTCAGCGACCGATGTCCTCTTGGCGTTTGGCTCTAGCGACCGCAGCTTCCGCCAGCCAGGGTCGGCAGAACTGGCTTACGCGTTGGCCTGGTCCGCCAACCCTGGTTCGACTCGATGAGACAGGCTGCCGCCAAAGCCAGATCGGATTCTGTTCGCACACAGATCGCGATGGCCGGGCGTGTCCATCCCAGTTCGCGATCGCGTCAGTGATCTCTGAGGATGGCGCATCTGGCGAACCGTGGCGTTTGATGTCCAAAGAAAAGTCAGAAACGACGCAAACGTACCGTTGTGAAGCCACGACGCCCGTCGCCCACGCGCTCGCTGCACCCAAAACGCGACCAGGGCATTGGTGGACTCGTGATCGGCCATGACCTTGTCGCCCATCGGTACCCGCTCGACCTAACCGGGGCAATCGAAGACGCGTCCGTGGATCGATTCGGCCCTCAAGGACACTCGGCGGCAACGCAGCGCGATCAAGGCACGCGCCGGCGCGGGGCCGGCCGACATCGCGGCGTTCTTGACGAACGTCGGAGCTACGAAGGAATCAAGATATCCCGCGGCCTGCCGCCACGGCCTTCAAGACGCCCATTCCGGCCCATGGACAGCTCCGGGATGGTCACCACCAGCAGGAGCGAGGCCAACGTGAAGACCGCGCCGACCAGGAAGACGAGCTTCAGGCCGCCCTCGAGGTCCGGCACGCTGTTCTGTGCCAGCCCGATCAAGCCCGGCGCCGCGGCCATCGCCACCATCTGAAAGAAGAACATCGCGCCGACCGCGACGCCGAGCAGCCGCCTTGGCGCCGCGAACTGCGCGACAAGGGTGTTGATCGTCGGGATCGCCCCGATACCAAAGCGCACGACCGACGTGACCCTGAGGAGCCGAAGCTCACGGGCGGAGGGCCGATGGATGGCGGCGGTTAAGACGAGAGCCGCCCGGCCCGCATCCCGCGAACCGGACGGCTCAATGATGTTCGAACGCAGGGCCGGCCGTCAGGCGGCTCGGGCTGGCTCAAAAGTCATAGGTGAATTCGCCCCAAGGCGTCACCTGGCGACGCACGGCCGTCGACTCTGACAGGGTGTCGATCTCCTCGGCCGTCAGTGACCGGCCCAGCTTGTGCGACAGGAAGATGCCGTCCATGACCATCATCGTGTTGAGACAGATCAAGGGCGTGTTGAGACGGGTCTCATCCGTGAGATCGCCGCGCAGATAGGCGGCCCACTGGTACTGGTTGTTGTCGAACCAGGCCACGTTGGGATCCAGCGCCTGCTCGCCGCGTTCGTTGAGCGCGCAATTGATCTTCTTGTCAACCATCAGCCCGTCTTCAAAGCCGAAGAATTCCAACTCCGGGTGCTGCCGGTGGTACAGCTCGGGGTTGGGAATGCGACCTCCGTACAGGTCGATGTTGGTCAGCTTGAGGCCGCCGAGGCTGCCCGCCAGGAAGGAGCTGCCAACCTCGTCCATATGGAGCGCCCAGTCTTCGTACAGGTCCATGGACAGGCCATTCTCGAAGCGCGCGAGGCCCACCCCCAGGTCCTCGACCTCGTAGGCCTTGCCCTTGAGCAGGCGTTCGTCCATGTAGAACCCGTGGTGGGCCACGCCGAAGACGCTTTCGAGTTTGGGCAGCCCAAGCAGGTAGAGCATCTGCGAGATGTGATAGGTGCCGATATCGAACATGGGACCGTGACCACCGATCTCCTTCGAGAAGAAGTCGGTGCTCAAAGGGAAATCCACGCCGGGTCGGCCGATGCGGCGGTGACCCACCGAGCGCACGTGATAGACCTGGCCGAGCTTGCCTGAGCTGATCAGGCGCTTGGCGATGCGGGTCTGGTTGTTGAAGAGCGAGCTGCACTGGACGGCCAGCTTGACCCCGTAGGTGCTGGAGGCCTGATAGAGCGTCTTGGCGTCCAGATAGCTGCCGGCCATCGGCTTTTCCGAATAGCAGTGCTTCCCGGCCTTCATCACGGCCACGGCAATGGGGGTGTGCAGGTTGTTGTGGACGCACACATCCACGGCATCGATGTCATCCCGGGCCAGCAACTGCCGGTAGTCGGTATACAGGTTGGTGATGCCATATTGGGCGCCCCAGGCCTCCAGTTTGGCCTTGTCGATATCGCAACCCGCGACCACCGTCACTCCGGGCATTTTCTGCCAGACCTGGACGTGCAGGTTGGAAATCGCGCCCGTGCCAATGATGCCAATACGCAACTCGTTCATAATCGCTCTCCAGTGGACTCATGGTACCCGTCAACAGAGACGGGAAGATTTATCGGGTAGTCGTGGTTTCTCATGGGGTCAGAACCCGGCCCGCGCCGCGAAGACGCAATGATACCAACTCCATTCAACAGCGGGTCTGATGCGGCCCATCGCGCCAAGCGCGGCTCAACGCCTCATCGAGACCCGGGCCATGGTGCTGGTCACGTCATGACTCGACCCGGAAACGTCATCGTCTTCCGCGGCAGCCCGGCCCACAGCCGCATGCTGCCGTGAGCGCCGCTGTTGAGCGGCCACACGGCTCAGCCCACGTCACGGTCGCGGGGTAGGTCAAACCTCGTCTGATGTGACCCACCCCCAATATCGCGATCTGGGCGCCCGGTCCCCGGGCTACGAATGCCGCGCTTCGACTTGCTCGATCAGCGTTTCTGTTACGGCCCATAGTTTGCGCCGCAACGCGACATCATAGGTCTGATCGGACGATCGCATTTGCACGCCGCTTTGAAAGTAGACGCCGTTGAGGCTGGCGGCCTCGGGAGAACTGGCCAGGTACACGACGGTTTCGGCCGCCTGTTCGGGTGTGCGGGCGTTGGGCATGAAACGTGGGATGATCCGGATCATCACGTTTTGAAAGGGCGTCGCGCCGGCTCGCACGACCGGCACGAAGCCAGGGCACATGCAATTGGCCGTCAGGCCATCGGCCCGATAGCGCTCGGCCTGTTCGTAGGTCAGCATGATCCGATACACGTTGCTCCAGCCGTACATGGCCGACAGCGGCGGGAAGCGGCGGACGGGAAATTCCTTCTCGCCCTGGAGATTGTCGAGGGTGAAGTCGCGCCAGCGATGCGACGAGGAAGCGACATTCACGATTCGGCCCGCTCCTGATTGGCGCAGCAGGGGCAACAAGTCGCGGGTGAACGTGAAATAGGCGAGGTAATTCAGGGCAAAGGTGCGCTCGAAACCCTCAGCGGTGATGACCCGCTCCGAGAACGCAAACCCGGCATTGTTGACGAGCACGTCGACCGTGTCGTGGCGTTCACCGATCTCGGCCGCCACCCTGCGCACGTCGGCCTGAAGCAGAAAATCGCCGACATAGAGCTCTGGAGCTTGCCCCGTGGCGGTCGTGATCTTTTGACGGGCGGCCTCGCCGCGCTCGCGGCTGCGGCAGACCATCAGGACCGTGGCGCCCATGGCGGCCAATCGCTGCGCACTGACGAACCCAAAACCGTTGTTGGCGCCGGTGATGACGCAGACCTTCCCGTGCATCCCTGTATTGTAGTGCAACGGCGTTGGGTTGATTGGCGTGAAGGTTCCGGTGCGTCCTGGTCCGAGCCCCAATCCAGGGTGTTCACCCGTTCCGGCTTTGGTTATTTGCTCCAGTGTCGGAACAGGCAAGGGCTCCTCGAGCGCAAGATCGAGCCGGCCCGTTCCCGTGCTCCGCACAGGCGCTATGGTTAAGGGGCAAACGCGGCGGTCGACGGATCGTAACCGGCCGGTGGGCGGCGAGGTGCTATGGCGTGCGATGGTCCGGTGACGGTGACGGTGTCACGCGAACCGAGCAGCCCGTTGAGCAGCGAGACGTGACACCTTATGGCCTACTCCGCCGCAGCCTGGCCGACTTGTGAGACATCAATTGGAGGACATCGGACATGAGAAGAATTGTCGTGCTCGAGCATATCTCTTTGGATGGCGTGATACAGGCCCCCGGCGGGCCGGAAGAAGACACCAGCGGCGGGTTCACCCATGGCGGCTGGATCGCGCTATTCTCGGATGCCGTGCTTGGGTCGGCCTTGCGAAAGCAGATGAGTCTGCCCTTCGATCTCTTGTTGGGGCGCAAGACATTTGAAATCTGGGAACCGTACTGGCCGAAGCATGGAGACGCGTGGCCTGGGGTCAACACGGCCACCAAGTACGTCGCCTCCAACACTCTGACGACCAGCGACTGGCAGCCGTCGGTGTTTCTGAGCGGCGATGTCGCCGACAAGGTCGCGGCCCTCAAACGACAGCCTGGCCCGGATCTGCATGTCTGGGGCAGTGGCCATCTGCTTCAGACGCTGATCCGGCACGATCTGGTCGATGCTTTCTGGCTGATGATCTACCCGATCACGTTGGGCGCCGGCAAGCGGCTATTTGCCTCTGGAACACTCCCGATGACGTTCAAGGTAACGGAGAGCCTCGTGACGCCCGTCGGCGTCATCGTCGCGCAGTTCGAGCGCGCCGGTGCGATCCCGACAGCCGGCGCCTGACGGCCGAGCCAAGGGGTCTCGATCGCGCACGACAGTCGCGCGGCGCTCGCTGAGCGGTCAGGCATGGGCCAGGTTGCGGTTCCGCGGCGTGTGGTCACGTTCGGGTGTTGGGTGATTACGTCGACGAACCCGCCACGTGTTCTCCGAGACCTTCGTGTTCGTGGCGAAGACGTGAGCGCCGGCTTCGTGTCGTGGGCCACGAGTTCGACCAAATCCAGCTTACAATCGGCGGGCTTGATTGCTTGAACCTGCCGACCCAACCAACTCGCGATGCTGCGAGTGGAACCGAGGCCATCAGAGATGAACAAATCGCGGAGCCCGAGCGAGACCGTGTATTACGCCGTTCAGTTTCTGTTCTGGGTGGGTCTGGCGTATGGCGCCAGGCGTGTGTTCGAAAGTACGTTCCCCCAAACCATCGAAATCGGCACGTTGTCGATCCAAAGCATCTGGGGCGTCTTCCCGATCATCCTGGTGGCGTTGGTGGCCGGCTATGTGGTGAGTGATCGCTGGTTGCGGCGTTGGCTCATTCGCCGCGGCTGGCTCAAGTCGCGGTGATCGCGCCAGCGACGTGTCGCCGGCGGACGCCGACGCGCTGTGACGAGCCCGGCGCACTTCATAGGGGGCGACGATGAGCCAGCTTGCGGCGCATGTCGACCAGCTTCGCCTGGTCGACACCCATGAACACCTGTACAGCGAACAGGCGTTCGTCGAAACCGGGCCGGACCTGCTGCAGGACCTGTTCGACAACTACGTAACGGCCGATCTACGTGTGGCGGGCGCGAGCGAAGCAGCCGTCCGCCGGCTGGTCGACGCCTCCGACCCCGATCTCGCCGGTCGGTTCAACGGCGTGCGCGACGCCTGGCTGCGCTGCGCACACACGGGCTTCGGCGAGGCCGTTCGTCTGATCGCGCGCCAGGTCTACGACATCGAGGCGATCGCCGACCTCACCCCCGACCAATTGACGGCGGCGCAGGCCCGCAACCGCGAATTGCGGCGACCCGGTGAACGGCTGCGTCTGCTGCGCGACGTCGCCAACCTCGATCACGTCCAGATCGACCAGTACGTCTGGGAGTGCCCGCCGGATCCATCCGGCCCGGAGTTCTTCCTCTACGACCTCTCCTGGTCGCGGTTCTGCCGAGGCAGAGTCAATGCGCGGGGGTTGCACGAATTCGTCGGCATCGCCGTCGAGAATATCGGCAGCTTTCGTCAGGCGATCGAGGCGTTCTTTGAGAAGAGCGGGGCGCTTGCCATCGCCGTCAAGTCGCAGCACGCGTACGAACGCACCCTGTCGTGGCAGGAACGCAGCGATGCCGACGCCGAACGCGCGCTCCAGAAACAACTCGGCGGCGAAGAGCTGAGCGAGGCGGAACGGCTGTGCCTTGGCGACTGGTGCCTGGCCCGCGGGGTGGAGCAGGCCATCGCGCACAACCTTCCCTTCAAGATCCACACCGGCACCTACGGGGGGACGGGGCGTATGCCGATCGAGCGCATCCGCCCGGGACATCTCAGCGGGCTGTTGATGCGCTACCCGGCGGCGCGCTTCGTGCTGATGCACAACGCCTACCCCTATGGCGACGAGTTGATCGCGATCGCCAAGCACTTTCCCAACGTGTACATCGACATGTGCTGGGCCTGGAGCCTCGATCCGTACAGCGCCTGCGACGTGCTGCGGCGCGCCATCCACGCCGTGCCGTCCAACAAGGTCTTTGCGTTCGGCGGCGATACCGAGTGGCCGTCGGCGTGCGTCGCCTACGCCGCCCAGGCCCGCGCGTGGTTGACGCGCGCATTGGAGGCCGAGGTCAACGATGACTTGTTGAGCGAACGCGACGCGATGGCCTATGCGACACGCGTGATGCGCGCGAACCAGCTCGAGTGCTTCGACGTGGCCGGACGTCGGTCGGCGCTGCTGGCCGCCCGGCGGCACACCACGCACAAGGCTCGCACAGACGACGCCTGACCGGCCGAGCCCACCGCAATCGGGCCGTCGCCGCGCACGTGGCCGGCTCTCGCTGACCCCTTCCGACTGCACTAATCTGATGAACTTACTCGGTAGACACGCGCAGGATTCGGCGTACGATCTAGCCGGAGCCTCAGGTGTCAGACCGGCCGTTCGCGCTTGCCACGAGGTCATCCGTCCCATCGACGCGGTCGACGTTGGTGCCGCGCCCGGGTCTGTCCGCGCGCCTCGCCGATGGTCTGCGGCACGCCCTCACGCTCATCTCGGCGCCGGCCGGATCCGGCAAGACGACGCTGCTCGGCACGTGGCGCACTCAGGACGAGGGCGGGCCGGCCGTGGTGTGGGTCTTGTTGGATGACGAGGACAACGACCCGGTCCGTTTTCTGGGCCACGTTGTCGCTGCGTGCCTGGACTGGAACCCGGCGGCAGGCAGGTCGGCGCAATCGTTACTTTTGTCTCCAAGACCCGCGTCGGCCCGCGCGGTGTTGACGGCTCTCGCCCACGACCTGGATCAACTCGACACGCCGTTGGCGCTCGCGCTCGACGACTACCACCTCATCACGTCCAATTGCGTCCACGACGCCCTGGCCTACTTGCTCGATCATCTGGGCGCCAACCTAAGGCTTGTGATTCTGACTCGGATCGATCCGCCGTTGCCGCTGGCGCGGTTACGCGCGCGTGGCGAATTGGTCGAGATCCGGGCAGCCGACCTGCGGTTCAACGTCGCCGAGGCCACGATCTTGCTCAACGAGCAACTCGGTCTGGACCTCTCGCCAAGTTCAGTGGCGAGTCTGGATGCGCGCACGGAAGGCTGGGTCACCGGTCTGCATCTGGCCGCGCTGTCGTTGCGTGACCGGCCAGAGCGTGATCGGGCCGCATTCGTCCGGGCCTTCAGCGGCAGCCAACGTTTCATCGTCGACTACCTCACCGACGAAGTCCTGAGTCAACAATCGGAGACCGTCCGAGACTTTTTGTTGGCCACGTCGATCCTGGGCCGCCTCTGCGCTCCCCTGTGCGAGACGCTGCTGGACGCGCCCGACGCAGCGCCTGGTTGGGGTCAGGCCCAACTGGAGTCTCTCGAGCACAAGAACCTGTTCGTCAGCGCGCTCGACAGCGAGCGCTGCTGGTTTCGGTACCACCAGTTGTTCCGCGATGTCTTGAATCGCCGATTGGCCACGCTGGCGCCAGATCGGGTTCGACGCCTGCATCAGCGCGCCAGCCAGTGGTACGAGCATGCCGGGCTGATCGAAGAAGCGACGCAGCACGCGCTGGGGGCGGGCGACACGGGGCGCGCGGCGCGGTTGATCGCCGAGCATGGGTGCGACATGATCATGCGAGGCGAGGTCGCTACCCTCAACAAGTGGTTGACCGCCCTGGGAGCCGAGGCGCACACCCATCCCTGGCTGATCATCCAGAAAGCCTGGGCGCTCTGCGTGCTCGGCCAGACCGAGTCGGTCGAGACGATTCTGCAGACGGTTGACGATGCCCTGGCGGGGTTCGAACCGACCGTCGAGGCCCGGATCATGGCCGGCACGGCGATCGCGGCCCGGGCCTATGCCGCGGCTGCGGTCGGCGACTCCGCTCGGGCCGCGGCCCTGGCGCGACAGGTGCTCTCCACGTTGCCCCGTGACCCCGAATTTGCGCAGGCCATGCGCAGCGTCGCGACGTCGCTGTTGGGCGATTCGCTCTGGTTGGCCGGTGACCTCGACGGCGCAGGTGAGACGTACCGGCAGGCGGCCGAGATCGGCGCGGAAGCCCACAACACGGCGATGGCGATCGTCTCGACCACCAACCTGGGCGACGTGCTTCAGGCCCAGGGCCGGCTGTATCGTGCGGCCCAGGTCTATGGCGAGGCCCTGGCGCAGGCGACTCAACCGGACGGGCGCCGGGCGCCCCTGGCGGATCGGATCCTCTGCGGCCTCGCGCAGGTGTCCTATGCCTGGGATCACCTGGATGACGCAATGGATTACGCTAACGAGTGCCTGGCCGTGAGCACGCAATGGGGCAGCGTCGAAATGCAGGCCGAGGCGTGGGTATTGCTCGCGCAGATCGAAACGGCCCAGGGATCCACCGACGCGGCCGCCGATGCCCTGCGTGCGGCCGAGCGGCTTCTGCAATCGGTGTTGATGGGCGGCCGCCGGAAGATCGGGCTCGAGAGCACGGCGATGGGCGTGTGGATCCGCCGCGGAGAGCTTGGGCCGCCGCTGCGCTACGTCGAGGCGCATCGCCCGAATTGCGCGGACGCCGCCGGTCGGGTGCCGGAGACCGTCGTGCTGCTTCGCGTGCACTTGGCTCAGGGCGAATTGGAGGCGGCGGAGGCGCTGTCGGCGCGATTGCTGGCGAACGGCGTGGCCGGAGCGCACAGTCGGCAAACGATCGAAGTGCAGATCCTGCGGGCGCTCACGCTCCACGCCCAACAGCGGACCGATGCCGCGCTCGACGTCTTGGACCAGGCGCTGACGGCCGCTCAAGTCGACGGCTTTGTCCGCGTGTTCCTGGATGAGGGCGAGCCATTGGCCCGCCTCCTCGTCAAATGCCGGGCGAGATCGGGTGAAGGCAGCTACGCCGCGCGACTGCTGGCCGACCGCGTCGTGCCGCAAGGGCATCGGGCCGGCAAGGACCAACGGCTGGTGGAGCCACTGACCACCCGTGAGCGCGAAGTGCTTGCGCTTATCGAGGCCGGGCACTCGAACCAGGCCATCGCGGCCCGGCTCGTCCTCGCGCTGCCGACCGTCAAGCGCCATCTCAGCACGATCTACGCCAAACTGGGCGTCGCCAGTCGAACCCAGGCGATCGCCCGCGCTCGCGACCTCGAACTGCTCGCCTGATCTCCCCGGTTACGCCCCAACTTACACCCCCGATTGCACCCTTGGGATGATGATCCGCCGTCGTGATCGGCCTAGAGTGGTGCCATGACGAAACGCGGCCCGCAACCGCGTAGCAGTCGGGAGCAACCCGAATGAAGGCCGATGAGAAGCTGAACACGCCTGCGCCGACCGCCAGATCGATCGTCGAAATCCGTGTCCGCGGCCACCTCGATCACTACTGGGCGGATTGGCTCGAGGGCATGCAAGCGGAGTCGCTCGAGAACGGCGAGACGGCGCTCACCGGGCCGATCGTCGATCAGGCCGCCCTGATCGGCATGTTGTCCAAGCTCGCTCGATTGAACCTGACGATCGTGTCCGTGGCCGAGGTGCCGGCGAATCGCGGCGGGTGCGTGTTGAGCCCGCCGCTGGAACCGACCGACGATTAAGCGGACGAGCGTCGCGAAAACGTCAACGGATGACCCGAGTATTTCGGAAGACCCTGAGCCCGCAGGGCTCACATCATCGCAGAGGAGGCACTCAAATGAATGACATGCAACCGACGAAGCGCGATCCCGAGCCGCTGGCCTGGGGGCTCTTCTTCATCTGGTGGGGCATCACCGAGTTGTTCCCGGAGTTGCCGCGTGGTACCGGCGCGGTCGGCCTCGGCCTGATTTTGCTCGGGCTGAACGGGGCCCGCGCGCTGGGGGGGCTCCCCACGAGCGGCTTCACCCTGATGTTGGGCGTTCTGGCGCTCGTGCTGGGCGGCGTCGACCTGGCCGCCTCGATGTTCGCCATGACGATCGAGCTGCCGATCTTCGCGATGCTGCTGATCACGTGCGGTCTGATCACGTTGGCGCGAAGTCGATCCCTGCTCGCGCATGCCTGAACTCAACCCGAGAGCGGGCCACGCCCCGATGGCCCGCTCTCGGGCCCGGTCCTGCGAACAAAGGAAGGCCGCGATGTACATCCTTGATCCACGCTCGCTGGGCATCGGGATGTTGGTGCTCGTCGTCCTGCTCGTGTGCGCCAAGTGGCTGGCGACCGGGTCGCTCCTGGAACGGCCGAAAGGTAGTGGCGTGGCCTGTCTGGCCAACGTGTACAACCTGGTCTTTCTCCTCGTCGCGAATCCCCTTGCGGCGCTGCTGTTGGCAATCGGAAACGCTGGCCTGCTGTTGCCACCTCCGAGCGCCGGCCCGACGGGGTGGCTCCCCGCGACGGTCGAGTTGGGTGGCCTGGCGCTGTACGTGTCTGGGGCCGCGCTCATGTTTTGGGCTCTTGTCAGCCTGGGCCGGAGTTATCAATTGGGCGGCGTCGCGCCCCGCCGCACCGATAGTCTGATCGTGTCCGGACCTTATCGATGGGTCCGTCATCCGCTGTATACGGCCGCGCTGTGCCTTTCGCTGGGGCTGTCCGGCTTGCTGCATTCGGTCGTGTACCTCGCGGCCTTTGCGGGGTATGGCGTGCTGCTCAGCCTTTTGATCCCACGCGAGGAGGCGGGGCTGACTTGGGCCTACGGCGCTGCCTATACGGCCTACCGGCGCCATGTGAAGGCCCTCGTTCCGTTTCTTCTCTAGCGCCGGCGACGCGCCAACGGCGCCGACGCGAATGGTGCAATCATGAAAATCCTGACTGTCATCGCCAACCCCAACCCGAAATCCTTCTGTCATGCGTTGCTGGCGCGGTTCACCGCCGGCCTGCGCGACGCCGGTCATGACAACGAGGTCGTCGATCTGTACGCCATCGGGTTCGATCCGGTGTTTCGTATGACGGATTTCGCCAGCTACGTCCACGAAAGCATGCCCCCGGATGTGCTGGCCGACATGAATCTGGGCGATCGCGCGGTGGACGCGCTCCACAATCCGATCCTGAAGTTCATTGGGTCGCGCTGGTTCAAGCGCATGGACCCGCCGACGCTGGCGCGGTTCATCCATCAAAACCGGCCGAAAGACGCGGCGACCCAATGGGCGAAAGTGAAGGCCGCCGAGGGCCTGGCGTTCATCGCCCCCGTGTATTGGTTGGGGTTCCCGGCCATCCTCAAGGGTTGGTTCGAGCGCGTGTTTGCCTATGGCGACGCCTATGCGCTGACACGCATGGGCTGGGACGGCCACGCCAGCGGCCGTGTGCCTCTGCTTGAACACAAGAAGGCCCTGGTTATCAGCACGACCCTGTTCTGTGAGCAGGACTACAAGGCCGAGTGGGAGGCGCCGATGACGAGCGTCGTCGACGATTGGGGGCTCAGATACCCGGGTGTCCGGGAAGTCGAGCACGTGTACTTCTATGGCGTGCCCATCGTCGATGCCGAGGTGCGCCAGGCCTATCTTGATCGCACCTACCAACTCGGCTTCCAGTATGCGGGCTGAGCGTGTCGTGTCGCGCCGCGTAGCCGAAACCGTGGCGCCAACTCGACGGGAGGAAAAGCAACGCAACGGGCGTCTGAGGACGAATACACATCGTTGAACGCGGCGGCCACCCGGGCCTGACCCTGACGAAGCGGTCCGGTTGCTAGTCCGTTCCAGGGCAAGCGATGTGGGTCCTCAGCCGATCGTGCCGATCCACGGCTCGCGCACACGCGAACGACTCGACGAGAACCTGGCGCTGCCAACGTTGAGTTGTCGGCCGGTGATCTGAAAGCCATCACGACGGCGATGACGTCGATCACGGTCGTGGGCGACCGCTACGAGATCCACGCCGGCATCGGGACGCGTTGGGTTGGTGGGGCACCAACGCCTGCGACGACGAGTCGGCGAGGCCCCATGACAGCACTCAGCCCCCGACGCGGTACCCTACGCGTCGGGGGCTGATGTTTCTGGCGCGGGTCTGGGCGTCAACGGATCACGACGCGCGGGCCCGCGTCTTGGGTTTCTTCTCGCGCGCCTGCCGCGTGTTGAGCCGCGCGGCTGCGACGATCAGTCCCTTGAGTGCGGTCTTTTGGATGGCGTCGCCGTCACGGAAATCGATCGCGCGAACCGATTTGCTGTCGAGGCGTGTGTTGAAGAGTTCCTTGGGATCGTCGATCTGAGCGCCTTTGGGGAACGTCAGGCGAACGGCGTTCTTGAGAATGTCCGCCACGCACAGGATCCCGTCACGAGACCAAACGGGGACGCCCAAAGGATTGGACGGCTTCTTCCACTTGACTTCCTCGACGATGGCGGCATCCGCTTTCACGATCACGGCCCGCAGGTCGGCCAGCTTCGCGCCGCGCCAATCGTCCGCGCGCTGAACGATGACGTCGATCTGTTCGGATGGCGGCTTGTCATTGTGGGCGGCTTTGGTTGCGGCTTTCATGTTCACGTTGATCCTCTCGTCGCAAACGCTCGGATGACTGGATTATAGGTGCCCGTGCGCTTGGGAGTCGCGCTGGGCACATTCATCTCGCCCAACGCGCAGCGCGGCGTGTTTGGGCGAATCGCAGCGAATGGCCGATTGCCTGGCGGGTCCGCGCGAATGCGTGGCAACTCGTGGCCCGAAGTGACTGCTCGGCCCAACACGCTGCGATTGCCCTGGCAGAGCGGCTAGCCGCTGTACCGTCGGTACAATGGGGGCAGCGGCGTCACGGTCGAGACTGCCAGCAAGGGATGCGTATGGGACCCAGAATAGTTGCGCCGATCACGATCGTCCTCTTGATACTCCTTGTCGTTGCGCGCGTCCAACTGCTGCGGCGACAGGGTATCCAGGCCATGCAGTTCGGCAAGATCGACAAGACGGACTTCCTTATCCCGCCGTTTGCGTTGTTCTATTTCTATCTGATCTTTGCGGCGGTCCTCGGGTGGCCGAGCCCCACCCACCAACGTTTTTTCGAGCTCGAGGCGATCGATTGGCTCGGAGCTGGCGCCTGCCTCGCCGGGCTGGTGGTGTTGCTCTGGAGCCTGATGTCTTTCGGCGACAGTTTTCGCGTGGGCATCGATCGGGATCGTCCGGATCGGCTCGTCACGTCGGGCGTTTTTGCACACAGCCGCAATCCCATCTACGTGGCGTTTGCCCTGATCCTGACCGGGCAGTTCTTGATCTTTCCCAATTGGGTCCCGCTGATATACCTGGTCGCCGGGGTGTGGCTGTTCCATCGTCAGGTTCTGCGGGAAGAGGCGTTCCTTCGCGGGCACTACGGCGAAGCGTATACGGCCTATTGCCAACGTGTTCGTCGATACGTGTAGTCGCCGGCGCAGCCGTGTCGAGTCTGCCCTGGCGGATGCTATTGGGGGAATACACATGAACGGTGATGAGGCCTCGGCGTTTCGCGACGTTGAACTGGAGGATGGCGAAGCCCTCCATGCCCAGCACCCCGTGACATTCTCGATCCCTCGACGTGACGACCGAATGCGATTGTCGGCCGGACAGGTCGTCAAGCTCATCTTCCGAGTGCCCGCAGGGGACGATGCGCGGGTTGGCGCCGAGCGCATGTGGGTCGTGGTCCGCGACGGCGCCAAGGGCCACTACGTCGGTCGGCTCGACAACCAGCCGCGCTACATTCTGGCGCTCGAGCTGGGAGATCTGGTTCGGTTTGAGGCGCGCCATGTCGTGGCGCTGTTCCGGGGCGACGACGAGGCGCAACTCCCATTGGGGCAAGTCGTCGCCGTCGAGGCCGCGCTCCTCGACGGCGAACCTGCGCCGCCCGGGTGGGTGTATCGCGTGACGCCGCTTGCCGCCGCCGATAGCGGCTGGCGGGTGTATCGGCGGCGAGGCCCGATCGGCGAGCGGCCCGAGGCGATGCTGGCCATGGACGCCGGCGATCTCCTCGACCGACTGCGCGTGCTCGACTCGATCCTGGACATGCCGGTTGGGACGGCCTGGGCGTGGAACCCGTCGACGCTGGAGTACGATCCGGCCTCTGGATTGGCTGCGTGATCGCGCCCGCAGATCGCCCGCGATCGGGCCCTGTCGGTCAGGCGGGCTTTCGCGCGCGCACAAGCAGGCGCATGGGCCGCGTCCGCGCACGCTCGTACCAACGGTACGTGGCGCCGTCGGGCGTCTCAACGGGTTGGGGCTCGGCGATCTCTTCGATCAGGAAGCCCGATTGAAAGAGGTCGTGCGTGATCTGAGCAATCGGCCGCCGATAGAAGTGTACGGTTCCGACGTCCCATTCGTCTTCGAGCAATTCGGTCGCGAAGTAGTCGCCCGAGGCCGACAATTCGAGATCCGTGAACGGGTGATGGGTCGAAAAGATCAACAGCCCGCCAGGCCGGAGCACGCGGTGAAACTCCAGGAGGGTTGGGCGCCAGTCTTTGAGATAGTGCAGCACGAGGATCGAGGCGACCAGATCGAAGGACGCGTCGCCGCAAAACGACAACGGCTCGGCCAGGTCGGCCACGTGAACCGAAGCGCGCTGGCGTGAGCGTCGTCGGGTCCGCTCGACGAAAACGGGGTTGAGGTCGAAGGCCGTGACACGCGCACCCTGATCGACGAAGTGCGCCGTGTAGAAGCCCGGACCGCACCCGGCATCGAGGACGTCCAGGCCGACGACATTCGGCAGGAAGCGAAGTGTTCCGGGGCGTTCGAAGTGGATCGTCCAGGGCTTGACGTCCTGGGCATCGGCGTATTGGTCGGCCTTGTCGTCATAGGAGGAGCCGGTGTGTTTGTCCATCCGGTGATTGTAGTGTGTAACGACCGTTTCGATCCGTCCGGCGGAGTGCCGCGAACGTATGGCGAGACGGCACAACAGTCGACGTCGTGAGGGGGGGCCGTGATCGAGTTATTCGTCCTCTGGAAATTGATCCGTTACGTCGGTGGAGTCGTCTCGGCCCGCGGCCAACGGGCGTTGGGCTATCAGGTCCTGGCCGTGATCTGTTGGGTATCGGGCGAGTTGATCGGCTTTGCGCTCGGAGGTGTATTGTTAGGGCGGTCCGGTCTCTGGATCTACGTCGTCGCTCTGGTCGGCGCCGTTATGGGCGCGGTCCTTGCGATCTGGATCGCCCAACAGGTCCCGGGGGTCGGTCCCGTCACGGATAGCGACGGTGGCCGTTCGCGGCGATGGACGCTGGTCGTCCCGATCGGCGCGAGCCTGTTGGTTGGGATGTGCGCGTGTGTGTCGTTGACCGCCGCCACCCTGTTCGAACTCGTCAACACACCGCCGCTCAGCGCGACGTCCGCGCGCATCGGTTCTCGGTTGACGACCGATCGACGGGTCGATCCGAACGGGGAGACGACCCCCTACACGCGGATCGTGTATCTCGAGTACGACCTGGGCACTCCGGATCGGAGTGCTGTGCCCGTGACGATCGACTGGCTGCGGTCAGGGGTGATCCTCGCCACGCAGACCACCCAAGAACGCGCCGGGCATCATCTGGTGACGTTCGACGTCGCCGAATTCCCCGATGGGCATCTCCCGCCCGGCGATTATCAGGTGGTGGTGCACGTCGATCAGGCGGTCCTGGCTGACCTGCGTCTTCAGGTCAAGTGATCGCGCCCATCGCGTGCGGGTCGCGTCGCCACGGCGAACTACGTCGGCCTCTACCCTTGACGGACCGAAACGTCGCCAATCGCAGGCGAGCACCCGCGCGAAAGTGACGTGCTCTGGCTTTGTACGACCACAGGGTTGGCGGCGATGCCCGGCTGACCGATACTCTTGACTGAGACCAGAGGAAAACGTGATCGCAGCCGGAACGTGGTAGTTGGAGGGCGTCTTTCGAACGGCGGTTCCCGTGGCCGTGGCGGTCGACCAGACCCCCTGTCATGAGTTGCTCCGATTCCAAACGGATAGTCTCGTCCTGCACGCGTCGCTGTGTGGCGACGTCGAGGCCCGATGGTCCGACTTCGTCGAAGGGTTCAACCGTGACGCGAGCGCGTCCGGCAACGAGACCGGGCTTGGCGTCGGCGCCTACGTGATCGGCGACGGATAGATTAGTTTCCAGACGGTGGCGTACCACCTCCAGACCCGGCTGCCCATCACGCTCGACCACTGCGGCGAACATCGACCAGGGTCACCTGCGGATCGCGACACGGTTGCGCGACGATGCTCGGGTGGTCGCCCGAGAGTTCGTTCGACTGGAGGCTTATCGGGTATGACGGTGCGTGAGGTGTCGAGAAGTGCTCACGTCTGACGGGCGACGGGGTCGGTCACGACCAGCCCCAAGTGTGGCCACGACCCTGGCCTCGGTTCCGTCGGCCAGTCAGGAGGCATCATGCGAACCGCTCTCTTACCCCCCAGGCCCATCGCGATCGCCGGCGACGTGCTCGTCTGGCTGCCGCTCGCGGCTCCTTGCGCGTTTTGGGCGATAGGCTTCGTCTCGGGCCGCGTCCCCGTGTTCGACTATTTGATGCCGGCGGAACTGTTCCCGGTGGCGTTCTTGGGCGCCGGGCTACTACTGCTTGCGGCCTTCATGTCCAGGGTGTATCGTGCGGCGATCGCCTGGAGCATCGGCGCGGCGATCACAGGCCTGGTTGGCAGTCAGGCGCTGGCGCTGGTCACCGGGCTTGCGACCGGGGAGCGGGCGGCGACCGGCTGGCCGTGGTGGACGGTGCTGGCGTTGCTCGGGTTGTACGGTCTGGCGTTGATCGTCCTCGGTGTCTGCGGTGCCGCGTTGGCCAATCGACTGCGACACGAGGGCCAAACCCGCGCCTGACGGGGTGTGCGCAACCCTCTGCGGCTCAAGGGGCGCGATAGGATCGTCGACATCCGCGAGCGCCGGCGGGCATTCCGCTGGCACCTTGCTTGCTGCGCGCGCACGATCCGCGCCTGACAACGCCCCGCGTATACTGTCGCTGTCTCTGTGCGCCAACTGGGCGCCTCAATGAGATCATCGCGCCCACAAAGGATTGATGGCAATCATGTCGCTACAATTCGCCTTCGAACCGAAGCCAGACGATTATTCGACCGCGATCAATACCTTTTCGTCGACGCTCACGCGCACGGGCCTCTATCTGGTCTTTCTGCTTGTGATCGGCCTGTCGCTCGGCGTGCAGGCGATCTCCTCCCCAGGTCTGCGAACGCGTCGAGACTGGTTCACGCCATTTTGTTTACCCGCAGTGGCGCCGCTGGTCGGTGTGGCCGTGATCGCCTTGAGCCCACTCCTGCAGGCTCGGCGGATCCGTGGCCAGGTGAATGGGTCGCCCCAGATGCGCAGCCGAGTCACGTGGACCATGGACGACACGCGGGTCATGAACAAGACCGACTTCGCCGAATCGACGGCGAATTGGTCCATCTATCAGCGGGTAGTGGAGTACAAGGACTACTATCTGCTCATTCATGCGGCCAATCGGCGTGTCTTTCACTTCATCCCGCGCCGGGCACTGATTGACGCCGGTATCGAACAGGACTTTCGAGCGCTCGTCGCCTCACGTATCGGCCCGATCAAGGACGAGCGCCGTCTCAAGCACGTGATCGTACCGTTGGCTAACGGCGCTGTCGTCCTGGCGGCGATCGGGATCATGCTATTGTTCTGGGCCGTCATCGCCTGGCGCATGCTGGGCTGAGACGATTGGCCGCGGTGATCGGGACCTGCTGCGCGGTCATGAAGCAAATGCTGGATGCGAGGGCGCCGTAAGGCCGGAGAGGACGTTCTGAACATATGGGTGTGCTCAAAGCACTCAACGCAGGCATCGCGTTTGGCCTCGAGCTCGCGATGCTCGGGGCGGTCGGCTACTGGGCGTTCGGTCTTGCCCCCGAGACCTGGACCCGATGGCTCCTCGCCCTCGGCATCCCGGGCCTGGTGGCCGTGATCTGGGGATTGTTCTTCGCTCCGAATGCGGCACGACGGCTTTCGTTGTGGCCGGGGGCGCTACTGTCGCTCGGTCTCTTCCTCATAAGCGCCTTGGCGCTGTTCGCATGCGGTCAGGTTGCCCTCGCCTGGGCGTTGGCGATCGTGTCGGTGGCCAATCGCGCGCTTGTCCTGGTCTGGCGGCAATGGTGAGGATCTATCCCCGCTTCGGTCGGGCGTGACATGAAATACCTCTACGTCATCACGGGCGGCACGCTGGTTCACGTCTCCCCGCACTTCGCCCTGTGCGCGCCTGCCTATGGGCACGTGGGCGAGACCATCGAGGCGCAGGTGCACGCTGCGATCGCGACGGCACGAGCCGGCGAGATGCTTCGCGCCTGCTTGATCCGAACGCGTCTCGCGGGTCCGAACAGCGCCGACACGTTGGCACGGCTACGCCGTCTGGGTGTCGCCGATGCCCCGGAAACCAACGCCGACGTTCGGACGCTGGTTAAGGCCATCGTGCGCGATCCCGAGGCGGCGGCCCTGGTCATGGCGGCCGCGATCTGCGACTTCGAACCCGTGGCGTTGACGGCCGTCGCCGACGGCAGATCCGAGATCCGCGGTGTCTTCGGCAAGGCGCAGCCACGGCTCCATCATGTGGATCGACTCTCGCTCGAACTCGAGCCCAGCGCCAAGATCATCGATGAGGTCAAGCGGGCTCGGCCCGACTTGGTGCTCGCGACGTTCAAGACCACGGCCGGCGTATCGACGGATGAAATGGTGGCGCAGGCGCGGCACAACCTGGCGCGTAGCGAGAGTGATTTCGTCTTCGCCAACGACGTCCACCACCGGACGAACTGTGTCGTTGCGTTGGATGGGGGTGTGCTGCGCGGCCGCGAGCGGGATGAGGCCCTGCGACACCTGGCGGGGGCAATCGTCGAGCAAGTCCTGGGTCGCGCGCCGAATGCATCCACGCAAACCCCGGACTGATTCATGCGGAACGCACGCCACAAAGCGATATAGTTCAAACCACCTGGGCGGGCACGCGCCGCCCACAACACTTGACGAGGAGCACATCGATGAAGATCACGGTAGAGACCACGGTCGCAGCCCCACTTGCCGAAGTCTGGCGGGCTTACTCGGCGCCGGAAGACATCAAGCAATGGAACACCGCCTCCGACGACTGGCACACGACGTCGTCGAGGGTGGATCTGCGGGTCGGCGGCGAGTTTTCGTCGCGCATGGAGGCAAAGGACGGGAGCGCGGGGTTCGATTTCGCGGGAGTCTACACAAACATCGTCGAGCCGAACCTGATCGAGTACGCGTTTGGCGATCGCGCGGCGCGGGTCGACTTCGCCGAAGTGCCGGGCGGCGTGAGGGTGACCGTCACCTTCGACGCCGAAACCATGCATCCGGCCGAAATGCAGAGACAGGGCTGGCAGGCCATCCTGGATAATTTCACCCGGCATGTCGAGGCCGGGCGCGCGTAGCCGAGGCATGGGTGTTAACGACTGGCTGCCCCGTCGGCCGTGAGTCGGCGGCACGCCGGTCCCCGACGGTCATGGAGAGCGGTGACAGGGTGGAAGCTGAGCCGACGTTCGAGAGCCTGCGGCGGACCCCGCTTACCCTCGCGCGATACGTCGCATTGGCTTCGGGTGAACGAGCCGTCCTGCGGCCCCTTCTGGCGACCGATCGTGAGTTACTGGCGACGTACTTCGCCGAGCTATCCCCCGAGACGCGCAGCCGCTTTGGCCCGCATGCCTTCGATCGTGCCACGGCCGATCAGCTGTGCTCCACGATTGACCCCGCGAAGATCCTGCGGGTGGTGGCGGTGGTGCCTGCCAGCGACATCGAGCGGATCGTCGCCTACTTCATCCTGATGTTTTCCGTGACCTCCCATGAGGACGCCCGTTTTGCCGAACGCGGAATCGCGCTGGACGGCGACCTCGATTGCACGCTGGCACCGTCAGTCGCGGACACCCATCAGAATTCCGGTCTCGGCAGCCTGGTCATGTCTTACCTGTTCTGGCTGGCGACCAGCCTCGGTCGTCGCTCCATGGTGTTGCTGGGCGGAACCCAGGCGACCAATGCGCGGGCCGTTCACTTCTACCGCAAGCATGGCTTTAGCGAGGTGGGCTCATTCGAGGCGCCACGGGGTGTCGGGAACCTCGATATGGTGGCGCATCTGCGCTGAGAGTTGGCTCGCGCCGCGCTCATGTGCTCCGCGGGTGACGGCACCGGGGTATCGCGCTGCCGCGGTACCCCGGTGCCGTGCGGGTCTGCGTGTGCCCGGTCCAGCGACTAGCGCTCCAGATCCACGTCCGCCGGCATGCCCGGCTTGAGTAGACCGCCTTCGTTCGAGACTTCGACCTTGACGGCGTAGACGGTCGCCTTGCGACCGGAGACCGTCTGAACGTTGCGCGGCGTGAATTCGGCTTCGCTCGAGATCCAACGCACGGTCCCCGCAAAGGTCTGCCCTGGGAACGAGTCGACGCTGACGGTGACGGCCTGACCGAGGTCGATCTGGCCATAGCGATCCTCGGGTACGTACACGGTCACGGTCACGGGGCTGAGCTGGCTGACCACCATCACGGTGCCGCCAGGCACGACCAGTTCGCCGACGTCGAGGTCGCGGGCTGTGATTACACCGGCCTGCGGCGCGCGGACCGTGCATTTCTCGATCTGGAGATCGATGACCTTGAGCGCCGCCTCCGCCTGGGCCTTGCCGCTGCGTGCCTGCTCGACCCCCGCCTTAGCCTGATCGAGCCCGACCTGTGCAGCTTCGAGTTGCAACGACTCGCTGCCCGTCTGGAGCATGTTGAGCCGATCCTGCGCGTTGTCGAGACGTGCTTGCGCCGCCGCAACACGGGCGCGGGCCTCCAGGACCGATTGCGCGGCACTGCTCGTCAACATGCCGTCGTACGCGCTCTGCGCGGCCTTCAATTCGTCGGTCGCCGAGTCGAGCAATGCCTGTGACGCGTTTTGCAGGTCGGAGTTCTCGGTCGCAGACAGCGCCTGTGTGTCCGTCAGGTTGGCGATCTGGTACGCGACCTGGGCCTGTGCCAGTCGTTTCTCGGCCGACACGAAATCCGCGTTGCTGGCCTTCTTCAACTCGTTCTGCAGGTTCGCCTGCTCGATGTCGAGCGCCGAGAGGGCCGCATCGAGTTCGGCCTGGGTCGCGGCCAGTTGCTCGCTCTGCTGGAAGTACCAGTTCGGCACGCTGATCGTCGAGTCGGCCGGCGCGGCCCAGACGGCGACCCGGCCAGGCGTGTCCTGCTGCGTGACGCCCTGCCGGACGAGCGCGTACTGGATCTCCGCGTTGTGCTGCTGAGCCTCGGCGGCTACGGCCGCCGCGCTGGCCACGTCGATGGCCGCAGCCGTCTGGTCGCGTTGGGCCTGCAGCAGGGCGCAGTCGAGGGTGAAGACCACGTCGCCGGCTTTCACCAAGTCGCCTTCGGCCACACTGACGTCGAGGACCTTGCCGCCGATCTCGGCCGTCACACCGATGGCGCTGGCTGCCACGACCCCCGATGCCCTCAGGTCCGGCGTGGCCGGTGCCTGTTCAAACACGCTGCAGCCGCCCAGCGCCAGCGTGACCAGTACCGAAAGAAGAATCCGAGCGGGTTTCATAGAGAGCTCCTGAGGGAAGAGGTGTCTGTTGGGGCTTGTAGATCTCGTGGCGATGAAAGACGAAGGACGAAAGTTGTCATGCCTTCGCATGCATGTTGTCGCCGAGATATGGCAGTCGGCATTCATCGTTTGTCCTTCGTCATCCGTCTTTCATCCGTCGTCTAGATACGCTTCCTGAAGACGAAGATGCTGGCGACGAAGTAGAAGATGCTCAGCCCGATCAGTGGCCAGATCGAAGGCCAGAGCGCTTCGGCGCCGACGCCGCGCAGGAAGATGGCGCGAAAGATCGTCAGGAAGTGGGTCACCGGCAATAGCTCGCTGTACACCAACGAGGCCAGGGGCATGCCGTCGCGTGGGTAGATCATGCCCGACAGGATGATCGACGGGATCAGGACGATGAACATCGCCAGGTACATCGCCTGCATCTGCGATTGGGCCAGGTTGGAGATCAACACCCCCATGCCCAGCGACCCGACGATGAAGATCAGGCTCAGGCCTACCAACTGCCAGAAGCTCCCGGCGATCGTGATGCCGAAGAGGAGCTGACTGAGTGCCAGCATCGAGAGCATGGTGAAGGTGCTGACGACGAGGTAAGGGATGATCTTGCCCAGCATCAGCTCCCAGGGCTTGATGGTGGTGACGATCAACTGCTCCATCGTCCCTTGCTCGCGCTCCTTGACGATGGCCAGGGCCGAGAGCAGCAGGCCCTGAAGCTCGAGGAGGACCGGGATCAGGCCAGGGATGATGTAGAGCTTCCGATCGCTGTTCGGGTTGTAGAGCGTTTTGACGAACGTATCGATCGGCAGACTCAGCCCCGAAGCCGCTCCGAGCCGCGTGATGCGCCTGACCAGGATGGTCTGCGATGCGGTCTGACCGATCGCGCTCAGTTTAAGCTGGATGGTCTGCACGTTGGCCGGGTCCGCCGAGCCGTTGACGTAGAGCTGCACCTCGGCCGTTTGCCCGGTGTCGAGCTTGCGCCCGAAGTCTTCAGGGATCAGCAGCCCGACCTGGGCCTTGCCCGCGTCGATGAAGGCCAGCACTTCCTCTTCGCTGTTCGCTTCAGCCGTCAGCTCGAAGTCGTTGCTGGCGGTGTAGTAGTCGAGATAGCGGCGACTCGCATCGGTCTTCGAGAGGTCGGCGGCGACCATCGAAAGGTCCTGGCTTTCGCCCGAGATGCCAAAGCCGAGCAGGATCAACAGGAGGCCCGGCAGCAGCAGGATCAGCCCTAGCGTGCGTGGGTCGCGCCAGATGTGGTACGCCTCTTTGCGCATGATCGTCCACAAGCGTTCCATTCATCACTCTCCCAACGCGTGCGCCGGCGCCGACTGACGCTGTTGCACCATGTACAAGAAGATGTCTTCGAGCGAGGCCTGGATCACGTTCAGCGACCGCACGAGGATGCCCTTGCGGTTGAGGCACTCTTCGATTTCAGTCGTCTGGCCAACGTCGGCCACGGAAACGTGCAGACGGGCGCCGTGGACGGCGATCTCCAGGATGCCGGCCATAAGTGCCAACGCTTCGAGCGCCTGAGCCGGTCGATCGCAATCCACCTGGATCAACGTGCCGGGCATCTGCGCACGGAGTTCGTCCGGGCTGGCCAGGGCGATCAGTTCGCCGGCGTGCATCATGCCGATGCGGTTGCAGTATTCGGCCTCGTCCATGTAGTGCGTGGTCGCCAGGACGCTTGTGCCGTCGCCGGCCATCCTGTAGATGAGGTCCCAGAACTCGCGCCGCGAGACGGGGTCGACGCCGGCCGTGGCTTCATCGAGGAAGAGCATCGGCGGGCGATGCACGATCGCGCACGCCAGCGCCAATCGTTGCCGCCAGGCGCCCGAGAGGTTGCGGGTGAGCACCTTGCGATGTTCGCCCAGGCCGGCCATGTCGATCAGATCGGCCACGCGCCGGGCACGATCCGTGCGTGGCACGGCGTAGATCGCGGCGTAGAAGTCGAGGTTCTCTTGAGGCGTCAGGTCGCCGTAGAGCGAGAACTTCTGCGACATGTAGCCGATGCGCTTCTTGATCTCCTCGGGTTGCCGGGCGACGTCATAGCCGAGCACGCTGGCTCGCCCGCGCGTGGGCACCAGAATGCCGCACAGAATGCGGATCGTGGTGGTCTTACCGGCGCCGTTCGGCCCGAGCAGGCCGAAGATCTCGCCCCGCGGCACCGAGAAGCTGACGTGGTTGACCGCCGTGAAGGTGCCGAAGCGCTGCGTGAGGTCGTGGATCTCGATCGCCTGGGTCGTGCTCATGCCGAATGCCCTCGTTCGCCGACCAGATGGACGAAGACGTCTTCCATTCCGGGACGCTCGACCCGCATGAAGTCGACGGGCACGCCCTCGCTGGCGAAGCGGCGTTCGAGCGTGGCCAGCATCGCATCGACCTGGCCGTTCTCGCGTGGCACCGCCAGACGCAGCCGGTCCCCGACGGGGCGCCACTCGGCGATGCCGGGCGTTTCGCCCACGATGCGGCGCATCTCCTTGCGCGGCCGTGCCTTGAGTTCGATGATGGCGAAGGGCAGGCTGTTCGACATCTCCTCGGGCGAGCCGCTGGCCAGCAGGCTGCCGCCGAACAGCATGCCCACCTTGTGGCAACGCTCGGCCTCATCCATATACGGCGTGCTCAGCACCACCGTGACGCCCTGATGCACGACGTCGGTCAGGATGGCCCACAGCTCGCGACGCGACACCGGGTCGACGCCCGTGGACGGCTCGTCGAGGAGCAGGACGCGCGGGGCGTGGACGAGCGCGCAACCCAGGGCCAGCTTCTTCTTCATGCCGCCTGAGAGGTTGGCGGCCCGTCGGCCGCGGAAGGCCTCGAGGTGCGTGAAAGCGAGCATCTCGCCGATTCGGCCGCGCTTCTTCGCTGGCGGCATGCGGTGGATGTCGGCAAAGAACTCCAGGTTCTCCTGGACGCTCAGGTCGGGGTACAGGCTGAAGGACTGCGCCATATAGCCGATCACTTCGCGGATGGCCTCGGCATCGCGCACGACGTCGTGTCCCGCGACGCGGACCCGGCCGCCGTCGGGCGCCATGACAGATGCCAGCATGCGCAGCGTGGTGGTTTTTCCGGCGCCGTCCGGCCCGACCAGGCCAAAGAGCTGCCCGGCGTGGATCTCGAAGGTCAAATCGTGGACGGCAGGCTTGAGGGCCTGCGGAAAGCGTTTGAAAAGGGCCGTGGCCTCGATCGCAACTTCCATGGCGTTACTCCATCGGCATGGTAGGGGAGCCGCTGTTTTCCGGGTAGTTGCCGGCCGGCACGTGACGCCATGATGCGCGTCAGTTTGAGGGGTGACGCCCGTCACCAAACGCGAGCTGGGGATGGACAGGCGGTTTGCCGATGGTATGCTGGGCGCATGGCCCGAGCCATCGAGCCCGGATTGATCCGGGCGTTTCGATATTTCACCTTCGTTTCGCTGTGCTATTACGCGATTCTGGTGGTGTTCGAGCTCACGCAGACGGGGCAACAGTGGGCGTCGGTGCAGGTGCAGTGGTACATCAACCTGCTCGGGAATCTGGCGCTCTTCCTCTATCTCTCGCTGCCCCACCTGAACCAGCGACTCGGACACCGGTATCTGGCCATCGCCTTCGCGCTTTCGGCCGGTGTTCCGCTCTTGAGCAATCTGATGCTCCTCGTCCCGCTCGGCGGCAACCTCCCGTGGAATGTGGATCCCTCCTGGCTGACGTTTCCGAACCTCCTGGTCACCGCCGTGTTGTTGGCCTGGCAGTATTCGTACAGCGCCGTCCTCCTCCTGATCATCTCGGCTGCTCTGCTCGAGATGGCGATCGCGTATTCGTTGGCCGGCACGGTCGACTTCCACACGTTGCCGCTCATCGGCCTTCCGCTGCTCAGGGCGTTTGCCGCAGGTGTGATCGGCCAGATCGTGTCGCGCATGGTCGCCGTCCAACGCGCGCAACGCCGCGAGCTGGTGCTGGCCAACGTTCGATTGAGCCAGCATGCGGCGACGCTCGAACAGCTGGCCGTCAGCCGTGAACGCAATCGTCTGGCGCGCGAACTCCACGACACCCTGGCGCATACCCTGAGCGGCCAGGCCGTCAACCTCGAGGCGATCAAGCTCTCGCTGACGCCGGAGCAGGGCGATGTCGCCACGATGCTCGATCAGGCCCTGGTGACGACGCGCGACGGTCTCACCGATGTGCGGCGCGCCATCCGCGATCTGCGATCGCAGCCGCTCGATGATCTCGGACTGGGTCTGGCGCTCCGGCAGATGGCCCTCGAAGCGTCCGCGCGCGGGTCATACGTCATCGACCTCGACATCGTCGATCCTGTGCCGACGCTTGATCCCGAGATCGAACATGCCTTTTATCGCATCGCCCAGGAGGCGCTCGAGAACGTCACCAAGCACGCCAACGCCCGCCGGGTCACGCTGCGTCTGGCCCGCGAGCGCGGCGACCTGTGCCTGACGATCTCTGACAACGGCGAGGGCACCGACCTGTCGCAGGTCGACTTCGGGAACCGTCTCGGCTTGATCGGGATGCAGGAACGCGCGGCGCTGGTGAGCGGCCAGCTCACCGTCGACAGCCGGCCCGACCACGGCACGACGGTGCGGTTTTCATGGACGGTGCCGCATGATTGACGTGCTGATCTGCGACGATCAGGTGATCGTGTGCGAAGGCCTCACCCGCATTCTGGGTTCGGATCCTGAGATACGGGTAGTGGGCGTCGCCCACGATGGCGCCGAGGCGTTGGCGAAGGTCGCCGAGCTTCAACCGCAACTCGTGCTGATGGACCTGAAGATGCCTGGCGTCAACGGCATCATCGCGACCCGCAAGATCCGGGAGCGGCACCCGGGCGTCCCCGTCCTCGTGCTGACCACGTACGACGACGACGAGTGGGTGTTCGATGCCCTGCACAGCGGCGCCGCCGGGTACTTGTTGAAAGACACGCCGCCCAAGGATTTGCTCGCCTCGATCAAGGGCACCGCCGCCGGCAAAACCTTCCTCGATCCGACTGTGGCCGGCAAGATCCTCAACGATTACCAGAAACGGCCGTCGGCGGCCCCGGTGTCGACCCGGTTTCAGATCAGCGACCGCGAGCGCGAGTTGCTCCGGCTGCTGGCCGGCGGGCTGAGCAACGGCGAGATCGCCCAGCAGTTGTTCTTGAGCGAGGGCACGGTGCGCAACTATGCGAGCGAGCTTTTCAAGAAGCTCGGCGTGTCCGATCGCACTCAGGCGGTGGTCATCGCCCTTCGCCATGGCCTTGTGACCCTCGGCGATATCTAACGCCCGGCGCCGTCCACGCCAGCGCCTGACCAGCCGCGCAGCGCCCTGATCGATCGCCGGACGCCCGCGCAAAGCGATCAGCCGCGGGCCTGGCTCTTCCGGATATCGGACGCCGCGGTGACCACCAGATCGCGGGAATTACCTGGCCGACAATTGGCTCTTGACCTGAGGGTAAAGTTGGAGACAATTCGGGCTGGGAACGATAACAGCCTGTGGAATGTCGGGGTACGTCAGGCCAAGACACGCCACTCGCCTGGATGTTATTGTCAAATCCCGGGTTCGCCACTGTTCTCATCACGCGGGTTGCCCTCAGCAGCGTGTTTTGGGCTCAAGGGACGTTTTCGATCGATCTCGATCGACGTCCCCGAAGTCGCTCAGGACGCCGTCATGCTGGGTAGTGTCGCGTAGGATGGCGAGCGGGCCATGTCTGTCAACGTGCTGACCGGCAATGGGGCCACCTATCGATCGGTCCACCGTGTATCCGCCGTGTGTGCGTTGGCCGCCAGCGTGCGGGGGGAAGATTCGCAACATGACAACACCTTTCTATGGGCTCCCAACCCTCCGTCTCGAGAATGAACACCTCAAACTCGATGTGTTGGCCGACGCCGGCCCGCGGATCGTCCGAATGCGGCTACCCGGACATGAGGAGAATGTGCTCGCGGAAGTGCCGGACTTCGTCGTCGGCGACTTCCACTTCCGCGGCGGGCACCGGCTGTGGCATTCGCCAGAGACTTCGCCACGCACCTATGCGCCCGACGATTCCGGGCTCCAGGTCGAGCGCTACGCCGACGGTTTGAAGTTGACGGCGCCCGTCGAGGCGCTCACTGGGATCCGCAAGGAGATCGAGATCCGGCTCAACCCTACACGCGCCGGCGCGCAACTCACTCATCGCCTGACGAACGAGGGTCTGTGGGCCGTGGAGCTTGCGCCATGGTCGCTGACGATGTTACCGATCGGTGGGCGGGCCGTGCTCCCCTTGCCGGAGGGCAACGTGGACGCGTTTGGCTTGCTGCCGAACCGGCGTGTGGCGCTCTGGCCGTATAGTCGGTTCGACGATCCACGCGTGACTTGGCGCGACGACGCGATCGAGATACACGCCGTCGCCGGACCGACGCCGTTCAAGGTCGGGTATTTCAGCACAGCAGGCTGGCTTTCCTATGAACGGGACGGCGTGTTGTTCCGCAAGTCATTCCCGGTCGTGGCCGACGCGCCCCACGCCGATTTCGGGTGTAACGCGGAATGCTATAGCGGAAACGAGTTCATTGAACTCGAGAGCCTTGGCCCGCTGGCGCGGATTCAACCCGGGGCGAGCGTCACGCACATCGAAAACTGGGAACTCGCTTTGGCGAGGGCCCGGTAGGTGCGCGGGAGGCGGGCGTCGTCGATGGGCAACCCACCCGGAGCCGGGCGGGTTTTCATCTTAGGCAAAGCCACGTTGTCGGCCCTGTATCTGCCATTGATCGCGGCGCGCTTCCGGGTTTCACGACGACCCGGTCGTTCGGTCCACCCTGTGCCCGGCAGTGTGAGCGCCGCACACCACGGTCGCCAGTCGACGATGACCAACACAAACGATCTCAATGCCTGTAAGGAGCCGTAAGCGTCTATGTCAACGATCAACGCCAAAATCCTGATCGATCCCAACCGGACGATCGCGCCGATTTCGCCGCTACTGTTCGGTGGGTTCGCCGAGCACATGGGGCGCTGCATCTATGAGGGTATCTATGATCCGGCTTCGCCACGCTCCGACGAGCGCGGCTTCCGCAAGGACGTCATGGGCGCACTCAAGGATCAAGGTTATACGATCATCCGCTATCCCGGAGGCAATTTCCTGAGCGGGTACAACTGGCTTGACGGCGTCGGGCCGAAGAGCCAGCGCCCTCGGCGCCGCGAATTGGCCTGGCAGTCGATCGAGACCAATCAGTTCGGCACCAACGAGTTCGTGGAGTATTGCAGAGCCATCGACACCGCACCGATGCTGGGTGTCAACATGGGCACCGGCACGATCCAGGGCGCGGCCGACCTGGTCCAGTACTGCAATACGCCGACAGGCACTTACTTCGGCGATCTGCGCGCAAGCCACGGTTTCCGCGAGCCACATCATGTGCAGTATTGGTGCGTCGGCAACGAAATGGATGGCCCCTGGCAAATGGGTCACCTGGAGGCCGCGGCCTACGGTCAGAAAGCGCTCGAAGCCGCCAAACTGATGAAGTGGCATGACCCCAGCATCAAGACCGTTCTGTGCGGCTCTTCCGGTGACATGATGCCGACCTACCCGGAGTGGGACCGCATCGCGTTGGAGATCGCGTGGGAGCATATGGACTTCCATTCCATGCACTATTACGCGGGAAACCGCAACAACGACACGGCCAGCTTCCTGGCCAGCGCACTCACGTTCGAGAACTTCGTCACTGCGCTCGAAGGGACGCTGCGCTACGTTAAGGCCAAGCTGCGCAGCAAGCACGACGTGTTCCTCTCGTGGGACGAGTGGCAGGTTTGGTATAAGGGAGATCCGATGGTGGGCGGCTGGGCCGAGGCCCCACATCTGGCCGAGGAGATGTACAACCTCGAGGACGCGCTGGTCGTCGCTCAGTGGCTGAACGTCTTCCTGCGCAAGAGCCACATTCTCAAGATCGCGTGCGTGGCTCAGATCGTCAACGTCATCTCGTGGCTGCACACCCGTGCCGATGGGCTGCTGAAGCACCCGTCGTACTACGTCTTCCAGGCGGTCTCGAACCTGGCCCGCGGCGAGGCACTCGACGTGTTCGTCAAGGCGCCCACGACCGAGACCAAGGCCTTCGACGCCGTTCCGGTGCTGGACGTTTCGGCGAGCTACAACGCCGAGACGCGCGACGGCGCCACCTTCATCGTGAACCGCAGCCTGACCGAATCGGTCGTGGCCGAGCTGGTTTGGGAGGGCGTGGAGTCGGTCACTGTGACTTCGACGACGCAGCTCGCCGGCGACGATCCAAAGGCGCTCAACACCTGGGAAGACCCGAACCGGGTGGTCGCCCGGTCCATCGCGGCCCCGGTCGTGCAGAAGGGGCGGGCCACACTCACCGTGCCGCCGATGTCGTTCACGGCATTGGCCACGCGCACGGCCTGACACGGAGCACAATGGAAGCGACACGCATTTCGCTGGACGGGATCTGGGATTTCCAGCACGTTGGCGCCGATCTGCACGCGTCGCCGGCCGACGTGAGCGAATGGCGCCGGGCCAGGGTGCCCATGCCCTGGCAGGCGCAGTTCGACGACCTGCGCAACGCCAGCGGCGTCGCCCTGTACCGGCGCGGCTTCCGGCTCGAGTCGCTCGGGCAGGCGCCAAGCGTCGAGCGACGCATCATCCTCGGCTTCGGCGCCGTCGATTATCAGGCGACGGTCTGGGTGAACGGCGCGCGGGTCGGCGAGCATGCCGGCGGGTATCTGCCGTTCGAGTTCGACATTACCGATCACGTGCAGCCGGGCGACAACGTGCTCGTCGTAAAGGTCGTCGATGCCTCTGAAGACCGCGTGCTCTACCCGGAGGCGCCGTTCAGCGAGGTCCCGCACGGCAAGCAGAGCTGGTATGGGCCGATCGGCGGGATCTGGCAGAGCGTATGGATCGAGACCCGCAGCGCCCAGCACATCCGACACCTGCGCGTACAGACCCGCCCCGCCACCCGATCGGTCAGCGTCTTCGCGACACTGAGCGGCGCCACGGCCCCGGGCCAGCTGTTGATCGTTTCGGTGCTCGACGCCGAGGGTAGTGTCGTCGGCTCCGGGTCGATCAACGCCGGTGACGTGGGCGAGATCGTCCTTGACACGATGCCGCGCCTGTGGAGCCCTGAGGATCCGTATCTATACCGCGTGGTGGCCAGCCTGCAGGCGAACGGCGCGCTCGCACACACCGTGAGCAAGCACTGCGGCTTTCGCACAATCGAGGCCCGCGATGGGCGGATCTACCTGAACGGGCAGCCGATCTATCTGCGCGGCGCGCTCGACCAGGCGTACTATCCCGAGACCATCTACACGCCGGGCACGGTCGAGGCGCTCGAGGCTCAGGCGCGCGAGGCCAAGGGGCTCGGGCTCAATTGTCTGCGCACACACATCAAGGTCGAGGACCCGCGGTATTACGACGTCGCTGACCGGCTCGGGCTGCTCATCTGGACCGAGATCCCCAACTGGGCATTGCTCACTGACCGGTCCGCGGAGCGCGGTCGCCAGACGTTTGAAGGCATCCTCGAACGCGACGGGCATCATCCGGCGATCATCGCCTGGACGCTGATCAACGAGAACTGGGGCACCGACCTCACCCGAAACTCCGAACACCGGGCCTGGTTGAGCGACTTCACCAAACGAGCCAAGAGCCTTGACCCCACGCGGCTGATCATCGACAACTCGGCCTGCGTCGGCAACGCCCACGTGGCCGGCGATCTCGAGGATTTTCATTACTACACGGCCATCCCCGACCATGCGCGCGTCTGGGATCAATGGGTGGACGATTTCTCGCGCCGGAGCGAGTGGGCGTGGTACGGCGACTATCTACATCAGCGCCGGGCTGACTTGCCCTTGATCGTGTCGGAGTTCGGAAACTGGGGCTTGCCCGACCCTGAGACGCTGCGCGAGAAGGGCGCCGATCCCTGGTGGTTCGAAAGCGGCTTCGAGTGGGATGGCAGCTCGGTATATCCGCATGGCGTGTACCAACGCTTCGAGGCGTGCGGGTTGTCGACCCTGTTCGAGTCGTACGCCGAATTCGCGCGGCAGTCGCAGGAGCACATGGCACGCAGCCTCGGCTTCGAGCTGACCTCCATGCGCGCGCGCGACACCATTGCCGGCTACATCATCACCGAGTTCACCGACGTGCATTGGGAGTGCAACGGCCTGTTGACGATGCAGCGTCGACCCAAGCACGGGCTGGCGTCGCTGTTTGTCGACCTCAATCAAGATTCGGTCGTCTTGCTGCAACCGAAGCGCTGGAGCGCGCTGCCCGGCGGTGTGATCGACGTCCGCGTGAGCCGCAAGGGCATCGCCGGTTCCCGTGCGGATGGCGAGGTGCGCTGGCGCCTGGGCGACCAGGCCGGCGTCCTGGCCGCCGGCGAGGAGTCGCTGCGCGTGACGCTTCCCGAGCCCGGCGTGTTCGATCTGCAAGCCGCCTGGATCGGCGGCGAGGGGGCCACCATCGCCCGGAACCAGGTTCGACTGGTCTGTTCACAACCCGCAACGGTCGCGGCGCGCCTGCGTATCGTCGCGAACACCGCTCTGGCGCAGACGCTGCGCGGGTTGGGCTACGTTGTCAGCGAGGGCGACGCATCCGATGCCGCCGCCGGCGAGATCGTCATCGCCGGCGTCTATGATCAGGCCATCCGCGGCCATTTGCACCAGGGCGGGCGCGTGATCCTGCTGGCCGATGCCGAGACCAATAGCCGGCCTGGGGCGTTGCCGTTGCCGATCGGCCATGTCACGGCCCGTGCCGGGACGTCGTGGCAGGGCGATTGGGCCACGTCGTTTTCGTGGCTGCGGAAGACGGGGCCGCTCTCCGGTTTACCCGGCGGGGTGTTGATCGAGATGGAGTTCGAGCCCATCATCCCCGACGCCGTGATCGAAGGCGTTCCGACCTGGTTGATGAAGACGCGCAGTTGGGCGGGGTTGGCCGTCGGCTGGGTCCACAAGGCGGTCTCGCTGCTGTTCGTGACGCGGTACGGCAAGGGCGAGTTGCTGACGACGACTTTCCGGCTCAACGCCGAAACCCTTGCGCAGGATGCCGTGGCGCAGACGCTCTTCGCCGGAATCCTCGAGTTGCTGTGATGGGGCATCGCTTCACCCCCGTCGACCGGTGCTGCCAGAGTGTCTTGATCACGGACAGCGTGCGGGTGGGGCACAGCCAGCGCCTGAACGGGCCTTCCGTCGACAGGGACGGCGTCGATATGACGCGTGGCGGCGGATCGATGGTGCTGGAGGCCCATGATCGTTGGCGGGGGCCCGGCCACAACGGCTTTCTGGTCGCGGACGGCATCACGCGGATGGTGTACCGCGCCTGCGATGCCAGGCAGGTGGGCATGTCCAAACAACGGATCGAATCTGTACTGTGAGGCCCCGATGGGTGACCCTCGCTCCCAGGTGTTCCAAGAAAGGCGAGGTGCCTCGCCAAGGCACGGCGTGATCCGGCCTTCCCTCGGCTGCCGGGCGCGTAGGTGGCGCCGAGGGCTTGACATCCAGGCTAAGGTGCGCGTATCCTGTTATCGATACCGGTATCGATAACAACGCGACGGTTGACGGTCTTCTTGGCGGCACAGGCAAACTGATCGGGCCAAATACCCAGTCAAATCCGCCAAATGACACCTGACTGACCGGGATGGCCATGCGGCCGTGGCGGCGAGCGGACGCAAAGGTGGGCCGGGCCGGGGCCAACAGCGGCGTGTGACGGTCTTTCCGGAACGCCCAGCAACTTGTAGAGAGCCGGGCGGGGCGATCCGAATCCGTCGTCGTGTGTTCTAGGGATTGCGTCGTGGGGAGAAGCACATGAACCACCAGGACAGACAAAAGGCCATTGCGGAGGGACGAACCGTGTTGGGCGTGGAGTTCGGCTCCACGCGGATCAAGGCGGTCCTGATCGGCCCAGACCACGCCTCGCTCGCCTCCGGCAGTCATGAGTGGGAGAACCGTTTCGAGGACGGCGTCTGGACGTACCGTCTCGAGGACGTTTGGGCTGGCCTGCAAGCCAGCTATCGCGAACTCAGTCAGGCGGTTCGCCAGCACTACGCTCTGCCGCTTACGACGATCGGCGCGATCGGCTTCAGCGGCATGATGCACGGGTATCTGCCGTTCGATCAAGCCGGTGGGCTGCTCGCGCCCTTCCGAACCTGGCGCAACACGATGACCGGTCCGGCGGCTGAGGCGCTTTCGGATCTCTTCCAATTCAATATCCCGCAGCGCTGGAGCATCGCGCACCTTTATCAGGCCATCCTCAACAATGAGACCCATGTGCCCGCGATTCGCCATCTGACGACGCTGGCCGGCTATGTCCACTGGCAGTTGACCGGCGAAAAAGTGATGGGCGTCGGCGAGGCCTCGGGCATGTTCCCGATCGACAGCACGGTCAACGACTACGATCAGCGGCTGCTCGGCCGGTTCGACCAACACATCGCGGCCAAGGGCCTGCCCTGGACGCTTGGGCAGATCCTGCCCAAGGTGCTGGTCGCCGGTGAGTCGGCCGGCGTGTTGACCGAAGCCGGCGCCCGCCGGATCGACCCGACCGGCGCGCTTCGGGCCGGGATACCGCTGTGCCCGCCGGAGGGCGATGCCGGCACCGGCATGGTCGCGACGAACAGCGTCGCCCAGCGCACGGGAAACGTCTCCGCCGGGACGTCCGTGTTCGCCATGATCGTCCTCGAAAAGGCGCTCTCGAAGCTGTATCCCGAGATCGACATGGTGACGACGCCGAGCGGCAAGCCGGTCGCCATGGTGCATAGCAACAACTGCACGTCCGATTTGAATGATTGGATCGAGTTGTTCAGCGAGTTCACGCAGGTGTTGGGCGTCAACCTGGGTGCGGCGCAGCTTTTCGAGACGCTCTATCAACAGGCGCTCAAGGGCGATGCCGACGGCGGCGGGCTGCTCGCCTACAACTACCTCTCGGGCGAACACATCACCCATCTTGAAGCCGGCCGGCCCTTGTTCGTCCGCACGCCCGAGAGCCGTTTCACGCTCGCGAACTTCATGCGCACGCACCTCTTCGCCTCGCTTGGTGCGCTCAAACTCGGCCTCGACATCCTCTTCGAACACGAACACGTTCGGATCGACCAGATCCTGGGGCACGGCGGCTTCTTCAAGACAAAGGACGTCGGCCAGAAACTCATGGCGGCGGCGATCAACGTCCCGGTCACGGTGATGGAGACGGCCGGCGAAGGCGGAGCCTGGGGCATCGCGCTGCTTGCAGCCTTCATGCGCGTCAAAACCCCCGGCCAGACGCTCGAGCGCTTCCTCGCTGAGACGGTCTTCGCCGGCGAAGCGGGGTCGACGATTGCGCCCGACCCGGCGGATGTGGCCGGTTTCGCGGCGTTCATGAACCGATACAAGGCCGGTCTGGGCATCGAGCGAGCCGCAGTGGAAGGGCTGAAATAGGCATGCTCGACGAACTCAAGGAGCGGCTTGTCGAGCTTCATCTGGAGCTGCCGAAGAACGACCTCGTCCGCTGGACGGGCGGGAACGTCTCGGCGCGCGACCCCGAGACAGGGCTCGTGGCGATCAAGGCGAGCGGCATCCGCTACGAGGACATGCGCCCGCGGCACATGGTCGTGATGGATCTGGATGGGAACCGGGTCGAGGGCGACTTCAAGCCCTCGTCGGACGTCTACAGCCACCTGTACATCTACCGCCACCGTCCCGACGTCGGCGGCGTGGTGCACACGCACTCGCGCTACGCCACGGCGTTTGCGGCGGTCGGCCGCGAGATCCCGTGCGTGCTGACGGCGATGGGCGACGAATTTGGCGGCCCGATCCCGTGTGGTGGCTTCGCCCTGATCGGCGACGAGGCCATCGGCAAGGTGGTGATCGACAGCATCGGGAAGTCGCCGGCCGTCCTGCTCAAGAACCACGGCGTGTTCACGGTCGGCAAGGATGCGACAACGGCGGTCAAAGCCGCGGTGATGACGGAAGACGTGGCCGCCACGGTGTGGCTGGCTCTGCAATTGGGCACACCCGACGTGATCCCTCAGGCCGACATCGACAAGCTGCATGCGCGCTACACGACGGTCTACGGGCAGTGACGGGTGCATATCGAGCGATCGACACCGGTGCGTGAACGACGGCGTCGGGCATCAAAAGGGAGTCATCATGCTTGATCTGAAACAGTATGAGGTCTGGTTCGTGACGGGCAGCCAGCATTTGTATGGCCCCAAAACCCTCGAGCAGGTGGCCGAGCACTCCCGTGAGATCGCGGCGGCCCTGTCGGACGCCGCTCAGGTGCCCGTGCGTGTGACGTTCAAACCGGTGTTGACTGGCCCCGACGCGATCCTGAACCTGTGTCAGGAAGCGAACGCGACGCCAAGTTGCGTCGGGCTGATCGCCTGGATGCACACGTTCTCGCCCGCCAAGATGTGGATCGCCGGCCTGCTCGCGCTCAAGAAGCCGCTGCTGCACCTGCACACGCAGTACAACGCCGAGATCCCATGGGCCGAGATCGACATGGATTTCATGAATTTGAACCAGTCGGCCCATGGCGACCGCGAGTTCGGGTTCATCAACAGCCGGCTGCGCCGCAATCGCAAGGTGGTGGTCGGGTACTGGAAGGATGTCGACACCCGGGCCGAGATCGGCGGCTGGGCGCGCGCGGCGGCGGCCTGGGCCGACCTGCAGGGCGCGCGGATCGCGCGCGTCGGCGACAACATGCGCGAGGTCGCCGTCACCGAGGGCGACAAGGTCGAGGCACAGATCCGGCTTGGCGTGTCGGTCAATGGGTACGGAGTCGGCGACGTCGTGCAGCACGTCAACGCGGCCAGCGACGGCGAGATCAACGCCCAGATCGACGCCTATCGCGGCGACTACGCCGTGGCGTCCGATCTCGCCGTCGGCAAGCCCGGCTTCGACTCGCTGCGTGAAGCCGCGCGCATTGAAGTCGGTCTGCGGAAATTCCTGACGGCCGGCGGCTTCAAGGGCTTCACGACCACGTTCGAGGACCTGCATGGGCTGCATCAGTTGCCCGGTCTCGCCGTCCAGCGGTTGATGGCCGATGGCTATGGGTTCGGCGCCGAAGGCGACTGGAAGGCCGCGGCGCTGGTGCGCGCGCTCAAGGTCATGAACGCCGGTCTGCCGGGCGGCACGTCGTTCATGGAAGATTACACCTACCACTTCGGGGGCAACGGCCACAAGGTGTTGGGGGCGCACATGCTCGAGATCTGCCCGACCATCGCCGACGGCAAGCCGCGGCTCGAGGTGCACCCGCTCGGCATCGGCGGCAAGGCCGATCCGGCGCGACTGGTCTTCGACACGAAGCCGGGTTCGGCCGTCAATGCCACCCTGATCGATCTTGGGAACCGCTTCCGCATGGTCGTGAACACGGTCGAGGTCGGGCCCGCCGACGCGCCGCTGCCCAAGCTGCCCGTAGCGCGCGCGGTCTGGCTGCCGCAGCCGAATCTGAAGGTCTCGGCCGCGGCCTGGATCTACGCCGGCGGGTCACATCACCCGGTGTTCAGCCAGGCCGTCACGGTGGATCACCTGCGCGACTTCGCCGAGATCGCCGACGTGGAGCTGGCCCTGATCGACGCGCGCACCGACCTGAACGTCTTCAAACAGGAACTGCGCTGGAACGACGCATTCTATCTGCTCAGACGGGGCCTGGCATGAAGGTCAACCATGGCCGGCCGGTTCCGCGGAATCGAGTACCATCCCTGCTGTGTCCGGGCGAACCAGTATGAAGCGGCTCACGATCCGGGACGTCGCCAAGGCTGCAGGCGTCTCAACGCAGACGGTGTCGCGGGTCGTCAACAACCATCCGGACGTCGCCCCTGATACGCTCGTCCGTGTCCAGAACGTCATCAACGAGTTGGGCTACGCACCGGATGTCCTGGCGCGGAGTCTGATTCGCGGGCGGTCGCATTCGCTCGGTATCGTCGCTTTCGGCCTCGAGTTCTACGGGCCCTCGCGTCTCTTGACGGGCATTGAGCGGCAGGCGGCCGCGATGGGCTACTCGATCACCCTGAATCTGGTGCATCAGCCCGAGCTCGCCGACGTCAAACCCCTGCTCAACATGCTGAAGGCCAGACGGGTGGACGGCGTCATCTGGGCGATCCCCGAGATCGGCGACAACCGCGCCTGGTCACGCGAGACCGCAGCGGATGCATCGCTGCCGATGGTGTTCGTCAACGGCAACCCCGCGAAGGTCCGTGCGCCGCTGATCGGTATCGACAATATCGCGATCGGACGTCTGGCGACGGCGCATTTGCTGGCCGGGGGGTCGCGCAAGATCGGCATCGTGACCGGGCCGGCGGATTGGTGGGAAGCCCAACAGCGCGTCGCGGGTTGGCGGCAGGCCATTGATGACTTTGGTCTGACGGTCGATGACGCCTGGATCGCACAGGGCGATTGGAGCGCCGAGAGCGGCCGGCGGGCCGGTCTTGATCTGCTGCAACGCCACCCCGAGCTTGACGCGATCTTTGCCAGCAACGACCAGATGGCGTTGGGGGTCATGTTCGCGGCCCACTCATTGGGCAAGCGCATCCCGGCTGAGCTGTCCGTGGTCGGCGTCGACAACATCCCGGAGTCGTCGCTCTTCTGGCCGCCGCTGACATCGATGCGCCAGCGGCTGCGCGAAGCCGGCGCCCAGGCGGTGCAGATGGTGGACGCGCTGATCGCGCAGTCAGACGACAAGATTCAGCCCACGACGCCGACGACGACACTCCTCCAGCCCGAGCTCATCGGCCGGGGCAGCACGCGCACCGTGCAGACGACACCGGCGTAAGCGCACGCACGCGCCGGGCGGCGTCAGGTCAGAACCCCAAGGGCGTGGAAGCGCACAGCCTCCACGCCCTTACTCGTTGTGGGCAACGCCGACCCAGCCCGCCAGCACATCTCAGTCAACCATCGTTCGAACATCGGTCCGGCCGTTGACCTCGACGCCGAAGCACCTGGCGTCGGGCGCCGGTGAGTTCTTGAACAACCAGAGACACAGGGCCTTACCCCACGGCGTTGATGAGCAGCGCCGAAACGAAGAGCCCGGCGCCAAACGCGACATGGTTCAGCAGGCTGCGCAGCCGGGCCAGGGTCGGATCAGGCGCCCGCGACGCCGCAAACCCCAACCCCATGGCCGGTTGCATGATGAACAGCGGGGCGATCACCGTCACGACTCCAAAGCCCACGGCCGGAAATAGGGTTGGGTGGTGGATCCACCCCTCGCCCAGGATCGCCACGAAGACCAAGGCGAACGACACACCGATCAGGTAATGGGCGATCCAACCCACCGCGCACTCCAGACGCTTGCCCGGCGAAGTCGCGATATTGGCGTGCCGGAAAACGCCCGCCGGCATGTGCCGGATCCAGCGACCGACAAGGCAGATGTTGGCGGGCTTGACTCTGAAGACGACCTTGACGAACAACCCCCATAGGTCGAAAACGAGCGTTGCGCCCAGACCCATCAGAACCGAGCTCGCGAGTGGGGCTGAGAGAACGGACATAGATCAACTCCTCGTTGTGTCTCGCTCAACGGTCGCCGGCTCCGGCGCCAATCGCAACGACGACCTTGCTGCGCGCGTGGCCGGCCTCGACGTAGCGCATGGCGTCGGGGATCTCGCCAAAGGCGTACGTGCGGTCGATGACGGGAGCGACCGCACCGGTTTCGATCAATCGGGCGACGGCCTCGAGGTCGGCGGTGGTCAGCTTCGTCTCAAGGATGCCGAGTTGGACGTCGTCCTTGCGCGACAGCAACGGGCCGAGGAGCATCGCCTCGAACATCTGACGCGCGCTGCCGCCGGCCATCACGTACCGCCCTCCGACGCGCAGCGCCCGTCGGTAGTCCCCGATCGGCTGATAGCCGTTGACCGCCAGTATGAGATCGTAGCGGTGAGCGGTCTCCAGAACGTCGACGGCCGTGTAGTCGAGGACGTGATCGGCGCCGAGCGACCGTGTCTGGTCTACGTTGCGTGGGCTGACGGCGGCGGTGACCTCGGCGCCAAGCGCCTTCGCGAGCTGCACGGCAAACGTGCCCACGCCGCCCGACGCGCCGTTGATCAACACGGTCCACCCAGGCTGGCGTGGCTCGCCGTGCTGCAACCCCCTCAGGGCGGTGACTGCCGCCATGGGCACGGCCGCGGCCTGTTCGAACGTCAGGTTCGTTGGCTTGTGCACCAGGAGGCGTTCTGGGACGGACACGTATTCGGCAAAGGCGCCGCCGCGCAGATCGAACAGATTGCCGAAGACCGCGTCGCCCGGGGCAAACCGGCGGGCCGCTGCGCCAACGGCCTCGACGCGCCCGGCCAAGTCGAAGCCCAGAATGGTGTTGCGCGGCGTGAACAGACCCAGGTCGAGTCGGGCCAGAAACGGCTCGGCCCGCAGCATCCGCCAATCGGCGGCGTTGATCGACGTCGCCTCGACCTTGACCAGCACCTCGTCGTCTTTCACGCCCGGCCTTTCGACGTCGACGCACATGAGCACATCCGGGGAGCCATATGAATGTCGCAGCATCGCTTTCATCGTTTTGTTCCTACGCTTTCGTTTCGTTCCATTGAACCGAGAGGATCACCAGGCCCAGGTCCCGGATCTTGTTGAATACGCCGTGCAGGGCCGCCTGATCGGCCACAAAACCGGAGAGCAGGGTGGTGCCTTCGTCCTCGCGGGTCAATGTCAGTTCGTCGAACCAGTTCGCCCAACGCGGTTCCAGATGACCGCGAATACGGATCGTGTAATGGTCGCTGGGTCGATCTGTCGGATCGTGTGGCAGTACGGAGTCCATGGCGTCACTCGCGCGCTCAACGCGCCGTGGGGGCCACGGGCGCGACGACTCGGGCACGACGGGTCGGCCGGCGACGGATGACCCACTCGACCACCCCCAGATTGATGAGCCAGGCTGCGCCCATCGCCAACGCCCGGCTGAGCGCGTCCGGATGGGCGACGACCAGGCTCTCGGCGACGCCGGTCAGCACCTGGGTGCCGGCGCCAAGCCCAAGCGCATAGGCGCGCATCAGCCAGGCGCGGTGCCCGAGGATGTCGCGCCGTCGAACCGCCTCGATCCCGAGGCCGATGGACACGACCATGCCCGATCCGGCGGCGAGGCGGAAGACGTAGAGCAGGTCCAGGGCGTTCGGATAGAACATGGTCATCCACAGCCCGGAGAGACCGACGAACAACCCGGCGACCGCCGAGAGCCAACCGGCGACGCGATGCCAGCCGAGCGTACGCCGCGATTCGCCGGTCACGAATTGGAAGGCGCCGAACACCGCGAACACGGCCGAACCGACGATGTGCACGATCACGGGCGCCGGCGCTGCGAAGAAGCGCGCGTTCGCAGCCGTGATCTCGGCGCCCGTCGCGAGTTGGACGAGCCGCACGGCGCCGAAGACGAGCGGGACGACGCTGAGCAGCAACAGACCGGTGGGCACGAGCCAACGTGACGAACGCGAGGCCTTGGTGCGAGAGGTGTTCATGGGCGGGGTCCTTTGTTGGCACAGCGGCACGGAGTCGACCGTGCCGAGGCAGGTTGGAGGTCAATCGGCGTGTTGGGCCGCCAGCGGCGCGATCGAAGCAGGCAAGACGCGGCGGTCCGCCCAGAGCGCGAAGCCCAGACCGGCCAGCGCGAGACCCATCGGCAACGCCGCGAGGCGATCGATCGGATGCGCGAACACGGTCGTCACGATCACGGCCAACGGCCCGGACAGCGCCAGCAGAACTGCGGCCCAGCGGGGCAGAACGCGCGCACGGAAGGTCGCGGCACCAAAAAGCAGGCTGCCGAGCAGGTACAGGCCTCCCACGCCCTGGTACACGGTCGTGAGTGTGCCCAGGGGAACCGGCCCGGCGTGCCCGGTGACGATGCCCAGAAAGCTCTCGACGAAGCGAGGCGCCTCGGTCGCCAGCACCGGCGAGATCAGGGCCTCGACGAACTGAAAGGCCGCCGTGAGCAGATAGAAGACGCTGAAGACGAGATATCCGATCAGGCCGAGCCAGCCAGCCCGATCCGCCTGTCTGGCGTACAGACCCGCCAACCCGAAGACGCCGAAGAAGCACATGGCCACGCTCGCGACGTGGACGACGGCCCAACGCGCCGTCGTCACTGAGGCCAGCTCGTCGGTCGGATGAACGAATTGGATGATGACGAACAAAACGCCGGCCGCCACTGCGGACAAACCGGCCAGACGGACGACAGTCGAGGCTGTGGGCTGCATCGCGCTCTCCCTTTAGCACAGGCCGCCGGATCGCGACCCTGCCTGAACGGTACAGGCCGACATGGTGAGCGCTCATCACCACATCTTGTGATTGTGGAAATCGCGGGGATTCAGGCCAGTCCGAGGTCGTCCGCGCGGCGGACGGCCGCCCGGCGGTTACTCACGCCGAGCTTGCCGTAGATGTTGCGGGTGTGGGTATTGAAGGTGTTGAGCGATACGACGAGATGGCGGGCAATCTCGGGGCCGCTCAACTCGGTGCGAAGCAGCCGCAGCACATCGAGTTCACGCTCGCTGAGCGGCTCGACGAGCGCCTGGATGGATCCGCCCGACGCGGGAGGCCGATCGTTTGCGGGGATCATCGCGGCCAGCAGGCGTTGGGCGTAGCCGGCGGTCGGTCCGCCCGCGACCGCTATGGTCTTCAGGATTTCGCCCAGGGGCGCGCCCTCGTCGACGAAGACGCGCATGAAACCCTCGGGCTCGGCCAGCGCGAGGGCGCGGCAGAGCGGCGCCAGAGACGCGGAGGTCGCACCCCGAGCGTGATGGGCGAGCGCCTGAAGGACCAGGCACTCGATCACGGCGCTCTGGCGGCCCCCGGTCGTGGCCGCACGTTCCAGGCGCTCTAAGAGGTCAAGCGCCGTGGATCGGAGGTGGTCGTCCCGGTTGCGGCGCGTCTGGGCCAGGAGCACGCGCGCCAACGTCAGATGGTCGAACTCGTGCAGGTAGGTGGGTTCGTCGGCGGGGGACACGGCTCGGGCGCGAGCCCAGTCGACAGCGTCGTCCAAACGCCCTTGCGCGAGCCAGACCCGCGCGCGCCACGCCGCGATCGGGCGGACGTCGGGCGAGAAGTCGCCATCGTAGCGCCGCTCGGCTTCGGCGAGCAACGCGAGCGCGCCGTCGAAGTCGCCGGTGGCCTGTCTGATGCGCGCCAGCGCCAGGCGCCGACGGTAGGGATTCTGGGGCAACCCCAGATGCTCGCCCAGAGCCTCGGCGTTCCGAAGACAGGTCAGGGCAGCCTCGAACTCATTGCGCTCGCGGTGCAGGTCGCTCAGGCAGACGAACATGTCGGCCGTGCCACGCAAAACGGGCGCGCCCGAAATCCGCGTTGCCTCGAGCGCCTGTTCGCAGGTGCGCTGGGCGTCGCGCAGGCGGCCCAACGCGACTTGGATGTCGGCCAGCGTCAGCGCACAGCCAAGCATGTCGGAGAGATGTCCGGCTTTGTGAAGCCTGGTGATGGCTTCGACGTAGCAGCCACGGGCGGTCTCGAGGTCGCCGTTCGTCCAAGAGGCGAGCCCAAGCAGCGCCGAGGCTGACCCGTGCCCGAGGTGATCGTCTTCGGCCACGACTTCAAGCGCGCGGCGCGCGTGGCGTAGCGTCCCGCTCAGGTCGCCGTGCACCAGCGCAAAGCCGGCGCGATGGACCGCGATCGAACCCGGCAGGCGGCGCAGCTCGTCCTTGTCGGCGACGACCATCTTGCCCCGTGGGGCCTCGCCCGCCTCGGCCTCCAACCACCGCTCGGCGTCACGCAAGCGCGTCTCCACGCCGTCGAACTCGCCGCTCTGCATCAACACCCCGACGTAGGCGAAGCTGAGAACGGGCCTGGCGCGCAACAGATCATCCGGGAGCGCACGCAGCCAGCCGAGCAATCGGGCTTCTTCGCGGTTTCGGCGCATCTCCGGCACGGCCAACTCGATCAGGTCGGCCGCGCGCGCCGCGTCACCCGCCGCCAGTGCGTGGCGGATGGCATCCGCCGGCGCGCCGTTGCGCTCGTGCCAGATGCTCGCGCGGTGATGCAACGCCGCGACCACGTCGGCCGGCTCGACACGCAGATGGGCCCGGAGCACCTCGGCGAACAGGTGATGGTAGCGATACCAGCGGCGTCGATCATCGAGGGCGACGACGAACAGGTTGCCGCGCTCCAGCGCGTCCAGTTGGGCGGCTCCATCAGCCTGGCCGGTGACCGCCTCGCACAGCGGACCGCTCAGACGATCGAGGATCGAGGTCTCGAGCAAGAAGCGACGGACCGAGTCGGGCTGGCGCTGCAACACCTCTTCGATCAGGTAGTCGGCGATGTAGCGATGATCTCCGGCGAACGCCTGGACGAATTCGGAAGCGGCCGGGCGCCCCTGAAGCGACAACGCGGCGAGTTGCAGGCCGGCGATCCAGCCCTCGGTGCGCGCCTCCAGCGCGGCCACGTCCGCCGCGGCGAGATCCAGCCCCATCGCCTGGTTGAGAAACGCGGCAGCCTCGTTGGAGGCGAAACGTAAATCGGCGGCGCGGAGTTCGGTCAGCTCGCCCCGAGCACGCAACCGCGCCAGCGGCAACGGTGGGTCGGCGCGACCGGCCAGGACCAATTGCAATCTGGGCGGCAGATGATCGAGCAAGAAGGCAATTGCCTCGTGGATGGGTCTCTGGTCGATCAGGTGATAGTCGTCGAGGACCAGCACGCTGTCGCCGGGCAGACGGGCGATGTCGTTCACGAGGGCCGTTAGGACGACCTCGCCCAGCGGTGGCAGACGTGCCTGGAGCAGGTTCAGGGTCTCGGCGCCCATGCCCTCATCCAACGTCCGCAGCGCGGCGACGACGTAGCTCAGAAATCGCTCGGGGTCGTTGTCCGTCTCGTCGAGCGACAGCCAGGCGACCGCCGGGCGCGCGCCGGCGATCCAATCGCTCAGCAGCGTGGTCTTGCCGAACCCGGCGGGCGCCGCGAGGATGATGAGCTTATGCCCCGGGCGGCGAGCGGCGTTCAACCTGTCAATCAGGCGTGTGCGTGGGACCAGCTGTGGCCGCGGATGCGGAACAAAGAGCTTGGTGGCCAGGATCGGCATCGCCATCCCGTCATTATATTGCCGCCAGGACATGGACCGAGCGCATCGGGCCATGGCCATGGCAGCCAAGGTTCAGATCGCCATGCTTTCGATGACTAGCGCGAATTGCGGTGATTGCTCAACCTGATTTGAGGTGAGCAAAGCGGGGTGCCGTTTATTCCTTCCAGGGCCGATAGGTCACCGTGCACGCCTCATTCGCGGCAGAGACCGCCCCTCGCAAAGAAAGCGCGAGTGCCCTGCGTCTTGGGCGATCGCCCGCGCCGCAATAGAATTACTTCGGAGCGGGTGGGGCGTTGCACTGTCGTCAACGTGTTTGTCACGGAGGTTCTATGGACAACGCTCAAGTTCCAGTGGGGCCGTCAGACGCCGTATGGGTGCCCGCCGGGGCGGATCGCTTTGGTGAAGTCCGTGGGCTTGGGGTCAGCGCGATCACGTTCAAAGTGGTTCCCGCCGATGCAGATGGATTGCTGGTGCTCGAGAACACCTTCCACACCCGGGGCGGGCCGGCCCGTCACCTGCATCACGCGCAGGATGAGTGGTTCTACGTGACGGAGGGCGCCTTCGTCCTCGAAGTCGGCGCCCGGCGCTATGCGCTGTCGAGCGGCGACTCGGTGCTGGCGCCGCGCGGCATCCCGCATGTCTGGGCGTTTGTCGGCGAAGGCCGCGGCCGAATCCTCGTGGCCTTCTCGCCGGCCGGCCAGATGGAGGCGTTCTTCCGCGAAGTGACCAAGGCCAACGCCATGCCGCCTCAGGATCCCAAGCTCTGGCAGGCTCATGGTATGGAACTGCTTGGGCCGCCCCTCAAGGTCGATTGACGCCCCCGCTCGGCCGAAACGTGCGACAGAACGGGTTGTCAAGGTCCAATCAGCCGTGAAGTACACTTGCGCCGTGTTGTCGTCGGGCGACGTGGCGCGCATCGAACCAGGCGAGTACCCGCAGGTCCTGCAGGTGTGGGAGGCGTCCGTTCGCGCCACGCACCACTTTGTGACCGAAGCCGACATCGCCGTCTTTCGCCCCATGATCGAGACGGCGCTCCCGACCATCCGGGATCTGAATGGCATACGGGATCCTGCGGGGCGCATCGCGGGGTTCATCGCCGTGGTCGGTGGCAAGGTCGAGATGTTGTTCGTGCATCCACGCTACCGCGGCCATGGGGTCGGCAAGCGACTGCTACGGCATGCGATCGCGACGCTTGGCGTCACTGACCTTGACGTGAACGAAGCGAACCCGCAGGCGATCGGATTCTATGAGCATCTGGGGTTCCAGGTTGTCGGGCGCTCGCCGCTGGATGGGACGGGCAAGCCCTACCCGCTCCTCCATATGCGCTTTCGCGCGCCCGAGGCGTGATGTAGTGGTGGTCGCTCGGTGGCCAACGAAGACCTGGCCGACGCGATCGACCCACAGACAGGTGATCCATGACTTTTGCTGAGCTTTTCTTTCAGAGACATGATGTGTTGTACAACTTCTATCTCGAGGGGATGTGGGAGACCGTGTCCGAGACGCAGATGCGCGAGCGGCCCCACCCCAGGGTGAACTCCATTGCGTGGAATATCTGGCATATCGCGCGTGCGGAAGATGCCGGCGTCAACCGCTTTGTGGCGGACCTCCCACAGGTCCTGGATGACGGCGGCTGGACACGGCGCCTGGGCGTGGCATGGCGTCACCACGGCAGCGGAATGTCCTTTGACGAGGTGGATGCGCTGGATGCCCGCATCGACCTCGCCGCCTTGCGCGCGTATTCGCGGGCGGTGGCAGAACGGACGCGCGGGGTCGTTGCCGGGGTGGCGCTCGAGGCGTTGGAGGCACGCCTGACCGAGGCCCGGGTGCGCGCCGTCGTCGTGGACGAGGGCCTTGGGCACTCTGATCCCGACGGGCTGGTCAAAAACTATGCCGGGTGGTCGAAAGGCAAGTGTCTGATGAACCTCGCCCTGACTCACCCGTATCAGCATGTGGGCGAAATGGGCGTGATCGCCAGCCTGCTGGGTGTCGACTTCGATTAGGTCCGTCCATGGGCCAGGTCTCGGTGTGCAATCACGATTGGTCAACGGCCTCTTGCCGCTGATGACGCGGATTGCGGCATCCATAATCGTCTTCCCGACGCGCGCGCGGTGCGTCGCAGGTTCAAGGGCTGCTTCATGTTCATCCATGCCGTGTATTTCTGGCTACGTCCGGGCCTCTCCGCTGTCGAGCAGGCGCGGTTCAAGGCAGGCGTCCACTCCTTGACCACGATCGATGGTGTGCAATCGGCCTACTATGGGCGACCGGCCTCGACGGATCGCGCCATCATCGAGCGCGGCTACTCGATGGGCCTGATCGTCGTCTTTCTGGATCAAGACGCCCACGACCGCTACCAGGTCGATCCGATACACGATCGCTTTCGCGAGGCCTGTGCGGAATATTGGGACAAGGTCGTGATCTACGACACAGTCAGCGACGCGACGGCCTAGCCGGGGCCTTCGCCGGCACTGGCGCTCAAGCCCATTGGCTTGAAGTCGAATGGGGCGACGATACAATTCCGAGCGACTTGGCTAAGACCTTTCACATAGGATGGAAAACATGGCCGACTATGTTCCGAGCCCACGACAGTGGGTGGCAGACCAGGTGGCGTTGTACGAGAGTAGCGGCGGCACCGAGGGCATCACGCTGCGCGATACGGGCCTGCCCGTCATCATCGTGACGAACCGAGGGCGCAAGACCGGCGCCGTGCGCAAAACACCGCTGATGCGGGTGGTGGATGGCAAGAACTTCATCCTCATCGCGTCGCAAGGCGGCCTGCCGGATCATCCACAGTGGTATCACAACCTCAAGGCTGAACCCAACGTCGAGATCCGCGACAAGGCCGAGGTCTTCGCGATGCGGGTCCGCGAGGTCACCGACCCGGCCGAACGCGACAGGCTCTGGAAGATCGCGGTGGCGGCGTTCCCGCCCTATGACGAATACCAGGGGCGGACTCAGCGCGTGATCCCCGTGCTGATCGCCGAACCGGTTTGACCCATCGCGAATCGGCCGAACGACGCGGCGGTAAGCGGGTGATGACTGGAAAAGCAACCGGACTGCAATGCACGAATCTCAGTCCGGTTGCTTGTTGCAAGACGCGTCGGCGCTCGTCGTCGATTACGGCGCGTCGACGGGCGCCGGGGCTGGATGCGGCTGTGTCTGAGCAGCGCGCGACAGGATCACGGCCGTGATGATCAGCATGAGCGCGCCCGTCCAGTAGGGTGCGCCGCGCATCACGTGGTCGTAGACCGCGCCGGCGCCCAAGGGTCCGAGGATGTTCATCAGGCTGCCCACCGCCGAGGTCACGCCCAACAGGTTGCCCGCCTCCTGGGGCTCGACGCGCTCCACGCTCAGAGTCGTCATGGCCGGGAAGATGAAGGCGCTCATGGTGGCGCCGAGCATGTTGATTACGAACGCCAGCCACATCCAGGGCGAAAAGAAGACGCCGCAATAGAACAAGGCCAGCCCGACCAGGCTGTAGACGCCGCTACGCTTCTCGCCCAGCCGTGGCGTCCAGACGGGCACGATGAAGGTGTTCGACAGCGCCAGGCCGACGCCCGCCATCATCATCATGGCGCTGAGCTGCCAGGTCTCGGCCGAGAACTTCTCGATCATGAAGAGCGCGCCAGTCCCGGCCACCCCGTTGAAGGCGAAGGCGAACAAGGCATAGACGAAGATCAACACGCCCAGGCCCGGTCGCCGGGCCATGACGATGATCGAATGGATCGGGTCCAGGTCGCGCAGCCGCAGCGGCGCGGCCTCACGCCGCTCCATTGGCAGCGATTCGGGCAGCAGAAAGTATCCGAGGATGACGTTCATCACGGTGACGATCCCGGCGACGTAGGCGGGAGTCTCTAGGCTGAACTGGCCCATGATGCCGCCGAGCGCCGGTCCCAGGATCAGGCCGAGGCTCCAGGCCGTCGAGATATTGGCGAAGTTCTTCGACCGTTCCTCGGGCTTCGAGATGTCGGCGATGTAGGCGCTGGCGGTGGAGAGGTTGCCGCTGGTGAGGCCGCCGACCAGCCGGGCGAAAATCAACATCGCCAGCGAACCGCCGAGGCCGAACAGAAAATAGCCAAGCGCCTGGCCGGCCAGGCTGAAGAGCAGCACCGGGCGTCGCCCCCAACGGTCCCCGAGCTTTCCGAAGAAGGGCGCCGCCACGAACTGGCCGGCTGCGTAGACGACGGGCACGAGGGTGACGATCAGGGCCGAGCTGCTGTACCGCAGGATGATCTGCGGGGCGACCGGCGAAAGCAGGGTGATGCCGATGACGTCCATCAACATCACGAAGACGATCAGGGCCATGGAGCCCTTTCGCGGCTGCGCTTCCAAGGCCGACGGGGGGTGCGACGGGTTCTGCGGCGTAGGGTTCAAACGAGTGTCTCCGACGGGTATTGTAGGCCGACCGGCGCATTGAGGGTGGGAGAGTCATCGCCCCTTTTCAATGCGGTGTTCGACTTGCATTCCATGATCACGGCCCAAGGGCGCTGGCCTACGGCTACTTTCAAGATCAGCGGGCACGGTTGAGATCTTTCACCGCCGCCGGGCAGCCTTGACCGCACCGTCCTTGAGCCAACCTACGGTTTGGTCCGTTCGATGCGGATCGCCTGGTAAGGCTTCGTGGGCAGGGCCACGCGGACGTGGCCGCTGGCGTGGGCGGCTGCGCACGTGACCGTCATGTCCCAGGTGTCGAGGACGTCGATCTTGAACGCCCCGGCGGGCAATTCATAGTCCTGGTATGCCGGCTGATGGGGCCCAAAGTAGAACAGGTAGTAGTCAGTGCCACTATGCCCGCCCGCCAGGATGCTCATGGCGAAACCACCGACGATCGCGGCCGTTTCGTCAGGCGTCGCGAACGCGGCCCGCACGTCCGCCATCGACGCCATGGCGCCGAAGCGGAGCGGGCTGAGCGGAACCAAACCCGCGCCCGGCACCGCCTCGATCACGTCGCGCAGGAACGCGATCCGCGCGACGCTCTCGCCGCGCAATGTGCCGCCCTTGGACCACCACAAGATTCCTTCTGGGTTCAGGTAGGTCTCGCCATGCCCGACATAGCAGCCGTCCGCAAAGCCCTGCCAGAAACGCTGGACCATCTCCTGCGGTGTGAGGTCGCCCCAGGACATCGGGAGGTCGCCCTCGTAGCCGCACTCGTCGATCACCACCGGCTTGCCGTACTGCCGCTGCCATTCCACAGCCCGGCTTGTGTCCGAATGCTGGATGCTGCAGTGGGTGACCCAGGGCTTTCGATGGTCGTAGAAGTCCTTGATATTGTGGATGGACCGCAGATGGCCAACCGGGTCGATCTGTTGCACCAGTTGGAAATGAGCGTCCCAATCCGCCATCGAATGGTCGACGAGCATCTCGTACTCATTGGCGAAGGACCACCAGACGTTGCGGTAGGCGGCCAGCCGCGCCACGATGTAGCGCAGGTAGCGCTCGTTGACCTCCGCCGGCATGCGGTCGAAGCCCCACGCACCGAAGTCGTAGGGGTGGAACAGGATCAGGTCGGCCTCGATGCCCAACGCGCCCAGGTCGGCGATGCGTTGCTCGAGATGTTGAAAGTACGCCGGGGTGAAGCGGCTGAAGTCCCAATAATCCGGCGGTGGCTCGGTCGGGCCACCCAGTGAGAAGTGAGGTGCCGCGCCCGCTCGAACCTCCCCGGGGAAGGGATAGCAGGGTGGCTCGCCTTCGTTATAAGGGAACCGCTTGGGGAACACGCAAAAGCGCAGCTTGTTGAACGGTGCGCGTTTGAGCGTCTCCAGCGTCTGCTGCTCTAGCGCTTCGCCTTGCAGGGTCCAGACATAGCACGTCGTCCCCACCGGACGATAGGGGGTGCCGTCGGCATAGGTGAAGTGGCAGGCGCCTGCGACGCGCACCGGGCCGTGGTTGCCCGGGTTGGGCGCGACGCAGGTGAAGGCGCCGGCCTGGCCGTCTAGCTCGGGTCGATTGCTGCTCGTCTGATAGCGCCAGACGCCCAGAGAGTCCGGCATGAAACGCGCCCTGTACACGCCATCGCCGTCGTAGAACCCGTCCACCCGGACAAGCTGCGCGTCGTGCGAGAAGATCACGGAAAAAGTGGTGTCCAGGAACGGGTTGCCCTCGGCCAGGCCCGACAAACTCAGCTCAAAGCGGCCCCATCGTTCTACCGTCGGATTGGTCGTTGCCATGCGGATCGTCCTTCCGGGTTCCCAAACGTTCGGACGGCCGTGGGCTTGACCCCCGGACACATACCTGCCTCAAGGACCGAACGCCGGGCGTCAGCGCGCCCCGGTTACTCCTTCAGGCCTCGATGGTAAGGACCTTCGTATCCGTGCCCGAGAAGCCGACCGGCACGTACGAGATCTTAAGGTGCTGATGGAGGGTGACCGTGTGGGCGCCGGACGGCAGGCCGCCGGGCTTCCTGACGGTCAAGATGCCGACATCGCCGAACTCCCACTTCGTCTCGGGCTCGTCCTCGAGTGCCGAGAGCTGGAACGTCTTACCGTCGACCGTGACGGTCATGGCGTCGCACGGCATTACCTCGCCGTCCACCGTCAATGTGGTGTCGCCGATCAGCGAGAGCACGATGCCACGGTAATACGGCAACCGCACACCGAGTTGAAACCCGATCACCCGGCCGTCCTCGACGACGTTCTTGAAGGCTTCGCCGACAATCATGAACTGGTCGTACATAGTGAGTTTCCTTTGCTGTGGCGTGAGCTCGTGTCACGCGCCCTGGGCGAGCAGCTTCTTCAACTGAATCTGTTGCAACCGAACTTGCTCGGTGGCGTCGACCTCGACGGCGTCGTCGATCCAACGATTGCCTTCGTATTCGCTGCTCAGATAGCCGGCGTAGCCGCCCTCGATGAGTATCGGGATGATCTCGCTGTAGTCGATGCTGTACTCGGTCGCGTCGGAGAGCATCTCGTAGAACTTGGCGTGCACGTGCTTGATGTGCGGCATGTAGTCGAGCAGACGGCGTGGGTTCGAGTTGCACATGTGCGTGCCCATGAACGCCAGGTAGACGTCTTGCTCGCGGCCGCCCATCTTGAAGATGTTCTCGACCATGGTCTCGTTGTCGGCGCCCTTCTTGTCCACCGCGCTCAGTTGCCCATGATCGTAGCGATCGATCAGGAACTCGCAGATCTTGGGCGACATGCCATCGCGCAGGTAGCGCGCGCTCACCACCCGCGGCAGGCGTTTGCAGTAGATGCCGAGATCGATGGTGAAGCCAAGATAGGGCGATTGGATCCGCTCGTATAGCTCGATGAGGCGCTGCTCCAGGGCGCTGTCCAGGTCGCTGGGCGCATGCACCTCGAGGGCCAGCGCCACCTTGTGGCGTTCCGCGTCGCTGACCAGTTGCTCCAGAATCTGGGGCTCAATGTCGTGGATGACGCGGATGACGCTGCAGCCCAGCTTATGGGCGTTGACGATGTCGCGGCGCAGGGACTCGACGCGCTCGTCCTGGGTCATCACGCGACCCTTGAATTTGTTCCAGTCCAGGAACATGTCCAGGCAGACGGGGGTCAGTTCATACGTGTCCATCCAGCCCCGCCACTGCGCGACGAACGAGTCGGGGATGTTGGGATAGCCGCGGACCATCTGGTCGCCGATGATCTCGATGCCCCGGATGTCGAGCCGAGAGCACGTGGCCAGGATCTGCTCGAGCGACTGCCGCTTGTGGAAGTACTCCTCCTGGAAGCTGTACAAAGACACGCCGCGCTTGATCTGATGGGTGGGCGCCATACTCTGCTCCTTTGTTGCCACTCGTATCGTTTTGAAGAGAACGCGCGCGTCGCCTTCGCTCAGGCGCTGATCGCCTATGGTAATATGTCGCTTACCCAAAAGGCTTACCTCAACGGCTGCTGCGGCCGGCAGTCCGCCACAGAATCCTCTCCTTCCCAGGTTACTGCGGTCGGGGCCGATCCACAATTCGCCTGGGTTCGCCTTTTGTTTCGCAAACGTCCGTTCTCTTCTGGGCCAAGGTAGGGCGCGAAACGACGCAGGTCAGAGGACATGTCAGGGCATCGACAGTACCGGGTCACCGACTATCGCTTCGGGCAGATGATCCTCGGGGTGCGCGAGAAGATCGGCCTGACGCAGAACCAGGTCGCCGATGCGCTGGCCGTGTCGCGCCGGACCATCCAACACTGGGAGGCAGGCACCGCCTTCCCGGATATCCATCATCTCAAAAACCTGATTGCCTACTACCTGGGCCTCCACGGGTTCAACCCGGGCACCGAGTGGGACGAGGCACGGGCGCTCTGGGCCCAGGCCGACGAAAGCGCATCCAGGCGCCGGTCGATGTTCGACGAGCCCTGGTTCGCCGACCTGCTCACGCAACAGGGCTCCGGCAACCGGAACGCCCAGCCACGCGCGGTTCCCGCGACGATGGCGACGGCGGTTCGGGTCGATTGGGGCGACGCACCTGAGGCCGCTCAGGTCTACGGCCGTGAAACCGAGCTCGCCGACCTGCGCCGGGCCGTGCTCGAACAGGGCAGCCGGCTCGTCACCGTGGTCGGGCTCGGCGGGATTGGGAAGACCACACTGGTCGTCAAATTCGCGCAGGACGTGGCGGGCGAGTTCGACTACGTCATGTGGCGTTCGCTGCGCGATGCGCCTGAGATCCAGGATCTCCTCACCGAGTTCTTCCAGATCCTCTCGCCGGTCCGCCCGTCTCGGCCCACGATCCCGGTTCTGCTGGACCTGCTCAAGCAGAACCGCTGCCTGCTGATCCTCGACAACGCCGAGACGCTGCAGCGCGCCGGCAACCTCTCGGGCATCTATCGCGAGGGCTTCGAGGACTACCAGCGGCTGTTCAAGGACGTCGCCCAGACGCGGCACAAGAGCTGCCTGATCGTGACCAGCCGCGAGCTGCCGATGGATCTGGAGTTCATCGAGGGCCGCGAACTGCCGGTGCGTGTGATCAAGCTGGCCGGGCTGAGCAGCACCGCCAGCCAGGCGTTGTTGACCGACAAGGGCCTGTACGGCCCGGCCGACGCCTGGGACGTGTTCGTCCATTATTACACCGGCAACCCTCTGGCCCTCAAGATCGCCTCGGCCACGGTGCGCGATCTGTTCGGCGGAGATCTGGCGGCCTTCCTGCGCGAGGCGCCCGTCACACTGCACACGCTTAACCATCTGCTGGGCAACCAGTTCGAGCATCTTTCGGTCCTCGAAAAGGACATCCTGTTCTGGCTGGCGATCGAGCGCGACCCGGTGTCGCTGGCCGCTCTGCGTGGCGACTTCCTGCTCGACATCCCCAACCACGAGATCCTGTCGGGCCTGCTCTCGCTGCTGCAGCGGTCGCTCATCGAGCGCAACGATCAGGGCGCCGAGTTCTCGCTACTGCCGGTGCTGTCGGAGTACGCAACCGATCGCCTGGTGAGCCTGGTGGCCGACCAGATCCTCCAGCGCAACCTGGACGCGCTGACGAAATACTGCCTCGTCAAAAGCCAGAGCATCGATCAGGTGCGCGAGGGCCAGCTGCGCATGATCGTCCAGCCCGTGATCTCGCTGCTCCGGCGCCACTTCGGCGGTCAATCGCTGCTGCTGAGCCATCTGCGCGGGCTGATCGCCGAGGTGCGCCGGCTGCCGCACGAGGCCCAGGGATATGCCGGTGGGAACCTGGCTAACCTGATCGCGCACGTCAACGGCCATCTCAAACATGAAGACTTCTCGGGGCTATCGCTGCGCCAGCTCGATCTGCAGGGCGTCGATGCCCAGGATGCGAACTTCAGGCAGGCGCGCTTCGTGGATTCGCGATTCACCCAGCCACTGGAGACCATCAGCGCGATGGCGCTCAGCCCGCGAGGCACCTATCTGGCCGCCAGCACATACAACGGCCAGATGCGCTGCTGGCGTGTCGCCGACAGCAAGCCCGTGTGGACCACGACCAGCGCCCGCCGTGCCTGGTCGATCGCGTTCAGCCCGGATGAACGCGTGCTGGCCTGCAGCCATTTCAGCGGGACCATCAGCCTGTGGGACGCCGCGACCGGACAACTCCTCCACGTGTTCGAAGGCCACGAGAACTGGGTCCACACGGTGGCGTTCCATCCCTCGGGCCGGTATCTGGCCTCCGGCGGGATCGACACCGACATCCGGATCTGGGATCTGCAGACGCGCACCCTGGTGCAGACGCTCAAGGGGCACACGACCCGCGTGTGGTCCGTGGCGTTCAGCCCCGACGGCGAGCGGCTCGTCTCGGGCGCCGGCGAAGAGTCGATCCTGATCTGGGATTGGCGAGCGGGGCGCGTCCAGCGGAGCCTGCAGCATCCATCGGCCGGCCTGGTGCGCGTCGCGTTTCACCCCGAAGGCCGCTGGCTGGCCAGTTGCTGCGAGGAGAACCCCCAGACACATCTATGGAACGTCGAGACTGGCGCGCTGGTCGCGTCGGTGCCCAGCCGGTCGAATGGCCCGACCGCCGTGACTTTTAGTGCAGCCGGCACCTGCCTCGTCAACGGAGGGCACGACGGGTCGGTTGAGATCTGGCGGCTTCACGGCGACCAACCGCCGGCCTACCAGAAGATGCTGATGGCGCACCACAACTCCATCAGCGTCCTGGCGTACGGCCCGGATGACCTCCTGGCCACACTTTCGGACGGCGGGAGCATCCGGCTGTGGAACGTCGAAAGCGGCAAACTCATTCGGGTGGTGGCCGGCTACAGCCGGCTCATTGGCGCCAGCGCGTTCAGCCAGGACGGGACTCTGTTGTTCCAGGGCGAAGCCAGCGGCAAGGTACGGATCTGGGATCTACGCAAGCGCCGCTACATCGCCGCCATCCAGGCCCACACCGGGCCTGTCTGGGTCATCGCGGCCCATCCGGACGGAAAGACGCTCGCCACCACCGGCGACGATCGGCACGTGAGACTCTGGAACATCGACACGCTCAGCTGCCTGCAATCCTTCTCCGGCCACACGGGCCCCGTCTTCACGATGGCGTTCAACGGCGATGGGTCGGTCCTGGCCAGCGGCGGGGTGTCCCACGCGATCCTGTTGTGGGACACACGTCAGGTCGAGCAGGCGGCGCCGATGGGCCGCGTCGAAACGGCGGACGACGTCTGGTCGTTGGGGTTCGACCTGGACGGTAGCCACCTGGCCAGCGGTCACATGAACGGCTCGGTGACGATCTGGGACTTGCGTTCGAGGGATCTGCAATTGACGGTGCAGCACGGCACTTCGCCGGTAGGCGCGCTGCGCTATGGCTCGGACGCGCGCACGCTGATCACCAGTGACAACCAGGCGCTGCTCAAGTTTTGGGACACGCAGACCGGGGCCTGCCTGCGCACGGTGGCGATTCGCTCCGACGGGAACCGCACCAACGGCGTCGCCCTTGGGCGGGATGGCCGGCTTGTCGCCACGGGGAGTGCCGACCCGGTCGTGATCGTCCGCCGCTTCGAGCAGGGCTCGGCAGATCCGCAAACCTATGTCTTCCCGGGCCACCGCAATCGGGTCTGGGGGATGGCGCTGAGCCCGGATGAGCGCTACGTCGCCAGCGGCGATGAAGAAGGCACGACGCTCGTCGCCGACCTCGAGACCGGTCAGGTCATTGAGCGGATCATGCTCGATCGGCCCTACGAGCGTATGAGCATCTACGGCGTGGCCGGCCTCAACGCGGCCGAACACGCCACGTTGAAAGCCCTCGGCGCCCTCGATGTAGAAGGCGAATAGGCAAAGCAAGGCGCGCGGCAGTCGGGACCTGGTCC
>JBGAJV010000039.1:0-60234 GCA_044224715.1 Anaerolineales bacterium | reverse complement strand
GGTGTCTTGCGCTGCTACAATGCCCGCGACGCTGCCAGTGGAGGGGCTGGTGGACGCATCGTGTGAAGGACGCTCGACGTTTCTTTTGCAGGAGGGGTGGATGGCTTATCTTTTCGTCGGTGACCTGGAGTTGACTCAATCTGCGCCGGGGAAGTGGGTGGCGGAGGGGCGCGTGCTCGACGGCGTCATTCGCGGCGTCGTCGGTGGCGGGCTTCTGGCCGTCGTGATCGGTGTCGGCATCGTCGACGTTCTGAAGGGAAGCGGGCTCCAGCAGGTTCTGCCGTTTCTGATCGTCGGCGCCGCGGTCGGCCTCATCCTGATCGTGCTCATGCTGCGTGGCCCGGTGCGCCAGTTGCTCGAGATCGACCAGCGCGCCAGTGCGGTGTCGGTCACGCAAAGCCCGCTGCTCGAGGGCGGCTCCAAAACCGGCGAGCGACGTCAGACGCGGGCGTTGCGCGACGTCGTGCTTGTGATGCGCGAGGCAACGTTCAATCGCCGGGTGATCTCGGTCGGGTTTTCGGATGGCGGTCGCTGGGTGCTGAGCTTCAAGAACGCTGAGGCCGAGGTCGATGCGCTGGCGGATTTCGTGCGCGGTGAGGCGCGTCGGCTTCGGGAGCCGAGCGCGTCGCCCGAGGCCAGCTCGGCCGAGCCGCAGGCGTCGGAGGCGGCGACGCCTGACGCCGGTGCGGATCGCGCCGCGACCGATTTGATGTTGTCCCAGGTGCGCTCTTCGGCGTTCTGGAGCATCGGCCTGGGTCTGGTGCAGTTGCTGGCGCCTGGGTTGTCTCGGGCGTGGGGCGTCTCGTTGTTGCTTCTCGGCGCGCTGGCTTTTTTGCTGCCGACACCGGCGATGCGCATCGTCAATATCGTCACGTTCTTCTGGGTGGCCGGTGGTAACGCGTTGAGTGGAAGCCCGTTTTGGATCGGTCTGGCCGGGATCCAGATCTGGGATGGTGTCATGGGCTTTCGACGCTGGCGCAAGGCAGAGCAGTATCGTCGTTCGGTGGAAGGGGCGTTGCCGGTAGATGCGCGCGAGGCGCGGGCGCGGCGCTTTTTCCCCTGGCTCGCGCTGGGGCTTGGGATCGGGGCATTTGTCGCCGTGATCGTGCTGGTGGCGTCGTTTTTGGGCTACGCGGTGGTGAGTCGAGGGCAGGGCGACTCGATGGTGTTCACGGTCATCGGCTTTCTCGAGACGCTTGTGGTGAACCTCGGGGTGGTCGGCTTTGCGTTGGGGCTCGCCTCGCTGCTGGCGGGGTTCGATCGCAAATCCGTCGCGGCCGTTGGCATGGTGGGCGGTGTGGCGGCTCTTGCGCTCGATTTCGGGCTGGGCATGTGGCTCAACAGTCTGGGCTGAGACACCGGGATACATCGGGATACATCGGGACACTCCCGGTGTCTGGATCATTTACACCTCCCGCACATCACGAGCCACGATGCTGGGCACCGGCTCGACGCGCTGCAGCACACCGTCGATCGCGAGGAAAGGCGAGCGCAGTGCGGGGCGTTGAGCGGCGTAGACCTCGGCCGGCACGATCACGTCGATCAGGCCGTCGGGTTGCTCGAGCCGGATGAAGGCCGTGCCCTTGGCCGTCGGTGGCCGTCGCAGGCCGTCGGCCACAAGGCCGCCCACGCGCACCCGCGCCCCCGGTCGCATCCGGCGCAGCTCGGGCAGCGTCAGACACCCCGCGCGTGTAAAGGCATCGCGCCGCAACTCGACCAGGTGCATGTCGCCAGTCACGCCGGTGGCCGCAAAAGTCAGGACCGTTTTTTGCGTGGCCGACATCGGCCGCAGCGCCGGTCGCTCGTCGGGCACGACGAAGGGCAGGGCACGCGTCGGTGGGCGCTTCACCAGTTCGAACGCGGCTGCCAGATCCCACAACAATCCGCGACGCTCGCCGAGTTCGTCGAAGGCGCCGGACAGCACCAGGTTCTCGACCACGCGTCGATCGAGCCGCATCCGCTCGACGAAATCGGCCAGCGACTCAAACGGGCCGTTGACGCGCTCGGCCACGATCGCCTCTGCGACCTCGCCCCCGATGCCCTTGACGTAGCCCAACCCGTGGCGGATGGCCAGCCCGCCAGACACGCGCACGACGGCCGGCAGCGCCGGGCTGCGCTGGATATCGAACGGCAGAAAGCGGATCCCGCAGCGGCGTGCCTCGGCCTCGAGCACGTGCGCGGGGTAGGTGCCGAGCGGCGCGTTGCGCAACAGACCGCAGAAATATTCGACCGCGTAGTGCACGCGCAGCCACGCCGACCAGTACACGATCACGGCGAAGGCGGCCGCATGCGCCTTGCTAAACGAGTAACCGGCAAAGCCCTTCAACATCATCCAGATCTGCTCGGCCACGGGCAGGCTTACGTCGTTGGCCTCCGCACCGCGCAGGAATTCGCCGCGGAAGGCGGCGAGCGCCGCGCCCGGATCCTTCGCACCAAGCGCGCGTCGCAACAGTTCGCCGCGCCCCGGCGTGAAGCCGGCCACGTCGCGCGCGATCTTGATCACCTGCTCCTGAAACACGATCACGCCGTACGTCTCCGCGAGCGCGGGTTTGAGCGACGCGTGCAGGTATTGCACCGGCTCGAGCCCCTGCCGCCGCCGAATGTACGGCCGCACCATGTTGCCCTGCAACGGCCCCGGACGGATCAGGCTGACTTCGGCGATCAGGTCCTGAAAACAGCGCGGCTGCAGATGCGGGATGATCGAGACCTGCGCGCCGCTCTCGACTTGAAACAGCCCGATGGTGTGCGCCGAGCAGATCTGGTCGAACACGGCCGGGTCCTTCCCGTCAAGCGCGTACAGATCGATCGTCTTGCCGCGCGTCGACAGGATCTGGGCGAGCGCGTCGGCGATGGCCGAGAGCATGCGCAGGCCGAGCAGGTCGATCTTGACGATCCCGAGCGCCTCCAGCCCTTCTTTGTCGAACTGCACGACGGTGCGGCCCTCCATGCTGGCCGGCTCGATCGGCATCAACGCCATCAGTTCCGCGCCGCTAACGATCATGCCGCCGTTGTGCAGCCCGAGATGCCGCGGCAGCCCGAGCAGCCGTTCGGCCAGCGCGGCGACGGCGGGTGGAGGCTCGTCATGCGTGGGAGCGCGGGAGCGCAGGACGCGCGGGAGCGGGAAGGCGCGAGGAGCGGAGAGCGCGGGAGCGTGATCGCTTTCCGCTGCCACGCTCTCGCGCTCCTCGGCCTGTCCCATTCCCAGGGCATATGCCGCATCACGCACGGCGCTACGTGAGCGATAGGTCACATACGTGCAGGCCATGGCGGCGTGCTCGCGCCCATAGTGGTCGTAGACGTACTGGATCACGCGCTCGCGCCGCGCGGCGTCGATGTCGAGGTCGATATCGGGCGTGCCGCCGTGCTCGACCGATAAGAAGCGCTCGACGACGAGATCCTGCGCGATCGGGTCGACTGCCGAGATCCCAAGCAGGTGCGCCACCAGGCTGTTGGCCGCCGAGCCGCGGCCATGGCACAGGATGCCCGTGCGCTTACAGAACGCGACGATGTCGGCGACCACCAGGAAGTAATTGGCCAGCCCGAGCTGACGGATGAGGCCGAGCTCTTTTTCGAGCAAGACTTCGGCGACGTTCGCGGCCGGGCCACCCCCAACCCCCTCCGTGGATGCGCGCACCTGTTGCTCAAACGCCGACCTCGCCTCGCGTGCTTCCAAGGAGGGGGCCCGTGCGCCTGCGGTCCCCCGCTCGCGCGGTCCCCCGCTCGCGCGCGCCCCCGTTCCCGCGCGCCTCGCGCCTCCTTGCCCCAACCGCGCCCAGCACACCTTGCGCAGATACGAGTCGGCGTCATGCCCGGGCGGTGTGGGGAAGGGCGGCAGCACCTGCAGCCCGCGTGGCAGTCGGGCCGTGCACCGCTCGGCGATCGCTTCGGTGGCATGGACGGCTTCCGGCAGATCGGCGTACAGCGCCAGCATCGCGGCAGTGCCGCGCAGGAAGCGTTCGTGATTGGTGGCGGTCAGCGCGGGCCGGTGCCAGAAGAAGCCGGTCGACGTCGTCAGCGGCACGCGTGTGCGGATGCTGGTCAGCGCGCTTTGCACGACTCCATCGTCGCGCTCCAGATAGTGGACGTTCCCGGTGGCGACTGCCAGCAGGCCGTGCGTGCGGGCCAGCTCAGCCAACTCACGCGTCAACGGCACGTCGCCACGTTGCAAGTGGCGTTGGAGTTCGACGACCACCTGGCCGCGCCCAAACACGTCGACCAGTTCGGCCAGGGCGCGCGCGGCGCCGTCGCGGTCGCGCGCCAACAGACGAGTCGCCACGCTGCCGCGGCGACATCCTGTCAGCGCGATCAGGCCATCGGCGTGCGCGGCCAGCAACGCGCGCGGCAGCCGCGTCTCGCCCTTGGGTTGGTCGCGATGGCCGAGTGTGATCAGCCGGCACAGGTTGGCGTAACCGGCCTGGGTCTCGGCCAGCAGGGTGAGATGCGTGTCATCGGCGAGGGTCAGCTCGGCGCCCAGGATGGCATGCAAGCCGTGTTGTTCGGCGGCGGTCTCGAACGCCGGCAACCCGTACACGGCGTCATGATCGGTCAGTGCCAGCGCCGGCATCTCCAGCGCTGCGGCGCGCGCGACCAGGGCCTCGGGCGTCGCGACGCCGTCGAGCAGGCTGTAGCAGGAGTGGGCATGCAACTCTATAAACATTGGGTGATTGGGCGATCGGGGAATTGGGTGATTGGGCACGGCTGATGGCCGCAATCCCCCGATCCCCCGATCGCCCAATTCATCTCGGCCAGGCTCGGTCGAGATGCCAGGTCATCCGATCCAAATCTTGATAAAGCGTGCGCGGTGAACCGTCTCCGACCTGGACGCGGAAGTAATCGCGTCGGATCGGCCGGTCCCACCAGCGGCGTTCTTCGCGCCAGGTTTCGTCGACGATCAGCACCGCATAACCGCGCCCGCCCAGGCGAAAGCGCAGCGGCTGGCCGTTGCCATCGAGCTCGACCTCGATGGGCAGGGGCAGCGGTGGGCCGAACAGCGCGGCCACGCGCACCGTTGCCTCGCCGAAGCGCCGGGCCACCGTGTGCAGCGCTTCCTCGAGCCGGTTTTGCCGTTCGCTGACGGCGCCGGCCTCGCGCAACGCGCGTTGGTAATAGCCCAGGTGCCACGAACGCAACGGATAGGCGCTGACCGCGGCGCTGACGACCGGCGCAGGCACGTCGAGACGGCCGAGCAATTGCGCGGCCAGGCGCATCAAGCGGGTCTCGTCGGAAGAGGGCGGCTTGACGGTCGCGCCGATCTCGAGCCGCTGGCCGTCGTCGAGCGTAAGCGTCAACCGCAGCGCCTCGGCATGGTGGCCGCTGAGCTGCAGGGCCCGCCCGACCTGACGCGCCAGGCGCCCGAGCGCGGTGAGGATCAGGCCGCGCTCTTCCAGGTCAGGCAGGAGCAGCGAGCGCACGATGCGCAGGGGAGGGGCGTCGACGCGCACGGGTCGCGGATCGCGGCCGCAGGCCAGTTCGTGCAGGCCGGCGAAGTCGCCGCCGAACTGCCGCAGCACGGCCGGCTTGCGCAACGCCGCCAGGTCGCCGAGCGTGTGCAGGTCGAGCAGACGCAGCCGGCGCCGCGCCTCGCCCGGCAGATGCGGCAGCACGTCGATCGACAACGGCGCCAGGAAGCGGGCCTCTTCGCCGGTGGGCACGACGCACGGGGGAGCGGGGGAGCGCGGGAGCGTGGGAACGATCGCTTCACGCTCTACGTGCTTCGCCGCCTGCTCGGCCGTGAACCGATTGCTCGCCACGCCGATCTGCACCTGCAGGCCGCTGGCGGACTGAACGGCCGTGAGGATGGCCTGCGCGATGTCAGTGAGCGGTTGCGTCGTCGAGGCTTCGGCCTGTCTGGCTTGAGCCCTGGCGCGCGCGGGCCTGGGCCGCGCCTCGGCCTGCCTGACCGGCTGAGGTGGCGCGTCTTCAACCAACAACCTCGGCTGGGCCGTCGTGACGCGCTCGAATAAGGCGGCCTGCCTGAACGCGGGTCGCTCTTCGCCCTGAGACCGCTTTTCACCCCCATCTGTGGGAACGCGCACCTGTTGCTCGGTGGCCGAGCGCGCTTCCGCTGCGACCGCTTTTGCGCCCTCGCGCTTCTCACTCCTGCGCTTCCCGCTCCCCGCACTTTCCGCTCCCACGTTCTCCGATGCGCTGCGGATGCCGCGCAAGTCCAGCACCCATTCGCCCAGGCCGAGGGTTTCGATTTCCGGTGTGAAGGTCTGCAGCGCCGCCTGGATCGCGGCATGCACGGCATGATAAGCGTGTTCATCGGCGTCGATGAGCGTCGCTTCCGGGAGCAACTGTTGGGCCGTGTAGCGGGAACTGCCTGGACCAAGCCCGATCGCCACGGCCTCGGCGCTACACGCGAGCAGCGTACCGGGGGCGATCGCACTGGCGATCAACAACGTGCCTGGACCGATACGTGGCCGTTCCACTTGTACGGGTAGGTTCGGGACCCGCACATGCGCCAGGTGCCGCTGGGGAAGCATGGGATCTATTGTAGAACATTTATTCTAACTACGGAAGCGATTTGTTTGCAGGCTTCAAACAGGCTCGGAGCGTCGTGGTGATGACATAAAAATAAGCCAATATTGTCAATGTCATAAAAATTAGTGAGGAAAACCATTACAAACCTGCATTTACAAACTGTAAAGCCATGATATAGTCAACCTGTCGCTGATAGAGCAATATCGACTCTATCGCCCAGCCCCACACTGGACGCGGCACAAACCGTTCGATTGATCACAACCGAGAGGAGACTGCATCATGGAGACCGCTTCCACCGTTTTCGCGTCCACCGAGCTCGTGTCGTTCGAGACGTTGTCCCAAGAAGTGCGTGACCTGCTGGCGCGCCTGGGGCTGGGCCAGACCGAGATCGAGAAACTGCTCGATCCGCGCACGTTCATCGTCACAGCCAATTGGCCCTAAACCTGAGCATTCTTCCCGGTAATGGGTGACCAGGTTGACGTTCTACGTGCGGACTGTCTAGCAATCAAGCGTGCCTCCCGCCTGGTGGAGGCAGCTGGCCCCTGGTCCTTGCCAGAGGGAAACCGGCCGCTCATTACCTTCCTGCCGACGATCACGTGCGTTGCCCTCGGCGGAACCGCCGAACAGGCCCAGGCCTCTCAGGAGGCCTGGGCTTTGTTGTATGACGCAGCCGCCGCGTTCGATCAAGTCCAGGACGAGCATGTCGCCCCCCCATTGACGCCTGCCCGGGCGATCAACGTCGGGGTGTCCCTGACCTTCTCCGCCACTGAGTTGATCGGGCAGATGCCAGTCAAATGGCAGCGGGCCGTCTACGCATATCTGCGCGAAACGCTGGAGGGTCAGTCTGAAGATGTCATAAAATATCGGCCCTCCGTCCAAGAATCGCTTAACATAGCCGAAAAGAAGACAGGCGCGTCCTTCGCGCTGGGCTGTGCTTTGGGCGCACTGTGCGCCGGTGCCTCAGAGACCGAGGTCGCCGCGATGGATACCTACGGTCGAGCTTTGGGCACGATCGTTCAGATCCATGATGATCTTGAACTGGTCGAGGGCCTCGGCCAGACCCGGCCGCAAACGCTTGAACGCTTCTCGAACGTCGCCCTGGCATACGCGCTCGAGCGGCTGGCGCCGGAACAAAGCGCCGAAGCGTTTGCCCAGATCGAGACCTTTCGCGCCACGCGCGCACCCGAGGCGGCTCGGCGCGCCTTCGAAATCCTTGTTCGAGCCGGCGCCCGATTGTTTTGCGCCGTCGAAGTCGCCAGACGCTGGCAGCGTGCCAGCCAGGCGCTGAGCGAAGTAAGATTGATCCCGAGCCCCGAGCGGGCGGCGCTCCAACGGCTTGTGGACGAGATGGTCAACGCATTCAAGGCCCCACCCTGATCCCTTGGGCAGGCGGGCGACACGACGATGATGAAACGCCTCTGGTTGCTGGTCGCCCTCTCCCTCATCAGCCTGACCGGCGTGTTGATCGCGTATTCCGCTTGGCTGATGGTCCGACTACCCACAATTGGCGTGCAATGGAACAACACGGGTGTTATTGAGTCCCAGGCCGCTGATGCTCAGCTCGAAGATTCCTTGACGATGACCGACGTCATCCTGGCGGTGGACGGCGTTCGGGTCAGTGAATTGCGCTCCGGTTTACCGGAGACCGTCACCATCGGCGATAGCGTCGCGATTACCTACCGACGCGGGGATCGGGTTTTGACCCGCAGTTTCGTCACCCAAGCGCCCAGTCTGGATGCGGTCCTGGAATCCGCCATCGGCCTCCCGACAGCAGCCGTGGCCTGGCTCGTGGGTGCGATCCTGCTGCTGCAGACCGCGATCCCCGACGACACAAAACGCAACGCCCGAATCGCCGGAGCTTTTTTCGTCCTGGCCGCGGTCCCCTTTGCGGCCGGTGGCATCGCCCAGTATGGCCCGGTCTGGCTGTACCGGGTCTACTCGACCGGGTTTTGGGCCCTGGGCGCGCTGGGCACCCTGGTACATACCCACTTTCCGCGACCATACCGCGCTGCACGAAACAAGACCGCGCTGATCTTCATCGCTGTGGTGGCTGCTACTGGTACGCTGTGGGGTGCTCTGGCGCCGGCCACACTGGATGGCGCCATCAACCGGATGGCGCATACCACGGGTTTCGCCTGGTTCGCGCTCAATCTCGTCCTCTGGATCGTGCTGCTGGTCTGGAGCTGGGGTCGGAGCCCGACGCTCGGCGAGCGCCGCCAGCTGGGTGTGGTCGCGGTGGGCGGCATCCTCGCGCTAGGCCCTTTCCTGGGCGTGTTGGTCCTCCCCTATCTGCTGGGGTTGACTGACATCCCTGGCGCCACGTACACGTTGATCTCGGTCGCGCTGCTCCCGATCGCTTACGGCTACGCCATCCTGCGCTTCCGCAGAATGGCGCAAGATCGGAAGATGGCGCGTCTGATCGTCTATGCCTACACGGCCGTCATCGTCGTCATTGTGTTCGTTCTGGTGATGGCCTTCCCGGGTTTCAAAGACATCCCGCGTCAGTCCATGATCTGGATCGCGGCCCTGATCGGCGGGGTGGTGGCCGGGCCGCTCATGCAGGCCATCGACCGCTGGCTGAGCTGGCTGCTGTTTGGGCGCTGGACCCAGCCGCTGCAGGTCGCCGGCGAGGCCATGAGCGCCATCGACCTGCGCGTCGAGCGCCACGACCTCTCGAGCCAGGTGCGCGAGATCATCAACCGCCAGCTGCAGATCCACGACTCGGCCGTGTTGCTGCTTGACCGCGACAATCGTCTGTACGACCCCGAAAACTCCGGCCTGGCCCGCGCCGCCGAAGGGATCCGGGTGCAGGACGGCTCTGTGCTCTGGCGCGGCCTGGCCGAAAACGTTTGGGTAAGAGAGTTTGACGAGATCCGCTCGGCGCTACTCGCCTCGGGCGAACAGCGCGCAATCCTCAACGTCCCGTGGGCGCGCGCCGTCCTGCCGCTGCGCATGGACAAGAAGCTGACCGGCCTGATCCTGGTCGGCTACCGCACCGGCGTGACGTTTTACGATATCGACGAGTTGATCGTGCTGCAGTTGGTGGCGATGTCGGCGGCGGCGGCGTTTCACCGGCGCAAGTTGTTCATCGACCTCGAGGGTGAGCGCGACCAGGCCAGCATGCTCTCGCAGCAGGTCATGTCGGTGCGTGGCGAAGAGCGCAAGCGTGTGGCCCGCGACTTGCACGACGATATCATCCAGCCCTTGATCGCGCACTCGTACGGGCTGGCGGTGCTCGAAGCCCCGACCGCGCCGCAATTGCGCGACAACACGCTGCAGTTGGTCGAGAAGATCCGTGGGATCTGCGCCGAACTGCGCGATCCGACGCTCGACACGCTGGGCCTGGGCGCCGCCGTGCGCGCGTCGGTGGCGGCGTTCCAGATGCGCACACAGCGTAAGGCGGAGCTGATCGTGGATCAGGATCCGAACGCCAGCGTGCCCGATGCCGTGGCGTCGGCCGCGCTGGGCGTGTTGCAGGAGGCGTTGTCGAACGCCGACAAGCATTCGGAGGCTCGCACGATCCAGGTGCGGGTCGCCATCCAGCCCGACGTCGTCCGGCTCAATGTCCGTGACGACGGGCGCGGTTTCGACGTGGCCGAGGCGCGCAAGCGCGCGGCCCGCACCAACCATTTCGGCCTGCTGGGGGCCGACGAACGCGTGGCCGCCGTCGGCGGCGCGATCAGCGTCCAGTCGCTGCCCGGCCATGGCACCAACATCGATGTCTATCTGCCGCTGATGCCGCAGTTGGAGGGTTAGTCCGCATGACCTACAGTTCGCCCAACCCCACGCTTGATGCCCTGGCCGTCGCGACGGTGCGCCAACCGATCGAGGCGCCGATTCGGCTCGTGATCGTCGACGACCACCCGGTGATGCGGGCCGGCATCCGCGCCTTCCTGTCGGCTGCTCCCGAGCTTGAGATCGTGGGCGAGGCCGAAAGCGCCGACGACGCCATCGTCCAGGTCGATGCGATCAAACCGCATATCGTGTTGATCGACGTGTCGATGCCCGGATCGCCGGTCACCAAGGCGATCGCGCATTGGCGCAAGACGCAGCCCGACCTGCGCACCGTGGTGCTTTCGGCCCACGGCGACCAGGAACACATCTACGCCATGCTCAACGCCGGCGCGCTCGGCTACATCCTCAAGGACGAGCATCCACGCGACATCATCGCCGGCGTGCTGGCCGTCGCGCGTGGCGAGGCGTGGCTGAGCGGATTGGTCCGCCAGAAGCTGGCCGACCGCCACAAGATGTTCACGACCGACGACATCAGCGCCTTCGAGCGGCATGTGCTCAAGCTCGTGGCGTCGCGCAACACGCCCGAGGCCACGGCCGCCGCGCTGGCGATCACGCCCGACGACGTCGATCACATCATCCAACGCTTGATGCAGCGTTTCCACGTGACGACGTTCACGGGGCTGGTCACCGAGGCCTGGGTGGCCGGGCTGCTCCAGCCCGAACGCAAGGCCTAAGCCGACCCGTTCACGTCACACAATAGCGCGGCCCACAGAGTTGTCTCCGTGGGCCGCGCCGTTTCTCGTCGAACCAACGCCGTCACCCGGGCGACGATTTCGAGCCGCCGGCCAGCAGGCCGCCGATCGCGCCCCCGCCGGCCGCGAGCGCGATGCCGATCACGCTTGCGATCAATCCGCCGCCGCAGACGGCGCCCATCGCCGCCATCATGGCGCCGCCCTCACGCTCGAACCCACCGCCCATGAAACCCGCGGCGCCAAACACCAGCGTCGCCAGAAGCGCGGCCACGCTCACGATCAGCATCCCAATCGCGCCTGACAACGCACCACCTCGCGCGCCGGCGCCCAGCGCGCCCCCGGTCCGCGCCGCCAGGTAACCTGCCGGGACGCCGGCCAGCCCCAACACGCACGGCGTGGACGCAAACATGACCAGGAAGTCGCTTGTGGCGAGAAACAGGACCACGGCCAGGCCGGCCGCGATCACGCCGGCCAACGACCCGATGACGATCTGGATTCCCGTTCGCATCGGCTGCCTCCTTGTTCCGTACGGGCACACTTCGCATTGCCGTCACGGCGATGTCTGCACACCGGGCGTATTGGCGCGCAAGCGCATCGGTGACGGCGGCGGTGGTCAGGGTGGGCGCCCGACGATCCGCCCCGACACGCCGCATGTGGGCTGACGCGTGGTCGCCTGCCACGCGCGGATTATAGGCGCTCCAGCCCGCACGCACCGGGTCATCGGAGGCATCGGCCAGGTCATCGCCCCCGGGCGGGTGGCGGCCCGTGGCGGCTGAGTGGCCGCGTCCCGGATCCCGCGGGACGAACTTCCCGCCCCGTCCGGGAACGTTGCCCTTGACGTCGGGACGCTTTTCCTGAGACCCTGAACCTGCGCGCTTCAGGATGACACACACGCCGGGGGGACACCGGGATGCCAGGTTCACGCGTTCGGGCCGACTACGACCAACTTGCCGCCATCAGCCGCAGCTTTCAGGGCGAGGCTGACGCCACTCAACGGACGCTGCAGGATCTGCGTGCGCGATTGCAGACACTCGAAGGCGGCGACTGGGTGGGGCGTGGGGCCAAGGCGTTCTCTGGCGAAATGAACGACTCAGTGCTGCCGGCCCTGACCCGCCTCCAGCGCGCGCTGACGCAGGCCGCGACCGTCACATCCAAGATCGAAAAACGCGTCCGCCAGGCAGAAGCGGACGCGGCCCGTGTCCTCGACGGCCGAAGTGTGCCGCAGGGCGGGCCGACTGACAGCGGCGCCACGGGCGGCGCGGGCGGCGGCTCGAACGGCTCAGGCAGCGGCGATGGCGGCCCGGGCGGCGCGAGCGGCAGCGGCGATCCGGGCGGCGGTTCGACGGGTGGCGGCAGTTCGACGCCGACCTGGCAGAAAGACAATCCGCTGCTTCAACGCGATCCCGAAAGCCTGTTCAAAGACGACTACATGCGTGGCATGATCGATCGCCATTTCCAGGGCGAGAACTCGACCGAGCTGCGCGACGTGATGAACACGCTCTACGACAACCCGACCGGCGCCGCGCGCGACCAGGCGCTGCAGAAGCTCGCCGACCTCCGCGGCCGACCGGTCGAGGAGATCCGGGCCGAGTACGACAAGTATCTTCAACTGCGCGATCGCGCCGACTCGAACGGGTATGAGCGCGATGCCCTCAAGCAAAGCCCCGGCCTGCGCGACGTGCTCGTCGGCGCTGTGTCGCCCCTCGGCGGCGTGGCGCACACCGCCCTCTCGACGCACCCGGAGTTCATGGGCTCGACCAATCAGCTGCGCTATGGTCAGGTCATCGGCGATGCCTATGGCATCGATCCGACCTTTGGCGCGTTACTCAACCCAAGCGGCGGTCTCGTGGGCCCCGGCAACTACGCCGTCGACGCGGGCGACACGGCGGTCAGCTATCACGGGATCTTCCACGACGCGGCCGGGTACATGCTCAACGCGCAAGGCGACGGACCGGGCTACGACTACCTGCACCTCGAGGGCCGCGACCCGACGAGCCCGCTGACCGGGCAACGGGCCGGCATCCGGCATTGGGGCGAGTTGACCGGCGACAACGGGTTCCGCACCCAGGCCGAAGCGCGCGTGATGGACGGCGTCGTCAAAGGCGCCGACACCCTGAGCAACGCCTGGGATAAGATCAAGAGCGTGTTCTAGGATGACCGCGAACGACGAGTCGCACGCAGCGGTAGCCGACGTCGGCGTCTGCGCGACGAAGCTCAACAAAGGGATGACAGGTCATGAACGGTATTGAACTGGATCGTGACGAGTTTGCAGCCGTCGTACTCCTTCTCTCGGCGACGCGTGTCTTCGGCCTGGCCGAAGTCGTGCCGGCCGATCCAGCGGCGCGCGAGGCTGCGTTTTCATCGGGGCTGGCCAAGTTGCGCGCGCGCGGGCTGGTCACCGGCGACGCGCCCCGACAGGCGATCCCCGACACCGGGTTGATGCGGCTGGCGTCGATCGTCGTCGATCCGCGCCTGGTCATCGTGGCCGAGCGGGCTGTCGGCGGCGGCGCCGCGCTGCATTTCGCCGACGACGTGGGTTATGTGTCGCTCGAAGGCGACGCGGGGGCGGGTTACCGCCTCGGGTGGGTGGACGACACGCTGCTCCTGGCGCGCCGCGATCTGCGCTTCCTCGGCGTCGATCCCGACGTCGCGTCGGGGGCCGAGGGCTTGGCCGTGGCCGAGACCGTGTTCTCGGGCGCACGTGAACTGGCGCGAAACGGCGGCGCCGAGGCTTCGACAGCTGCGTTGCGTGCGGCGGGTGTGGGCGAAGAGGCCGCCGCTCGGCTGGCCGGCGCCCTGGCGGTGGAAGCGGGTGGGTCGGTCTTGGTGATTCGTTTGAACGCAGGCCAAGCCGAAGCGGCGCGCCGCACCTGGGTGCTCCCTGGAGACGCCCACGGCGGGTGGGTCGCGTGGCGGCCCACGGCGGATGACTCGGCCTTGCACTTCGATCCCTTGACCGCGGCGCAACTGGCCGACATCCTCGAACGCTTCGCGCAATATCTGGCACCCGCGCGTGTTTGATCCGCGGTCATCCACCGATTGAAGCGCTGAGCCGGCGGAAATCCCCCGCGGTGATCGGATCAAACGATTCGAACCATGGCCACCAGGGGTCATGGTGCCCTGATCCGCCGCACCCCACACACGCATCTCCAACCACATCATCGAAACAACACTGGCGAGATCCGACGACCGCACGTGCACCGAATAGCGGCAGAGGTGTGAGCCGAAGGACAAGGGCCCAATCACGCCTGCTTCTGGAACATGGGCATTGTTGGGTGAAGGCGAGGGTCGATCTCCGTCACCCCGCAGGTCGGTTGTCGAGGTTCGTTGCGGCCGTATCGCGGGGTCGGTATTACGGCAAACGCGGCCAGGGATTGATCTGACCGATCCCCGTTTGAAAGATCTCGAAGTGGAGATGCGCGCCCATGGCGTTGCCGGTTGCCCCGGCCAGCCCGATCAATTGCCCCTGTGCCACAGGATCGAGGCAGCCGACGAGCGTCTGGCTCAGGTGGGCGTACGCCGACCAGAGTCCATCGCCGTGATCGATGATGAGAAAGGTGCCATAGCCCGTGTCGTTCCAGCCCGAGTAGACGACCACTCCGGAGTCGATCGCATAGATCGGATCGCCGTAGACCGCCGACACGTCGATGCCGGGATGCCAGCCACTATACACATAGCCGCTGACGGTATGACTGTCGGCCGGCCAGATCAAGGGGTTGCCGCCGACCGGGCCCGTTTGCTCGTGCAGGGCGCAGGCGCCATAGCCGTACCAGCCCGGCGCGCCGGGCAACGTCGGCGTCCAGGTGCTCACCACCAACGGCACCGGGGTGCGGGTCGGCGTTTCCGTCGGGGTTGGGCTGGCGGTCTCGGTGGGTGGCGCCGTATCGGTAGCAGTGGGCGTGGACGCGATCGTTTCGGTGGCAACTGCCGTGGGAGTCTCCGTCGAGATCTCGGTCGACGTCGGCTCGGCAGTCGCCGTAGGCAATGACGTCACGGGGGCGAGCGTCGGCGTCGCCGACGCCGCCGGCTGGGCCACGGCGATCAGGTTGAGCGCGGCGGGCTCGGGCGTCGTGGCCGCCTGAGCCGGGATCGGCGTCGGCGGATCAACAGGTGTCGCGGTGGAGAGGAGCGCCGCGGGATGAGACAGGCCGTCTGTGGCCGCGTCGTCGACTGATGCGATCGCCGCGACTCCCGACGATGGGAGTTCGAGCCCGGGCGCGACGGCGCGACCGCTTCCGGCGATTCGGAGGGGTGGGTGCGGCGATGCCGCCGACGCGATGGTCAGGGGCGGTGCGGCCGTCGCAACGGCCAACGCGCGTGCCGGCCGTTGGTTGGCGGCCAACTGCGCCGTGCGGCTCAACGACACCAGCCCGACGCTCAGCACCGCGACCAGAGCGAGATCGGCCGCGATCCAGGCGACCAGCGTCCCAGCATTGACCGGTAGCCGACGTTGAAACCAGATCGGCGCGACGAACCCGGGCGCGTCGTCCATGGCCCGCACGATGGGCAGACGCGCGACCACACGGCCGATCGCCGCCAGGCGCGCAGCGAGCGTTGCGGTCGAGTGTCGTGGCGTCGCAAGGCCATCGGCTTGGGGCGGCATGCGTTGGATTCCAGAGGGTCTCCGGGAAAGCGCGACCGAATTGTCGATCTGCAATGGGTCGTGTTGAGGCGGGCAAAGGTTACCCGGCCAGGGCCCCAAAATCGCGGTTCTAGTCGTTCGAGTTTGGTTTGAGATGGACGGGAGCCGCGACCAGCTTGTCCTCAATTACTACTTGTCTTGTCTAAATTCTGGAGTTACGATATGCTTACTTAGCTGACCCGGCTTTTCTCCCCCCTCCGAGTGGAAACGCAACGCAAGCGGGGTCAGCGAGCGCGCCGACGGCCGCGACCACACGCTTTCCCCCCGAGCGTGCGCGGCGTTCGGCGCGCTATTTTTGCCCGACGAATTGCACGACCCAATAACAAACAGGCGGCCTGTCCATGCAGACAGGCCGCCTGTTTTCGCGTGTCGACGCCGTTACTGACCGACCGGCTCAAATAGGGTCGTGACGGCGGCGCGCAGGTCGCGGGCCAGGGCTTTGCGATCGGTTCCGGTGATTGGGGCGCGGCCATAGCGGATGCGCGCCGTGAAGGAGGGCAGGCTGATCAGGCGCTGCATGTGTTCGCGCATGCCGATGTCCTCGCCCCAGGCGACGGCTTCGGAGGCCGGACGGGCGCCTGGCGGTGCACTGTAGTGCAGGGCGCCGTACCAGACCGGGCGACCCGACCGCGCCGCCGACGCCAACAGGGGCGCATGGAAGGGCAGCAGCCCCGCGCCTTCGGTGGTCGTGGCCTCCGGGAAGATCACGACGCTCAGTCCGGTCGCCAACGTTTGCTCGATGCGCGCGTTGACACGGGCCACGTCCGTGAAGTCCTGGCGATCGATGAAGATCGTGCCGACATCGGCAGCGACGGCGCCGATCACGGGAATGCGCGTCACCTCGACTTTTGAGACGAACACGCACGGCCACTCCGCGAGACACACCAGCAGGTCGACGTAGCTGAGGTGATTACAGACGAAGAGCACGGCCTCCGGCGGCGGTGCGCCCTCGCGCGTGACGCGGCCACGGAGCGTGCCGAGCATCGCGCGCGCCCAGTCTTGCAGACATCGGTTGCGCCAGTCGAACCGGGCGACCGGGTTTGCCAGCCGCAGCGCCAGATCGCCGCAGCGCCAGAGCGCGATGGCGACCACCGTGATCAGTCCGCAGAAGAACAGACGTCCATACCCGATGAGGACACGCATGATGGCGGAGTATAGTGAATTTCTTCCGAAACTGGGGGGCTGTTACAACCTCGAGTCCGTGACTCCCGGCGCGTTTGAGCGGCTTGCAACGCGCCTATAATGATGCCAACCAAGACGTTGATTGTGGAGAGTCCTATCCATGCCCATCCCGCTCAAGGATATTGAAGGAGCCCGCGAGGTGCTGCGCCCGGTGATCCGGGCGACGCCCATGATCCCCGACGGGCGCCTTTCGGATCTGCTCGGTGCGCAGGTCTCGCTCAAAGCCGAAAGCACGCAACTGGCCGGGTCCTTCAAGATCCGGGGCGCCTATTACAGCCTCAGCCGCCTCACGCCCGAGCAACGCGGTCGTGGCGTCGTGGCCGGCTCGGCCGGGAACCACGCTCAGGGCGTGGCGCTTGCGGCCAGATTGTTCGGCGTGCCGGCCGTGATCGTGATGCCCGAGCACGCGCCGTTGACCAAGGTGACGGCCACGCGCCGATTCGGAGCCGAGGTGGTGTTGCACGGCGCGTCGTTTGACGATGCCGTGATGTACGCCCACGATCTCGAACGCGAGCGCGATCTGACCTATGTGCATGCGTTCAACAACCGCGACGTGATCACGGGGCAGGGCACGCTTGGCCTCGAGATCGTCGAGGCCGTGCCCGAGGTCGATATCGTCGTCGTCCCGATCGGCGGCGGCGGTCTGATCAGCGGGATCGCGTCCGCCGTGAAGCAACGCCGGCCGAGCGCGCGCGTGATCGGCGTTCAGGCGGCCGGGTGCTCGGCGGTGCGCGAGTCGCTGCGGCGCGGCGAGCCGGTGACGGCGCCGAGCGCGCGGACCATCGCCGATGGCATCGCCGTCAAACGCCCCGGCACGTTGACGTTACCGCTGATCCAGGAACTCGTCGACGACGTGGTCGAGGTCGACGACAACGAGATCGCCGACGCGATCGCGCATCTGGCGTTGTCGTCGCACATGGTCGTGGAGGGCGCCGGCGCGGCCGGCGTCGCGGCTCTGCTGGCCGGTCGCGTCTCGGTGCCGGCGGGGTGCCGCGTGGTCACGCCGCTGGCCGGCGGCAACATCGACGGCAACCTGCTTGGCCGCGTGCTCGAGCAGGTTGCGGTGCGGCAGGGTCGTTCGCTCGTGCTGCGGGTGATGGTCGACGACAGGCCGGGCAACCTGGCGCCGCTGATCGCGTGCGTGGCCAACGCCGGCGCGAACGTCATCGACATCTACCACCGCCGCTCGGTATGGCTCAGCCCGATCAACCAGGTGGGCATCGTCATGGTGCTCGAGGTGCGCGATCCCGACCACGGCCAGACCGTGCTCGCGAATCTGCGCGCCTCCGGATACGCCGCCGAGCAAGCGGTGTTCTAGAGACGACCGCCGACACGCGCAGACCCAGGACGATCCACGCGGGCCGAAGGCCGTACTACAGCCTTTGGCCCGCGTTCTCGTTTAGTAACCAGCGGCAACATCCACTCGATTGAACAACGGTTCTCCCTTGAGGAAGCGGTCGAGGTTCTCGGCGAAGAGCGACATGGCGCGCGCGTCGTAGCGCGGCGAGAAGCCGCTGACGTGCGGCGTGATCAGGACGTTGGGCGCCGCCCAGAGCGGGCTCTCAGACGGGAGCGGCTCGGTGGCAAAGACGTCGAGGGCGGCGGCGCCAGGGCGTCCCTGGGCCAGGGCGGTGATGAGGGCGGGTTCGTCGATCACGCCACCGCGGCCGATATTGACGAGCAGGGCGCCGGGCCTCATGCGCGCGAACAAGCCGGCGTCGAACAGACCACGCGTCGTGGTCGTGAGCGGCAACGCCAGGACCACGACATCGCATTCGGGCAGCACATTGGGCAGCGCCGCTGTCGGTTCGATCCGCGCCGGCGCCGGCGGCAGGACGCGCAGCTCGGGCGGTGTCCAACGCGGGCGCGTCGGATCGTCGCCTGCCCCGCGGCGCAGCCCGATCACGTTCATGCCGAAAGCCGAACACAGCCGGCCGATCTCGCGCCCGATCGCGCCGTACCCCACGACGCCCACCGTCGCGCCTCGCAACTCGTTCGGCACAAACAGGCCCCAGCGGTCCTTCGGCCACTCATGGCGCTGCTGCAGCGCGAAGGCGAGCGGCAGCCGCCGGCTGTGCGCGAGGATCGCGGCCAGGGTCCACTCGGCGATCTGCGTCGCGTGCACGCCGGAGGCGTTTGTGATCGGCACGGTGCGCGCCAGCTGCTGCGTGACGACGTCTTCCACGCCGGCGAAGTGGAGCTGGACCCAGCGCAGATTGGGCGCGAGGGCCGGGTCTGGTAGCGGGTCGACGGTGTACAGCACGTCGAGGCTCGCCCAGAGGTCGCGCGACACGCTTTCCCAGTCGCGCGCCAGGCGATGCGTAATCGTCGCGTCGGGCGCAACCGCCCGGATCTGCTGGAGTTCGTCGGTGTGGAAGGTGGCCGTGGTCAGGGCCAGGATCGAGAGGGGCATGCCGGGGATTCTATCAAGGCGTCGGTATAATCAGTCGTGATCGGTCGGCTTTTGGCCACGCGACCTCCAGGTTAGAAAAACCGGGCCGAATTCGCAGAACCGGTTTTCGTGGGGGCTTGATTCCCCGAGAATCGCGTGTCGACCTGACAGGTCAAAGGTTAGAGCGCCCGCGTTAACTGCTGTGTGATCATGAAACAAATCGGCCGATATCAACTCCAGGGCACGATCGGGCAGGGCGGCATGGCGACCGTGTACCGCGCCTACGACCCGAACTTCCGCCGCGAGGTGGCCATCAAGGTCCTGCCGGCCAACCTGCTCAGCCAGCCCGATCTGCGCGCCAGGTTTCAACGCGAAGCCGAGACCATCGCGGCGCTCGAACACCCCGCGATCGTGCCGGTGTACGACTTCGGCGAGGACCCGGAGTCGCAGCAGCCTTACATCGTCATGCGCCTGATGACGGGCGGGTCGTTGGCCGATCGGCTGCAAGCGGGGCCGCTGGACCTGAGCGAGACGGTTCGCCTGTACCGCCAGCTCGCGCCCGCGCTCGATCGCGCGCACACGCGCGGTGTCGTCCACCGCGACCTCAAGCCCGGTAATGTGTTGTTCGACGACACCGGCAACGCCTATGTGGCGGACTTCGGTCTCGCCAAGCTGACCGACTCGACCACGCAACTCAGCGCCACGGGCATGATGGGCACGCCCGCGTACATGAGCCCGGAGCAAGCGCGCGGCGACAAGGAGATCGGGCCCGCCAGCGACATCTACGCGCTTGGGGCGATGCTGTACCACACGCTTACCGGGCGGCTGCCGTACGATGCCGACACGGCCGTCGGCATGGCCCTCCGCCACGTCACCGATCCCGTGCCGCAGGTGAGCACAAGCCGCCCCGATCTGCCGCGCGGCTGCGACAGCGTGATCGCGACGGCCATGGCCAAGGCGCCGACCACGCGCTACGACAGCGCCAGCCGGATGGTGTCCGCGCTCGAAACGGTCACCGCGACCGGGGAGTCGACGTCCTTCGAGCCCGCGATGACTCTTCCGCCGGGGCGACCCGCATCGGACGAGTCGCTGCCGCCGCGTCGGACGCCGCCGCCATCCGCGCCTCCGCCCAGCTACCCGCCGCCGCCCGCCCAGCCCCGCAGTCCGCTGTGGTGGTTGCTGCCGGCCGGGCTTGGCCTCGGGGTCGTGGTCGTTGGGCTCGGCACGCTGGCCGTCGCAGCCTTTCTGCTCAACGGTTCGGGTCGGGCCACGGCCACGCCGGCTCCGGCCACGGCAACGGCGCCCGTGATCGCTGCGGCGACCGTAACAACCGCGCCCACTGCGACGCCGGCTCAATCCGCCGCCACGGCCACCCCGGCGGCGCAGGCCGCCGCGACCGCGACGACGGCCGTGGAGCCCACAGCGCCGCCGACCGAGCCCGCGCCCGGCGCGACCGAGGTGGCCCTGACCGACGGCATGACCCTGATCTTCCTGGGGCCGCGGTCGGGGTTCATGGGCCGCGACAGCGCCGCGCTCGATCAGGGGCCGGAACATGCCGTCGAGTTGAGCCCGTACTGGATCGACCAGCACGAGGTGACAAACGCGATGTACGCGAAGTGCGTCGAGGCCGGCGCTTGCGCGGTGCCGCGCAACTTCCGTTCGTTCACGCGTCCGACCTATTACAACGACCCCAACTACGCCGACTTCCCGGTCGTGTACGTGACCCGCGACGACGCCAACACCTATTGCGAATGGGCCGGCCGGCGACTGCCGACCGAGGCTGAGTGGGAGATGGCGGCGCGCACGCTCGAGAATCCGTACCCGTGGCGCGACTCAGACACCGTTCCGCCGTCGCCGACGCTGCTCAACTTCAAACCGAGCGGCATCGGGGACACGGTGGCGGTGATGAGCTATCCGGCCGGCGCGACGATCACGGGGATCTACGATCTAGCGGGCAACGTATGGGAATGGGTCGCCGACCCGTACGACCCGAACTACTACAACCAGAGCCCGCGTGTCGATCCGCAGGGCCCGCCGGACTCATCGGGTCCGCCGGATGCGTGCAACACGGCGGCCTGTGGCGTGCTACGTGGCGGAAGTTGGGACAGCGACGCCGATCAGGTGCGCGTGACCATGCGCCTCGTGTATGGCGCGCAGGACACGCGCGACGCGTTCGGTTTCAGATGCGTGCGGGATTGAAAGCGCGTGAGCGCTGGCGCGTTCGCGCCAGCGCTCACGGGGCCGTTTCGACGAGGGCGTTGTCGAAGGCGACCGAGACGTTCTTGGCGTCGAAGCTGGTGACGAAGACACCGAGCTGGCCTTTGCCCAGGTCGGAGTCCGAGAACTGCGCGAGCAGCTTGCCGTCGACGTAGAACGCGAGATCGCCGCCGGCGCAAACCAGCTTGAGCGCATACGACTTCTGGAACGGCACGACGTCGTTGGACGGGTTCCACTGGGCGTCGGACGAACTCAACCCGACGAGAGAGCCGTTCTTGTATTTGTTGACGACGTAGTAACCGTCGGCCGTGATCCCCGCATAGAAGAAGTTGTTGTCGTCGCTGTAACCGCAGATCAAACCGAACCCCGGCCAGTTCTTCGAGTTCTGGGGGAGGTCGCTGAGATCGCGCGCCTGCATCGACAGCGCGATGTCTTCGTAGGTTCGAGACTGATAGCGCCCCCAGGCGATGATGCTCGTGCTCTTGACCGTGACGAGATAGCTGCCGTCGGCGATCGCGACGCTGCTGTCGGTCCCGTCACCGACCGACCAGGCGCCCGTGTCGCTGCCGAAGTCGTCGCGCACCAGCACGTTGCCGGGGGCGGGCGTCGGCGCTTCCGGGCGATCGGTGCTCGTCGGCAGCGGCGTGCGCGTCGGCCGGCGTGTGCGCGTGGGCGGGACGCTGGTTTCGGTCGGCGGCGCGGGCGTCTCTGTGTCGACGACGGTGGCCGTGGCCGTGACCGCGCCGAGGCCGTTGAAGGGCCCGAAGTTGAGAACGCCGGCCACGCACAAGACCGCGGCGACCACAAGCACGCCGGCGACGGCCACGCCAGCGACAAGGCCCGTCGAACACCCGGCGATGCGACCGCGCGCCGCCGGCGGTGTCGACCCGGGCGCCGAGATCGGCTGGGCGCTCGTCGGGTCGAGCGGCAGGCTGGCCGCGCGGGTGCCGCTGACCGACGCCGACGGCCACGAGGCGCTGATCGGCGGCGCGCCGAGGGCGGCGCTGGTCGAGGTGGTGAGGCCCGTGATGTCTTGCGACAGGCTGCCGGCCGTGGCATAGCGCGCGGCCGGATCCTTGGCCATCGCCTTGTGGATGATGGTCTCGGCGGTCGCGGGCAGATCGGGGCGCACGTTGCGCAGGTTGGGCGGCGGCTCGTTGACGTGCTTGAGCACCACGGCGATCGGCGTCGACGCCTCGTACGGTTGTCGACCGGTCAACATCTGATAGACAATCGCGCCGAGCGCGTAAAGGTCGGAACGCCCGTCGATCTCTTTCTCGCCGCGCGCCTGCTCGGGGCTCATGTAGGCAGGCGTGCCCATCAGCCCGGTTCCGGTCAGGTTGACGTTGGACTCGGCCAGCTTGGCCAGACCGAAGTCCGAGATGTACGGGTTGCCCTCGCCGTCGAAGAGGATGTTGCCGGGCTTGAGGTCGCGGTGGACGACCCCGCGCGTATGGGCGAAATCGAGCGCCGGGGCCAGGCGGCTCAAAATGCGCGCCACCTCATTGAGGTCCATCGGTTGCCCGCGCAGCTTGTCGGCCAACGTCCCGCCCGTCATCAGACGCATGACGATGAACGGCTGGCCCGTGTCGGCGTTCTCGCCGTAGTCGTACACCGGCACGATCGCGCTGTGCTCGAGCGCCGCGACGACCTGCGCCTCGCGTTCGAAACGCGCGCGAAAGGCCGGGTCATGCAGGAATTCGCGCGGCAGCACCTTGATGGCCACTTCGCGCTTGAACATGGGGTCGTACGCGCGCATGACCGTGGCCATGCCGCCGCGCCCCAGTTCGCCTCGAATCTCATACCGACCGATAGTCGTCATGTGTCTGTCTGTTGCGGCGGACCGCTTTGCATTCGGCCGCTTGAAACCCCGAGTTCGTGAAAAACCGGCCGCCTGGCCAGAGCCGATGATAACCGCGCCGCTTGTGGGCGCAACCACGGCGCCCGACCCGCGGCCCGCCCATTATCCCCTGTCGGCGTGCGGTCGGCCTATAGCCCCACGGTACTCGCCGGACGCCTAGGGAAGCGGCGCCGGAGCCCAGATCGGGCTGACGTCGTCCCAGCCAGGGTTACCGCTCAGGTTGACCTCGTTCTCGCCCAGCGACGTCATCACGTAGATCTGCGAGCCGCCGCCATCGCGCCGCGAGACGAACACGATCTGTTGGCCGTCAGCGCTCCAGCGCGGGCTCGTGTCGCTGTGGCCGTCGGTGAGCTGCGTGAACTTCATTTTGAGCGGGCTGTCTTCGACCGTGGTGAGCAGGATGTTCTCGCCCAACGCGCTCGGGCTCTGGCGTGTGTATGCGACGAACAGCCCGTCGGGCGACACGTCCGCGTCGATGATGATGTTGTTCTGCGGCAGCTCGCTCAGGAACACGCGGTAGCTGAATTGACCCGACAGCGGGAACTGATCCCACATCTTCTTCATGGCGTCGGGGTAGGGGAAGATGCGCCACAGCTCGCCGCGCCCGTTCTGGGTCGAGATGACCAGCATGCGCCGGCAATCGGAGCGGAAGAACGTCGGGTTGTATTCGACCACGTTCGAGCGCGTCGTGCTGAAGTTGCGCGGCGTGCGGTCGTCGGCCGAGATGACGAAGATCTGCGGATACTGATTGCGGATCGAGGTGTAGACGATCGTCTTGTCTGCGCACCAGACCGGCTGATAGTCGTCCTCGTTCGGCCGTCCGGCGCGATCGGGCACCGTCAGGTTCACGGGGTTGGTGCCGTCGACGTTGATCATCCACAGATCGACGGGCCCGCCGGGCGAGACTTCGGCGGTATAGATCAGGCGGGTGCCGTCCGGGCTCCAGGAGAGCTGCGTGCCCGGTAGATCGCCGAGACGCCCGAGTTTCCAATCGGGCGACCACTTGTTGCTCGGGTCCATGGTGACCTGACGGACATCGGACCCGTCGGCGGCCATGGTGTAGACCTGGTAATACTGGCCGTCGCGGTTGCTGATGAACGCGATGCGTGGGCCGTTGGCCTGTGCCGCGGTCGTCGGCCCGGCCGTCGGCGCTTCGGTCGGCGCCGCGGTCGGTGGCGGCTCGGTCGGGGCCGGCGTCGCCGAGCGCTCGATCGTGGGGGCAAGCGTCGGCGTCGGCGCGGCGAGTGTGACGACGGGGCTCGGCATCGTCGTCGGTTCGTCGCCGGCGATGCGTGCCGGTGTCGCCGTCGCGGCCGGACCGCCGCCATTCATCGCGAAGGGCAGGGCGATCAAAGCGATGCCGACCACCGCGATCGCGCCGATCCCGGCCGGCAGCAGCCAGGCCGGCCGCGCGCTGGCCGGGCGAGCGGCCGGCACGTCAGTGCGCACGGTCTCGGATGGCGTCGGCGCGGCGGCGATGCGCGTGGCGTCGGCCGCGGCGCGCGAACCCGTCGTCGGCTCTTTGGCCACGACGGTCGGCTCGCCGCCGAGGGCGCGGCCGGCGACCACGGTGGCGTCGAGGTCGTGCGCCGGTTCGGTGGACGCGCCCTGGAGCGCTTGCTTGAAGGCGCGCGCGTCGGCGAAGCGTTCGGCCGGCTTGAGCGCCAGACCGCGCATGAGGGCATCGCCGACATGCTGAGGCAGATCCGGGCAGAAGACCTCGGGGCGCGGCAGATCGGCGTTGTTGAGCAGCCGCTCCATGCTGTCGGGGGGCGTGCGCCCGGTGAGCGTCGCGTACAGCGTCGCGGCCAGCGCGTACAGATCGCTGCGCCCGTCGGTGCGACCCATGCCGTACTGCTCGGGCGGCGCGTAACCGGGCGTGAGCGCGATCGCGGCCGTCGTCGTGCGCGCGTCGCCGCCGGTCGCCTTGGCGATGCCGAAGTCCACGAGGATGGCCTGATCGCCAGGCGCGAGGCGGATGTTGCCGGGCTTGATGTCGCGATGGACCACGGGCGGCGTGCGCCCATGCAGATAACTGAGCGCGTCGCAGATCTGGGCGCCCCAACGCAACACGTCGGCCAGCGGCATCGGGCCGCCGTTGGCGAGCCGCTCACGCAGGTCTTCGCCTTCGACGAAGTCCATCACAAGATACTGTTGGCCGCTCAAGACGAAGTGGTCGGTGACGCGCGGCAGGTTGGGGTGACGCAACGTTGCGAGCAGAGTCGCTTCGCGCTTGAACTGGCGCTCGCTTTCGGGCGAGGCGTTGAGGTTCTCTTTGACGGCGACCGACATGCCCAGGTTTTCGTCGACCGCCAGATAAACGGCGCCCATGCCGCCCTGACCGAGTACGCGCTCGATCCGATAGCGTCCGCCGAGGAGGGTGCCGTTTTCCAATGACATAAGCGTCAGTATTTTAGGACAAGTTGCCGGTTTGGCAGGTGGGAATCGGTTGGCGACGGGTCGTCGGCTTTGCGAACGCGGATTGACCCGAATATAATGAAACAAAACGCCGTAAAAAGGGCGTTAATCCTGTGTGGAGTCCGCCGCTTCTCAGTCTCCTGGCATTACGATAGAAACCCTTATGTCCTTGACGCGCGCCTGGGCCCGCCTCGCGACCGCATTGGTGTTGGGCACGTTGTTGTCGGCGACGACCTGGTCGTTGCTGAGCCCGACGCCCGCGCCGGCGGCGGCCGCCCAGCCGACGCCCGGCCCGCTGCGTCTGCTGATCCACCGGGTCGAAGGACCGCAGGAGGTCACGACCGAGATCGTGCCGGGCCTGCGTCTGCGGGTGCGGTTTTCGGTCTTCGATGACGCCAAGGGCCAGCCCGTGGCGACGAAGCAGAACGGCGGCACGGATTCCGGCCAGCCGGTGCAGATGGTCGTCGATGACGTGACCTACACGTCGACCGGACAACCCCTCAGCGACGCGGCGACCGTGGTCATGCTGATCGACAACAGCGCGACCTTCGCCCCGTTCAGCCAATCGAAAAACTACGAACTGATCCGCGAGAAGGCGGCTGAGGCGCTCAAGTCGTTCGGCGCCAAGTACGTGTCGGTCTTCGCATTCAACAACACCGAGACGCGTCTGACGCCGTACACCCTGAGCGTCGAGGAGACGGCCACGGCGCTCAAGAAGCTGCGCCCGGTCAGCAACTCGCGCGCCTGTCTGCTGCAGGCCACGCAAAACGTCATCAACGACCTCGCGGCGTGGGACGGCACCTCGCGCAAGGTGCTGCTCATCGTCACCGGCAGCAGCGACACGTGCGGCGGCGTCGAGCTCAACGCGTTGGCCGAGTCGGCGAAGGCCAAGGGGATCGAGATCTACGCCGTTGGGATCAAGGGCTACGCGGCCAGCGACACCGAGCTCAACGCGATCGTCGCGCCGACCGGCGGCGTGGTCGAGAGCAAGACCGTCGAGATCGGCCAGCTGAACGTGTCGTTCGATCGCGTCATCGGCGTGATGAAGAACCAGTGGCAGGCCGACTTCGTGATCTACCCCTTGCAGGGCGAGAAGACCCCCGAGTTGATCGTGCCGTTCAGCCAGCTCGACGTCGCCCGCGCGCTGCTCCCGAACCCGATCCAGGTGGATCGCGACTACCCGCCGCCGCCGCGCGTCACCATCCCGGTTCAGCCGGAGGTGACCGCCCGACAGGCCAAGATCGATCTGCAATTCGAGAACGCGACCCTGATCGCGGCGCTCCAGGTCGATATCGTCGACAAGGGCACGCAGCGCGTCGCCTTCACGCAGACGATCACGGACACCGTGAGCGACCAGGTGTTGATCCAATGGCCCGACGGCGCGCTTGAAACGGGCCGGGCGTACGAACTGCACGTCACGGCGCTCAGCGCCGACGGCGTACCCTTCCCGAACGGGCAGGGCCTGATCGAGTTCAACTTCGATCCGGCGCCACCGACGATCGAGTCGCAGGTGCTGCGTGGCCCGACGCTCGACGACCCGACGATCGGGATGACCGTCACCGTCCGCAACGTGTTCGATCTCGGCGGCGTGCAATTGATCCTGCGCAACGACAAGGTCCAACCGCCGCAGGTGATCACGGCCACGCTCTCGCAGCCCGAGGGGCCGTTCGTGCTGGCCGTCCCGTATGAAACCCTGCCGACCGGCGAGTACGCGGTCGTCGTGGTCGCGGTCGACTCGCAGGGCGAACCCCTGGCGGCGTCGGTGCCGCAGCCGCTGACGATCACGGCGCCCTCCGCCGTCGCGCGGTTGATCTTCTGGCTGCAGAAGAACCCGGCAGTCACCGCCGGCGTCGGCGTGTTGGGCTGTCTGGCGGTCGCGGGCCTGCTGGTGCTGGGCGTGGTCGGGATCATGGCTCGCCGTCGGTCGCAGATCAAGACCGTCGACATGGCGCTGCCCGAGCGCGCGCAGGTGCATGCGCCCATGACCGAGTCGATCGTCGTCAACAAGCCGGCGCCGGCGAAACGTCAGCCGCCGCGCAAGGCGGCCCCGGCCGGGCGCGAACAGACGTCCCGCCCGGCGCAACCGCCGGCCTCGAGTGAGTCGGCCCAGCACACCATGATCGCGAGCCGCGCCGGCAAGTCGAAGCGACCAGTCCTCGAGCTGACGATCCTTGAACCTTCGACCCTGACATTCCGGGCCGAGGTCGGCAAGTCGCCGTTCACGCTCGGGCGCAAGGCCGGGTGCGATGCCGTGCTGCCGGTCGAGGCGACCAGCGGCGTATCCGGTAATCACCTCAGCCTGGTCTACATTCAGGATCAATGGATGCTCGTCGACGAGGGCAGCACCTATGGCAGCCTGATCGACGGCGTCGTGGTGACCAAGGGGCAGCCGACCCCGCTCAAAGACGGCGCCGTCATCGGTCTGGGGCCACGGGTGAAGGTGAAGGTGCGGTTTAAGTCGACGTAAGACGGCGAGCGGGGGCGAACGCTTTTCCAATCTAGCGCGGTAGCGCTCGCTCCCTGGCCCTCGACCTCCCGTTCCCGGCCCAACCGGGACAAACTTCCCTGCCTCGCGGGAACCTGTCCCATGACATCAGGACGGGCGATCCGGTATCGTGTGTCAAGCGCGAATTTGCCCACCTTCAGGAGCCGGCCATGCCGCATCCGCGAGTCCGAGCCAATCACGACGAACTGAGCCAGATCGCCCGCCAATTCGAGAGCGAGCGAGCCGCGGTCCAAAAGACGACGGCGTCGCTTCAGCGCGCGATGGACACGCTGGAGGGCGGCGACTGGGTCGGAAAGGCCGCCAAGGCCTTCTACTCGGAAATGCACGGCTCGGTCATGCCCGCGCTCAAACGGCTTGAAAAAGCCCTGGAGAAGGCCTCCCGGACGACACACCGCGTGGGTCAGGCCCTGCGCGGCGCCGAAGGCGAGGCCGCCCAGGTGCTCGACGGGTCGGACGTCGATGAGGGTGGCTCCGGTGGCGGCGCCGCCGGCGGCGTTGCAGGCGGCGCGGCGGGTGGGTCGGCCGGCGGCGCGGGAGGCAGCGCCGGAGGCGACTCGACAGGGAGCGGCTCCGGTGGAGGAGCGGGCAGCGGGTCGGGCGGCGCGGGCGGAAGCGCCTCGGGTGGTGATTCGGGCGGCGCCACAGGCGGCGGGTCCGGCAGTGGCGGCGGGGCCGCGGGTGGAACTGACGGCGGCGACTCGGCCGGCGGCGACTCGGCCGGCGGCGACTCGGCCGGCGGCGATTCGGGCGACGACGGCGCGAGCGCGGGCTCGGAAGGCGGCGACGGCGACTCGGCCGGCGGTGCTTCGAGCGACGGCGGCGCGAGCGCGGGCTCGGAAGGCGGCGACGGCGGCAGTGACGCAGGCGAGGGCGGCGCCGACGGCGACTCCGGAGCGAGCGGTGGCGGCGACGGCTCCGATCTCCCGTCGGATTCCGAAGTGGCCGATCAGGTCGACGACCTGGGCGGCGATATCCTGCCTGGCGGCGGGAGTGCGTCGATCAACGCACCTGGTCTGTCAGAAGAGCTGGGCAACCTCGGGGGCGACATCCTGGATGGCGACTCGAGCGGCGAATATTCCGGCGGTTCAGGCGACTCCGGCTCGTCGTACGGCGGTGGCACGGGCGGCCACGGCAATATCTTCGATGACGTCGAACGGTTGGTCAACGAGGGCGACTATTCGTCCGGCACGACCGGTGGTGGCGGTTCGAGCGGCGGTGGTTCGGGTGGCGGTGGGGGCGGCGGCGAAGCCCCGCTTGGCCCGGCACCGTTCGACGAATCGCTCTTTGATCCGCCTTCGGCCAGCACGGGCGGTGGTGGCGGCGGTGGCGGCGGTGGCGACAGCGGGTTCGGCGGCGGTGGTGGGTTTGGTGGTGGCGGCGGCGGCGGCTCGTTTGGCGGCGGCGCCTCTCCGGCCAGCTATTCGTCGTTGATTTCGACCCCGCCGGGGCGGGTCTTCTCGCAGGCGTACATGCATGCCTTCCGTGGCATCAACCTGGCCGGCGCCAACAACCCCGAGCTGCGATCGGCCCTGATCGAGCTGGCGCGGAACCCCACGGGGGCGGCGCTGGACGGCGTTTTGGCCAAAATCGCCCAGATCCGCGGCGTGCCGGTGGCCGACATCAAGGCCGGCTACGAGAAGTTCATGCAGATTCAGTCCGAGGCGACGGCGACGGCGGCCGCCAACGGCGAGCCCCCGCCGCCCTCTCTGGCCGAGGTCTTCAACTCGGAATACATCGGCTCGACCAACCAGCTGCGCTTTGGCAAGGTGGTGGGCGACGTGTTCGGGATTGACCCGGTCTTCGGCGCGCTGCTGAACCCGACCGGCGGCATGACCGACGGGGGCACGGTGCCTGGTCCTGAGACGGCGTCCGCATATAATGAGGTATTCTCGGACGCGGCCGACTATCTGGCCGATTATCACCGCACGGGGCCCGGCGAATCGTATCTGGGCGGTGCGGGCCAGAGCGGGCTGGGCTTCTGGTCGTCCGAACTGGGCAGCGGAGCTCGTTGATCTCCGGTCGGCGCGCCTCGCGGGTTTTCGGCAGGATGTGACCGGGGACCGAAATGTCCCCGGTTATTGCCGTTAAAGTCAGGTGCCGGAGTCAACATGGCGGTCAACCGCCATGGGCGGGCCCAACCCCGCCGCAGGAGACGTGAGACGCCGATGAAACAACTAAGGTTTGCCCTGCTGCTCAGCGTAGCCGTCGTCTGGGCGATCGGCCTGAGCGGCGCCGGTCCACTGGCGCCGCAGGCGGTCGAGGCGCAGGGCGGGCGGGTGTTCTATATCTCCGCGGTCGACTCGAGCAAGTTCCCGCGCGTGAGTTTTCGGCTGCGGGTGATCGACGGCCAGAACAACCGCGTGGCGACCGGCCTGACCGACAAGGACATCGCGGTCTACGAGAACGGCGTGCAGCAGACCGGCGTGACGGTCGCGGCGCAAAACACGGGCACCGTGATCTTCGCCTTCCTCGTCGATCAGGGTCGGCTGCACAACTACCAGACCTTCGGCAACCAGAACACAGGGCTGCTCCAGGCGGTGAGCGACCTGGTCAACGGCGGATCGTTCCAGCCGGGCGACCAGATCCTGCTCGCGGTGCAAAGCAACTTCAACGCTAGCAATCAGACGGTGACGGTGTTTGGTCCGGACGGCGACGGCCAGAAGTTCATCAACCAGATCAACAGCAGCAACGTCTTCTCGCGCCGCAGCACGGGCAACACCAAGGGCCTCGAGGGCGTCGACGCGACCCTGCAACAACTCAAGCAGTTGATCTCGCCCGCCGGAAGCCAGACCGGGGCGTTGGTCGTCATCAGCCGCTACATTGAGGATCCGCAGAGCCAGACCGCCGTGACGGCTGCGACGCGGCTGGCGCAGGATGCCGCCGCGGCGAACATCCTGGTGTATGCGCTGCAAACCGACAAGAGCACGAACGCGGGCGTGACGGCGCCACTGCAGACGCTGGCCGTAACGAGCGGCGGTCTGCACACCCAGTCCAACAACAACGATATCGCGCTCAACGCGCAGACCATCTATCAGGACATCGTGTCGCAGCGCCTGTTCTACACGGTCGAGTACGTCAGTTCGACCGGCAAGGAGCCCGCGCGCACGATCACGATCAACTCGGCCAACCCCGTGCCCGGCATCAACCCCGGCACATATGAGATCAAGCTCGACGCGCCGATCGTCGAGATCAAGGCGCCGCTGGCCAACACGCCGATCACGCGAAATGCGCTGGTCAACGGCGGGTTTGACCGCAACAGCGTCGATGTGATCGCCGAGGTGACGTTCCCGGATCAGGTCACGCGCGAACTGACCACGGCCGAGCTGGTCGTCAACGGCGAGCCGCAGGGCTCGGTGACGCTGACTCCGGGTACGACCGAGATCAAGCTCAAGGCGGATCTGAGCGAGATCACCAAGGTGGGCTCGAACCAGCTCAACCTCGAAGTGCGTGTGACCGACGCGCTGGGTTTCGAGGCGAGCGCGGCCAGCACGTTCGTGGTCGACGTCGTCGCCCTGCCAGAGCCGACGGCCACGCCGGTCCCGAAAGTGACGGACAACCCGTGGTTCCTGCCCGGCGTACTGGTGACCTGCGCGATCATCTTCCTCGCGTTCGCGGTCTTTGGCCTGGCCGGTTACACGATGTTCCGCCCGCGCGCCGCGGCGCCGGCTGCTTCGAGCGGTGCGCGTCCGAGCGCGGCCGCGTCCGAAATGCAGGCGACCCTGATCGGCGGCATCGCCTATCAAGACAAGGTGTTGGCGACGCTGACGGTGATCGAGGGGCCCAAGGGCCTGGTCGGCGAGGCGATCCGCGTGATCAAACCGACTTCGGTGATCGGCCGCAACCCGGCCCGATGCGACATCACGTTCTACGCCGAAGAAGAGAGCTCGGTCAGTCGCATCCATGCGACGCTGCAGAAAGACGGAGATTCCTTCAAGCTGACCGACAACGGATCGAGCAGCGGCACGCGGCTCAACGGTCGCCAGATCCGACCCAACGACCCCGTCATCTTGCAGGCGGGCGACGAGGTCGTGTTCGGCGACCTGGCGCGGCGCGGCGTCAAACTGCGGTTTGACCCGGCATCGCCCAAGAACCGGGCCGCCAAGCACTCCGGTAGCGCCGATGATCGCACCATGATCATGGACTCGCCGGAAGACGACAAGTTCGACAAGTACAGCGAGTAGTTCGAGCGGACTCCAGGCAATACCCGTGGCCGTAAAAAGCGCGATCGCTCTCGGCAGCGACACCAACGTCGGCGGGCGCCGGTACAACGAGGACCGGTGCGCCGAGGCGCGTTTCTCGACGCGCGCCGGCCTCGACCTGTCGATCGCGGTCGTGTGCGACGGCGTCGGCGGGGCCGAACGCGGCGAACGCGCCGCGCAGCTGGCGATCGACTCCCTGCTCGATGCGCTCAAGCTCAGCGACGAAACCGACGTCCCCAAGTTGCTGACGGCGTCGGTGCGGACGGCCAACGGCGCCGTCCTGGCCGAATCGCGCCGGCTCGACGAGGGCGAGCAGATGGCCTGCACGCTCGCCATGGCCGTGATCGTCAACGGCGAGACCCTGTACGTCGCGAACGTCGGCGACAGCCGGGTGTACCTCGCGCGCGAAGGGCAGCTCACGCAGCTGTCCCGCGACCACACGTTCGAGAACGTGATGGTCTGGCTCGGCAAACTCAGCCCCGAAGCTGCCGCGAACAACCCGGACGCCAACAAGGTCATGCGCGTGCTGGGGACCAAGGAGAACCTGCAGGTCGATCAGGGCATCTACGTGACCACGGTCGATTACGGCGAGGCGAATCGGATCGGTCGCCAGGGTTTCAAGCTGCAGACCGGCGACTCGATCATCGTGTGCTCAGACGGCCTGATCAAGTCGGCGCCGTCGACGGGTCAACGGCTGGTGACCGATGCCGAGATCGTGACCCTGCTCGGCACCTTCGAGGGCCAGGCCGCCGCGCGCGCCATCATGGGCAAGGCGCTCGGGCGCATCCCGGTGGGCGACGCGGTCGACAACATCAGCCTGGCGCTGCTGCAGACCGAGGATCCCAAACGGGCGGCAAATTTCGCGGCCACCCAGCGCAAAGTCGAGAGCGCCCAACGCAAGCGCATGTTCTTCGTGGCCGCCGGGGTGGGCGTGCCCTTGATCGGCGTCGTGCTGCTGTTGATCGTCGCGCTCGGTTGGCTGTTCGTCAACAACCGCCAGCAATCCGCGGCCACGGCCACGCGTCTGGCCGAGGTGACCCAGATCGCGGCGGCCGAGACGATGACGGTCGCGGCCTACACGCCGACGCCGACCGAGATCCCGCCGACGCCGACGCCGCGGCCCACGGCCATCCCGACGCTGGCCCCGGGCGAGATCGGCAAACTGTTCAGTACGGCGGATCTGGTTCAGGTCGTGACGTCGGACGGCAAGATCCTGGCCGCCCCCGACGGCGACACCCGTTTTCTGGCCATCAACCACACCGGCGCGAATCAAAACGGCGAAATCTATGCGTTGGGCGGCTCCGAGATGCAATTGCGTTCGGCGTCCGGCGGCGGCGCGGATCTGCGCTTGCTCAACGGCAGCCAGATCGTCGTGCGCAGCGGGCCTTATCCGGTCATCGACATCGACATCGGCACGACAGCGGCTGCGGTCCGCGTGTCCAGCGGTTGTATGGCGATCACGTACATCGAGGCGACCACGGTCGTCATCGAGTGCCTTGACGGCACCTGCGACTTCAGCACGCGTTTCGGTTCCGATTACGTGACGCTTCCGACCGGCCAACGCGTGACGATCGACACCCAGAGCCTCGAGGTCGTCGGCCCGTCGGCGATCCAGGCCGTCGAGGTGTACACGGCTTACTACAAGCTGTTGCAGTCCTATTCATCGGGCATCAAGGCGCGCGAGGCCTGCAACGTCCCGGCCCCGACCGCGACGCCGACGCGGACCGTCCCACGGCCGACGTCGACCTCGCAGGCGACACCGACGTCGCCCTTCGGCGCCACAAGCGCGGTGAGTTCGCCGGGCAACGACGGCAGCACGAACACCAGCATCCCGGGGCCGACGGCCACTCGACCGCCCGCCACCGCGACCCCTCGGCCGCCGACGGCGCGGCCCAGCAATACGCCAGTGCCGAACGCCACGAGCACGACACAACCGACGGCGACGCGGACCCCGCTCCCGACGAGCACCAGCACGCCCGTGCCGCCAAGCCCGACAAAGACCTCTCTGCCGACGGCGACGCCAACGACCCCGGCCCCCACCGACACGAACACGCCGGTGACGCCGCCGACGCCGACGCAAACGCCACCGGCGCGGACCGACACCAACCCGCCGCCGGCCACCTTGACGCCGGAGCCGCCGACGAATACCCCGGCGCCCACAAATACGCCGGGTGGCTAGCCTCGGCACGAACACCCGAAGCCGGGGTCCACGGGCGGAGTATGAGACTCGGCGGCCGGCCACGCGGCCGCCAACGAATGGTGTAGCGGATCAACGGATGAAACGAAGGGTGTCTGGGGCCCGCAGCGCGACCCAGTGCACGACACGTGACACGCAAATGCCCGACGAGCGGCCTCGTCGGGCATTTGCGTGTGATGCCGGTCGACCTGCGATCAAGCCAACAGCGCTTCGGCTCCGGCCGAGGCCACTGCGTGATCGTCTTCGACGCTGCTGCCGCTGACGCCGATCGCGCCCACGATCGCGCCGGCCTTGTTCTTGAGCAGCACGCCGCCCGCGAACGTGATCAGGCCGCCGTTCGAGAACTCGATGTTGAACAGCGGGGCGCCGGGCTGCGCCAGCTTGCCCAGATCACCGGTCGGCATGTTGAAGAACCGCGCGGTCTTGGCCTTCTTGATCGAGATGTCGATGCTGCCCAGGAAGGCCTCGTCCATGCGGACAAAGGCCTTGAGGTTGGCGCCGGCATCGACGACCGCGATGTCCATCAGCGTGCCCTGCTGCTCCGCCTTGCGGCGGGCGGCGGCAATGACGGCCAAGGCTTGATCGAGCGTGAGATCGAGCGAACTCTGCGGCGTTGCCATATCGGTCTCCTTCCGGTGCGCGGACAGGCCGCGCCCGTCAATGCCATCACTGCCGATGGTCGCGCACGAGCGCTAGCGCGGCGGAGATATCTTCGGCGATCATGGCGCGTTTACTGCGCTCGATGAAGAAGCTTGGCCCGGCCTGCAAGTACGACGGAAAGACGCGCTTGCCCTGAAACGTGTGAACGAGGTGACGGATCTTGTACGTCGAGCCGCGCGCGACGGCAGGTTTTTCGCCGCTGCGGCGCGCGATGGCGTTGACTGCCCGGATCGCGACGTCGCCCATCAGCAACAGGACGCGTGAGTTCGGGAACAGCGCGAGTTCCCTCTCCAGAAGGTGCGAGCAGGCCTCGATGGTCGCGGTAGCCACGCCGGGCGCCGTCTTGGCGCACTTGACCGCGGTGGTCAGGTAGATGCCCAGCCCGAGGATGTCGTCGATGGAGTGCACGTCGGCGCCGGCGTCTCGAAAGGCCTGCACCGTCGTTTGCGCGAACAACCCGGGCGGTTCGGCGTAGTAGTCATCCCGCGCGTCGGGCGCCGCGACTTCAGAGACCATGACGATCTTCACCGCGGTTTGCTCGAACAGGCGGTGAGGCACGGCATAGCGGTCATGACGCACGTCCAGACACGGGAACGCCGTGCAGTGCACGCAACGGTTGACGCGCATGTGGGTCTTCCTATGCGGAACTCAGGACCGACATTTCATCATATGCCGGCTTTGTTGGCTGGCAAGGTGGATCGTTTTATGATCGGCTTTGGCAGAAAACGCGAGCGGACATAAACGGCCGGGCGTCGCCCGGCCGTGTGCATGTCCGCGCGCTCCCGATCAGCTGATCAGTCGGAAGGTGAGGCTGACGCGCCCTAACTGGATGGTGGCGCCGGCGGCGAGCGGGTACTGGATGCCCTGTTTGAGGCGTTGGCCTTCGAGGTACACGGGGTTGCGTCCCTGAATGTCCTCGATGAAGAACGAGCCGCTCTTCTCCGTGATCGCGGCGTGATGTCGCGACACGGTCGGCAGTTCCTCCATCTCCTCGAGGTCGACGGCCAGCAGCTTGTTGTTGGCCGGATTGCGCACGTCGCGACGGCCCATGATGGCCGGCTGCCAGGCCAGCTCGAACTCGGTCAACGAGCGATTCTCGACCACGTAGACGCGTTTGAAGTTCTTGCTGAACGTCTCGCGATGTCCGCGGCGGATGGCTTCCTCGGTGCCGGTCGCCTCGACGACGCGCACGCATACGAGCGTCGCGCCCTCGCGCACGCCGGCATCCAGCAGCTGTTTCTCGAGCGGCAGGGCGGGGCGGGACTCGCTGTCCAGGCGCAACTCGTAGCGGCCGTCGAGGTTGAACTTGTCCTGGATCGTGGCGATCAGGCTGGCCACCGGCAGGCTGCTTCGCACGTTCAGATGCCGCCCTTCGATCGGCGATCCCGCGATGTTCAGGGTGAGATTGAATCGATCCATCGTATTCCTTCCGGGAGATCCGCGACCGCGGTCTACGCCGTGCCTGCCTGCTTGGTCTCGGGCTCCGTCGCGCCGTTCTCGGAGGGCGCGCCCTCTTCCTCGTCGCGCTCAACGAGCACCTCGGCGAAGTTGAGCTTGGTCGGCATGGCGAAGGTCGATGCCTGCATGGCCGCGGCCTGCTGCGCGAGCAAAGCGTCGATGTCGATGGTCTCCTCGCCCATATCGAGGGCCGTTGTGGCATCGTAGGCCGCCGGGGTGCTGGTGGTCGGTGCGCCGCCGGCCGCCGTGTTGCCGGTCGCCGCGATGCCCAGCGCCTCGTTGAGCGCGGTCAGGTCGTCGCCGAAGTAGCTCCAGCGCGCCCGCGCGCTGCCGTGGCGGCGGCGGATCGCGTTGAACAACCCGGCCAGTTGCTCGTCGGCCGAGAAGCCGTTCTTGCCGTCGATGACAGGCAGGACGAACTGCGCCAGCGCCGCGCTGATCGACTTGACCGCGAAACCGCGCCCGGCCGGCAGGTCCTTGATGCTCGAGGCGTTGATGCCGCGCACGCCCATGTAGCGCACGGTCTCGAAGTCTTGCAGGATGATCGAGTAACGCGACGATTCGGCCCGCTTGCGGAAGTCGTCCAGGCTGGTGCGCGTGATGTTGAGGCTGCCGCCCAGGACCAGATGCAGGTTCTTGCCCTTGCCCAGTTCGGCCAGATCCTGGAAGACCTTGGCCTTGTTGATCGATTCGATGTCGTCGTAGTGGTCGATGATCATGACCACCGTACGCTTTGTGTTGTCCTGCTGAGCGTACACCGCGCCCTGACCGCGCACCTTGGCCGCGATCTCCTCGTCATACTCGGCCTTCATGCGCTTGACGAGCGTTTCGAGCTCGGCCGACGTGCCGACCGCCGAGAGGACGTGCGGCAGCCTGTCGAGCGTCTGCTCGCCGGCGCCGTAGTTGTAGAAGCGCCGCGTCGCGTCGCTCGGATCGACCAGGATCAAGGCCAGCCGCTCGGGCGAGTACTTCTGTGCCAGCGCCAGGACGAACGAGCGCAGCAGCGTCGTCTTGCCGGCCACCGGCGGCCCCATCACCAGCAGGTTCGGGCCCTTCGTCGTCAGGTCGACCACGGTCGGCTCTCGATCGAGGTCGTTGATGCCGAGCGGCACCGCGATCGCGTTGTCCGGGATGGTCACCGGTGTGCCGAGCACGGTCGGAAGATCGATGAGCGCGGCGAGCGGCTCGATCGGTCGCGGTTTGCGCGAGCGGAGCGCCGGGTTGTCGCGCTCGAGCGCTTCCCAGGCGGCGCCCATGCGCCGGAAGAGCTCGCGGTACGGGCTGCCCGTCACGTCTTCGATGACGGGCATGCCGGTGTGGAACTCCAGCGGTTGCGGCTTGCCGTCGATCGTGGCGATCGCCAGGCCGCGCCCCGGGACGTCGTTGATGCGCGTCCAGCCGCGCCCGACGATCGAGGTGTAGTCCATCGCGTCCGCCTGGGCGAAGGTCACGCGGTTGCCCATGACGTTGAAGAGCTTGCTCGGGATGTCCGTGATCAGCGCGCCGGCGGCGACGAAGTACACGCCAAAGGCTCGGCCGTCGCGGACGAGCGAGATCAGGTCGAGCAGGAACCTGTCGTAGGTCTCCTTGAACTCGGAGGCGTTGTCGATCAACACCACCACGGCCGGCATCGGCGTGTTCGGGTTCTTGGCGTTGTAATCCGCCATCGAGTCGTAGGCCGCGAGCTTCTGCTGGCGGTCGTTGATGGTGCTGAACAGCACACGGAAGAAGCGCTCGATGCGCTCCTCCTCGCCGCCGTTGACCACGCCCGCGACGTGCGGCAGCGTTCGCAGTTGCTTGAGGCCGCCGCGGCCGAAGTCAAGCACGTACATGTGCAGGTCGACCGGCGAGTACTTGGCCGCCAGCGCGGTTGCCACAGTCATCAAGAACGTCGTCTTGCCGCGGCCCGACGCGCCGCAGACCGCGAGCGGGTCGCCGGTCAGGTCGAGGTCGAAGATGCGCTGCTCGGCCAGATACGGGTTGTCCATCAGGCCGAGGCTGATCTCGACCGGCTGCGGCTGCCCGGCCGAGAAATCGAACGGCTGCCAGATCGGTCTGGCCTCGGCGTTGTCGCACCAGGCCTGGACCTCGGGATTGATGATGACGGTCGGGCCGCGCAGACCGTGGTCGATGTAGGCCGCGTCGACCGGCTGATTGAGCGGCAGCTGGTCGGGCAGCGGGTCGGGCCACGGCTTGAACTGCTTGGGCACGCCCTGGCGCTTGGCCTCGGCCGCGAGCGCGCCGACGATCCAGTCGATCATCAGGCCCGGCTTGTTGTCGTCGCGCAGACCGAGGGCCTCGAGCACTTCCTCGCTCGGGTAGACCGGGTCGGGCCGGTCGTCGGTGTAATCGCCGCCGGCGCGCGCCACCTGCACTTCGGTCAGCGGGCCGCCGCCGATCTGGACGTAGCCGCGGCCGCCGATGGCGGGCAGGGTGGCCGCGTCCGGGCGCTTCAACAACTCCTTCGAGTCATCGGCGGTCTCGACGCGCAGACAGATGCGGAACTTCATGTTCGCGCGCATCTGGTCGGACACCGCGCCGGCCGGGCGCTGCGTGGCCAGGATCAGGGTGACGCCAAAGGCGCGGCCGAGGCGCGTGATCTGCTCGAATTGGAGCTTGTAGTCCGGGTTCTGGACGATCATCTCCGCGAACTCGTCCACGATCACGAACAGGTGTGGGAACGTCTGCGGCAGCGTGTCGTCGGGCTTGAGGCGCGGGATGACGCGCTTGCGATAGTCGACCAGGTCGCCGACGCGGCCGTCGGCCAGCGCCTTCGAGCGCCGGTCCATCTCGGCCTTGATGGCGATGAAGATGCGTTCGACCGCGTTGCCCTGCAGGTTCGTGGCGATGTCGACGCAGTGCGGCAGCTTCTTGAACGGCTCGAAGGCCGCGCCGCCCTTGAAGTCGACCAGCACGAAGTTGACGATGCGCGGATCGTACTTGATCGCCATCGCGCCGATCAGGGTGAGCAGCAGCTCCGACTTACCGGAGCCGGTGGTGCCCGCGATCATGCCGTGCACGCCGTCGCCGTCGGCCTTCGCCGAGAACTTCATGCTCCGGATTTCTTTGGACGAGATCAGCCCGATCGGGGCGTTGAGCCACTCCTGGTTGTCGGGGATCATCGACTTGCGCCAGTTGTCGGCGATGGGCAGCTGGCCGACGCGGTCGATCTTCTTGCCGAGGATGAGCGTGTACATCTCGAGCATGTTGATCGAGCGCGGGATCTCGGCCGCCGGGCGTTTGCCGCCGATGTCGAACCAGGCCTTCTCCATGCGCTCGGCCAGCCGCGAGTACGGATCCTTCTCGTGGGCCAGACTCGGCATCGCCACGTGGAACTCGAGGGGCTGGCCCTCGTGCGCGATCAGGCCGCGACCCGGCACGTTGGCCAGGCTGAGCGCGCCGCGCCCGACGATGTCGTAGTACGCGCTTGCATCCGCCAATGTGAACGTCACCCGCTGGGTCAGCAGGTTCATCAGCTTGTTGGTGACGTCGTTGATCTGCGAGGCGGTGATGACGTACGAGATGCCGAAGGCGCGGCCGTCGCGGATCAGGCCGGTGAGCTCGTCGAGCAGGTACTCGTAGCTCTCCTTGAACTCGGCGAAGTTGTCGATGGCCACCACGACCGCCGGGAACATGGCGTCGGGGTTGTCCATGTGCTCGGCGTTGTAGTCCTCGATCGACGCGTACTTCTGCAGCTTCTCCTGGCGCTCGGTCATGATGCCGCGTAGCAGGCGGAAGAGTTGTTCGACACGCTCGGGCTGCGACGAGTCGATCGTGGCGCCGCAGTGGGGCAGGCTGCGCAGGCTCTTCAGCCCGCCGCGGCCGAAGTCGAGCGCGTAGATGTGCAGCTCGTTCGGCGAACGTTGCGCGGCCAGCGAGAACAACAGGCTCTTGACGAACGTGGTCTTGCCGCGGCCCGACGCGCCGAAGACGGCCACCGGGTCGGAGCCCATGTCGAGCGTCAGCAGACGCTGCTCGGCGCGGAACGGGTTGTCGACGACGCCGAACGTGGCCTTGAGCGGCACGGGCGCCTGATAGTGCCACGGGCGCCAGAGCGCGACGGGCTCCTCGTTGTCGGCCCAGGCCTTGAGCTCCGGGCAGAGTACGACTGTGTTGTCGCCGGCCGCGATGCCCTCGTTGATATAGGTGGCGTCGATCGGGGCGTTGAGCGACAGATGCTCGGGCAAAGGGTCGGGCCAGGGCTTGAACTGTTTAGGGATGCCCTGCTTGCGCGCCTCGGCGGCCAGCGCGCCGACGATCCAGTCGATCATCAGCCCGGGTTTGGTTTCGGGCGTGACTGCGAGCGCGGTCAGGATCTCGTCGGTCGTGTAGACGGGGTCGGGCCGGTCGTCGGTGTAGTCGCCGCCGGCGCGCGCGACCTGCACCTCGGTGAGCAACTCGGTGCCGGCCTGGATGTAGCCGCGGCCGCCGATCTGCGGCAGGCGGGCGGCGTCGGGCTTCTTCAGCAGTTCTTTCGAGTCCTCGGGCGTTTCGACGCGCAGACAGACGCGGAACTTCATGTTCGCGCGCATCTGATCGGAGACCACGCCGGCGGGGCGCTGGGTCGCCAGGATCAGCGAGACGCCGTAGGCGCGGCCGAGCCGCGTGACCGACTCGAACTGCGCCTTGTACTCGGGGTTGGTCGAGATCATCTCCGCGAATTCGTCGACGACGACGAACAGATGCGGGAAGGTCTCGGGCAGGTCGGGGCGCTTCTGCGGCACGACCTTGGCCCGGTACTTGACCAGGTCATCGACGCGCGAGCGCGCGAGCAGCGCGGCGCGCCGATCCATCTCGGCCTTGATGGCGATGAAGATGCGCTCGACGGCGTTGCCCTGGAGGTTTGTGGCGATGTCGACGCAGTGCGGCAGCTTCTTGAACGGCTCGAAAGCCGCGCCGCCCTTGAAGTCGACCATGACGAAGTTGACGATGCGCGGGTCGTACTTGATCGCCATCGCGCCGATCATGGTCAACAGCAGCTCGGACTTGCCCGAGCCGGTGGTGCCCGCGATCATGCCGTGCACGCCGTCGGCCTGGGCGTGGAACGACATCGTCCGCACTTCCTTCGATGACACCAGGCCAATCGGCGACTTGAGCCATTCCTGGTTTTCGGCCAGCATCGACTTGCGCCAGTTCTCGGCGATCGGCAGATCGCCGATGCGGTCCATGGGCCGGCCCTCGAGCAACGTGAACATGTCGAGGATGCTGAGCGAGCGCGGCAGCTCGGCCGCCGGGCGCTTGCCGCCGGTCGAGAACCAGGCGCGCTCCATGCGGCCCGCGATCAGCTGATAGGGGTCGATGTCGGCGTTGGCGTAGGTCGCGCGCTCGCCCTCGCCGACGCCGGGCATGCCGACGTGGAACTCGAGCGGGAGCGGGTTGTCCTTCACCACGACCGAGATCAGGCCGCGGCCGGGCACGTTGTCGAAGCTGCGCGCGCCCGAGCCCACGATCTCGGCGTACTGCATCCGGTCCGATTGGGCGAAGGTCAGGCGCTGGCTGAGCAGGTTGAACAGCTTGTTGGTGACCTCGCCCGGGGTGCCGGCCGTGATCACGAAGTACATGCCGAAGGCGCGGCCGTCGCGGATGAGGGCCATCAGCTCGGGCAGCTGCTGTTCGTAGCTCTCCTTGAACTCGGCGAAATTGTCGATGACGACCACGATCTCGGGCAGCAGGTTGGTCGGGTTCTTGGCGTTATGCTCGGCCAGGTTGGCGTACTTCGACAGCCGGTCCTGGCGTTCGTTGATGAAGTTGCGCAGCATGCGCAGCAGCTGATCGACACGCGCGGTCTCCGAGGCGTCGATCGAGGCGCCCAGGTGCGGGATGGCCTTGATGCCCTTCAGCCCGCCGCGGCCGAAGTCGAGCGCGTACATGTGCAGCTCGTCGGGCGAGCGCTGCGCGGCCAGCGCGGTCAGTAGGGTCTTGACGAACACGGTCTTGCCGCGCCCCGACTGGCCGAGCACGACGGTCGGTTCGGAGGCGTCGAGCGTGAGCAGCCGCTGCTCGGCGCGGTACGGGTTGTCGATCAGGCCGATGTCGACGCGGAGCGGCTTCGGGTTCTTCCAATCGGTCGGCGTCCACAGCGGCTTCTCTTCGGCGTTGTCGAGCCACTGTTTGAGCGTCGGGTTGACGGTCAGCTTGCGGTTGGCCTCGAGCGCGCGCTCGGTATTGAGATAGCGCGCGTCGACGGGCTCGGTCAGCGAGAGATCGGTCGGGAGCGGATCCGGCCAGGGTTTGGTCTGCACCGGCACCCCGTCGCGTTTGGCGCGCAGCGCCGCGATGCCCACGATCCAGTCGACGAGCGTGGTGGGCACGTCGCCGGGCTTCATCGCCAGGGCCTCGGCCACTTCCTGCGGCGAGTAGAGTGGGGCGTCTGGCCCTTGCTGCGACAGGATCGAGGGCTGCTCGTCGAGCCAGATCACGTCAGGCAGGGTCTGGGTGCGGTCGTCGGTGTAGTCGCCGCCGGCGCGCGCGACCTGGACGGCGCTGAGGATGTCGTTGCCGACCTGGATGTAGCCGCGGCCGCCGAGGTTGGGCAGGAAGGCCGCGTCGGGCCGGCCGAGGAGCTCTTTCGAGTCCTCAGACGTTTCCACACGGAGGCAGATGCGGAACTTCATGTTCGCGCGCATCTGATCCGACACGACGCCGGCCGGGCGCTGCGTCGCCAGGATGAGCGAGACGCCGAAGGCGCGGCCGAGGCGCGTGATCGACTCGAATTGGGCGCGGTAGTCCGGGTTCTGCGTGATCATCTCCGCGAACTCGTCCACCACGATGAACAGATGCGGGAAGGTCTTGGGCAGGTCGTCGTCGGGGCCGAGCTTGGGCGCGATCTTGGCGCGGTAGTCGACCAGGTCCTTGGCGTTGGCGCGCGCCAGCAGGGTGGAGCGATCCTCCATCACAGCCTGGATGGCGACGAACATGCGCTCGACGGCGTTGGCCTCGAGGTTGGTCAGAATGTCGACGACGTGCGGCAGCTTCTTGAAAGGCTCGAAGGCCGCGCCGCCCTTGAAGTCGACCAGCACGAAGTTGACGATGCGCGGGTCGTACTTGATCGCCATGCCCGCGATCATGGTCAGCAGCAGCTCGGATTTGCCCGAGCCGGTCGTGCCGGCGATCATGCCGTGGACGCCGTCGCCGCCCTCCTTGGCCGAGAAGACCAGGTGGCGCACCTCGCGGCTTGAGACCATGCCGATCGGCGTGCTCAACCACTCCTGGTTCTTGGGCACCAGGCTGTGCTTCCAGTTTTCGGGCAGCTGGATCTTGTCGGCTGTGTTGATGCGCTTGCCGCGCAGCACGGTCTCCATCTGCAGCAGGTCGACCGAGCGGGGCAGGTCGGAGCCGAACGGGCGCTGCAATTCGAGGCGCCGGATGCGAGCCGCGAACTGCTGCCGCGCGTCCTGCGCGTTGAGCAGGTCCGCGGTGCCGAGATAACGCGGGGCGTTGAAGCCGACCTCGGTGTAACGGAAGACGGTCTTCTCGCCGACGGCCGCGACCTCGATCATGGCCTGGCATTCCGACGGCACCTGAGCCGGCGTGTTGGCCAGGAAGACGATGGCGGCGCCGAGCGTCGGGCCGTTGCCGTTGATCGTGGCGACCACGGCCTCGGCCGAGACCTCCTTGAGCGGCGAGGCCTCGGGCATCTCGCCGAGCAGGTCGACCACCACGAGCAGGAACGGCAGCGAGACGTCGCCGATGTTGGCCTTCTCGTCGTCGCTTGTGTCGCGCAGACGCACCTGGCGCTGGTCGAGCTCCTTCTTGATGCGCTTCCAGAAGGCCTGAACCTTGTCGCCCTCGGGCGCGAAGCAGAGTTGATCGTACTGCTTGGGCTTGCCGACGTCGTCGTCCTCGCCGATGCCGCGGACCGTCGCGTGCGGCAGCCACTCGGCCCATTGCCAGTTCGCCTCGTTGTGCGGATGCCCGACGACGTACAGCCGCGTGTCCTGCGCCGAGTGATACCCGCAGAAGTGCGCGAGGATCGCGCGCGCGTAGTCCGCGGCCTGGGTCGGGTTGGCGCCGAAGATGCCGAGCGTGTGCTTGGCCGTCACCATGCCCTCGCCGCCGCCGGGGGCGACGGGGGCCGCGCCGGCATCGGCGCCGGCAGTGGGGGCGGGCGGCGGCGCGAAGGCCGGGCGGAGCGGGATCGTGATCGGGGCATCGCTGAGCACAAGCGAGTCGGCCGCGAGTTGGGCGGCGTCGCGGTACAGCGGGCTCTCGTCGGCGCTGCCGCCCTGGATCGTGTACACGACCGTCGATGGGCGGCTGCCCATGCCGATACGCACCGCGCCAAAGTCGCGGTCGCCGGGGCGGCGTTCCCACAGGCGTGAGCCGAAACGGCTGACCTCCTTGCGCGCGGCAACGTCGAGCAGGGTGGGGACGTCGGGGTAGTTGAACCGGTAGTGCAGGCGCTGGGCGTTGTGCTGCCGGTTCATGTCCTGGCGCAGCTCGACCAGCGTGTCCTTGTATTGCTTCTCTTTGACCTTGTACGCCTGGCTCGCCTTCCAGGCCGCGTAGATGCTGTACCCGACCGAGAGCACCATGGCCCCGCCCATCGGCAGGATCATGAGCAGGTTGTTCGAGCCTGCGACCGCCACGAAGCCGACGATTGTGATCAACGGCAGCAGCGTCTGGATCATGTCCTGCTGGCCGGAACTCGTGCGGCTGGGCGGCGCCGGGATCGGGATCTGGGCGACCGGGAGCTCAGGTTGTACGCGCGGGGGGCGATCGATGTACTCGATGGGCATCAGGAGGTGTCTCTGGGACCAGGGTTTGCCGTCGGCACGCCGCGGAGGGGCCGGGCCTGTCGATATTAACGCGCCTCCGGACCGATTGTGGCATGGGGGGCGGGTGGTGTCAAATCGCCGATCGGTGGGCAGGCGAGCCCCTGGCGCGGCATTTCGCGTCGCGCCGGCTCTGCCGATCCGTCGTCTCGAGGCGGCCGCGTCCAGGTAGGGTTCAAACAGCCACCTGGCGCGCGGAGACCGCGGGCAAGCGCAGCAATTCGGGGTTGTGCCGGCACCAGGCGACGGTCCGGGCCAGCCCGTGGTGGGGCGTGGTGACCGGTTGGTAGCCGAGTAAGCGCCGGGCTTTGGCGATGTTCGCGTGCGTGCGATCCTGATCGCCCGCGCGACGCGGGCGGCGGTCGATTCGGGCGCGCCGGCCAAGGATGGCTTCGACGATCTCGATCGCCTGGCCCGTCGAGATCGACGCGTCGTTGCCGATATTAATGACCTGCCCGACGCAGTTCTGCAGGTTCTCGAGCGCGAGCGAAAGCCCGGCGACGGCGTCGTCGACGAAGGTGTAGCTGCGCTGGTGGCGTTCGCTGCCCTCGAAGAGCGGGAAGGGTTCCTCGGCCAGGATCGACCGGATCAAGGTTGGGAAGAGCTTGTCGGGTCGTTCGCGTGGCCCGTACACCGAATAGAGCCGGAACGAACAGGCGCGCAGCCCGCGCGAACGCCCCGTGGCGAGCACAAGTTGTTCGGCGGCGAGTTTGGTCACGCCGTAGTACGAAGTCGGGCGCGGCTCACTCGTCTCGTCGCCCGTGGCGTCCGCGCCATACACCGACGACGTGGCGACGTTGAAAAGGATCGGCGGCGTCGTGGTGCGAAGCGCCGATTCAACCAGTCGATGCGTCGCGAGCACATTGTCGCGCAGGTACGAGTCGAAGGTGGCGTGGGGCGAGAGCCCCGGCTGGGCGGCCAGATGATAAATGACGTCGCAGCCGGCGACCACAGGGCCGAGGTCGTCGATGGCCAGGTCCAACGTCGACACGGGCACGCCGACTTCCGCCAGCGCCGCGGCATTCGCGCGCTTCAGTTCGGGCGCATAGTACGGCGTGAAGGCGTCGAGCCCACGCACGTCATGGCCGGCGGCCGCGAGGTGTTCACACAGATGCGAACCGATGAATCCGGCCGCGCCGGTGACGAGAATTCGCATCGCTCATCCCCCTTTGGCAGGTTCAGGGCTGCCTGGCGTCTCTTGCGCCACGCGGCGATAGATCGCGACAAGCTCGTCGATCTCCTCGGTCGTGGAGCGTACAGGGCCGATGCCGGCCTGCAGTCGGGCCAGCAAATCCGGCTCAGCGAGCAGGCGCTGGATCTGTCGGGCCAGATCGGCCGCGTCGCCGGTCTCGAACAGCAGGCCGTTCCGGTCGTGCTGCACGAGTTCAGCCATGCCGCCGAGCCGCGACGCGATCACGGGTGTGTGATACGCGAACGCTTCGAGGATGGCGTTGGGACTGTTTTCATACCACAGCGACGGCACGACGACCACATCCAGCTCCGGGAAGACCTGCGCCAGGGCTTCCTGGCCTTGATAGGCGCCGGCCAGTCGCAATCGCGGATCGCCTGCCATCAGTTTCGTCAAACGATCTGCGTAATCCGGGAAATGGGCGACGTCGCCATAGATGGTCACCGACAGGTTCGCCTCGGGGAGCCGGCGCGCCGCCTCGATGAGCACATGGACGCCCTTCAATTCGGCAAGCTGGCCGAGATAACCGATACGCAAGATTTGGCTCGGGCTCTTACGCCAATGTTCGGCTGTGAGACCGGGAAAATCGCGACCCTGACGCGAGTACACGATCGTTTCGGGCGTGATCCCGGATTGAATATGGACATTCCGCAAGAACTGCGATGGGCTGATCACGGCGCTGGCTGTGTTCAAGGCCCGACGCAGAAACGCATTGCGCGCTTCGATCCGCGCGATGGCCCCGGATTGTCGGCGCCAATACCAGCGCATGACGCCGGGGAACAACCGACCTGGGATTCGATATCGTCGTCGCTCTTCACCCAGGCATTGGGCGCAGGCTGCGGGCTGCGTCGGTATCGTCGAGACGCGACCGTCCGTGCGCCGCAGCGACACCCGCTGACACAGAAACCAGAAATCGGTCAGGGTGACCACCGCCGGGATGTCGCAGGCGGCGGCTTCGAGGATGGCGCGGCCCGAGATCAGGTAGCCGCTGATGACGTGCAAGACGTCGGGCCGAAACTCGGCGAACAACTCGCGCAGGTGCTCGCCGATCCAGCGGTTGTCGTACGACCAGACGAACCAGTCGGGTGCGGTCGCCAAATAGAACCTCAGCCGGCGCACGGGCACGCCCTGAAAGTCTTCGTCACTCCAGGCAATGGGATGCGCATTGGGGGCGTCGATCTGTTCGACACACACCACGCGCACCGTATGGCCGCGCGCGATCAACGCCCGGGCGGTGCGGTACGTGCGCCATTCGGCGCCACCGGTGTATCGAGGCGGAAAATGGTGGACAGCCAAAAGAATACGCATTCGGCTCTCCGCTCGGATTGTTATGACAACGATCCGGATCGCGGAACACTGGTTCTGGTCAGGCAGGCGGATGACGGGCACCCACCCGTACCAGTGCCACGTTAACGCACGACAATCTATGGATTATGGCTCCAGCGGATAGTGACGACGTCCACCGCTGCGACCCCAGGAATCACTCAACCCGACGCCGCACGACCACCCACGTCAGGTCACACGCACACAAACGATTTAGCAACAGATAGGTCCATGCTAATTCTGGGTGGTGCGGGCCGTCAAGTTGACCGAAGTCCCACCGACGCAGTCGTTCCGATCAGCGTGGGCGAAAGACACGGCGCTGCACGGCCCCGGTGAGCCGACGGACCAGGGCCCATTCATCCGGCCCGACGGCGCCCACCACGATCGCCAGCACGCCATACACGCCGGCGCCGATAGCGATCAGCACAAGCACGTGTTGTTCACCGGCAGCCCAGACTGCCGCACCCAGCCCGGCCGTAGCCAGACCCACGCGGACGAACGTCCCGACAGGGATCGGAGCGTTCAATCGGCGATTGAGGAGCAGCGTGAACTGGACCGACGCGATCGCATCGGTTGCGACGGTCACGAGCGCGGCGCCGAGCATGCCGTACAGGGGGATGCAGATCACGTTGAGCGCCACATTGGCTATCGCGTTGATCACGTTGATTCGCGCGGCGGCGCGTTCCTCGCCGATGATGGTCGTGACGTTTCCGCAGACCGCGGCGTACATCAACAGCGGAACGTCCCACACGATGATCGCCAGGGCGCCCGCCGCCGGATAGACGTCGGGCGTATACAGGAAGCGCACCAACGGTCCGGCGACCAGCATCCCGCCGATGGCGACAGGCACCGCGATGAGTGCGATCAAGCGCACCGAGCGGGCGTGCCAGCGGGACACGGCGGCGCCGTCGGTCGCGAAGACGCGCGCGAGAGTCGGCACCATGGCAACGCTGAAGCCGGAGAGCAGGGACACGAAGGACCGCACCAGACCGTAGGCGACGTTGTACCAGCCCACTTCGGCGTTGCTTACGAACCAGGACAGCATGACGGTGTCGATGCTGAAGGCGATGGTGAGCGCGAGCGAGATCACGCCGAACGGCAGGCCGGCCCGGATCAAACGCGGCCAGGTGGCGGGCTCGATCCGTATCGTCCAGTCGATCAGTTTGTAGCGCGCGACGATCCAACCGCTGAACGCAAGCTGCGGGAGCATGGCGAACAACCCCACGCCGATCAGCCACAGAAAACTCGGCTGGAGCCACATCACGCCGGCGCCGAGCACCAGCCAAGCGATCTGCCCGACGATGGCCGCCGCCGTCAGCCAGCCGAAGGCCTCGCGCGCGACCAACACGGCATCGAGCGGCGCCTGCAAAGCCGCGACGATGAAAGTCGTGGCGTACACCGCCACGCCGAGGGTGATGTCGCCGTCGTAGCCCGCCAACGCCGCGCCGGCCGGGATGACGAAGAGGCCGACGCCCGCCAATGCCAATCGGACGGCAAAGAGGTTCCAGAACATCGAGCCGATTCCCTGGCTGCCGCGCGCCATCTCACGCGTGATGTATTGCGTGATCCCCAACTCAACGAAGATCGAGAAAAGCCCGACCCATGCGATGACGATCGAGTAGCGCCCATATTGATCGTCGCCAAGCTGTCGGACGACGAACACGCCGAACAGGAAGCCGAACACCTTGAGCAGGATCCGGCCCAGGGTGACGAAGGCCGTGTTGCGGATGATGGTCCGACCAAGGGTCGGCGTGGCGGGCGGGGTGGGGGAGTCCGTCATGACGGTGTGCTTTGTTTCACCAGAACACGGTGTGTTGTTCGAGCCAATCATAGGCCCAGGCCGGGGCCGTGCCATTTGTGGCGTGCATGAGGCGTTCGAGCGCTCGCAGTGCGATCTCGCGATGGGCAAGCGTATCAAAGCGATTACGCAGGACGGCGGCCGCGCGACCCGTGAGCGGCGTGTGTCGCGGCGGCTCGCCGGCGCGTGGCTGCCGGCGCAGGCTCGACGCCACCCAGCCCAGGGCGCGGCGAGCGGTCCTGGCGCCAACGCCGCGCCCTTGAATCGCCTGCGCGCGCAACCGCAGCCAGGCCGGCAGCGTGTCGTCCGCCAGGGCCAGGATACCGTCACGCAGCTCCACCTGGCCGTTGCGCAGCCACCAGACGTCGGCGTAGGCATCCCAGATCGCGGCAAGGCGCTCGGGGTCGTCACACAGAGCGCTCACGTCGACGAGATGCTCGAAGAAGCGCGCCGCCTCCGCCGCATCCGGGCGTCGCAGCCCGTCGGCGCCGGAGAGGAAGGGCCACAGCTCCAGGCAGCGCACGCCCGAGCGGCTGAGCCCAAGTCTGACGACCATGCCCTGCCTGTGCGCGGTCAAACCGGTGCCCATCTCGAACACGAAGTTGCCCAGACTGTACACAATCGGGGCGCCGCGATACAGGGTGACGCCCTGAACCACATGCGGATGGTGCCCGATCACGGCAGCGGCGCCCAGATCGACCAGACGTCGGCACAACGCCGTCAGGTACGGCGCCGGGGCGGGGACGTACTCGCGGCCTGCGTGGACGATGGCGATGACGACGTCGACGCTTTCGCGCAACGCCCGCAATGCGGCCGCGATCTGGTCGGGATCGAGACCGACTACGCCGTCGCCAGTGGTTGCCCGGCCCTCTTCACCTTCGGCGACGTTGAGCACGCCGACGCGCACGTCGCCGGCCTGCACCCGGACCGTCGGGCCCGGACCCTCTCCGCCCGACCAGGCCCCGACCGTCGCGAGGCCCGTTGGCTTCAGCGCGTCAAGCGTTGCGCGCAGGCCAACCGGGCCGCAATCCATGACGTGGTTGTTGGCCAGACACGCGAGGTGGAACGGCACCTGGCTGAGCGCGGCGACGACCTCCGGAGACAATAGGATCGCGTCGCCATCTTTGAGGATCGGCGTCAACACCGTGGGCCCGATCACGCCTTCCAGGTTGGTCACGGCCACGTCCGCATCACGCAGCACGGGCAGCAGGTCGCCGTAGACGGCCAGTGGATCACGCAAGATGACGCGCTCATGGCCCGCCATCGGCGCCCAGTCGCCGGTCACGAGCAGGGTGCCTTCTGCGGCGCCCGGATCGTTGGACTCGGAGACGGGCAGAGTCGCGCAGCCGCGACTCGCGTCGAAGTGGAGCCAGGTGGTCATGGGCTAAGCGCCGGCCGGTGTCGGCGTGTCGAGCATTTGTCGAAACATCATCTCGAGCGTGATGAGCGGCGCGATCTTGCCGATGGTCCACAACTCCTTGCCCGACATGTGACGCGCCATCAGTGTTCGCACAAAACCGGGCTCGAAGATGCCGCGCTCTTCGGTGCGCCGGTCGTAGAGAATTCCTTCCGCCCAGCTTCGCAACTCGGTTCGCAAGTAACCCTCGTAATCCGCGTAGAGCGTCGGATGAGGCGGAAACGCGCCGGGCAAGACCTGATTGATCCGCCGGCGGGCCTTGACCCACGCGGCGTGCGGCTCGCGCAGCCAGGCGTTCGCGGTCGGCAGGAACTCTTGTTTGTCGAACGGGATCCGGGCCAGTGCCGGGGTTTCGCGCGCGATCACGGCGTAGAACAACTTGCGATCCTCGCGAATGGATAGCGGCAGCGAATTCAAGAAATCGAACACGGCGTAATCGAAGAACGGGAAACGAACTTCCACATGCGTTCGATAGAACGCCATCATGTTATGGGTGAAGCGCTGGCAGTGATGGCGGACCGAGAAGAAATCGGAGCGCATTTCGGGCCGGACCGGCGGGAACGCGGCGATCTCCTCGCGAAGCGAATCAAAAGCCAGCCCGCGGACTCGCCGCCACAGCTCGGGATGGTAGACGCAACGCTCCTCGGCCTCGGTCAGACCGGGCCAGGTCCAATGTTGGTTCATGAGTTCGAACAGATGAGTGGCAAACGCAAGATCATTGACCGACCGGGTGAGTTGCGGCGTGATCACTTCCGGGTGGCCCATCACCTGGCCGCCGTCCCAACCGCTCAGGTTCACCTGGATGTGCTGCCGCGCCGTGTCCACCGTGCTGATGCCGTGCGCGTGGATCCAGCTATGGAACCCCTCGGTCAGGGCCAGGTGTCGGTCGACGTACTTCAGCACCCAGCGGCCATCGGGCAGGTCGCACCAATGATGCGTGCTGCCGACGGCGCGGGCGATGCGCTCCGCCAGGACCACGTCGCGACAGCCGCGCACGCCATAGGTGAAGGAGTGGACCGGGCGGGTGGCGACCAGGCCCAGCAGCGTGCGCGAATCGAGCCCGCCGCTGAGATAGACGCCGGTCGCATAGCGCGTGTCGGAGAAACGTTCGGTGGCCCGGCGCAGGAGTCGACCGGTTTCGATCGCGGCCTCGGCTGGCGTGATCCGGGGGTTGTGGGGCACGTCCAAAAACGACCAGTACGCCTGTCGGCGGATCTGGCGCTCTGCCAGGTCGAACACGATCGCCGTCGCCGGCGCCAACTCGAGAACATCCTCGAAGAACGTCCGATCGCCGATCAGATGCTGGAATCGGCCGTACTGCGCCAGGGCCGTCACATCGAGCTTGCGACGGAAACCGGCCGCGGCGATCACGGCTTTGACCTCGGAGGCGAAGACGAGACGCCGATCTTGTGCGGTGTAGTAGAGCGGATAGAACGCGAAGCGATCATTCGTGATCACAAGGCGTCGCGCGACCGTATCCCATACGGCGCAAACAAACGCGCCGTCGACGTGCCGCGCGAACGTCGCCCCACGGCGCGTGTACAGCTCGAGCATCTGCGCCTCGAGTGACGTCTCGGCCGAGGGCGGTTGCCCTTCGAGCATGTAGGCCTCGCCGGCGACGACGATCGCGCGTTCGCGTTTGGCATCCCAGACGGGCTGTGGGCCAGCGTTGAAGATGCCGATGCCGAGCCGTCCGATCGCGACCGGGTGGGTCGGGTCCACGAACCAGTCGGTCTGGGCCCAATCGACGTGGCTGAGCAGACGAGCCTGTTCGGCGGCGAAGGCTTGGCCGTTCAGGCGACGCTCAGGATCCACAAAACCGAAGATGCCGCCCATGTTCGATCTGGCCTCTCGTGGGCTTCGCTGTGGGATGTTGGCCTGCCGACGGGCAGCCCCGCTTGAGTGTGCGCTGGTTGAACGGGCGCAACAACCCGTCCCTGGTACTACCGATATAAACGCGATGGCCCCCGGTTTCGGCGTAATGGCCGTACCGGTCGGCAAACGACGGAGCCCGCCATCCCCTGATCGAGATAGCGGGCTCTCCTCTTGGTCGTCTTATCGAACCGGTATCAGCGACGGCGCTCCGTGTCGCGCGCTTTCCAGGCGGCGTAGATACTATAGCCGATCGAGAGCACCAGCGCGGCGCCCATCGGAACGATCATCAAGAGGTTGTCGGACCCGCTGACGGCGACAAACCCGATGATCGTGATCAACGGCAACAGCAGTTGCGCCAGATCGACCCGGTCTCGCTGCAACCCGGCCTCATGCGATCGTCACATCCGGGCACAGATACACATCCTGGATGGCGTTGAGCAGCGCCGCGCCCTCGGCCATCGGGCGCTGGAAGGCCTTGCGGCCACTGATCAGACCCATGCCGCCGGCGCGTTTGTTGATCACGGCCGTCTTGACGGCTTCGCCCAGGTCGTTCTTGCCGCTGGCGCCGCCGGAATTGATCAGGCCGACGCGGCCCATGTAGCAGTTCGCCACCTGGTAGCGGGTCAGGTCGATCGGGTGATCGGACGACAGCTTGGTGTAGACGCGTTCGTCGGTCTTGCCGTACGAGCCGCCTTCCATCGTCACGGCCTTGTAGCCGCCGTTGTTCTCGGGCAGCTTCTGCTTGATGATGTCGGCCTGGATGGTGACGCCGAGGTGGTTGGCCTGGCCCGAGAGGTCGGCCGAGGTCTCATAGTTGACGCCGTTGACCTTGAAGCCGGGGTTGCGGACATAGCACCACAGGATCGTGGCCATGCCGAGCTCATGGGCCATGGCAAAGGCCTGCGCGACGTCGACCAGCTGGCGCGTGCTTTCGGGCGAGCCGAAGTACACGGTGGCCCCGACCGCGACGGCGCCGAGGTTCCAGGCTTCCTTGATGGTGCCAAACATCACCTGGTCGAACTTGTTGGGGTAGGTGAGCAGCTCGTTGTGGTTGATCTTCACGATGAACGGCACGCGGTGCGCGTACTTGCGCGACACGAGGCCGAGCACGCCGAACGTCGACGCCACGCCGTTGCAGCCGCCCTCGATCGCGAGGTCGCAGATGCCGGCCGGGTTGAAGTAGATCGGGTTCTTGGCGAACGACGCGCCGGCCGAGTGTTCGATGCCTTGGTCGATCGGCAGGATCGAGACGTAGCCGGTGCCGCCGAGGCGGCCATGGTTGTGCAGTTGCGCCAGGCTACGCAGCACCTGCGGGTTGCGATCGGAGTGCGCCCAGACGTCGTCGACGTGGCTTGGGCCGGGGATCTGGAGCTGGTCTTTGCTGATCGTCTGGCAGGTGTGATTGAGGAGCGACTCGGCGTCGCCGCCGAGCAACTCGGCGATCCGGTCGATGCCGGCTGGGGTTGCGGAAGTCTGAGCCATGGGGGAAGGTCTCCTCTGGAAGTGTGGTGCGTACGCTCTCTAGTCTAGCACGCTGCAGGCACAATACGCCGCCGCGGTTCGACGCGTGCATGACGGATGTCACGCGGCGGCTCTGCCCATATTCACCAAAGCGCCCACCAGGCAATAGGGCGGAGCGCCCGAAAATCGGGGCAGCGGCTTTGGCAGGCCTGCGGGTATCCGCCTCGACTGAGTACGGTAAAATGACGAAAATCCCTAACCCGAAAGGGTGTTGCGAGGCAATTATGCGTATCGGAGTTCTTACCGGCGGGGGTGACGTCCCGGGGCTCAACCCGGCCATCAAGGCCATCGTCAACCGCGCCCTCGACAACGGCTACGAAGTGATGGGCATCCGGCGCGGGTGGATGGGCCTGCTGCGCGCCAACCCCAATGCTGAGAACAATGAAGAGTGGATCACGCCGCTCAGCCGCGAGGCGGTCCGCCGGGTCGACCGGTCTGGCGGCACGTTCCTGCACACGTCGCGGACCAACCCCGGCAAGGTCAAGCCCTCCGAGATCCCGGATTTCCTGCGCGAGCCGGGCAAGCAGTACGAAGGCCTACAGGATCTGACCCCGCACATCCTGAACGTCATCGACAAGTTCGGCATCGACTGCCTTATCCCGATCGGCGGCGACGACACGCTCAGCTATGGCGAGCGTCTGTCGCGCGAGGGCATGCGCGTGGTCGCCATCCCAAAGACCATGGACAACGACGTCTATGGCACCGACTACTGCATCGGCTTCTCGACCGCCGTCACCCGCAGCGTCGAGTTCATCCACGCGCTGCGCACGTCCGCCGGCTCGCATGAGCGCATCGGCGTGATCGAGCTGTTCGGGCGCAACTCGGGCGAGACGTCGCTGATCGCGGCCTATCTGGCCGGCGTGGATCGCGCCCTGATCTCCGAAGTGCCGTTCGACGTCGAGAAGCTCGCCCAGCTGATCGCCGACGACAAGAAGCACAACCCGAGCAATTACGCGATGCTCACGGTCTCCGAGGGCGCGCACCCGATCGAAGGCTCGGTGATGGAGAGCGGCGAGGAAGACGCGTACGGCCACAAGAAGCTCGGCGGCGTCGGCCAGCACGTGTCCGAGGCGCTCAAGCAACTCACCGGCCAGAACACGATCTATCAGCAGCTCGGCTATCTGATGCGCGGCGGCGCGCCCGACGCGCTCGATCTGATGGTCGCCGCCAACTTCGCGCACATGGCCATGAGCCTCGTCGAGCGCGGCGAGAGCGGCCGATTGGTGTGTTTGCAACGCGGCGTGTACAGCGATGTGCCGATCGCGACCATGTCGCACGGTAAGAAGCGCGTCAACGTGGCCGAACTGTACGACGCGGCCAACTATCGCCCGCGCATCCGCCACGTCCTCGGCATGCCGATGTTCCTGACCTGAGCCGGGGTCGCGCCACGAGACATCGAAACGCCGACGGGCGGGGAGCCTTCCCCGCCCGTCGTGTTTTCATCGGGTGATCAGCGGCGAGCGCAGGCGCCGCAGAAGATCGCGCCAGACGACCACCCCGATCGCGAGGACGCCGATCGCCACGACGCCCAACGCGATCGGCTCGGCGTGCCACAGAAACGGCGCGTAGCTGAGCAGCGAGACCGCCTGCATGCCGACAGCGACCAGGACCCTCCGCGCGAACCAGGTCGCGGCGACGATCGCCAGCACATCCGCCAGGTAGAAATAGCGCTCATGCATCCTGGGCAGCACGAACGGGATCGTCACGGCGCAAGCGAGCGCGAGCAGGAGCAGCGTATCCGCGTCCAGCTCCGAGCGCCGCCCGAGCACCACGGCGATCAGTGCGGCGACGGCCAGGCCCGCCAGCGTGAGACCGGGCCAGGTCTCGGTCGCCAAGGGCGTGCCATCGAGCCACTTGTAGATCGTCGGCGCGTTGTAGGTCAACGTCGACGCGAACCCGAAGCGGCCCGGCCCGCCACGCTGGCCTTGCCCGGGCATGGCCGTCGGTGGGCCGCCCTGCCGAGTGGCGCCGGGGGCGTTGCCGCCGGGCACCCCCCCGGCTCGATTGCCGCCGGCCGCACCGATCACGCCGCCCGTATCCGCCTGCTCGACGTAGATGCCCAGCACGCTGACCGGATCGCGACCGGCCGCAAACGCCGGGACGAGCAGCGCCAGAAACACGACAGGGACCCACATCAGCTGCCAGAGACGAACGCGACCGCGGAGCGCGGCCAGCACCAGCACCGGCGCGAAGAACACGGCCTGGAGCTTGAACCCCAACGCCACGCCAAAAAGCGCGCTGGCCCAGCCAGGGCGACGGACCATGAGGCAGTAAAGGCTCCCAAGGCAGAAAGCGCTGTACAGCGCGTCGCACTGGCCCCAGGCCGCGCCGTTGATGACGATCGACGGCGCGAACAACAGCGCCAACGCGCCGATGGTCGGCGCTGGCGAACGTGGATCGCGCGCCCGCAGGATGAGGGCCCCGAACGTCGCGAGCAGCGCGTCACCCAGGAGCGAGATCGACTTGATGGCGATCAGTTTCGGGAAGGGCAGATAGGTGGCCAGCGTCAACAGGACAAGGTAGGGGATGTTGTAGTTCGAGAAGTCATCTTTGAGCGCGGGCCAACCGCCGTGCGCGACGATGTAGTCGTACCAGGGGCCGAGGAAGCTCGAGTAGTCGCCGGTCACGACCGGGAACAGCGCGACACGCAGCGCCAGCGCCGCAGCAACCAGCCCGATCACGCTCGCCAGCTGCCACGGACGCGGGCGCCAATGGGCTGAGTTACCCGGACGATGTTCAGCGACTGACGCCATGCATCTAGCTTAGTCCAAACCGACTAAGAATACGCACAGGGCCGTCTCGCGGGCTTCGAACACATGCCGGGCGCGCACGAGCGAGTGGTCGGCGCGCCTGACGGCCGGGTTCACGATCGCGTCATCTGTTGTCAGGCTCGGAGCCTGGCGCGCTCACGCCGGTGGATCATTTCACGATCACCCAGGTCAGCCAAAGGCCATAGACGATGGCGGCCAGGCCAAAGACGGTGAGCCCTTGCGTGACGCGACGTTCGGCGGCCTCGCTCAGGCCGAAGTCGAACACGATCGCGCGCACGCCGAGCAGCGCGTGGGAGGTGACCGAGATCAGGAAGAGCACTTCGAGCGCGAGGATGACCGGGTTGCGCAGGTACGTCTGCACGTCCTGGTAATCGCGCAACCCGCCTTCGACGACGAAGTGCTGGGCGACCATGTGCAGCCCGGCGAGCAGGACCAGGGCGGCGCCGGTGACGGCCTGCCAGATCCAGCCGAGGGTACCCAGGCCGGTGGAGCGGGTGGGGGCGGTGGCCGTGGTCTGCATAGGGCCTCTAGTTGGAGAAGATCCCGACGGCGGCGAAGGCCGTGGCGATCAGGGCGACGGCCATCAGGCCGAGGAAGAGCGGCTTCTGCGCGCGGACGCCGATGCCCAGGCCGTTGAGCGTGATCCGGATCCCATTCAGGCCGTGGATCAGCAGACCGGCCAGCAGGACGACGTCGAGCAACAACACCGCCGGCGACTTCGCCAGGGCAACGAAGCCGTCCCAGGCGGCCGGACCGATCGCGAGCTGGCTCAGGATGACGAGGTGCAGGAACAGGTACACCACAAGACCGATGCCGGTCAGACGATTGAGCGCGTACGCCCACATGCCGAGGTGACGATGACGGACGTCGCCCCATTGGGCGGCGCGGCGGAGTCGATTGTCGCTGGGCATAGCGTCATCCTCCAAAGAGCCGCTTGATCTTCGACGCGATCAGGTCGCGTCGAAGCGCCATGATGGCGCCGGCCGGGTCCACAATTTGCGGGCAGGCTTCCGTGCATTCGTACGCCGAGTGGCATTGCCAGACGCCGTGTTCGCCGTCCGCGAGCGCGAGCAGCTCGGCGCGTCTGGCCGGGTCGGCCGTCGTCTGCACGGCGCGTTGCACGGCGGCGAGACCGGCCGGGCCGAAGAAGCCATCGCTGGCGGCCATGGTCGGGCAGGCGCTGATGCAGATCCCGCACTCGACGCAGTTCTCGAAGCGGTTCGTCGGCCGATCGACCCACTGGCCGGAATCGTCGACGGTCGGCGTATGCACGAAGGTCTTGCCTTCGAGCGTGCCCTCGGCCGCGCGAGTGATGATCATGCCGGACGCGATCTGCTTGTTGAAGAAGCCGGCGACGTCGACCACCAGGTCGCCGACGACCGGGAAGTTGCGCAGCGGCTCGATCACGAGCTCGCTCCGGCCCTCGAGCGCGGCCCTGACCGTGACGATGCAGGGCAGCTTCTCGTAGCCGTTGATCCGCACCGCGCAGGTGCCGCACGACGCGTGGTGGCAGGCGTGCCGGTACATCAGGGTCGAGTCCTGGCGCCACGCGGCGTCGATCACGTCGATGACGTTGGCGTCCTCGGGCACTTCGACCAGGAACGCGTCGTAGCGCGCGGGCGTCCCGGGCCGTTGCCGGAGGATGCGGGCTGAGACATGCAACATCGGACCTCCCCCTGGCTATTGATAGAACATCCGATACGACAGCAGCGGCGTGGTACGCGTCGCACAGGCCGCGGTGTGCCCGAGCTTCCGACAGGCGATGTCGACGACCTTCTCGGCCATGCCGCGGGCGGTCGTGGTCTTGCCGCCCGAGATGGTCACGAAGCCTTCGACGCCGTCGTGCGTGTGGTCGAAGCACTCGAAGGTGCGGCTGACCTCGCGCTCGTCGGTGTTGGGCTTGCTGATCAGCGGCCGCGCCGCAGCGCCGACGCCGCGCACCCCGGCCTGATCGACGGCCGGGATCAATTCACGGCCTTTCTGGATCATCTTGTGGATGTGCTCGACCGGGATCTCGATCTGATCCGGGTCGAGGATGGTCCACGACGTCGTGCCGATGATCGACGTCGTGCGCTGGGGCACGACGATGTCGCCGTCGGAGGGTTTGTCGAGCCGGTTGACGACGAGGTTGTTGAGCCGTTTGCCGACGGTCACCATCACGCCGGCGGTCGGCGTGACGGGCACGGCGACGCCGCCCATGGCCGCGATCTCGTGCGCCCAGGGGCCCGTGGCGTTGATCACCAGATCGCAGCCGATGGTCTCGGCCTTGCCGGTGCGCTGGTCGAGCACCTTGACGCCTGTCACGGAGCCGCCGGCGCGCAGCAGATCGGTGACCTCGGTGAAGGTGCGCACGTCCGCGCCGTTGTGGCGCGCGGTGGCCAGGAAGGCGAGGCAGAAGCGGAACGGCTCGAACACGCCGTCGGGCACCTGCACGGCCGCAAGCGTCTTCGGGTTGAGGAAGGGCTCGAGCGCCAGCGCCTGCGCCACCGAGATTTCGCGGTACGGGATATGACAGGCTTCGCAGCCCGCGATGAACTTCTCCTTGAAGGCGAGGTCCTCGTCCGTGATCGCGACGAACAAACCGCCGTTGAGCTCCATGGCGTCAGGCATGATGCGCCGCAGGATCAGGTTCTCATCGATGCACTCGATGGCCGACTCCTGGTCCTTGACGCAGTAACGGCCACCCGAGTGCAGCAGACAGTGATTGCGGCCCGTGGTTTGGTTGGCGATCTCGCCGCGCTCGATCACGGTGACACGCAGCCCGCGCAGCGCCAGGTCATGCGCGGTGGCGGCCCCGGTCGAACCGGCGCCGATGACGACGACATGCGGTGCGGCCATAGTGTCGATCCTTCCGCAGAAACGCG
>JBGAJV010000117.1:0-8178 GCA_044224715.1 Anaerolineales bacterium | reverse complement strand
CGCCGAGGATGTCAACCGCTACGAACTCTATGCAGTCTCGCTCCTGGGAGGGGCCGTCGTCAAGCTCAGTCCGGCCGGTGCGTTCGTTTATGCCGATATCGAGCTCAATCCGACGATCCCGGTCGTGGCCTTCACGGCGACACCCAACGGTTCTACCCGGCGCAACCTCTATCTCAACGCAAGCGGCGGCGGGGCGCTGATCCAACTCAACGCGGCATTGGGCTCGAATGAGGAAGTGGTCAGTCATCGCTTTGTGCCGGACGGATCGAAGGTGATCTACGGGGTTCGCACCGGCCCGCCGCTTGATGCCCACACGCGGGGCGGGCTCTTTGCCGTGTCGATTGGCGGCGGAGCGTCGACGCCGCTCAGCGTGGCGGCCGGTCCGTCGCTCGGCGCGGACCTCAACTACTTTGACCTCACGCCCGATGGTCAGCGAGTCGTTTTCAACTTCCAAATGAGCGAACTGCTGGCGCCCGAAGTGCAATCGGTTGGCCTGGACGGCACCGATCGGCAGACACTGTACACGCAATCCGGTCTGATCAACATCGGTCTTCTCGATGTCACGGCCGACGGCGCGTGGGTTCTGTTCCAGGACATGCAGACTCAAAAAACCAACCGGCTGCCGATCGGCGGTGGTAGCCCGGTGTCGCTGGGTATCATGGCCTTTCCCCTTGTCACGGGCGACGGCCTGCGCGCCGTCAGCCAGGCGCGCGACCCGGCCAAGGGACCCACGGCCGAGTATGATCTGTATTCGGTCGGTATCGCGGACCTGAGCCGCCGCAATCTTACGCGCCTGGAGCCCGACGCGGCCCTGGACGAGTGGTCGCAGGTTGCGCCGGATGGGCACACGATCGCGTATGTCGTGGTGCACACGACCGGCGCCGAAACGCGCAGGGAGATCCGCCTGACCGACGGCGAGGCCGCGCCATATCTGCTGAACATCGCCGTGATCCGCAAGTAGCAGTTCCGTGACGCTCACGCTCGCAGACCTTCGTTCCAGTGCCGGTCTGCGAGCCGCCCGTCATCCCCTACAATGCTCCCTGCGTCGCGCCACAACGTAAGGCGGCGCGTGGAGCCTGGCATGTCCGTTCGTCTCGTACCACCGCCTGACCCTAACCAACCCGCCGCCCTGTACCGTCAGCTGTATCAGAACCTGCGCGCCGCCATTCTGTCGGGGCGGCTCAAGCGCGGGTCGCGACTGCCTTCGACGCGTGAGATGGCCGTGTCGCTGAACGTCTCGCGGAACACGGTGCTCAATGCGTTCGAGCAGCTTCTGGCCGAAGGCTATCTGGAGACCACGCCGGCCAGCGGCACGTTCGTATCGCTGCATTTGCCAGAAGGCGAACGCGCCGCGCACCGCGCGGCAAGCGGCCGACCACCGCGTTGGTCGCGCATGGCGGAGTCTCTGAGCGCCGTGCCGCCGCTGACGGTCGGCGATCGCGCAACTGAGCGACAGCGCGCTTTTCGCGCGGGCTTGCCCGCACTGGACGCGTTTCCCTTCAAGTTGTGGGGGCGGCTTGTGGCGCGGCGCGCGCGACACGTCGACCGTGCGCGGCTCGATTATCAGGCCACGGCCGGGTACCGCCCCTTGCGCGAGGCGATCGCGGCCCACGTCACGGTCTCGCGTCAGGTGCGTTGCACGGCCGATCAGGTCGTGATCGTCTCCGGATCGCAGGGCGCGTTGGATCTCGTCGCGCGCCTGCTGGTCGACCCGGGCGATCCGGTCTGGCTCGAAGATCCGGGCTACCTTGGTGCACGCGGGGCTTTCGCGGGCGTGGGCGCGCGGATCGTGCCAGTGCCGGTCGATTCCGAGGGCCTGCGTGTCGACGTCGGGCGCAAGCGATGCCCGGAGGCGCGGCTCGCGTACCTGACGCCCTCGCACCAGTTCCCCCTGGGCGTGACCCTCAGCCTGCAGCGTCGCCTCGATCTGCTGGCCTGGGCTCAGGCCGCCAACGCCTACGTGGTCGAAGACGACTACGACAGTGAGTATCGCTTTCACGGGCGACCCCTGGCTGCCTTGCAGGGGTTGGACGAGGCAGGCCGCGTGATCTATGTCGGCACGTTCAGCAAGACGCTCTTCCCAGCCCTTCGGCTGGGTTACCTGATCCTGCCGCCGGCGCTCCTCGAGACCTTTCTGGCGGCCCGGGCCTACACCGAGGTCCACGCGCCGCCGTTGGAGCAGGGCGCGCTGGCGGATTTCCTCGTCGACGGCCACTTCGGCCGCCACCTGCGGCGGATGCGCGCGCTCTATGCCGAACGTCGCGCGACGCTGTTGCGCGCTCTTCACGGCCTGCCGCTCGAGCCCTACGCGGCGGACACCGGCATGCACTGCGTCGCCTGGTTGCCGGATGGGACCGACGACACGGCAGTCGCGCGCGCCGCGGCCGCCCAGGACGTGGATGTCACGCCGCTGTCGCGTTTCAGCCTCGCGCGGTCGGCGCGGCCCGGCTTGCTGCTCGGCTACGCCGGTGTCGATGCGGCGACGATCAAGGCCGGCGCCCGTCGGCTGGCGGCGGCGCTGAATGGATGAGGTCTCGGTGGGCGCTCATCGCGGTCGTCGTCCGGCCATCACCAGGGTCGACGCCGCCGCGAAACTGGTACCTCAAAACGCACAAAAACTGGATCTGGTGACAACCAGTCGTTGGCCTCATAGTGATCGCATCGGACGGACATGCACAAACGATCACAGGAGCCCAACATGGAGACACGACTGGATTACGGCAAGGCGCTGCCCGAAGGCCTGCGCGCGGTGAATGCGCTGGATCGCTATGCCACGACCTGCGGCCTGGAAGCGTCGCTGCGCGAGTTGATCCGTCTGCGTGCGTCGCAGATCAACGGCTGCCCCTACTGCGTCGACATGCACACCAAGGACGCTCGCACCGGCGGCGAGAGCGAGCAGCGCCTGTACAACCTCGGCGTCTGGCGCGAGACGCCGTACTACACCGAGCGCGAGCGCGCGGCGCTGGCGCTGACCGAGGCCGTTACCTTGATCGCGAGCGAGCGCGTGACGGACGACGTCTACGCCGAGGCCAAGAAGCACTTCACCGACGAGGAGCTGGTCAAGCTGTTGATCAACATCTCGATGATCAACGTCTGGAACCGTTTCGCGATCACGTTCCGCGATGAGCCCGGCAGCTACGAGCCCGAACACTTCGCTACGAAGCGCGGGGTCGTCGCCGCCTGAAGCCCTGATCCCGAGGACGAGCGCCGGATACCTCGCGGTCCTGTTGGCGAACCCAGAGGGCTGACGCCGAAATGTGGCTGACAACGGATGGGTAACGGATCAACGGATGAAGCGGATGGATGCCTGACCGCCGGCAACACCGCGACCGGCAAGCGGCCATGAAGTCCGCGCCTCGATCGGCTTGCTGCAACACGATTGGCCCGTAGGCTCTGATCCGACTGAACTCCATTCCCGTTTCATTCGTTGATCCGTTTACGATCCGCTGTTGACCTGCCGGCCGGGCTCGCCAATAGGGTGATTCCGCCCGACACATGGCCACGCGCAGCCTGCCCAACCCGCGTCTCGTCGGGTATAGTGTCGCTCCGGCAACGGTCGGCGCAGACCGACCGTGCACCCGTCCGTGTCGGCTTCAGCCGACGCACCTTCAGCCGACACTCCTTCAGGAGCCCCCCATGGACGTGACCACACCCGCCAAAGCCAAACGCTTCGTCGACCTGCATCTGGCTCCCGGCCCATTTCTGGTCGCAAACGCCTGGGACGTCGCCTCGGCACGCATCCTCGAGGGACTCGGCTTCCCGGCGCTCGCGACGTCGAGCGGCGCGGCCGCCATGTTGATCGGGCGCCGCGACGGCCAGATCACGCGTGACGAGGCGTTGGGTCAGGCGGCCGCGATGGCGGCGGCGACCACAGTCCCGCTCGCCGGCGATCTCGAGAACGGCTTCGGCCACACGCCCGAAGACGCCGCGCTGACCATTCGGCGCGCGGCTGAGCTCGGCCTGGTCGGCGGGTCGATCGAGGACGCCACAAACAACCCGGCGCGACCGATCTACGACTTCAACCACGCCGTCGAACGCGTCGCCGCCGCCGTCGAGGCCGCGCGCTCGGCGCCGTTCCCGTTCATGCTCACAGCGCGCGCCGAGAACTTCCTCAACGATCGACCGGATTTCGATGACACGCTCAAACGTCTGCAGGCGTTCGAGCGCGCCGGCGCCGACGTGCTGTTTGCGCCGGGGCTTCCCGATCTCGACTCGGTGCGGACCGTCTGTGCGACGGTCGGCAAGCCCGTCAACTTCATGGTCGGCCTACGCGGCGCATCGTTCACGGTCGCGGAGCTCGCGGACGTCGGCGTGAAGCGGATCAGCCTGTCGACCTCGCTCTTCCGCGCGGCGATGAGCGGCCTGATCGCGGCCGCGCGCGAGGCAACCGACTCGGGCACCTTCACTTATCTGGATCGGATCCTGCTGACCGGCGACATCCATCAGGTGATGCGCACACCCTAGTGCGTCCATCGGAGGTGGACACATGCATACGGCACCGCGTTTTGGGTTTGTCGTGGCGTACGTCGAGGACATCGCCGCCGCGCGCCGGTTCTACGCCGACGTGCTGGGCTTGGCCGTCCAGCGCGAGCATCCGACCTTCGTCCAGTTCGAGTCGTTCGCGCTCGCCAGCGATGCGCCGCGCAACCCGGCGTGCCGTGAGGAGTTGTACTGGCTGGTCGACGACGCGGAGGCCACGGCCGCCGAACTCGCCGGCAGGGCCGAGATCGTCCTGCCGCTCGAGACGACGATCTTCGGCACAGTCTTCGCCGTGCGTGATCCGGATGGCCGGAGCCGCTATCTGTTGGAGTTGTCGGCCAACCGCCCAAGTCGGAGCGTTACGAGACAGGCCGATTGACTTCGCTGGCACGTCTTCGCCCACTCTGGCTATATAGGGCATCCTCGAACCGGAAACCTTGATCCCCAACCGCGATGATTTCGACGGCGAGATCGGCCGACACCAGCCGGCCACCAACGCCGCGCATGGTCAGACCGACGGACCGAGAGAGGCATGCTCAGTCGTGGCAGGTGAGGCCCGCCACCTCTGCAATGAGCGGCCTGCGCCGGCGATAACTGATATGATCTTGGCGCGCGCCAACCGTGGAGCGCGAGTCGCCGGTTTGCGATGACACACCCGGAACCCCCATCCCGCCGTCTTGTCGATCGCCTGAGCGCGCTGGCCCGGGACCGATTTGTCGGCCGCACCGCGGAACGCGCGCTCTTTGATCAGGCCCTACGGGCCGCCGAGCCGCCGTTCGTTGTTCTCCACGTGCATGGTCCGGGCGGGATCGGAAAAAGCACGCTCCTGCGCGAATACATGCGACTGGCACGCGAGGCCGGGCGGCCGACGGTGTGGTTGGATCGTGACGTCGAGGTCACCGTCGACGCGGTCTGGCGGGCGCTGTCCCAGGCGCTGGATGCACCTGGCGCCGACGCCGAGCACGTCATCGCCAACTGGCCGTCCAACGCCGTATTGCTGATCGATACCTATGAGCGCTTCGAGCCGCTCGACGCCTGGCTGCGCGACGTGCTCTTGCCCCAGATCCCGGCCACCTGTCTGGTCGTGACGGGTGGGCGCAACCGGCCGGCACCCGCCTGGCGGTCGGACATCGCCTGGTCGGGGCTTACCCGAACCCTGGCGCTGCGGAATCTCAGCCCGCGTGAGGGCACCGACTACCTGGCCGGGAGCGGTATCCCAACCGAACAGCGACCTGGTCTGGTTGCCCTGACGCATGGCCACCCTCTCGCGCTTTCGCTCGTTGTCGACCTGGCCCGGCCTGGCGGTCGTGACGACATCCTGCACCTCAAAAATGAACCGGATCTGGTGCGTGTGTTGCTCGAGCGCCTGATCAACCAGGTGCCGGACGAGCCCAGCCGGATCGGTCTGCAGGTGTGCGCGATCGCGCGGGCGACTTCGGAGGATCTGCTGCGGTCGGTCCTCGGATCGACCGAGGCCTCCCGGGTCTTCGATTGGCTGAGCAGTCTGTCTTTCATCGAGCGCGGGCCGCAGGGACTGTATCCCCACGACCTGGCCCGCGATGTGCTCGACGCCGATTTCCGCTGGCGCAGCCCCGAAGCCTATGGCGCTGCGCTCGGAAAAACCCTGGCCAGTCTGCGCGACCGCGCGGCGCGGGTGGGGCCGTCGGATAAGGACCGTGCCTGGCACGACATCCTCTTCGCCAATCGCCACGCGCCAGGCCTCAATCGATTCTTCAAGTGGGATGCCGTGGATGTGGCCTATGCGGCGCCACTCACCGGTGGCGACGTCGCCGATATCCTGGCGCTGGTTGACCAATCCGAAGGCGAGGAATCAACCGCGATCGCGCGCCACTGGCTTGCGCGCCAACCCGAGGCCTGTCGCGTCTTCCGCAGGGCAGACGGGAGCTTTCTCGGGTTCATGCTCCAGCTTGAGGTCCATCTGGCCGACGCGACCGACGTGGAGCGCGATCCAGCCTTACGCGCCCTGCAGGCAACGATCGGGCGGGGTCAACCGCTGCAACCCGACGGCGAGATCCTGTACATGCGCACCTGGATGGCGCGCGAGACGTATCAGGCCGTGTCGCCAGCCCTGAACCTGACGGCCGTCCAGTCTCTTGTCCAATGGACCACCCGTCCGCGGCTGGCCTGGAACTTCCTGGCTTTTGCCGACCCCGATTTCTACCAGCCGCACTTCGACAGCATCGATATGCACAGGTTGCCAGAGGCCGATTTCGACGTCGGTGGGCGACGCTACGGAGTGTTCGGGCACGACTGGCGCGTCGAGCCGTTGGCCGAGTGGTACACGCGCCGTCGGTCTCAGCCGGCTCCGGCCCCGCCTCCACCGATGCCACAGGTGGTCGTGCTCTCGCGCTCCGAATTCGAGACGTCGGCGCGGCAGGCCCTGCGCGACTTCAGTCGACCCGATCGGCTGGCGACGAACCCGCTGACGCACTCGCGTCTGATCAGCGACGGGGCGCGCGAGGACAGGGCTGAACAGTTGCGGACCCTGCTGTTGACGGCGGCGCGCAACCTCGATCAAAACCCGCAGGATCGGAAACTGCGCGCCGCGCTGGACGCCACGTATTTCGACCCGGCCGCCACGCAGGAGCAGGCGGCCGAGCGGCTCGACATCCCCTTCAATACCTATCGATATCGACTGGCCAACGGGGTCAGGCGCGTCGTCGACCTGCTCTGGGGCCAAGAGACCACGCCCTGAGACGCGCCCACACCCTTTCGATTCAACAGCGATTCGGCAGCGCTTCGGCTGGTGGCGGAAACCCGGCCGGCGTAATGTGAGCGGCAACCAACTCGGCCGCCGACAGCGTTCGGCGACCCAACCCGGAGGCCCCATGACCGCTCAACCCGCCGAACGCTACGCCCTTGGCTCGTCCAACACCGAATTGGAACGTCTGATCCACCAGGCTGCCCATGTCGGCGACCTGACCGCCCATGTGCTCGAGCTGGCCGGGTTGAGACCCGGCATGCGCGTGCTCGACGTCGGGAGCGGCGCCGGTGACGTCGCCTTCTTGGCCGCGCGGCTCGTCGGCTCGGAGGGTGACGTGCTCGGCGTCGACCAGTCGCCCGAGGCCGTGGCGCTGGCCAACCGCCGTGCCGCGGCGGCTGGCCTGAACAACGTGCGCTTTCAGGTTGGCGACGCGGCCACACTGACGCTCGCCAGCCCCGTCGACGCCGTGATCGGACGTCTGGTGCTCATGTATTTCCGGGAGCCGGCGGCTGTCGTCAGACACCTGGCACGTCTGGTGGGTCCGGGCGGCATCGTCGTCTTTCACGAGTTCGACCTGGCGGCGGCCCGGTCCGAGCCGACCTGCGCGCTCTTCGACACGGCATTGGCGCGCTTGCGTCTTGCGTTCGCTCGGGTCGGCGTCGACGATCGTGTCGGGTTGAAGCTGGCCCAGATCTTCCGAGACGCCGGTCTTGACCGTCCGACGATGATCCAGGGCGCACGCGTCGAGCACGGCCCCGATGCGGAGGCCTATCGGGAGTTGACCGGGATCACGCGCACCGTAATGCCGCTGATCGAGCGCACGCAGGTCGCCTCGGCGGCTGAGGTCGACGTCGACACGCTCGCCGACCGGTTGCGCGCGGAGGCTGTCGCGAACGACTCGACGCTGATCTCGCCCGCCTACATCGGCGCCTGGGTGCGGGTGCCCGGTCGGTGACGCTCAAAACGGCCCGCTT
>JBGAJV010000038.1:0-63322 GCA_044224715.1 Anaerolineales bacterium | reverse complement strand
AATTGAACGGCCCTCTGCACCCTGTCGGGGATGTGGGGCTCGAACCCACGACCTCGCGCACCCGAAGCGCGCGCGCTCCCATCTGCGCCAATCCCCGTGGCCGCTCACGCCCGACGATGGCCACACGCCAAGGTCGGGGATGCCGGGCTCGAACCGGCGGCCTCGCGCTCCCAAAGCGCGCGCGCTTCCATCTACGCCAATCCCCGCCTGTGCACGCTGAGGGACTCGAACCCCCGACCTTCTCGATGTGAGCGAGACGCGCTGCCGTTGCGCCAAGCGTGCGGGCGCCTGGGTACAGGCGGGCGCCTGGGTACAGGCGTGTGTGGACGATGACGGGCTTGAACCGCCGACCTCCTGCATGTCGCGCAGGCGCTCTGCCAACTGAGCCAATCGTCCGTGACCGAATGTGTGGGCCTGACAGGGATCGAACCTGCACCCTCGCGCTTAAGAGGCGCTTGCTCATCCATTGAGCTACAGACCCGGGCTGTGCGCTCGAAGGGAGTCGAACCCCCACGCGTCGGCTTAAAAGGCCGCTGCTCTGAGACCATTGAGCTACGAGCGCGTCTGGCAGAGAGGAAGGGGCGGGAGTTGAACCCGCAAGGCTCGTCGCTCGCTCCGCTTCGAACGGAGTGCCGTCGCCCATCGGCTTGCCCTTCCCTATGGCGGAACGGGGCGGAGTCGAACCGCCAAGGCAGGGCGCTCGCCGGTGTTCAAGGCCGGTGCCGTCGCCGCGTCGGCTTGCCGTTCCACAGGCGGGGATGGTGGGACTCGAACCCACAGACGTGTGACCGCTTACCGCGCTTCCAACGCGGCCCCTTGCCAGTTCGGACACATCCCCGTTGGCGCTCTGTGCGGGATTCGAACCCGCGTAGACGGATCGAGGGTCCGTCGGCCTGGCCGCTAGCCGAACAGAGCGAAACCTATCGTGAGGCGCGAGCCGGAGTTGAACCGGCGTGGGCGCTTTTGCAGAGCGCCACCTGGCCGCTCGGTCACCGCGCCGGGTGTGGGCAGACGACCGCGGCCGCCACACGTCAGTGCCTGCGATGCGAGTCGAACGCATAGCCTCCGCCTTCGGAGGGCGGCGCTCTCTCCATTTGAGCTACGCGGGCAGGCGGCTGCATTCCGTCGTGCGACGGGACGCCGTCTGGGCGACGGCGGCAGCCCACCGGCAGCTCGCGCGGGCCGGGCGGCCGACGCGAGCCAGTGCTCTGTGCGGGACTCGAACCCGCTTCGACGGTGTGAAAGGCCGTCATCCTAGCCCGTAGACGAACAGAGCGGGCGGCTGAGTCCAGCCGTGGCTGAGTCCAGCCGTGGGTGTCTGACCGGGTTCGAACCGGTGCTCTCCTGATCCACAATCAGGCGTGTTGACCAACTCCACCACAGACACCAGGCGTGCCGAGGGTCTCGACACTGCGGAGCGGAGCAGACAGGAATTGAACCTGCGCGCGGGTGACCACATCCCGTTTAGCAAACGGGCACGACGAACCAACAGTCGTCTCTGCTCCAGGTGATCGCACAAGGCGCGCTCGGGCGGACTCGAACCGCCGGCCTCCACCTTCGCAGGGTGGCGCTCTGATCCGACTGAGCTACAAGCGCAGGCGTCTGGCGCGTCCGGCGGGGCTCGAACCCACACCCAACAGCTTAGAAGGCTGCTGCTCATCCATTGAGCTACGGACGCGGGGCAGGCGGGCCGACCTGGACTCGAACCAGGAACGTCGCTTTTGGAGAGCGATGTCTTGACCAATTGAAACGATCGGCCCACGTGTGGGACGCGCGAGAGTCGAACTCGCATGGTTGAACCAGCCGGGTTTAGGCCGGCCGCGTCTTCCCGTTCCGCCAGCGTCCCGAACCCGAGTCGCAAACAGGTGGCCCCGGAGGGAGTCGAACCCCCATGCCCGTGGGCAGCACGGTTTGAGCGTGCCGCGTCTTCCATTCCGCCACGGGGCCGCGAGTGCGCCGAGGGAGAGTCGAACTCCCACGCCTCTCGGCACGACGCCCTGAACGTCGCGCGTATCCCAATTCCGCCATCGGCGCCAGACAGGTGTGCTGAGAGGGAGTCGAACCCTCACGCCTCGCGGCACCGGGCTCTCGACCCGGCGCGTATCCCAATTCCGCCATCAGCACAGGGCACGGGCGCGCGCCCGTCGACAGGTGCGCCAAGCAGGAGTCGAACCTGCACGCCGGGCGGCGCCGCGTTCTAAGCGCGGTGCGTCTTCCGTTCCGCCATTGGCGCAGAGTGGACGCGGCGGGGGTCGAACCCGCGGCCTCGGCAGTGCGGGTGCCGCGCTCTCCCGATTGAGCTACACGCCCGAAGGTGGATGGAGAGGGACTCGAACCCCCGATGACGCGAGGTCGCCTGATCTACAGTCAGGTGCGCTGGCCGCTGCGCGATCCATCCGCGAGTGCCCCCAGTGGCGCTCGAATCCACGTCCCCGCGTTTTCAGCGCGGTGCTACGCCGTCTCAGCTATAGGGGCAGGCGCCGCGTCGTCGGTGTGCCGACGCGGCGGTGTGGACCTGGCGGGTGTCGAGCCCGCGGCCTTCTCGATGCCATCGAGACGCGCTCCCGTTGCGCCACAGGCCCATGACCGGGCTGTTCGGCCATCCGGCCGTTGACCCGAAGGTTGCGCAGGCCGGGCTCGAACCGGCGCGCCTCGCCTTATGAGGGCGGCGCTCTACCCACTGAGCTACTGCGCAGCGATCTCATCCCTGAGACACACGAAAGGTGGTCAGGTCCCATTCACCCGACGCGACGCGTGGGGCGCGCGCTCGCCGGCCAGGACCTCGACGCAGAGCCGACGATGGGAGTCGAACCCATGACCTTCCACGTACAGGGTGGCTGCTCTACCGGTTGAGCGACGTCGGCCGGTGGCCGGCCCACAAGAGCTGAGGGCGAGAGTCGAACTCGCAACCTCCCGCTTACGAAGCGGGCGCTCTGCCGGTTGAGCCACCCCAGCCCATACGGTTTCCACAGAGCGGCAAGCGGGTCTCGAACCCGCGACCTCGTGTGTGGCACACACGCGCTCTTCCGACTGAGCCATTGCCGCATCGATCGCCCCGGCGGGCAGGGCGCCGGCTTCACGTCCTGCCGATGTCTTTTCAGCGACGACTGCGCCGACGACCTGCCCGCCGAGAGAGCCAGGGAGCGGGTTCGAACCGCCGACCTCCCGCGTACCAAGCGGGCGCACAGCCTGCCGTGCTCCCCCGGCATCCCAACCCAGTAGGCGCGGTTGGAATTGAACCAACGACCTTCCCCATATCAGAGGGATGCTCTTCCGTTGAGCCACGCGCCCGGACTGCGCCCCGTGCGGGAGTCGAACCCGCGCCCTCTGCATTGACAATGCAGCGCTCTGGCCGTTGAGCCAACGGAGCCTACCGGCGACCCGACCAGGATCTCGGCAAACGTGGGCGGCGGGCTGGTATCCGCTACAACGCGCTCTCACGCGCTCGCCTCGCGACGTTTGCGACCCTGGTCGGGTCCCCGGGTGTCTCTTTCTCGAACATACCGACCTCCAGCACATGGGCTTGCGCGGAGTTATCTGCTCTCGGCCCGCTGGCGCTGAACCAACGGCGGCGGTTGCCCTGCTCGCTGCCGGTCGATTGTGGGATCGCCTCGATCCACCCGTGACCGGTCTGCCGCATTGAGTTATGAACGTCGCCGGGCGCTCGACCCGGAAAAACATCAGGCGCAGAGTGTTCTCTGCGCCTGATGGGAGGGGGGCTATGTCGTCCGAACAAAAAGCGCGGGCACCTTGGGTGCTCGCGCCTGTCGGGGACCGGGGGGCTGTCGTCGCTCAACTCACAGCCGCCCTCCCATCAGGCGCCGAAAACGGCAATACCGCCACATGACCGGGCAGATTGCCACGCTCATGTCGCTGAATCGCTGATTCCAGAAAGCGGCGAAGACTTGTGTACATGATCCCGTCGTCCGATTGCCCGCGCCACGCGGCGCGATAATTCGTAACTACTACGAGTTTAACCCGAAACCCGAAACGTTGTCAATAGGGTAAACGCGCCGCGCAGGACTTTTCGGGGTTATTCACGAGCGGGATCCCCGGCGGCGGTCTGCGTCTCGCGCGCCAGCGCCTCAAGCCGGCGCAGATAAACGCGCACGTTGTCGGCGTCGCGGATCGGGTAGGCGAAGCCCAGCGCGCGCGCCACGGTCGTCGCCGCCATCTCGAAGCCGGCCACCAGGGCGTGCAGCGCCGCCCAATTGCGGGCGAGGTCGGCGTCGGCGTAGCTCGCTTCGACAAGCGCCCACAGCTCGGCGGGCAGCGCCCGCTTGTAGCGTTTGCCGTGCTTGCCGGGGTTCGTCGCGAAGCCGGTCTCCAACCCGAGACGCCAATCCAACATGCGCAAGGCCTGCGGTCGCACATACTGGTCGAGCATCACCCGCGCGTACACGAGTTCGTCGCGCCACAGGCCCTTGGCCACGTTGGTCGACACCCACAGGAATTCGTTGCAGCAATCGGCGAATTGCTTCGCGGTTGGCGCCGATGGCACATAGTCCGCCTCGCTGGGTGGCGCGACCGATGCCAGGCGCCCGTCCTTGTCGAGCAGGACGACGGTCAGCGAGTCGATCGGCTCGGCCTCGAAGATCCGGAGCGGGCAGAGCGTCAGGTCGATGCGGTTCCCGTCGGTGAACAGCATCAAATAGTTGTAGCGACCGTCGCCGCTGGGCGGCGGATCCTCCATGTCTTCCGGCGTCTGCACGATCAGCGGCTCGCCAAAGCCTCGGATCCAGTCCGGCGTCGATCGAAACGATTCGATCTCGTCGACCAGATACACGATGTCGAAATCCTGCAGGATATCGCGCGTCGCGTTTGGGTTGGCCCGCGAGCCGTTCAAGAGCACGGCACGCACGCGCACGTCATCGCGCGCGATTCGGACCACGAGCTCGAGGATGGCATCGGCACTGCGCATGGGTCCTCCGTATCACCGACAGGGCGTTGACACAAGAATACCTGGGGTCGCAAACGGCCCCGTTCAACGCCTATCTCGCAACAATCGCCTTGCGTGTTGACCCACGAGGTTTTTGGCCGGGAATAGGCATCGTCTTAGCCCGGCCAGGTGCCCACCGGCGAAAACGCGAGGCGCTCGCCCAGGCTGGCGGATAATCCGGGCGGACATCGCCCGTAAATCCCGATAGAATCCGGCGACCAGCCCTGGTGTGCCGCCGGGCGGCGAAAGAGGTGATGGACCATGACTTTCATCGATCGCGCGATGCTATGGCGCCAATTCGCGGTGGCCATCGACGCGTTGACCGGGGCCCTGCAGGCGTGCCCGGACGCGGTCTGGACGAGGCAACTTTGGACCGACCAACCCGACCAGTGGGTGGCGGCCGGATTCTCGTCGTTCTGGTATCTCGGCTATCACGCGCTGTTCTGGCTGGATCTGTATCTCACGGGTGCCGAGGAGGGGTTCGCTCCGCCGCCGCCGTTCGACCTCGTCGAGATGGATGCTCAAGAGACGCTGCCGCGCATCTACACACGCGACGAGTTGCTCGGGTACGCCGCGCTCTGTCGGCAACGCTGCCAGACGACGATTGAAACCGTGACGGATGAAGACGCGCATCGGCTGTGCCGGTTCGCCTGGGGCGAGGTGCCTTTCGCCGAGTTGCTCCTGTACACCTTGCGTCACGTTCAGGAGCACGCGGCGCAGATGCATCTGTTCCTCGGGCAACAGGCTCGGCCAGCGGTGTAATCGCGCTGGAGACAGGCTCGACGACGGGGATGTCTATGGAATTCGAATTCAGCGGCGACATCTGGTTCTGGCGCGGGCCCGCCCCGCACTTCTTCGTCACAGTTCCGGAACAGCACTGCCACGCGCTACAGGCGATGTCACGCAGCGTGACGTACGGGTGGGGCATGATCCCGGCCACCGTGCAGATCGGCGAGACCGTGTTCAAGACGTCGTTGTTCCCCAAGAACGGCGGCTACATCGTCCCACTTAAGGCCAGCGCGCGTCGCGCCGAGGACCTGGACCAGGGCGACACCGTGACGCTGCGTCTGACCGTCCGTTACCCCTGAGATTGTTCACAACGCCTCATCGTCTTAGCGACACATCCAAAAAGTCCAACACGCGGGCCACGTTCTCGCTGGTTTCGAACGCGGCGTCGGCATGCCGCGCGCCGTTCAACAACTCGTGGCGCACCGTGCCCGGCGCGACAGCCGCGAGCGCCTGCGCGAACGTCAACGACTGCTGATACGGCACCACGTCGTCATGCGTGCCGTGCTGAAGGAAGAACGGCGGCAGGCCGGGCCGGACGTAGGTCGTCGGGTCCGCGACGCGCACCAGTTCCGGGATCTCCGTGATCCGGCGTCCGAGCAACAACGACTCGGGCGAGTTCGCGCCACTGTGCGCGTACTCGGGCGGGGGCAGGAAACCGGAGGCGCCCAGCTGCTCGTCCATCGCCAGAAAGTTCGTCGGCGGGAACCAGGCCACGACCGCCTGGACGCGATCGGGCGCCGCGTGCGGCTTCGACGCCGGATCCTCTAACGCCGCGACATCCGTCGAGACGCCGGCCATCAGCGACAGATAGCCGCCGGCCGAGCCGCCCCACGTCGCGATCCGCTCCGCGTCGAACCCGTTCTGCACGGCATGCGCCCGTATCCAGCGGATGGCCGCCATGACATCGTGAACGAGCGCCGGGAATACGGCCTCGCCGCTCATGCGGTAGTTCACGCTGACGACCGCGTAGCCGCGCGCCAGCCCGGCCAGCATCGGATTGAGTTGCAGGTCGCGCTTGTCGCCGCCCATGAACGCGCCGCCGTGGATGGCGACGATCACGGGGAAGGGGCCAGCGCCCGCGGCTGGCCAGTAGATATCCAGTTGCTGCGCCGGCGATGAGTCGTCGTAGGCGACGTCGAAGCGCTTGCGCGTGATCGCCGCGACGTTGGCTTCGGGGATATCGACCGGGAACGCGTAGTGTCTGGATGGCATGGCTCCACCTGTGGGTATTGACCGTGGCGCGATTCTAGCCAGTTCGCAGAAGCGCGCCCGACCCCAACCGCCGCCGCCTCAACGACCGTCTGCAATCGGCGGCGGGGCGGGCGCCGACCCGGGGTCGGGTTGGGCGATCCGTCGGGCTCACGCGCGTGCAACTTTGGCCCGCATCGCGGCAGAGGCTTGACAATCTTCATTCACTGAATAAAATAACTTGTACGCTCCGTCAGTACCCAAATCTATGCGTCTTCATCCGCTGGGAAATCGCGATTTGATGCGTGCGTTGAACCGGTCCACGGTCTTGAACGCGATCAAGACTCATGGGCCGATCGCGCGCGCCGAAGTCGCACGACGCTCCGGCCTCAGCCCGGCGACGGTGACCGGCATCACGGCTGAATTGATCGCCGAGGACCTGGTCTTCGAGAAGGAGGCCGGTGACTCCTCCGGCGGTCGGCGCCCGATCCTTCTTGCGATCAATCCGCGTGGCGGTTGCGTGGTGGGCATCAAGCTCACCGAGACGCAACTGGTGGGCGCGCTGACCGACCTGGAAGCCGCGGTCGTCACGACGCATGCGCGGCCGATCTCCACGCGGTCGTACGAAAAGACCCTCGACTCGCTGGCACAGGTCGTTCAGAACCTGGTGCAGGCCAGCGGTTTCCCGAAGAACCGGCTGTTGGGCGTCGGCATCGGTCTGGCCGGCACCGTCGACGCCGAGAACGGCGTTCTGCGCCAGTCGCCGTATCTGGGCTGGCGCGATCTGCCGATCCGCAAGCTGCTACGCGCCAAGGTGCGCGTCCCGGTCTATGTCGACAACGACGTCAACACCCTGACCGTCGCCGAGAAGTGGTTTGGCGCGGGTCTGGGGCTCGATCACTTCCTGACGGTCACCGTCGGGCGCGGCGTGGGCCTCGGCATCGTCGTCAACGGCCAGTTCTACAGGGGCGCGGGTGGCGGCGCGGGCGAGTTCGGGCACACCGTGATCGACCCGGATGGGCCGACGTGTGCGTGTGGCAAACGCGGTTGTCTTGAGGCCTTCGTCAGCGACCCCGGTCTGATGTTCATGGCGGCACAGGCGGTGCGCCGCGGCGATCTGACCGTGACGCCGCAGAACGTCGCGGAGCTTGTGGCGCTCGCGGATTCCGGGAACGTGGTGGCGCGCAACATCTTCGCCCGGGCGGGCGAGATCCTTGGCCGCGGCCTGGCCAATCTGATCAACGTCTTCGACCCGCAACGGATCATCGTCGGCGGCGAAGGCGTGCGGGCCGGCGAATGGCTCTTTGGGCCGATGCGCGCGGCGATCGCGCTGCACGTGCTGCCGAGCCTGGCGTCGGATGCCGAGATCCGCGTCGAACCCTGGGGCGACGACGCTTGGGCGCGGGGCGCGGCCAGCCTCGTGTTGCGCGAGTTGTTCGAGTCGCCGGTGCGCAAGTGACCGTTCGTCCTTCGGTGTGAGGGAACCTGAGGAGATGGCATGGTTGGTGAACGCGGCTGGCGCAAGACCGGTTGGGTTCTGCTCTTCCTGCTTCCGAGCCTGGGCGGCCTGGCGGTCTTTTCGCTGATCCCGATCGTGGCGTCGCTAGGTCTGACGCTGTTCGATTGGGATCTGCTCACACCGCCGCGCTTCGTCGGCCTCGACAACTTCGCCGAGTTGTGGGCCTCAAAAGACTTCTGGGCCGCGCTGACGCACACGTTGACCTTCATCGTCGGTTACATCCCGCTTGTGCTGGTCCTGGCCCTGGCGCTGGCGTTGATCCTCAACCAGAAACTGCGCGGGCTGCTCGTCTTCCGCGCAGCGTTCTATCTGCCCGTGGTGTCGGCCTGGGTGGCGGTAGCCCTGTTGTGGCAGTGGATCTTCAACCCCAAGTTCGGTCTGGTGAACTACGGCCTGGGCCTGCTCGGCATCACCGGCCCGGGCTGGTTGTTCGATCCGAACTGGGCGATGCCGGCGATCATCCTGACCAGCGTCTGGAAGGACATGGGCTTCGTCATGGTCATGTTTCTGGCCGGTCTGCAGGGGATCCCTGCCGATTACTACGAGGCGGCCTCGATCGACGGGGCAGGACGCTGGCAAGGTTTCTGGCACATCACGCGTCCGCTCCTCGCGCCGACGACGTTCTTCGCGCTGATCATCTCGTTGATCAATTCGTTTCAGGTCTTCGACCAGGTCTGGATCATGACCGAAGGCGGGCCGGCGGGGGCGACCACCGTGCTCGTCGAGCAGATCGTCAAGAACGCGTTTTCGTACAGCCGGATGGGCTATGCCTCGGCGCTCTCGTGGGTGTTGTTCCTACTCGTCTTCGTCGCGACGGCGCTGCAGATGCGTCTGCAACAAACCTGGGTGACGTATGAGTAATTCGCAAGCCGGCCTCGCCCGCCTGGCGGCGTACGCGCTGCTCATCGCCGCGGCGTTGTTCATGGTGGTGCCGTTCGTCTGGATGGTGTCGACGTCGCTCAAGGCCGATCAATACGTGCTGAGCATGCCGCCGCAGCTCTTCCCCAACCCGGTGACGCTCGAGAGCTACACGCGGTTGGCGGAGTTGTACCCGATCGGGCGCATGCTCTTCAACAGCTTCTTCGCCGCCATCGTCACCACGCTTGGGCAACTCGTGACCTGTGCGATGGCGGCCTACGCCTTTGCGCGCATGCGCTTCCGCGGCAGCGGCGCGTTGTTCCTGCTCTATCTCGCGACACTCATGGTGCCGCAGCAGGTCACGATCACGCCGCTGTTCATCCTCGTGCGTTATCTGGGGTGGATCAACTCTTACCCCGGTCTGATCCTGCCCGGAGTGTTCAGCGCCTTTGGCACCTTCCTGCTGCGGCAGTTCTTTCTGAGCCTGCCGCGCGAGCTCGAGGAGGCGGCTTTCCTCGACGGCGCCTCGCACTGGACCGTGTTCACGAAGGTCATCGTGCCGCTCGCCGGCCCCGCCCTGGCGACGCTGGCCGTGTTCGCCTTCATGAGTTCGTGGAACGCCTTTCTCTGGCCGCTGTTCGTCGTGCGCGACCCGGAGCTCATGACCCTGCCGGTCGGTCTGGCCACGCTGCACGGGCGCTATCTCACGCAGTGGAACCTGGTGATGGCCGGGTCGGTCATCGCCGTCGTGCCGATGTTGATCGTCTATCTGTTCGCCCAGCGTTACTTCGTCCAGGGCGTCGTCCTGAGCGGGATCAAGGGCTGACGGCCCAGCCGCCGCCAGGGCTAGACACGCCGTCAAAGGGGAGGGAGGTCGCATCGGAGTTTTCGTATCGCGTGGTCCAAGTCGTGTCCATGGTAACCCTCGCACGAGGGCGTACGTTGAAAAGGAGAAAAGAGCCATGAACGTGAATTGGCATCGCATGAGCCTCGTCGGCACGGCCCTGGCCCTGGTGGCCTCCGCCTGTGCCCCAGCCGCCACGCCCGTGGTGATCGAGAGCACTGTCGAAGTCCCGGTGACTCAGATCGTCGAGGTGCCGGTCGAGGTGACGGCGCCGCCCGCGCCGACCACAGCGCCGGAGCCCGTGACCCTCACCTACTTCACCTTCTCGGCCGCGCCCGACCATCTCGAAGACCTGGACGCCATGATCAAGGCCTTCCAGGTGACCCATCCCAACATCAACATCAAGGTCGAGACGGCGCCGTTCGATCAGTACTTCACCAAGCTGCAGACCCTTATCGCGGGCGGCACAGCCCCGGACATCTTCGAGCTGAACTACGAAAACTTCGTCAGCTACGCCTCAAAGGGCGTGCTGCTCGACCTCAGCTCGCAATCGGCGCAGGACGCGACCTTCTCGGCGGACGTGTACTATCCGCGTGCGTACGAGGCCTTCAGCCTGAACGGCATGCAGCTCGGCCTGCCGGCCACGTTCTCGACCGTGGTCCTGTACTACAACCAGGATCTGTTCGACAAGGCCGGTCTGGCGTACCCGACGGCCGACTGGACCTGGGCCGATGCCGTGGCCGCGGCGCAGAAGTTGAACGACCCGGCCAACGGCGTGTGGGGTCTGTACTCGCCGACGCAGTTCTGGGAGTTCTACAAAAAGGCCGCTCAGAACGAGTGCAGTTTCTTCAACGCCGACAAGACCGAAGTGACCGTGAACGCCCCCGATTGCGTCGCCGCGCTTCAGACCATGATCGACTTCGTCCAGAAAGACAAGATCATGCCCAGCGACGCCGACATGGGCGGCGTCTCGGACGGTGACCTGTTCAAGTCGGGCAAGATCGCCATGGACGTCACCGGCATCTGGATGTACTCGGCCTTCGCCGATGCGTCCTTCAAGTGGGACATTGCCGTCGAGCCCGGCCTGAAGACCCACGCCACGCACTTCTTCGCGAACGGCGTGTCGGTGTTCGCGGCCACGCAACACCCGCAGGAGTCCTGGGAGTTCGCCAAGTTCTTCACCAGCAGCCCCGAGGCCGCCAAGATCCGCGTCGGCGCCGGCTGGGAACTGCCCGCCGTCAGCGACGCGACGGTGTTCGAGTCGTACCTCGCGCAGACCCCGCCGGCCAACCGGCAGGCCGTGCTCGACTCGCTCAACTGGTCGATCGTGCCGCCGGTCATCGCTCGCCAGAGCGAGATGCAGGACGCGGTCAACAAGCTGCTCGACCAGGTCAAGCTCGGTCAACTGACGCCGCAGGAGGCGCTCGACCAGGCCAAGACCGAAATCGAAGCCCTGTTGAAGTGAACGTCGTGCCGGACCGTCGACACCGGTCGGCGGTCCGGCATCCAACGACGAACGGCGAGCAGCGAAGGTGGCGCGAGACGCAAGGCCTTTGTTGTTCGTCGTTCGTCATCTCGACTGACCCATTGCCATGACAACTTCCGAGCCCGTGACTCTCGTCCATATCCCGCGCGGCGACGAACATCCCTATCGCGCCGCGCCGTTCGAGCGAACTCCGCGTGATCCGATCGCCGGGCAACCCGCGCAGGTGTTCGCCGGCACGCGGCCGGCCGGCACGGCTCGCTCGGTGCGGGTCGTCTGGCGCGTGAACGGCGGCCCGGAACAGACGGCGCCCGCCGAGATGATCGACGAGGTCGACGGCGCGTCACGCTGGCGTGCGATTGTGCCGGCCGGCGCCGCCGGCGATCGGGTCGCCTACTGGTTCGTCGTCGATGAGAACGCGGCAGTCGACGGCTTCGCCGAGTACGTCGTCGCCGGGTGGGTGCGTGGACGGGGCGTCGCGCGCTGGCAAGCCGACGCGGCGACGTTGACCCTGGAGCTCGCCGACGGCCCGCGCATCGCACTCTCAGTCGGACCGGACGGCGTGCTGGCGCTTCGTTCGGGCGCGGCCGCCGCCGTGGCGGTGCCTGACGCGCTGCCACTGACCGTGACGGATGCCAGCGCAACCCTGCGGGTATCGGCCGGAGAATGGCGGTGCGTCATCCAGCTGAACCCGTATCGCGTGGAGATCGCCACGGCTGCCGGCGCCACGGTGTGGTCAGACCCGGCCGAAGGCGGAATGGCCTGGCTTGCGGCCGGCCGCGACGTGCGGCGGATGGCGCACACCTGGCGTGCCGAGCCCGGCGAGGCTTTCTACGGGTTCGGCGAGCGTTTCAATGCGCTCGATCAGCGCGGCGAGGTGATCGATTCGATCGTGTACGAGGAATACAAGAACCAGGGCAAGCGCACGTACTTCCCTGTGCCGTTCTTCGTCAGCTCACACGGCTACGGCGTTCACCTGGAGACGTCGCGGCGCGCGTACTTCGACCTGGGCGCCGAAAGCGACGAGCGCGCGACTCTGGCCGTCGACGGCGATGGGCTGGCGCTGGCGTTCTTCGCCGGCACGCCCAAAGCAATCGTGACCCGCTTTGTCGAACGCGTCGGCAAGGCCGCGCTCCCGCCGAAATGGGCCTTCGGGCTGTGGATGTCGTCGAACGAGTGGAACAGCCAGGCCGCCGTGGCCGAACAGGTCGCGCAGACCGAACGCCATGGCATCCCCGCCACGGCCCTGGTCATCGAGGCCTGGAGCGACGAGTCGACGTTCTACATCTTCAACGACGCGCAGTACACGCCACGACCCGGCGCTGAAGGTCCACGCCTGGCCGACTTCACGTTCCCGGCCGACGGGCTGTGGCCCGATCCAAAGGGCATGGTCGACGATCTGCATCGCCGCGGTGTCCACCTGATCTTGTGGCAGATCCCGGTGCTCAAGAAACTCGACGCGCCGCACGCCCAGCAGGACGCGGATCGTGCGCACGCCGTCGACGCGGGGCTTGTCGTGCGCGAGGCGGACGGCGTTAGCCCGTATCTCATCCGGCCGTTCTGGTTCCATGACGGCTACGTGCCCGACTTCACGTCGGCCGAGGCCGAACGGTGGTGGCGCGCCAAGCGCCAGTATCTGGTCGACGATCTGGGTGTCGACGGGTTCAAGACCGACGGCGCCGAGCACCTGTGGGGCGAGGGCCTCCGCTACTCCGATGGGCGCACCGGCGCCGAGGTCAACAATCTGTTCCCGAACCTGTACGAGACCGTGTACGCGCGTCTGGGCGGGCCGTCGCGCCTGAACTTCAGTCGGGCAGGGTACACGGGCGCGCAGGCGGTGTCGACGCACTGGGCCGGCGACGAGAATTCGACCTTCGATGCCTTTCGACATTCGATCACCGCCGGGCTCACCGCCGGCCTGGCCGGCGTCGCCTTCTGGGGGTGGGACATCGGCGGCTTCAGCGGTCCGTTGCCGTCGGCCGAGCTCTACCTGCGCGCGACCGCGATGGCGGCGTTCTGCCCGATCATGCAGTACCACTCCGAGTTCAACAACCACAAGGTGCCGTGCCATGACCGCACGCCGTGGAATATCCAGGAGCGCACCGGAGATTCGGACGTGCTGCCGATCTTCAGGTTCTACGCCAACCTGCGTATGAACCTGCTGCCCTACATTTGGAGCGAGGCGATCAAGGCCAGTCGCACCGGCCTGCCGATGATGCGAGCGCTGCCGCTCGATTTCCCGAACGACGCGCGCGCCCGTGAGTTCGCGTATCAGTATCTGTTTGGCGAGGCGCTGTTGATCGCGCCGGTGGCCTGGGAAGGACGTACCCAGCAGGACGTGTACCTGCCGGACGGGTTGTGGTACGACTTCTGGACCGGCACGCGCTACGAAGGACCACAGGTCGTCACCGTGACGACGCCCAAGGACAGGATCCCGGTCTTTGTTCGCGGCGGCACCGTGTTGGCCTTGCGCCTGGCCGACGACGGCGGGCTCGGCACCGCGGTCGGCAATGCCGTGACCACCGAGACCCTTCCGGAGTTCCGGGTCTTCCCCGGCCGGCAGCCGGCGACGTTCGACTGGTACGCCGACCCAGGGCAGGCGCCCGTGCGCTTCACGGTCGCGGCGGGGTGATCGCTGCTCGCAAAACGGGGCAAGAAACGGGTGGATCGCGGGGCGGAGCGAAGCTTCGCCCCATGATCCACCCGTTTCTTGCTCATCAATCCCACATAAGTAAAGCGTCGTTTGATATGATGTGGGACTGCTCGCGACGGGCATGGCCATCGACCTTGGCGGGCTTTGACGACGACGGTTCGCGAGATGCGCCGCAAGGCGAACGGCTCGCCGGGGCAATATGGACGACGCGCATACGGACAAACACGGGGATGTGCCCGAGAAACACGATCCCTATGCCGCCCTGCGGCACAGGGACTTCCGTCTGCTGTTGATCGGGACGTTCATCACGTCGTTCAGCGATCAACTCGTGTCGTTTTCGATCGGGTGGGAACTGTGGCTCCGGACGCATAGCGCGCTGGCGTTGGGCTTTGTCGGTCTGGCGCAGGCGACACCCGTGATCCTGCTCTCCCTGATTGCCGGGCACGCAGCGGACCACTATGATCGCAAGCGCATCGTGATCGTGACACAGGCGCTCCTGGCGGTGAGTTCGCTCGGTCTCGCGGCGGTGTCGTATTCGGAGGGTGCGGTGCCGCTCGTCTATCTGTGCCTGTTCGGCATCGGCATCGCCCGGGCCTTCAACAGCCCGGCCGCCTCCACGCTGTTGCCGCAGACCGTGCCGCCCGAGTTGTTCACCAGCGCCTCCACCTGGAGCAGCAGCGTCTGGCAGTTGGCCTCGATCCTCGGCCCGGCCGTGGCCGGCTTCCTCGTGACGCTGCTGCCGCGCGTCGCTTACATCTACGTCCTGGACGCGGCGGCCGGGCTGACGTTTTTGACGCTGATCTCGATGATCCGCGGGCGGCCGCTCGCGCTCTCGGCCAGCGCGAGCACCTTCGAGTCGCTCAAGGACGGGCTGCGGTTCATCCGCTCCACCAAGGAGATCCTGGCGGCGATCACGCTCGATCTCTTCGCCGTGTTGTTCGGCGGCGCCGTGACGTTGCTGCCGGTGTATGCCACCGACATTCTGCGGGTGGATGCCGTCGGCCTCGGGATCCTGCGCGCGGCGCCCTCTGTCGGCGCGCTGCTGATGGCGGTGACCCTCGCGCATCTGCCGCCTTTCAAACAGGCCGGGCGCACGCTGCTGCTCGTGGTGGCCGGCTTTGGGGTGGCGACCATCGTCTTCGGGCTTTCGCGCGACTTCCTGTTGTCGGTGCTGGCGCTGGCGGCGACCGGCGCGCTGGACAACGTCAGCGTCGTCATCCGCAGCGCGCTGATGCTGACGCGCACGCCCGACGGCATGCGCGGTCGGACGTGGGCGGTCAACGCCATCTTCATCAGCGCGTCGAATGAGTTGGGCGGCTTCGAGTCGGGTCTGGCCGCGACGCTGCTCGGTCCAACGCTATCCGTGGTGCTGGGCGGGATCGGCACTATCCTGGTGGTCCTCTTTGTGGCGAAGACCTGGCCCGAAATGCGCAACCTCAAGACGCTGAACCCAATGGCTCCCGACGCGTGACCATCGGGTCGCGGGCCGCGTTCGCGCCGTCAGCGTGGCGTTTGCAGATACAGCCGATAGCGCACCACTTCGACAAATCCGAGCGCTTGATAAACCGGGTAGCCCATCGGCGAGGCCTGGAGAACGCCGACGCGGCAGCCGGCGCGCCTGGCTTCCAGGAGCGGCGCGACGGTCATCAACCTGCCCAGGCCTTTCCGTCGCGCTTTGGGCAGGGTCGCTACGGCGAAGATCCCGGCCACGGTCGCGTCGACGACCATGGCCGACACGGCCACCGGGGTCCCCTGCCAGTAGCCGATATAGCGTCGCTGCGCCTGATACTCGATGTCGCTCAAGGAGGTTTCGAGGCGGATCAGGGCGTCGACGGCTGCCTCGGAGAAGCCGGTGCCGAGGCCAGCCAGCCGGGCCCACAGTGCGCGCAGCTCTGGGGTCGTGACGGCCGTGACCGTCGCGTCGGATCGTTCGGCCAGCGACCCGTCGAGCCCGCCGAGGTCGATGGCCATGCCCGGCGCTTCGCCGGCGGGCTCCAGGCCATGCCGGATCAGGGCGTCGTCACATTCGCGGGCGTCGGCATCCGGTTCGAGCCACCAAAGCGCCGGCACATGCCCGGCATCGAGTTGAGCCTGTACATCGGCCAGGATCGTTTCGATGCCTTGCCGCGAGAGATGCGGCGTCAAGACGCCGTTGAACAACGCTACCGGGACGCCCGTGTAGAACCAGGTGACGTCCGGGTGGACGAACAGCGTGCTGCCAGGCGCACGACCGTAGATCGACCAGAACGCGCGCAGATTGGCGGCGAGCGCCGCTGTCAGATCGGCGTCCGCCAGACCAGCGATGGGATGACTCATCGCGTCGTCCTCCTGACCTTCTCAAGCGCTCAGGCGCAGGCAAAGGTCACGGCGAGCCAGATATCCTCCAGATCGCGGGTCGCCAGCGGCTTGAGCGAGACCTCGGCTGCGGCGCCGCCGATGTCGGGCAACGGCGTCAGCGTGGTCGGCGCCGAGAGTTTCATCTGGTCCTTGTCTCGCGTCTGGACCTGCCAGGCAAGCGCGGTGGCCTCGCGTTTTCGTCCCACCGTCCAGAATGGGAAGTGCGCGTCGCGCAGCGTGACCTTCAGCTCGAAGGGTCCGTTGCCCGTCGCGCCCTTGAACCGCGCCCACTCGGTCGGGAATTCATGGCGCATGGAGAACAGCCTGACCGAAAGCACGCTCTGCGCTTCGGCAACCTGCGCCTTGAGATGCGCGATGGCTTCCTTGCGGAGCAGGCCGCCGCCCTCGCGCGCCGTGTAGCGCAAGGTGAGGATGACGTCGCTGATCGTGTCGTAGTCGAACTGGCGCAGGCCGGCGGGCAGCTCGAGCCACCACTCGCTGACTGCGCCCGACCCTTCGAACGGGAGATAACGATCGTCGCGCAGGTTCGTTTCGAACAGCCCGCTGTCGTTTTGCCCCGAGCTGGTGACGATGGCCTGTTGACTTCCAAAGTGATCGCTGAAGCGGCTGTCCTCGCTTCCGAGACGCGCGTATCCGTCACCGACGCCGGTTTCCTTGCGGATCGAGCTACGTGTCAGCGTGAGCGTGCAGTTCACGGAGGTGTATGGCCCGACCACGCACGGGATGCTGACGGCCACGCTCTTGATCCGGCGGAAGTAGTGACCCGGACCGTCCAGGTCAAACAGCTCCTCGGGCAATGACACCGTGCAGCTGCCCTTTGTGCGCAGCTCCAACAGCGCCGTCGGGTTCACCTGCATCAGGCTGATGTGTTTCGTGAGCTCGTATTCACGCTGGTTGAGGTCGTGATACGCCAGCTCCATCCGCTTGAGATCGAGGAAGAGCTTTTCGCCGGCCAACAGGCCTTCCTTTCCCGCCGTGTAGCCGTACTGAAGAAAGCCCGTATCGGATCGACCGAGCTCGTGCTGCAGCGCGCGTTCGGCCTTTCTGGCCACATCGTAGGCGAATTGGAACACCTGACCGTAGAGCCCGCGCACCTCGCGCTTCATCCAGGTATACAACGCCTGATTGGTGCGCTTGCCTGTCTTCTCGTTGGTCAGGAAGTTCTCGATCTCCTCGGCCTGTTGGATCTGTTGCTGGTGGTTGTGCCACTCGCGTTCCGCAAGGCTCTCGCGGATTTGGGCCGCTCTCAACTGCTTGAGCACGGCGTTGATATCGCCCGCCAGGGAGCTGCTTTGGAAGGCCCAGTCCTGTTGACGGCGCGCGTACGAGCCGATCCGGGCGGCCTGGCCGGCCTGGTACTGCATGTCGTCGGCCATCGCCAGCGCCACGTCGGCCATGAAGGACGCGACATCCGAGAGCTTCTTGCCGCCCACGATATCGGAGTTGCCGCCGAGGCCCCAGAAGTGGAGATCGATGCCGAAGTCGGGGATGAGCGCCAGGCCCTGCGCGACGAGTTTGGCATTGCGCACCGCGTCCTGGATCGTCCGCGCCAGGCCCGATAGCTCCAATTCCTTGGCCTCGAAGCTGCTGACGATCTTGCCGCCTGAGTCGCCAAGGTTGCTGGCGATGTCGACCTCGACCGGTCGCCGGCGCACCTCACCCTCCTCGGCCCGGAACCGGAAGCGCGCGAAGCTTTCCGGGTCGAGCGCCTCGAGTTCCGGGATGGTGATCTCTGACTCAGCCCGACCCAGCTGGCGTTCGTAAAACACATAGCGATGCACGGCGTTGGCCAGCGCGGTCTCGAGCGACTCGCGGTTCTTGATCGACTCCTGCCATTGCCCATACTTCACGACCTCGGCCAGGCCGAGGATGATCTTTTCGTGGCGTGCGCGCAGGATGGTGAAAGCCTCACTGTCCTCCTTTTCCATGGCCGTCAGCAGACTGCTGCCAAGCGTCTTGACCTCCTGGCAGATCTCAGTGGCTTTTTGGATCAACACCTGGAAGCGCACCAGTGGCAGCGGTTGATTGATGCCGGCCACGACCGCGCCGACGTCGAGCCCCGCCGCCGCCGCCCGGGCCAACAGGGCGGGGTCGATCGGCGGCTCGAAGAGCGGCAATTGGCGGAAGATGCCCTGAAGGTTCAGGCTGTTGCGGATCTTGAAGAGCCGATCCGCAACCGTGTCCCAGTACGCCATCAGCCTGTCGTTGCGCGGGACACAAAAGTACAGCGACGTCCCAATGCTGCGCAGCGCCGCGAACTTGTCGTCGGCGCCGCCGTCGAGCGGCAACGGCGCGAGGTCAAACGGGATCTCGCTCTCCATCTTCTCGAGCGTGTTGCCGAGCTCGTCCCACTGGCCGCGCCGGCTGGCGTAGGTCACGGGCGCCACAGTGCCCTTCTTTGGCACGGTCTGCGGCCGGTCGCCGAGGATCAGGGCGGCCAGCACATAGATCTGCGTGGCCTCGTTGATCGACTCCCCCGTGTCCTGCCGGAACAGGTCGTCGCCCCAGTCGATCAGGTTGTCGAGATAGGCCATCACGGCCTTGAACATGAACGCGGTCTGACGGTAGCGCGCCACCAGATGCGGTCGAAAGGGTGAATCCTTCCAGGCGCCGATGCTGTTGATCGTGTCCTGCTTGAGCACCGAATCCATGCTTGAGGAGAGGTTGACCAGGATCTCCTCGATCTGTTTGACTTCGGTGTTCTGGAACGGCTTGACCTTCCAGAATCGATCCGGCGTGGCGCCGTCGCTGTCGTCGGTCGGATCGAAGATGTAGTGGAACCAGCGTTGTGCGTCCTCAAAGCGCTTGTTTCGGCTGAGATGGATCGCTACCGCCAACGGGATGTGATAGAAGAGCTCCCAGTTGTAGACCGAGTATGCGCCGCTCGACGTGAAATCGAGATCCTGCGCGGGATAGGGCCGGTCGACGAGCGCCGTCGGGCCGTACTGCGACGCGCCGAACAGTGTGCGGAACAGGCGGGGCAGCGGTTTGCCGCCGAGCACACGTACGATCGTTCCGGCCGGGATCGCCACGGCGGCCGGTTCGGTCAGCCGGCGCAGCCTGGCGTCAGCGCCCTGGATCACGATTGCTTCTGGCAGGGTGACGTTGACGGCGCCCTGCAATGTGACTGTCGCGCCCAGATCCAGGTCGGCCGTGGTGCCGTCGCCGCGTTTGACCCGCAGCCCGCGGCGCGCGTTGGTCGCGATGACGGCCCCGGGCAAGGTCGCGTTTGTGCCATCTGCCAGAGTCGCGACCACGGTATCGGGCAACGTCACCGTGACGCTGCCGGGGAGCGTGATCGCCTCGAATTGGCCCGGTTGACCGGGCCGCGGGAGGTTGAGCGCCAGATCGCGCGGCAAAGCGATCCGGCAGCTCAGCGGCAGGATCGCGAAGGTGCCGTCGCTGTTGCGAACGTAGTCGGTGTCGGCGCCCTGCAACCCGGAGACCGATTTCTCGATCAAGCGCCTGGCCAGCTCGCGCACATACGGGTGCCCGTGGAGCGTGAACCGATAGCGCAGGCTGCGGCTCTGCGTCACGATGTGGCGCTCGCCTTCGAGCGGTGGCTGGGTCTTGCCCCAGTTGTCGAGAGCCGCGCGCACGGCCGGGCTGAGCGCCCCGTGAAACGCGCCGGCGGATGCGGTCGTGGTGATGTTGATGGCATTCATGTCGATCTCCTGCGTCCAGTTGCGATTACAGAGCCCCGCCGACGTGGGTGACGACCTGGGTCACCCCGGCCGAGACCGCATCGCGCACGCGGCCGGTGCCCGAGATCAGCGCGTCGCCGAATTGCACGACCACACCGGATTGGGTCAATCGGTCGGGGTTGGTCTTGAGCGCATGCAGGGCGCGCGGGTCGATCACCTCGGGCCGTGGATCGCCCGGGTGGACCTTGAAGGGATCCTGGTAGTACTTCGGCGGGATCACCACGTTCAGGTCCGGCAGCCGATCGACGAAATCCGACCACTTCGGCTTCTGGCTCGGCCGCGGCAGGGCGTAGCCCTCCCATTTGTCGATCGTGGTCTCGGTGAGCGACGGCTCGACAAAGAACGTGTTGACCTCGTCGGCATAGAACACCGGGCTGAGCAGCGGCGCAAACTCGGCGTTTGGCAGCGTTGGCCGATTACTGGCAGGTAGGATCGAATACCCGCCGCCCTTGGACAGGATCGTCTGTGGAGCCGGGGGATCGGCCTTGCGGGCTCCGTCGGTGGTCACGACTTTCTGCACGAAGGACACGGCCAGCGCGCCTGACGACACATAGGTGTTGAACCGCCTGCCGGCCGGCGAGTACGGCGAGATGATTGCCTGCGATGTGCTCGTGTATTGCGGCGGGCTGTTCTTGCCGACGACGCGGAAGGCCGGCGTGAAGTAGGACTCGCCCAACTGGATCGAGATGCCCTGAAGCCCGCCGCCCACGTTCATCATGGCGCCCAGGCCGGCCGCGACGGACTGCCCGGCGATCATCATCTTCTCGACGCCAAGCAGGCCGTGCAGGTTGATCCAAAGGGCGCTCTCGACACCGCTCTCCGAGTCGAACTCCTTGCCGACCGAAAGGAAGATGGCGGCCGGGTCAAACCCCTGCGCGGGCGTGATGACGTTCCCGAAACCGCCGGACGCGCGCTCGGTCCACTCGCCCTGGAAATACTCGGACCAGCTGAGCTGCACGTCCAACGTGCGCGCCGCTGCGCCCTCGGCGGTGGATCCTGCGGCCGAGACCAGCTTGCTCATGGGCAGCGAGCCGAGGTTGCCCTGTTCATTCGTGCGCGGCTTGCCGGCCGACTCCACCTTCTCCATGAACGTCAGCCAGAAGAGGTGCAGGCGCTCGCGCCAGATGACCGCGGCGAGGTGATCGCCCTCGATCTCCACAGTGATCGGCTCCCATGGCGTCCACATCTGGTGGTCGTAACGCCTGTAGAAATACTGCCGCGGCTGTGTGTACGTCCGGGCGACGACGTGCAGGGTCGTGGGCGCGAGCGGCTTCTCCTCGGCGTACATCGTCACGACCTCGAGCCGCGCCAGCTGATCAAGCTTGCGCAGGTAGCCATGGAGCGCATCCTCGGCCAGCTCGGTGGTCACATCGCCCTGCAGCAGTTTGCTCTCGAGCTCCTGGTACAGATGGGTCTTGTCATCGCGCCACTCGGGCTCGAGCCAGTTCTCGGGATAGAGGAAGATCTTGCGGTTGGCCTCCCAGACGCGGTAGCGTTTCATCCAGGCCCAGTGCTGACCGTTGAGCATCGATGGATGCACGCGCGGTTCGAGGTTGAGGAAGCAGCGCTGGATGAAGGTCTGCAGCGCGCTGATCGCCAGCCGCAGCCGGGAGGTCTGCACGACCGGCTCCATGGCCGGGTCGATCAGGAAGTACTCGAAGAGCCGTTCGACGCTGTCGAGTTCGGGCGTCTGGTGCAGGATATGGGCGACCAGGGCATCGCGACGCCGTGCCCGGAGCGGGTCGTAGATGGATTTGGCGATCTGAAGCCACGCCGCCGGCTCGTAGCGCGACTTGATCGCATCGCGGACCCGGCGGGCCACAACGGCGTCGGGCCTGACCGACAGCCAACCCTTGAGTGCCTCCATCCGGATCCCGAACGTCTCCAGGATCTGGAGCGCCTGCCACAACCGCGACTGGCCCGTGACATCCGCCAGGGCCGCGGCAGAATTCAGCTTCAACGCCATGGCCGTGTCGCTGACCGTTTCCTCCGAACGTCGAGACAATTCCGCCAGCTGTTTCGCCAGGGCCGCGAGCGTCGGCGCGGGCAAACGGCGCGCCGTTTCAAACACGCCGATCAGGTCGTCGTTCTCGGGCGACCAGGCTTGTTTGAGCGCCTGATAGGTCAGCAGAGCCTGGTAGGTCCGCCAGAGGGTGGGCGCCTGTGCGTCGTTCGGCTTGGTCGGCAGAAGACGGAAATCCGCGCCGCCGAAGTCGGCGCCGTGCGTGAGGATGTGGCGCAGCTCGCGTGGGCTCAGGCCAAGCGCCAGCGCAAGCCGCGCTGCCTTGCTCGTCAGTCGGGTAGCCCGGAGCGCATCGTCCAAGATCAATTGCGGGACCGCCGCAAAGGGCGCCTGTTCGAGCCCGACCCGGGTCGTCGTCTCGCCTTTGACGCTCAGCTCAAACCCGCCACCCTGCAGGTTGTCGACCTCGACGGTGAAGCCGACCGCCTGCCCGGGTTGCAGCTCGATGAAGCCGCTGAACTCGGCCTCGGCCGCCGCGGCCGTCCCGACCACGACGGGATCTGTCGCCGACGCGCAATGGACGCGCGCCGTGGCATTGGCTTTGCCAAGACGTATGTAGAACCGGTACGCGCCGCCGACCGGGACCTCCACGACCGCGCGCCAACGCCCGCTGTTAGCCGTGCCGGCCACGACCGCGACGGTCGACGTGATCGTCTCCTGAACCGCGCCGCCGAAGCCAGGGTCGGCGAAGGTCTGTGCCGACCAGCCGCCCTGACCCAGCGCCGCGAGCCCGTCGACCAGAGGCCGCGTGTTCTGCTCGGGCAGGGACAAGAGCGCAGGGTCGGTCAACAGCACGGTCAGGAGCGCGGGGTCGGCGCCGATCGCGCCGGAGACCGCCCCGACAACGGCCAGGCGTGCCAGCCGCCGATGCAAGTAGGGCAGGATCACCTTAAGCAGGCCCAGGCGCTTCTCCTCTGGCGTGGCGACTACGCCGGCGCCGAAGAAGTCGTCGAACTCGAGCAGGCCATCGAAGTGGGCGTCAAAGAACTGCTTGAACTGTGTGTTCGACTTGGCCACGATGACGTCCAGCAGATCCGAAAACGTCTGACGCGCGGCCACCGCATCCGCATTGCCGGGATCGGGCTGTGGCACCTGCGCCAGGAGCGCGGCGCGAGCCGGCCCGGTGAGCACGCCCAGGTGAGAGACCTGCTGACGCTGGCGCGTTTCGTCGTAGACGAGGCTGATGCCTGGCAGGCTGTAGAGCGTGGGGGAAAGCCGTCGTGCTGGGGCGACCGGGGTGGCCGTTGCGCTGTAGACGGCCTGGTCCGTCCAGAAGCCCATGAATCCTTCGACCACATCGGGCGCAAAGACGAGCAGCATCTTGGTCTTGAGCGCCTCGTCGGTCAGGTCGAGCGCATCGATTGGCACGGCGAAGTCGTTTGCCAGCGTCCGCAATGACGTTGCCAGCGCGCGCAACGCGTCGCCGGGGCCCGCAGCATCCAGGCGGAATGGCCCCGCCGGATCGAAACGATCGCGGAAGAGGTACGTCAGGTCTGTGACGGTCAACTGGCCATTCTTGACGGCCTGTACGCCGCGGACAAAAGCGAGGGTCTGGCCGAAAGCATGATCATCGCCAAGATCCGTCAAGACCCCGGCATGCAGGGGCGTAAAGGGATCGAGACCGCTGAGCGTCTTGAGGTCGATCAACTCGGCGACGCTGACCTTGAGCGCCCTGGCAAGGAACCGGTAGCGGTACAACAGCGAGACATTGGCCAGCGATAGGGCGGCGGTGGCGACCGCGCGTTCGGCGCCGGTGTTGCCATCGGCCAGGATCAGGGCCACCTCGTCGGTGGTGAGACCGAGCGCGGCCTGCACGGCCGAGAGGTGGTCCTTCAAGGCGACACCCGGCGTGCTCAGGTAGAGCCCCAGCGGATGGTCGAAGGCGGGGTCGTCTTTGAGGATGGCTCGCGTCAAGAACGACTGCGCGTACAACGACTGCCGCCCGCGCGCCGGGAGATCAGCCCAGAGCGTGGTCAGCGCCAGCCGGCCGTTGCGGCCCAAGGGCAGTAGCTCCCCGAGCTCCTTCAGGTGCGCCAGGTGAATCAGCGCCGTTTGCAACGCCTGTCCGAGCGTCGTCAGGTCGAGGGCGACACCCGTTGGCAGACAAACTCGCAAGGCTTGGTCCGTCTCCGACAGGCTCCAGCCGAGGCGTCTCCACAGACGAACGAACAGGTTGAAACGTAGGACGTCCAGCGCGGCGAGCGCGCCACCGTCGCCGCGCGAAAGCTCGGTCTTCTCGAAAGTGCAGCCGGCATCGGCGTCGCGGAGGAGCAGCGCCTGAGCGAACGCGCCGTTGGTCCAGGCGTCGTCGATCCAGGTCGCCGCGTCAAATCCCGGGACGGTGGCCTGATATGCCTGGGTGATCGTGGTCAGCCGTTTCTCGAAGCCAGATGTGTCTTCGGCTGACAATGCCCCGTTCTTGTAGGCGACGACGTCGGAAACCGTCAGGTCGAGTGTCTGAAGTATCCGGAGCTCGTTTAGCCGTGGATTGATGAAGTCGGTCTGCACCAGGTCCACCAGCTCGCGGTAGGTTACGCCCAGCCGCTCCGCGAGGGTCTTGGCCGATGTCAGACGGGCGAGCGCCTGGCCGTCGGTCTCGGTGTCGAAACCGAACAGCTTTGGCCAGTCGGCGAACGTCGAGTCGGTGATCAGGGCGGCTTCGTCACTCGTCAGACCGAGCTGTTCGAGCCACACCTGCGCGCGGGCGTAATCGGTCGGATCGGCCGTCGGTGGAAACAGCGTCTCGCGTGGACGAAAGGCCTCCAGCACGCGCCAAAATGGAACGTCAAAGTGATCGCAAAAGCGCCGGGCGATTTCCAGCCACAGATCAAACGGCAGCGTCAGCGGATAGCGCGCCTGGCGCAACATGTCGTAGGCGGCCGGCACGAGGGTCTGCGGCTCGGCGGCCAGTTCGGCCGAAGTGGCGGAGCCCGTGTCCTGTGCCGCCGCGGCTTCGAGTTTCCCGTTTGCGACGTAGTACTCCAGGATTTCGTTGACCAGATCGATATATGGCACGACCGTGTTGGTGTTCTCGCAGGTCAGGGCCTGATGCGGCAGGTCGGGTCGGCGCAGCACCAGGGCGTCATACGGTTTCAGGAAGTTGAACTCCGGCCCGTCATAGGCTTTGCCCGCGTGCTTGTTCTTCCAATCGACCAGGGCCTGAGCCCACACCGGCTCGGCGGGATCCAGGAAGCGCAGCAGATCGACCAGGTACGCCGCCGGGCTCAAGACCGAGCGACAGTGTTCGCAATCGCAGAAGTCGAGCGACCCGAACAACGACTCCAGGGTGGGGTAGTCCTTGAGCAGCAGACCGAGGCTTTCCTTGGCCTGCGAATACTGCTCGGGCGAACCGGATAGGGCCAGCACCGGCGGGGTGCTCTCGATTTTCTTAGCCAGCGTGAACACGTTGAACGTCACCGACGTGATCTGGCTGCTCTTCTCCCAGACCCGTTCGGCCACGGTCCGCGAGCCGAAGCGTTCCCAGTAGCGCTCCACGAACTCGCTCCGGGCGATCGCGGCCACCTGCCAGGCCGAGGTGAAACCGAGATCGAGCAACACCGACATGGATTCGTCGTTCGGCGTCATCTGATAAACGCGCGTGAGTAGCCGGACGCCTTCTTCGGCCAGCGGACGTTGCTCGGCGGTCAGGCCCGTGAACGCGGCCTCGCCCTGCTGAGTCAGATACTGTGACACGGGCACCCGGCCGAGCTCAAAACCCGCTCCCGCCGCCGTGCGCAGGAAGGTCTGGACCGGCGTCTTGAGCTCGGCGTGCTGTGTGCCGAGTTTGAGCGCGTCGGTTTCGATGCGGCGCGACACGACTTGCGTCGGATAGGTCTGACGGACCTGCCGGGCCATGTCCTCCGAGTAGGCGTTCAAGCGGGCGGGCAGATCGGCCTGGGAATACGCCGGCGGGATGAGCGCGGTCAGTCGCTCGCTGTTGACGACGCCGTTCTCGCTTGCCAGCGCTTCGAGCCGTCGGGTCCAGGTCGCGGCGTCATACAAATCTTCGGCGACCAGCCGCTCGAGCTGATCCGGCGACTGGACCACCCGCTGCAAGTCGGCCGCGAGCGATGCGTTGTTGAGCGTGAGAAAAGCGAGCTTGCCCTGGAGCTGCAGATGCGCGATCTGATCGTCCGGGATGCCCTCGGCGCGAGCGGCGTCCCACAAGGCGCCGGGTTCGTCGTCGGTATGCGTCAGGGCGAGGCGCTCGAACGTCGCCCGGTGCGGCGCGTCCACAACCGCCGTGTCAAGCAAATCGCCAAGACTTGACACGGCGCCCGGCGCTTTGAGCGTGCGCAGGGTGGCGCGCCGGAACTCGCGAAAAGTCTTCTGCGCGGCTTCACGAGCGGGGCCGTCGAGTGCCACGATCCCGGCCTGGGTGGCATGCGCGAGCGCGGCGGCAAAAGCCTCTTCGCTCACATCGGCCAGCGCGGTCGCGTCCGCGGGCAGCCCGGCGCGCAAGGCGCCGTAGAGCGCGGCCGGTGGCAGACCGGTCTCCGCGCTCGTGCGCACCGACTGGGCCGCGAGCGTGATCAGACGCGCATCCCATCCCGAGGAGTCGTGCAGCAGGGTCAGATCCTGGCGCGTGTCATCCTCACGCGTCTGCGCCAGACGGGTCAGGTCGTCGCCGACCGAGCGAGCCAGGTCTGTCGTCATCAAGCCGTATTCGCTCGTCTGCGATCTGACGCCCGTGGGCGCGACCAGGTTGAGCACCGTGCTGCGCTCGGCGTCCACCACGGGCGCCGACAGCCTGACGACGTTCCCGGCCGGATCGAGCGCCTGCACCTCGAGGTTCGCTGTCGCGGCGTCGTTGCCGTACTGGAGCGCGTAGTAGCCGCGCGCGTCGGTTTCGATTTCGCCAAGGGCCGTCTCGGCCTCGCCAAAGCCCTTGTGCACGACGCGCAGACGAACCCCGGCTGCCGGCAACCCGTTGTCCAGAAGGATGCGGCCCTCGACCCGGCGCGGCTGGCTCGCACTTGCGGCGAGCGTCGCGAGCGCCGCGCGTGTGGCCTCGTCGAATCGGCCCGTCTGCGCCAGGTCGTACTTCTGCTGCAACTGGCGCAGCGCTTCCTGGGTGCCGACGCCGAACAGGCGGTTGTCGGTCTCGCTGGCGGGCAGGTCGACGCCGATCTGCACCAGCTGGGTCTGGAGGGCGCGGACCGCGTCGCCGCGCATGTTCAGCGCAAGCTCCGGGAGGCGGCCAAGCGCGCTCAGTTTTTCGTCGATGCTGATCAGGCGATCCGTGCCCGTGTTGATCGCGCTGAGCGTGCGCGACTGAGCATCAAGCGCCTTGACGACGCCGGTGAGATCGTTCTCGGGATCCAGCGCGCCCAGCTCGCGCAGGACCGCGTTGAGCGCCTTTGCGGTCGTCTCGTCGACGGCGCCAAACACGGGGATCTGATGTTGCTCCTGAAAGACGCCGACCAGTTTCTGGGTGAAATCGCCGTAACGTCCGCGTTCGCCTTGGACGCCGTCGAGAAAACGCGCGCGCCGGTCGGCGTCGAAACGATAGATATCGCGTTCGAGCAGCAGTGCGAGCGCGTCTTGCAGTTGCGCGACCTGCGTCGTCGGCGAGTTCGGGGTGACGGGTGGCTGGATCGGTTGCATGCTGTCTGCTCCTCAAACCGCGGATGCGGTTACTGAACGGGGACACCGTGGCCGGCGAAGTCCGAGCCCTTCTGAGTCTTGTACGGGACCTTCGCATCCTGCAGTTCTTTATTGAGGTGGTACGGCGTTGACACGTTTGTGGCGTCACTGCAGAGCGGCACGTTGATGTTGCCTTTCCCGCGCGGGATGGTGGTCAGACCGGCGGCGTCGGTCACGTCGAGCGCGACTGTGGTGCATTGATGGTCGGCCGAATACGTGCCCGGAGACTTCTCGATCTCCTCGATCTTTTTGAGGGCCTTGTCGCTTTGCTCCTGAGTGATGTCGTACTCGAACGTGTTGTAGTCGTCTTTGTTGAGCAAGTGGTACGACGTGGTGCCCGGGCCTGAACAGGCGATGTTGCTGATGCCGAACGCCTTCTCCGGGCCATAGCTCAGGATCTTGACGATCTTGCCGCTCGGGTCCTTGATGGCCACAAAGGTGTGACCTGGGTTCTCGCTGGATTGGACTGTGCCCTTCTTGTCCGTCGAGCTGACATTGACCGCGACGACCAGCTTGTAGTTCTTGTCTTCTTTGTAGGCGCGTTGCTTTTCCTGCTCCTGTTTGGCACGGTCTTCTGCTTCGACCTTTTCGCGCATCTCCTTGCGCAGCGCGTCCATCTGTGCCTGGGCCTTGTCGCGCTCGGCCTTGTTCATGTTGCGCGTGACCTCTTTGCCCAGCTTGACCTGGCCCGACGCGTCGATCACGCCTTCGCGCCGCGACTTCTGCGCGATCTTCACCTTTCCGGCGTCGTTGAGGATGACGATCTCGCTCTCCATAGTGATGCGCTTGCTCTGTCGGCCGTTAGGGTCGCTGCGGCTGGTCGGTGAGGAACGCGCATAGGCGTAGAGGTTGACGCCGTCGCCGAACCCGCCTGGATCCGGGTTGATCCAACGCCCAAGCCAGGGCGCGTAATAACGGGCGTCGTGGTAGCTCAGGCCGTGTTCGGGATCACGCTCCTTGCCGAGGTAGCGGTACCGCTTGGCCGGCACCTCGCGCACCTGGTCGGTCGCCTGATAGGCGGTGCTGCCGTACGGGTAATACTCTTCATAGGAAACCACCCGGGCGGCCTCATCCACTTCGAGGGTCACCGAACCGAGCGGGTCGCTGAGTTGATAGCGAGCAAGCGGCACGGGGTTGTTCACAGGCGTCTGGGCGTCGACAACCAGGGTTTCGATCAAGGCAATGCGTTCGCGGTCATCGAGCACGTTCAGGCTGCGCCGTTCGCGCTGGAGCGTTCCGTTCACGCTGCGGCGATCGACCTCGTATTCGCCCAGATACAGGTGCTCCTCGACCGTCGCCCCGAGGCGCTCGACGACCTTGCGCAAGCGCTGGCCGTGGGCGCCATAGACGTAGTAGGCCTTGCCGCCGCCCTGCAGGTCCACCATGCCAAGGCGATCCTCAGCGTCCCAACTCAAGCCGGCCAGATGCGGCATGGCTGTGAGGTTGCCGTGGGCGTCGTGGTCGTACCGTTCGGCGTACGTCGGAGCCGGGTCGTCGGCGTAATCGGGCAAGGCCGGCTCGCCCGGCGCGCTTGTGCAACGCAGCTGGTTGTTGCCAGTGCGGTACTGGAAGCGCCGGTTCCAAAGCGTCTGGCCGGGGCTATCGAGGTTGGGACCGACGTGGTGGGTCTGTTGCAGCAGGTTGCCGACGGCATCGTACCGATACACCTCGACGTAGCGGCGCAGCGCAGCGCAGTCGGAGGGGAGCGGTTGCCCGCTGCGGGCCGCGTCGGTCCAGTCGGGCGGCAGCCCGTCGCCGGCATGCTCGCGCCCGGCGGCTGCCACGAGCCGGTAGAGCGCGTCGTAGCGGTAATCGCGGCCGGCAGCAATGCAGGCGTTATCGAAGAAGACACGCGGCTGGGCGGCGTCCTCGACGTGCACGATGTGTCCGGCCGGGTCGTGGGTCGGGCGCAGGTCCTGCAGGACCCGCGCCGAGGTATCGGGATGGCCGGGGCGGGCCGTCGTGAGCCGTGTCAGTCGGAACGTCTCGGGGTCATACCGGTAATCGGTCGCGAAAGCCCCGGCGCCGTATTCGATCCGTGTCCGCTGGCCTCGCGCGTCGTAGTCGACGTTGCGCACCGCCGGCGCCGCCGCCGCGCCCGGCAGGGCGACCGCGACCGACTCGAGCAGGCCGGCTTCGTTGTAGCGTGTGACGGTCACGGATCCGTCCGGCGCGGTCAGCCGCACCGGGCGGCTCAACGCGTCGACCTCGCGCGCCTGGCTGTAAGCCTGCGACAGGGCCGGCGCCGGTTGCCGCGCCCAATCGACCGGCGTCTTGTAGTCGTCGCGCAGCTCGCGCAGCGTCCGCAGGGCGTTGCCCTTCAGGTCGTAGTTCAGCTGGGTGAGGATGCCGGCCTCATCACGGACCTGCCAGATCTGACCGCGGTGATAGGTGTTCTCGGCCGAGGGCTTCGTTTCGCCGTAGACGATCTGCTCGGCCAATCGCTCGACGCCGGCATCGGTCACGAACAACGCGGTCTGACGCTCAAGGCCGTCGTAGACGAATCGATAGACAAAGCCCCGGCTGTTCCACGTGCGCAACGGCTTGCCCGTCACCGTGGTCAGCAGCCAGCGTGTGCCGGTCTCCTCGCTGGTCTGACGCAACGCCTGGCCGACCAGGTTGAAGTCGGATCGCACGAGCGTGTTGCCGCGCGCATCGGTCACGCTCCGCTGGTGGCCCTGGATGTCCAGACCCACCCGGGTCGGATAGACGCCGTCGGCGCCGTTGTCGGCGATCGAGAGGATGGCCCGACCCAGTGCGTCGAAGTGCGCGACGGATGGCGTGCCTGCGTGCGCGGCGGTGCGCGTCGCGGCCTCTCGCTCGTGCGCGTCGACGCTGGCCAGCTGGCGCTCCTGCCAGCTCGGCGAATAGTCGGCCGGCACCAATCGTTCGAAGAAACCGCTGACGTCCGGGTCGGTCTGCGGCCGGAGCGCCAGCGTGTCGTTGACATCCCAGCTGACCTGCTGCCAGGCATCGAACACGACTTTCTCGAAGGCATGATGCGGATGCAGCGCGCCGACCTCGCGACCGAGCGGATCGTAGAAAAGCGTGGAGCCCACCCCGACCTGGCGGCCGAATTCGAAGTCGTGGGTCGCGCTGAAGAACGGCTCGAAGCGGCGGACGGGCTTGCCCTTGTTGTTGTAGATGGCCCAGCCGGTGCCGACCCAGCGCACCGGCACGACCGGCCCGCCCTCGGCCAGCGGACCGGGCTCGGCGGGTCGCTTCGTCTGGATCTCGCGGCCGAAGCCATCCGAGTACATCACCGCGACCTGGACTGGACTTTGCACGCCGTCCGGTTCGCTCGCGTGGATCTCGCGGGTCAGCACACCGGTGGCCATCGGCGCGCCGCTCTGCGCAAAGCGATCGATGTCGTACACGGTGCGCGTGCTCGCGCGCCCCAGCAGGGCGCGGTCGACGGGGCGGGGCGCGGCGAAGAACGCGTCGCGCTGCTGCGGCGTCAGATCGGTCTGAAAGCCGTCCAGGGCGTCGCCCTCGCCGTGGCGCCCGGTGGTCGCGGTGGCGACCACCAGCCCGAGCGTGTCGAAGGCGATGCTGGTGCGAGCGCCATTAGGGTCAGTCGTGCGCCAGGCCTGGAGCACCCGGTAGTTCGTATCGGTCGTGACGGTGTTCCCCTCGGCATCGCGGGTCAGCGCCACGGCCAGATCATGCGCGTCGTAATCGACCTGCGTGTCATGCCCGAAGGCGTCGCGCATCCGGCGCGCCAGAAAGAAGTGGGCGGCGCCCTGCGCCCGTTCCTGCGCGCTGGTGGCCGTCGCATCGGGATGGAAGAACACGCGGCCGGACGGGAGCCACAATTGACCGTCGTTGTCCAGGTCGACGTAGCCGCCTTCGGCGCGCAGGATCGCCGTCAGCGCCGCGGGCGCGATCCGATCGGCAAAGACGTCGAGCCGGCCTCGGGTCAGCGCCAGCTTGTAGGTCTCGCCTTCCAGCGCCAGGGGCTGCAGACGGCCCACGGGCAGCAGGTCGGTCAGGTCGTCGCGACGGTAGCGCGTCCGGACGGCCTCGATCAGGCGCTTCTGCTTGAGCGGCGGCGTGGCATCGACCTCGAAGGCGATCTCGGCGAAGCCGTTGAGGGCGCCGAAGTCGTCCGCGACGAATGTTTCGAACGCGATTCGCGTCGCGGGCGCATCGATGTTCAGACCGGTGAGCTCGAAAGTGCGCACCTCGCTTGGCAGTGGCGCGCGGTGCGCATCGCTCCAGTCGACGCCGGAGTCTGGCTCGGTGTACCGGCTCTCGGTGTAGGTGACCAGCATCGCCTCCTGGCGATCCCGATCGGCGCCGGTGAGGGGGCTCTGGCCAGGTCGACGCCCATAGCCGATGGTCATCGATCTGCGCACATTGCCGAAGTCATCGACCTGCAAGATGAGGCCGTGGGCGACGCGTGGGTCGTGTGGGCGCCGCTCGTAGTGATAGTCCAGCGTCTCGCGTGGATGAACGTGGAAGACCGCATGGGCGTTGGCATCTTGCGCTTGCAGCGTCTCGATCGTGTAGCTGCGCTCTGACACGGTGTAGGGATGCTCGGCTTCGGCCGTGCCATCCGCCGCGTAGACCTCCTGGCGCAGGATCTGGCCCTTGAGCGCGCGGCAGGCCTCGCGCTCTTCGTCCGGCGTCAGCCCGGGCGGCAGGATCGTGTCGTCGAGGAGCTGGCGGAGCGCCGCGCCGTCATCCAGGCCGGGCTCGCGATAGTACTCGGCCGCGTAGAGCGCCGAGATCCGATGACCCTCCAGGCTGGCGCCCGTGTGGTACCAGGTCTTGATGTGCAGCGGCGGCACATGCGACGCCGCATCGACGTTCTCAGCCTGGCCCAGGACGGCACCGGCATCGCTCTTGAGCAGGTTGAAGGTCTCGGTGTCCAGTTGCTCGACCAGGCCAAACCCGCGGAACTCGCGTTCGACGCCGTCGAAATAGCCGTGATGGTAGCGATAACGCGTGACGAACCAGTTGCGGCTGACACGGTCGAGCGTCTCCACGCGTTCCACGACCTGGACGGGGAAGGGCAACCGCGTGAGCCAGGGCCGCCCTGCCTGCAGGTCCTCAAGGTAAAAACGCGTCGAAGGCAGGTAACGAATGCGGGTCTCGGCACCCAGGTTGTTACGGACCGCCACGAGCAGATGCGGCTTCTGCCCACCCATCAGGTCGAGGTACCGAAACGCCGCACGGCGGTCTGGCTCGAGCGGCGACGACCAGACCAGACACGCGGTGCCGTTGCCCAACAGATCCAGCGCCTGAACCGCGACCAGGTTATCGACGGGCGGGAACGTCGTCACAGGCTGGGCCGGGGCCCAGCTATTGCCCGACTCATTAAGGAAGATGCGTGGGCAGTCGGAACCGAGGTAGATCAGGTCGGTCACCCCGCTGCCATCGATATCGGCCAGCCGCAGGCGTTTCGGATCAAACAGCTCGGGCCGGTCGAACACGGGCGCGCCATCCATGACCACCTTGGGCCCGAAACGCCCGTAGCCGAGGCTGGGCCAGTAGCACACTTCACCGTTGCGCACACGCACCAGATCGGCGAGGCCGTCGCCGTTCATGTCGGCCAGATGCAAGCCCTCGGCCCCGTCCGCGAAGATCCGGCGAGGCCCGGCTTCGTCGTCAGGCGGATTCGCGCAGTACTCGGGCGGAGCATAGCCGTCGCGGGCCAGCGAGCGATACCACTCGATGCCCTGGTCGCGCGCCAGCATGAGATCGGCAAGACCATCGCCGGTCAAGTCGACATGCCGGAGGTTCGGGCTGGCCCAGTCGACCACCGGTTGGCGCGGAAAGGGCGCGAAGTTGTTCCAGTCGCCGTTCAGTGCCTGCGTGAAGTAGCCGGCCAGCGGCCGGGCGAACTGGACAAGATCCGGTCGGCCGTCCCCGGCCAGGTCCTGAAGCTGCTGGTCGCCGCCCAGCCGCCCTGGCGAGGGCAGCGCCGCAACCGGGGTCAGCGGCTCAAAGCGCGCCGCGCCGCGCACCGCCACGCGACCCGCGTCGTCGTGCGTGTGCGTCAACGTGAGCGGACTGAGGTTGCGTTTGTAATACCAGGCACCGGCCTGTTCGGTGAGCGCACCTGAAAGCCCTTCGCCGTAGAGGTCGATGAATTGGAATTGTGTGCCGTCAAGGCCTTGCGGTAGATTCGCCGCCGCCTCCGCGTCGAGTGTTTTGAGCTCGGGCTGCAGGGCGGCACGGCTGTATTCGAACGTCACCGGCGGAAAGGCCCGCCGCGAGTAGCCGGCGCCGCTCCGGCGGAAGCTGGCCTGCACGGCCTCGGTCAGGTAAGTCGCAATCGGCGTCTGATCGTAAGTGAACTCGGTCGCTCGCACGAGGCAGTCTCGGCCGATGGCCGGTTCGTCGGGACCCGCAGCCCCCTCGGCGGGAAAGTGATGGAAGTGCAAAACACGTCTGCATAGCCTCCGGGTACGGATCTCGAACCCGGCCCGGCATTGCGTGAAGGAGTCGAGACGTTCAGGCCAGGGCCTACTTTCGATCGGGGTAGGTGCCCCGCCGTCGTGGTCGCCGTAATCGAAGACCACTTCGAACATCCAGTCGGCGCGCTGATTGAGGTCCTCGCCGCTCGTGCGTGGTGTCCGATTGCCGTAGCGGATACGCTTGAGGTAGCGTTGCGGAGCCGACGAACCGAGACGCTGCTGTTCGTGCGCGGCGGTCGCGGAAATGCCCTGGTTGTCTTCGGGCTTGTACTGGTACAGAAAGGCGTTGCCGTGATCGTCGTAACTCTGCGAGATCAGCCAGCTGAAGACGCGTTTCGGGGCCCCTGATGACGCGTCGGCCGGATCAACCAAGCGCGAGGTGTCATCCAGGCCGTAGAGCGTCGTGACATTATCGCGCGAGATCGTGCGCCAGTGGACGTCGGCGGTGGCTCCATGGGTCCAGCGCTCGATCCGAGCAAACAAGCCTTCGAGCCGCGGTCGATAGCGTCGGACGCGATACCCGTTGCGATCGTCCTCGTGAAACACGCGGTTGCCCGACGCATTGCGCACCCAACTGCCGTCTGCATCGCGCGTGAAACCGGGGTGCGCCGCGACCCAGCTTCCATCGGGGTCCTGGCGGTAAACCGGGGTCAGGTCTTCGACGCCCGAGAGCACAAACACATCGGATTCGTTCGCATCCTGATAACGAGGCAGTCCCTTGTCGGTGCGACGTGTGATGCTCGGCAAGGCGATAGCCCAGCCGATCCCAAACGGGCCGTTGCCACCCCCAGAGTCATAGGTCAATGTCAATTGCGGGCTAGCGCCGCCGCGCCCAGGGCTTGTTGCAATCGGAATGGACATCGACCCCGTGCCGGTGACGGGGTTCGTCGCAAACTTCTCGCCGATGCCACGGAGCGCACCGCCGCCTCTGGGTTGTGACGGCGAGACTGACGCGCCGCTCCGGGCATTCGCCGGTGCCGATGACGTAGCAGCGTTCCTTCCATTCATAGGGCGCTTCCTTGCCTGGCTGCTCAATAAACGCGAGGGTCGACTGATTTATCGTCAACGAGTGGGCACGGGTACCTCTGATTGGAAACAGCGCAAAACGGATTGGCGTGCAGAAGTCGGGAGCTGTGAATGGGTGCGGCGCCTCAACGTGGGGCGCACCGATATCCGTGAACGGCCAGCGAGGGAACAGGCCTGGGGCCCTGTTTGCCCGGGACGCTATCGGGTTGACTGCGGCGGAGACCGTCGGACGGGCGCGCCTGTGTCGCGATCGACCCGACAGCGGAGTCGACTAGATGCAAACAACTCCGTCAGAGTTCCACGCGGAGTCGTTAACTCAGCAGCATTGATCTGCAAGCTGATCGCAGGCCCGTGCCCGGACTGCACCGAGCCTGCCAGAAACAGTCCGTCTACGACGCAGGCCGGCGGCGCCATTCGACTGCGACGCGCGCCTGTGATGGCGTGACATGGCAGGACCTGACGTCGATCGAGCGCACGCCTGGGTCAGACGGCGCGATGGCGCGAACCACGGCGATCCAGCTAGGGCAGCGGATTGTGTTGTCGGGCAGCAGGGTGTCCATCGTGTGGCCCCTACGCCACGTGAAGGGCCCGTATCCCACACAGCGGTGTGTCAGGGGCATTATTCTCACGATAGAGGGCGAGGTAGACCGGTTAAAGCTGGCCATGAAAATTCTGGACTAGAATTGTCGTTATTGTACTCCTGTCCGGACGCGACCCCAATGGGCCGTTTTGCCGGGACGGATCCCGACGCCAGCCGTCGCGACGCCCTCACCGCGCGGTGTCGCCAGGCAGACCGATTGAACGATTGAAGCGGCTCCGGGTCGTTTGAGCCACCCTGGTTGTGGCCCATTCGTGTCGGGTAGCTCGATGCTTATCCCACCATGAACGCAGATCCGCCTGATATCGCTTCTGGAGGGGTTTCGATCCAGGCCGGCGGCGACGTCCGGATCTCCGGTGATGTCGTCGGCGGCGACAAGATCGTCATCCACCATCCGCCGCCGCTCACAGCCCGCGAGCAGGAAGACCGGCGCGGACTGCGGTTGCTCCGCCAGGCCGTGCGCAGGTTCTGGGTCGACGGAGTCCTGGCGGACTCCATGCATCACGCCGCCTGGCTGGCCCTGGGCAAGGAACTTCGACCGGAGGCCGTGCAACATCCGTGGGAGGCCGTGCTCGAACAGCCGGGCACGCCGCATCAGATCGTGCCGGGCGACACCGACCTCTCCGCACTTTTCGACCAGGCCGGTCGGGCGCTGCTCATCCTCGGCGAACCCGGGTCAGGCAAGACGACCACCTTGCTCGAGTTGACCCGCGATCTCCTCGCTCGAGCCGAACAGGACGACGACTTCAACGATCCGATCCCGGTGGTCTTCAACCTGGCGAGCTGGACCGAGCGTGACTCGCTAGTTGATTGGTTGACGGCGGAGCTGGCTGCCAAATACCACGTACCGCAACGCATCGGTCGACCGTGGCTGCTCGGTCACCGGGTGCTGCCGCTGTTGGACGGCCTGGACGAAGTGCGCGGGGACGATCGGCTCGCGTGTATTCGCGCAATCAATCGTTATGCCGAGACCGTGGGGTTCGCCGGCCTGGTCGCGAGTTGCCGGCTGGCTGAATACACCGAGCTGGGCGAACGGCTCCGTCTGAACGCCGCGATCATGCTTCAGCCGCTTTCGACAGACCAGATCGAGGCGTATCTCACGCGGGTCGGAGCGGAGGCGCAGGCGCTGCGCGCGCAACTCCACATCGACCCGGCACTGCTTAAGCTCGCGGAGTCACCGCTGACGCTCAATTTGCTTACGCTCGTGGCGGAGGACTCAGCCGCGGTCTCGGCGTCGACCGACACGCTCGAGGGTCGAAGGCGCCGGATCTTCGATGCCTATGTGGCGCGGATGTCGCGACGACGGGGAAGTTCGGCGCGTCCGTTTTCGCCGGACGAAACCCGGCGCTGGCTGACCGACCTGGCCCGCACAATGCAGCGCCTTGGTCAATCCATTTTCCTTGTCGAACAGCTCGAGCCGGTCTGGTTGGAGCGCGGGATCGAGCGAATTGTCTACGTGCTGACCACGCGGCTGATCACGGCCGGCCTGGTGAGCGGCGTGCTGCTTACGGCGACGAACCTGGCCCTCACCGACAGCGCCGATGCCGGGCGCACCTTCGGGCTGGTGGGGCCGTTGACCCTGGCGACGGGGTTGCTCGCCGGATTGCTCTTGGCGCTGACCGATTTCTGGCCGATTGCCCGGCAAGCCCAGGCCCCTCCGGCGTCACTCCTGCGAAGGCTGGTCGCCATCGGCTGGCTGGCCGGGATCTTCGCCATACTATTCGGCGGGCACGGTCTTGCGCTCGGCCTGCTGACGCCACCGCCGCTCCCAGCGACCGATGTCGCGTTCCCGCCCGAGCTCGTGCCGGCGCTCAATCTGCTGCGTGCAGTGTTCCTGGCGTTTGCGTTTGGACTGGTTGGAGGCGGAGCCTTTGGCGTGTTGTTCGGGTCGCGGCGCGCGCGCTTGAGCGCCGCCACCGACGTGCGCATCGCCGAAGCCCTGACGTGGGTCTGGGGTCGTTTTATGCTGGGCGCTGCCATTGGGCTCGGCGTCGGCGTCCTGGCCAGCTTGTTGCTCGCGCTGCTGGTCGTGCCGCTGGCCTTCCTTGCCGTGTTACCGCCACAGATCTCTGCCGACGTATGGGCGATCGCCAGCGCCCTCGGCGCGACGCTGGTTGCCACGACAGTCATGTTCGGGCTGGTCGTCGGGCCGCTGTTCGGCGCCTTGGGCGCGGTCGGTGGTGGGTTGTTTGCCGGCCTGCGGCGTCGTGTGGTGGCTCGCGGCGACCAATCCAATCTGGGGCTGCGGTTGTTGGCCCGCAACGCCGGTCTGGCGGCGCTGTGCTTCGTCGGGATCGGCACCCTGCCGTTTGGCGTGGCGGTCGTCCTCAACAATGTATTCAGCGCCGGGGTGCTCGCCGCCGCTGAAGCCATGAGCGCCGGTCTGGCGGATCAGACCCTGACGCGCGGCGTTCAGGTCGCGCTCGAACTCTGGCGGAGCCTGCCGCCCTTTGAGATCTTGACGTCCGGACTGACGCTCAGCTTGCCGATCGCGCTTCTGGCAGCGTTCTGGTACGGCGGCCTGGACGTCGTCCATCACCTCTGCCTGCGGGTGCTGATCTGGTCGACCGGACGCGCGCCGCTACGTTACGAGGCGTTTCTAGAACACGCCGTCGAGCGCGTCTACCTGCGCCGCGTGGGCGGCGGGTTCATGTTCATCCACCGACTGCTGCTGGAGTACTTTGCGCACGGCGACGAGTAGAAGAAGTAGCCCCGACACGGGCGCGAGGATGCTCAACGCCGAGGTCCGCTGGAGCTGCGCCCGACGGCAGCGGCGTCTGGCTGCCCTTTGGGTGGCCCAGGCGCTACGCGGATGGCGACCCTTGGGAGGCGAAAGCCGGCAAGACCTCCTTGCCCACGAGCTCGATCGCCTCCAGGTCGCTCAACGCAAACCACTCGACGATGACTTCCTCGGCGCCGTTTTCCACGTAGGCGCCGATGGCGTCGATCACCTGTTGCGGCGTGCCTTTGGGTCCGTGCAGCACCGTCAGCAGGAAGTTCCTGGCTTCAGCAACGCTTTGCGCGCGCCAATGTGGCGCATCGCGCCGGAACATCGCGACGTGGCGGTCCAGATCGGCCTCGTTGCGCCAACACACGACGGGCACCATCACCGTGCGCCGAACGCTGCGTGGATCTCGCCCGGCGATTTCGATCAGCTCGGTCAGCCGCTCGTTGACGTCTCTGAACTCGGCGGCGCTCACCATCTGTGCGTTCCATACGTCGGCGTGGCGCGCGACCAGGGGCAGGGTGCGCGTCGGGCCGTTGCCGCCGATCAGGATCCGCACCGGCGACCGGGGCGCCAGGCTTGCCGCCTTCAAGTGATAGAACCGGCCTTCGAAGTCCACCGGCGCGTCGCTGTGGATCAGGGCGCGCATCACCCGGACGCCTTCCTCGAACCGGTCCATGCGCGTCTTCTTGTCGCCCAGGCGAAAGCCGAACATCTCATGTTCGGGCTCGTGCCAACCGGACCCGACGCCGATCACCATGCGCCCGCCGCTCAGTTCGTTGAGCGCGATGGCCTGGCGAGTCAGCTCGACAGGATGGTGCACCGAGAGCGGCGCGACCATCGATCCGAAAAGTAGGCGCTGGCTGTGGTCGGCCAGGTAAGTGAGCGACGTGATCAGTTCCGGCGAATCCGATCCCGCCTCGCCGACCATGATGTGGTCCGATCGGTACAGGCTCGTGAAGCCAAGCTCTTCCACAAGCGGGATCGTCCGCTTCCACAAATCCCAGTTCATGCCCAGCATCGTCTCGAGCGTGATCGAGATGTCCATGGCTTTCCCCTTGAGCCGGCTGGAGGCCTGTGTCGCGGCGCGTCAGCACCTCCATGCCGATCCCGATTCTCTCACGGTCGACCGGCGCGGCGAGCCAAAGGCTATAGCAGGATCGGGGTGTCACTCTCTGGCCTTGGGAATCCAATCGAAACCCTCGACGCCCTGCTGTCCGAGCGCGAGGCTCAATTGCGCGGCATGCTCCTGGACATGGCGCATGCTGTACAACTGCAACTCGAGGTAATTCGGTTCCATCCATTCGAACACGCACCGTTGATTGGCGCGCTCTTCGTTCAGGGTTTCGAGCATCGATCGGCACTTCTTCCGACACACTGCCAGGTAGGCCAGGACGTCGTCTTTGCTGTAGGGCGTCTCCGGCAGCCGACCCACGAGAAATGGCGACGGCGGCACGAAACCTTCCTGCGTCCCGGCCAGGAACACATCCAGCCACCGCAAGGTGTGATAGGCCAGAAACCAGAACTGCCCGAACGCCGCGTCTTCCGGATCCTTCCACAGTGCCAGGGTCCACAGGGAATCCGGACATAGGCGGATCGCATCGTCCAGCGTGTCAATGGCAGCCCCAAATTGCCGCCAGACAGAGTCGCGCACAGTGTCGTTCATCGGTTGCCTTTCTGCGAATGGTTTCGATTGGGCTCCGCCGAATGCGGGAGGAACGCGCGCGCCTGAGGCGCACTCGGCTCATCCTTCGGCACACAGCCCGCCAGGGCGAGCGTAACCTGATTATCAGGGCGAATCGCGCCCTGATTTGGCTGTGCTCGGGTGGGCCATGGAACGCCGAAGAAAAGCCAATCACGGCGCGTATGCCAGCGTTGTCGATTTCGGCGGCCTCTATTCGTATTAACCATGAAACACCTGCCCATCCGGGCGCAGGGGGAGAACATCACCATGGCTCGAATCTTCGTCCTCAATCACGTCAGTCTGGACGGCGTCATGCAGGCACCCGCCAGCCCCGACGAGGATCCACGTAACGGGTTCCGCCACGGCGGCTGGGCGATGCCGCGCGGCGCCGCGCTCGGGCTCGATGCGCGACCACCCGAGACGATCGGCGGATTGCTCTTTGGACGGCGCACGTACGAGAGCTTCTACGCTTACTGGCCCAAGCAAACCGACAGTCCATTCACCGATCTGCTCAACGTGATGCCGAAATACGTGGCGTCGCGCACCCTGACCGATCCACTCCCCTGGCAGAACTCCACGCACCTGCCGGGCGACGCCGCTTCAGCCGTGGCGGCGCTCAAAACGCGCGTCGAGCAAGATCTGCTGATCATGGGCAGCGGCGATCTGATTCGGTGCCTGACGGCGCACGCCCTGATCGATGTGTACATCCTGATGATCCACCCGATCGTCCTCGGGTCGGGTCAGACGCTCTTCGGCGTCGGCGGGCCGCGGCTCGACCTCAACCTGACCCTGGCCCGACCGGCGGCCGGCGGCGTCGTCATCGCGACCTATGAACGAGCGATGGTCTGAGGCGGATACAATCGGCCTGGGTCCTACCCTACGGGAGCAGAACATGACCAATCTCTATCTCCTCAGCATCATTCAGCCCGACGGCGACCCGCCGCCGCCCGAAGTCTTTGGCCCGATTATGGCGGCGGTCGAGGCTTTCAATCAGGAGTTGCGCGCCTCGGGATCGTGGGTGTTCGTCGGCGCGCTTCACCCGGCGAGCGCGGCGACCGTCGTGCGCACCAGGGACGGGCAAGCGCTGCTCACCGACGGGCCGTACGTTGAGGCCAAGGAGCACGTCGGCGGCATCGTCGTGGTCTCGGCCGCTGACCTCGATCAGGCGCTCGTCTGGGCCCGAAAGCTCAGCCAGGCCACCACGCTGCCGATCGAGGTCCGGCCGCTGGTGGCTTGAGGGCCGCGCCGCCGCCGATCATGCTGACGCACGCCGAGATCGAACGCGTCTTCCGCGAAGAACACGGCCGGGCCGTATCGGTCCTGATCCGTGTCTTCGGCGACATCGCGCTGGCCGAAGAGGCGGTGCAAGATGCCTTCGTCGCCGCGCTCACGCATTGGCCGGCAACGGGCGTCCCGCCCAGCCCCGTGGGCTGGATCATCGTCACCGCGCGGCGCCGGGCGATCGACCACCTGCGCCGCGCGGCGTCGCGCCAGGATCGCTATGCCCAGGCCGCCCTGGATCAGGCGCTGCGCGCGCCGGGTGAGGACGACGACATGGCCGTGCCCGACGACCGACTGCGCCTGATTTTCACCTGCTGTCATCCGGCCCTCGACCCGGCCGTCCAGGTCGCGCTCACGCTGCAACTGCTCGGCGGTCTGACGGCGGCCGAGATCGCGCGCGCCTTTCTCGTGCCTGAGGCGACGCTGGCCCAGCGGCTGGTGCGGGCCAAACGCAAGATCCAGGCGGCCCACATCCCCTATCGCGTGCCGGAGGCCGTCGATCTTCCCGAGCGTCTCGGGGCGGTTCTGGCCGTGATCTACCTAATCTTTAATGAGGGCTACACGGCCAGCGCCGGCGAACACTTGATCCGCGGCGAGCTCTGCCAGGAGGCGGTTCGCCTGGGTCGGGTGCTGGCCGAACTGCTCTCCGACGAGCCGGAAGTCGTCGGGCTATTGGCGCTGATGCTGTTGAGCGAGTCGCGTCGAGCCGCGCGCACGGCTCCGGACGGCGATCTGATCCGGCTCGCGGATCAGGATCGACGCCGCTGGGATCGGGCCTTGATCCTGGAAGGGCAGGCGCTCGTGCGCGCCTGTCTGAAGCGAAACAGGCCCGGGCCCTATCAGATCCAGGCCGCGATCCAGGCCGTGCATTGCGAGGCCGCTTCGGCGGCCGCCACCGACTGGCGTCAGATCGTCCAGCTCTACGACAGGCTGCTGGCGTTCACACCGAGCCCTGTCGTCGCCCTCAATCGGGCGGTCGCGGTGGCTGAGGTCGACGGTCCGGAGGCCGCGTTGGCTCTGGTCGACGCGCTGCCGCTCGACGGCTACCACCTCTATCACGCCGTGCGCGCGGACCTGCTCAATCGGTTGGGGCGCACGGCCGAGGCGACGACCGCCTATGCCGTCGCGGCCGCACGGACGGCCAACGCCGTCGAACGCGATTTCCTCGAACGCACAAGCGATGCGCTCAGAAGTTCCTGAACCGCCAGCGATAGTGGGCGGGTGCGCCTCAGGCCAAAGCGATCACACGCACCTGGCGGAGTCGACTCTGACCCGGCACGGCCGGGCCCGAGACGTCGCGACGTCGATCACAGACCAATCGGTCAAGCCTGGGCGTCTGGCAGTGTTGTGGAGATCATGTTCTTGCGAACACGCCGCGGAGAACGGCTCGTGCTTCGAACGCACCGATTGGTGTCACACGCCGGGGACCACATACACGGCCCTCGAATGATATGGCGCCTGCTATCGGCTGATTCGTTCGGATCTTGCCGACGCTGTGCCAACGGCTTCATCGCTCCGGTCCCAATGCCAGGCGACCCTCGAGTATTAACGATTCGATATGTCGAATAGCTTCGACAAGCGAGATTTCCGCTACTACGGCCCACTCGCGCGTCAGGTTTGTACGCGCCTGGCGTAACGTCAGGGAGTCGGCATTATTCAGGGTCTTGACCTGACCCTGGGCGGATAGATCTCGGACGACGGTGCACAGGGCTTCGAAGGTGCCGGTTTTCATGGATTCGACGAGGTTGCTGCGACGTTGGCGATGGTCGCCTGACAGCTTTTCGGGCTTGCTGCGGAGCACATGGCGATACTGCTCCAGGTCGCGCTTGTGCGTCAATGCCCGCAATTCGACGGAAGGGGGCGCCTGTACAGGCACCCAAACAGTGCTCTTGTCGAGAGCGATCTCATAATAGAGCTTCGTCTCGGCGTCGCCAAAATCGCTGTTGATGAGACCAACGACTTGTCCCAGGCCAAGCGGAGTATGGACAACCTGATCGCCGATCTGATATTGCATGGAGTCACCCCGTGTCGCGAGACAATCCGAAAGCGTCAGTTAGAACAAATGCGGTGAGGTCGGCAATCAGTTCTGGGCCTCAGAAACGGCGGCTGCTGCCACGCTTCCCGCCGCCAAAGCCGCCACCGCCGCCCGAGTCTTCCCGCGGCTTTGCGATGTTCACCGTCAGCGGGCGCCCGCCCACTTCTTTGCCGTTGAAGAGGCTGATGGCCTGTTGCGTCTCGGCCTGGCTGCTCATCGTGACGAAGCCGAAACCCTTGGACTGGCCGCTATAGCGGTCCTTGATCAGGGCCACCTCGGTCACTGTGCCGGCCTTAGCGAAGAGGCTCTGCAATTCGGCCTCAGATGTCGAATAGGCCAGATTGCCCACATACAGTTTGTTTGTCACTCTCAAATCCTCACTCCGGTCGCGCCGGAAGAAAAAAAGGCCGCCAAACCATAGCGGTTTGGCGGCCTGCACCACACAAATCACATATTGACCGATGACAGTATATCACGGCAATAAAGCCTCGTCCGTATATTGAAGCTCCTTTCATGGAACCTGGGTGAGATAACGCCAATGCAGCACTGTTGCGCAGCTCAGATGATTGCAGCAAACCGCTTGGTCAGGCTGCACGACATGGCGAATCAACGCGGGTTCAGAGGCCAGTCGCCGCTCGCTGTTACAGCGTTGGGTCCAGGGGATTGGGTCGACCAAATGATGGCGTCGTGCCGGGACAGGCGGGGCGCCGCCTCACTGTGACGTTCTTGAGACACCGCACGGCTAGGATGTTTCTTTGTGCATCGCCACCGCCTGGTGTTCACGGGTCGCTTCGAATGGCCGGCTCGACACTCGAAGACCCGCTCGCCGACCTTGCGCCACTCGTCTCTTCGTCGACGCGTTCCGATCCCAGCACCACCACCGTCCCATCCTGCCGATCCGACCTTGTTGTGGGTCATGGGGTCGAGATGAGCACGCCGCGCGGACGTCGATGTTGTCGGTCTTGCATAGAAAGGACTTTTGCACATGATCCAGAATCCATCACAGGCAACCTTCCGCCGTGTCGCCTTCATTGGCAATTACGCGCCCCGCCAATGCGGAATCGCCACGTTCACGACCGACCTGTGCGAGGCGATCGCTGCGGAATACCCGGATCTCACCTGTATCGCCGTGCCGGTCAACGACGTCGATGAGGGCTATACCTATCCCGATCGCGTTCGCTTCGAACTGACTGAGAAGGACCTCAGCTCGTACAGCCGCGCCGCGGACTTCATCAATATCAACTGCGTCGACCTGGTCTGCCTGCAACACGAATACGGCATCTTCGGCGGGCGAGCCGGTAGCCACATCCTGGCGTTGCTCCGCGAGCTGCGGGTGCCGCTGGTCACGACATTCCATACCGTGCTTCGCGAACCCTCTGCGGACCAGCGCAGCGTGCTCTCCGAAATCGCGACTCTGTCGGACCGTGTGGTCGTGATGAGCGAGCGCGGCGCCGAGTTCCTGAGCGACGTATACCAGGTGCCCGCCCACAAGATCGACGTCATCGCCCACGGGATCCCGGACGTGCCGTTCGTCGATCCAAGCTTCCACAAAGACCTCTTTGGTGTCGAGGGCAAGTCGGTGTTGTTGAGCTTTGGTCTGCTCTCGCCAAACAAGGGCATCGAAAACGTCATCGCAGCCCTGCCGGGGATACTGGAGCATCATCCGAACGTGGTGTACATGATCGTCGGCGCCACGCATCCGCACATCAGGCGTGTCGAGGGCGAGGCTTATCGTCTGTCGTTGGAATGGTTGGCGCAGGAGCATGGCGTCGAAGAGCACGTGATCTTCTACAACCGTTTCGTCAGCCTCGATGAGCTCAACCAGTTTCTCGGCGCAGCCGACATTTATGTGACCCCGTATCTCACAGAAACCCAGATCGTCTCGGGCACATTAGCGTACGCGATCGGCGCAGGTAAAGCGGTCGTCTCAACGCCCTACTGGTATGCGGAAGAGTTGCTGGCGAACGAGCGCGGCGTCCTTGTGCCCTTTCGTGATCCGGCCGCCATTTCCGAGAGGATCGTCGATCTGCTCTCGAAAGATGCCAAACGGCACGCCATGCGAAAACGAGCCTACCTGTATGGGCGCGACATGATCTGGCCTGCAGTCGCCAACCGCTATATGGAGAGCTTTGACCGCGCACGAGCGGAGCGCCGAGACTTCGCGCGCCCGGCTCTGGCGGTGAAGACGCTCGACCAACGCCCAGGGGAGCTACCGCCGTTCAAACTTGATCATTTGCTGAGGATGACCGACTCCACCGGGATTCTGCAGCATGCAGTGTTTATGGTCCCAAACTATCGCGAGGGCTACACGACCGATGACAACGCGCGTGCCTTGATCGTCGGTGTGCTCCTCGAGGAGATCGGACACGAGGAGGCGCTCAGTCTGACATCGCGGTATTTGGGCTTCCTCTGGTATGCCTTCAACCCCGAAACCGGCCGGTTCCGCAATTTCTTGAGCTACACGCGCGAGTGGTTGGAGGACGTCGGCTCCGACGACAGCCACGGTCGCTCGTTGTGGGCGCTTGGCACAGTGCTCGGACGGTCGGGTTTCCCGGCTCTGAGGAGCATGGCGGCCGGACTCTTCGAACAGGCCTTGCCCGAGATCCTGGGCACGACCAGTCCTCGAGCCTGGGCGTTCGCGCTCATCGGGCTGTATGAGTATCTCAAGCGATACGGTGGAGATCGTATGGCCAATCAGGTCCAGGAGACCCTGGCTGAGCGATTGTTGAACCTCTACCGATCGCAACGATCCGAAGACTGGCGGTGGTTTGAGGAATCGTTGACCTACTGCAACGCGGCGCTTTCGCATGCCATGCTTCTCGCCGGCCGATCGCTGGCAAATGAAGCCCTGATCGCCGCCGGTCTCGAGTCGCTCGAATGGTTGACCGACCTTCAGCGCAAAGGTGCGGCAGTCGGACATTTCGTGCCGGTCGGATCCAATGGCTTCTATCAACGCGGCGGTGAACGAGCCCTCTTCGATCAACAACCCATTGAGGCTCAGGCGATGGTCTCGGCCTGTCTCGGGGCGCAACGCATCACAGGCGATGATCGCTGGCACAAAGCTGCCCGACGGGCGTTCGCCTGGTTTCTCGGACGCAACGATCTCGGCCTGCCCCTCTATGACTCGATCACAGGGGGATGCCGCGATGGCCTGCACTCGGACCGGCCCAACTCCAATCAGGGGGCCGAATCGACCCTGGCCTTTTTGGAGAGCCTGCTCGAGTGTCGCCTGGCTGAGGACGCCTACCGCGCAAGTCAGCACGAAACGACGCTCGCCCGCTGAGGGCCGCGGTTGTGATGTCTTTGTGACGGCGGCCTGAGAGACTGGAAATGGCCTTAAGCGGATGTCCACTGCCCGCGGCGCTGCTGGACCGTTGAGGGCGTACGACCCGAGCCGCGCGAAGCTTCACGGCTCGCGCCAGGAAAGAACAAAATGACGAACACCACGCCAAAACCCAAGGTCAAACGCCTGCCCAAATCCGTCCGGATCCACCGCCGCCGATTGAAGCAAGAAGCGCGTCAGGTGGGGCTGACGCCCTCGCTTCCGCCCGTGACCACACGCCCGGTGTGATCAGCCGGCCCGGCCAAAGGGGTCTCACGGACTGGAATCGGTCGGAGCGACTCCGATCTTCAGGCCCTCGGCAAAGGCTTCAGCGGCAAGCTCGGTTTGACCGTTTCGCGCGTAGGCCTGGCCGAGCTGCACGTACAGGTCCCGCAAGCGGGCTTCAACCTCCGCGCCGGCCAGCGCCGCTTCATGCGCCAATCGCCGCGCGTTGCTCAAGTGAACGCGCGCTTCGCCGGGCGCGACGATCCGCAACGCCTCTTGCACGGCCGCCAGGCTGTAGCGCAACGCATCCTGCGCCGCTCCACCCGACAGGGCATGATAAGCAAGGACCGCGGCCGGGTCCTGTTCCGCTTCGAGGAGACCCAGCGCGCGCTGATGAAACAGCCGGCGACGCGCATCGCCGGCCTCGGTGTAAGCCACGTCTCGCAACATGTCGTTGGCAAACGCGAAGGAACTGACGTGGCCCGGCCTGCCGACATCCCGCAAGAGTCGACCACTCACGAGTTCGTCCAGGGCAGGCAGACCCTCGTCCGGCGACAAACGGGCAACCGCACAGAGTCGTTCGAAGGTCAGGGCGTGTTCGAGCACCGTACCGGCAGCCAGAAGCGCAAACGCGGCAGGGCTCAAGCGGCTCAGACGTGAACGGATCACCGCGCGTACCGTTGACGGGACCTGTACGGCTCTGCCCAGGTCGTGCTTGCGATCAACCTCAAAGAGCCACTTGCTCCTGGGATGCCGATGAGGGTGGATGGCGCCTCGTTCCAGCAGATCCTTGAGGGTCTCCATGATGTAGAACGGATGGCCACGGGTCTCGTTGAAGACCCACTCGGTAAACTCCGGAGCGGAGGGATCCAAGAGGCTACCCAACAGGTGCATGGCCTCCGGCCTTGACAACGGTTCGAGCTCCAGGTGAAGCGCCGGCCACGCATGTTCAATCTCCAACACCCACGACGCCAGATTGGTTTGATCCGACGGGCCGGGCGCCTGTAGAGCCTCGCTTCGCAAGCTGACCAGGACGAGGGCCCGGGCCGCCGTGGCTCGCCAACGACGCAGGACGTAGTGAAGAACATCCAGCGTCGCGCTGTCCGCCCATTGCAGGTCGTCGATGAACAAGACGAGGGGAGCCTGCCTTGCCAAAGCCAGCGTGAACTGGGCCACGGCCTCATAGATCTCGACTTGAGGCGCAGGCGTTTGTTCATCTTGCGAAGTCTCTGTGCTATACGTGGGCACTTCGCGGCGTTCCGGAAGACCCGGAACGAGTTGGACTAACCGGGAGTACCAGGCTGAGCGCCGCCACTCCGCAGGAATGTCAACCCGGTCCAGCTCGGGTCGAAAGGCCTCGAGCCAGGGTTGAAAGGGCAGGCCTCTGCCACTCTCGTAAGCGCTGCTTTGAAGGATATGCCCACCCTGAGTGCGGCCTGCATCCAAAAAAGTCTGTGCCAGCCGGGTCTTGCCGATGCCGGCCTCGCCTGTGACGATGACGACTTGCGGCTGACCTTCGGCTGCCGATGCATAGCGCTCGTTGAGTGCCTGTCGTTCCCTGAATCTGCCTTCGAACAGCGCCTCCAGATACCCAAGCGGTGTCGTCGGTGGGCTCTTAAGCGCTTTGCGCGGGTGGAATACGCGATGTGATCGGATGCGGGCAACCAGCAGTTCGGTATCGGGTTCTGGCTTGATGTTGAGTTCGCCATCCAGAAGCGATCGGCAGGTCTCGTAGGTCTGCAGCGCCTGGCCGCGCTCGCCCGCGGCGAAGTGCGCGCGCATTTTCCGCCGGTAGGCCACTTCGTTGAGGCTATCCAACGCCAGCCAATGGGCAACCGTCTCGGCCGTATTGGCGAACTCACCGCGACCGAATTGGATCTCCGAGAGTCGATCGAGGATCAGGCCGAGTCTCCGTCGCCAGGCTTCGCGTTGAACTCCGACCCACTCGTCGAACCCTGGTGCATCACCCAGAGAAAACCCGGCCAGAAAATCGCCCCGCTGGCATGCTGCAGCCAATTGCAGTGTGGCCAGGCTGGCGGATCCATCCGGGGTCGATCGACTGGAACGCTCTGCGCGAGCCAGCGAGTAGGCCTGTTCCACGGCCTGGAGATCAAGCTCGATCTCCGCTTCGCTATCCAGAGCAAGCGTTTCGTGCGTGATCGCGAGATAGGGCGGTTCGTGCTGGCCCGAAGCCCGACGAATTGAGGTTTTTAAGTGATTGAGCGTGTTGCGCAATGATGCAAAGCTGCGTTCAACCCGAGCCTCGGGCCACAAGAGTGTTGCCAGGCGCTCCCGCGGCTGAGGTCCTGGCTCGAGCGCCAGATACGCGAGCAATGCCAGCGTCTTTCGCGTGGCGAACACCAGGGGTGTTGTGTCCAGGCGCACTTCGGGCGGACCAAGCAGAAAGAGGTTCAATGAGCGCAAGGGCGTTCCGCCGAGCGCTGTTGGTGACGCTCTTGAGCGTGCCTGGATTATATGGCCGGAGCCAGGACTTGCTGCGCGGCCAATCTACGCCCACCGCGTTGCTTATAGTGGAACGGCGCTGCCGGGCAGGTCACTGGTTCATGTTCGACGCGATGTGGATGCGCATGGCGCGCGGGCGCCGCGACGTTCCGGGGTCAGACGGTTGATGACAAGGAGATCCCAGCCGAGTTTCCGCCGGGCGCGCCTTTGCGTGGAAGCCGCACAGCTTCACGGTTTCAGGGGGTGAGCTTCCACTCGAATATGAGCTCCTGTCCATCTACGCTTAGCGTCGACTGGGCGAACTGCTCGTAGCGCGCTGCATCGATTCCGTGGAGGTCACGCAGACGCTCGCGATACCAGCTATCGAAAGGTAGTATCGACGTGGCAATTTGAAGAAAGGCCCGGTTGAGGTCCAGCGCTTCCATCAAATTGACGGCCACTGGGCCAAAAGGCGACTCGACGAACGAGATGTTTTCATAGGTGATCCCCAGTCGTCGCCGCGACGCAATGTAGGTTTGCAGGCGCGTGCCAGATAGCTCCTGGCAGAAACGCCGCCAGGCTTCGACTTTGCCGGCTAGGATCGGAAGTGTCAAGAGGATGCTAGACATTGAAAACCCCCGCGCCGGATCAAGTGACCTGCCCCCGATCACCGTGTGTTTGTGCGAGCGGTGCGTTAGTTGACGTGCCGGCCGCTGAAAGACGCCTGGCGGGCGGCGAAGGTCGCCGGGTCGCCTGGGCATCGCCTGATTACCACGAGCTTATTTGACGAGGGGGTCCTGGATACGCGAGACGGTTCCGCTGCGGGAGTTGATCCGGTCGTCAATATAGGCATCAAGGGCGCTCTCCAGCGCCGCTTCGGCGGAGGCCAGGTCTTTGGTAAGACCCTGCGCGAAGAACTCGATGTCACCCTGGCCGCTTTGGCGGCAATCGGCGAGCCTGGCCTTTTGTTCCAAGCACAAATCGATGGCGTCGACAACCGCTTTGATCTTGACCATGTGTTGGATCTCCCAGCGCGATCCAGTTCCGTGCCGGCGCGTTCACGCTACCCAATTGGGATGTGTGCTCGAAGCCGCAACGCGTGGACCCGACCGTCGAATCGACGGCGCGGCATTTTCCATTCGAACTCGCAGAGACGTGCGTTGTCCCCACTACTCCCACAGGGAGCCACGCCTGTGCTTCCACATACCGCTGGATTCCCGGGCATCCACGGGCCCACCCAGCGGCGTTGGCCTAGGTTAGAGGCGAGTGCTTACTGACTGTACGGCGCGCCAGTCTCAAGAACGTCACAAGACGATGTTGTGCCACGGTGTTCAATGCCTGGCGCGTGTGACCGTCGTACGGACACGCTTCACCCGCGGCTTGCTGACACGGTCCGAAGGTCGGCACATGGGCGTCACGGGGCGTTGGCCAGCCCTCAGGTTCTGGCGTCGCTGAATGACGGATCAAACCCGTCTGCCGTCAAGGGCATGGGATCGACAGCGTCGAACGATCCATTGACGCGTGTCTCGACACGCTGCTTGGAAGAAACCAGGGGGTGGGGGCGAAGCTCCGCCCTTGGTCCTTTTGCATTCTCTAGCCTCGTCTTCCTGCCCGGCAGGGCAGTTCCACCAAATCGCCAATCCCTATCGCGACAGATCATGACCGTCGTGATTGCGTTGCGATAGTCCTGGGCAGCCTAGTTGGGATGATGACCCGTTGAGGCGCCCATCACGAGCTGCGTGGGCAAGACCGCGTCGATACCTGGCAGCGTCCGCGTCTGGATGCCGTCGATCAGGTGCTGAACGGTCAGGGTTGCGATGTCGTTGATCGGCTGATGGATGGTCGTCGGACGCGGCGTCAATTGCATCATGCCGGCGATATCGTCGAAGCCCGCCACGGAGAGGTCATCGGGCACTCGGCGGCCCAGATGCCAGGCGGCCGAAATCACGCCCCTCGCGATCTCGTCGGTCGCGGCGAAGATCGCGGTCAGCGACTTGTGATTCGACAAGAGCTCGAGTGCGCCAAGATATCCCACGAGAAAGCCATCACCTGCGAGCAGGGCAGTTAGGTCGGGTTGTGGGACCAGCCCGGCGCCGGTCAACGCATCGACATAGCCCCCGACACGCTGAACCTGGGGCCGGATGCGGGAGTCATATGAAATGCAGCCGATCGTGCGACGGCCGATCTCGATCAGGTGCTCGACGATCCGCCGCGCGCTGCCCCTGTCGTTGATCTGAATGTAGGACACGCGTGAGCCAACCCGCTTCTTGTCGGGATGAATGACGACATGTGGCACCTCGTTGGCATCGAGCTGTGCCATGAGGTCATCGCTGTCGGCGGCCTTCGTGTCCAGGATGAAGCCGTCGACCTGACAGCCCATGAGGGCATCGACGGCGTGTTTTTCGAAACCGTCGGCCGAGGCAAACAGCCGCAGGACGTACTCACGCCGATTGGCTTCATGGAAGACGCGGTCGATCAGGGCCGTCGAATATGGAGAGGAAACGCGCCAGCCGCTGATCAGGCCGATCGCCATGGCTTTCCCGATCGAGAGGTGACGCGCGGCCGCGTTGGGGACAAAAGCGAGTTCGGCGATGGCGGCCCTTACCAACGCCGTCGTCCGCGCGGAGACGTTCGGTTCATCATTCAGGACGCGGGACACGGTCTTGGCCGACACGCCGGCACGGGTGGCCACGTCCATCAAAGTGGCTTTGCTCATGTGCCCGGCTTTCTGGATCGATCGCAACGCCACACGTCGTCCGAGAACGCGTCGGCGCACGATCGAGCCGATCACTCAGTCGACTGGCTCGTGGCCGCCGCCCGCAGGACGGGCAGGCTGACGATCACGGCCGCAAGCCCGAGCGTTACGACACCCAGCCCAAACACGGCGCTGGCGCCGATCGCGTCATGGATCCAGCCGCCCACGGGCCCCGCAACCAACGGCGCAAGCCCGAACATGCTGATCGTCAGGAACGACTGTGCGGTCGCGGCCCGCGCCGCCGGCGTCCGCTCGACGGTCATCCGAACCGTGACCGTGATCCACAGACCGTAGCCCAGGCCCTTGATGATCGAAAACGCCAGGAGCGCAGCTGGCGTCGGCACGAAGACCCAACCGAGGAAACCGGCGGCCATCAGACCATAGGCCACGCGCAGCGCCTGCGTGCCGTGGAGGTACTGAAGGATCCGTCCGCTCAGGAACATCGTCAGGATCTCGGAAGTGGCCGACACGGCGATCATCATGCCGATCAACAGATCGCCACCGCCGAGCGCGCGCGCATAGATGCCGCCAAACGTCATCGACAGGCTGTTCGAGATCGCGGCCAGAAAGGTCGCCATGAGCAAAACGAGCAGACCCGGGGCGCGCAGGAGATCCCACACCGGCTGGCGCGCTTGAACACCGCTTGAGGGCGGTTCCTCGAGCTGGTTGGCCAGCCAGAGCAGAGGCAATAGAAACAGCGGGCCGACGACGAACATCGGCGCATAGCCGGTGAGACCCCAGATCGCGCCAAACCCCAGCGCGCTGATGGCATAACCGAACGAGCCCCACAGCCGCAGGCCGCCGAAGTTGACACCGTGCCGTTGCGCCATACGCGCGACCAGGCTCTCGGATAGCGCCATGACCGGGCTGGAGGCAACTGCCAGCGCCAGCATGCCCAACGTGATCCAGCCGAAGCCCTGAGTCTGACCGAGCAGGAACCAGATCAGGCCTTGGGCGGCCACGGCGACCTGCAGGATCCGGATGCGCCAGCGTCGACGATCTGCCTGGGCGGCGATCGGGGTCGCCAGGAACAGCATCATCAGCGGCGAGAGGACCGAGAGCCACCCGATTTGTTGGCCCGTGATCCCCAGCCTGGTGAAATAGACAAACAAGAAGGGCCCGTACGCGCCGGCAGCCAGGAACGTGAAGAGATAGAACAGCGAGCCCAGCCATCTGAACGGTATCGCAGTTGTGGAAGAGGTTGTGGACGTATCGATCACGATCGTGTTCCTCGGCGCGGCGCCCGGCTTCAAGCGCTCTCGCGAACGACCAGCCGACACTGGGTGGACACATCGAGCGAGGTCTCGTGCGCGCGACCCTGGAGCAAGTCATCGAAATGCGCCGCGATCCGGGCGGTATGGCCCTCGGTGTCGAAGACGATCGTGGTGAGACGCGGCCGGGCGAGTTCACCGATCGATAGGCCGTCACAACCGATCAGGGCGATGTCGCCCGGCACGCTCAATCCGACGTCCTGGAGGGCGCTCAGCAGCAGCAACCCGTACTCGTCGTTGTACGTGAAGACCGCGGTCGGGCGTGATCCCGCCCGCCACCTGGCTGCCAGCGCCGCGGCCTGGCCAACGTCGAAGTCCAGGTCGACCCGCTCGACGTCGAGCCCGCGTTCCTGCGCGACGCGCGTGACCCCGGCCAGACGGCGCTCGCCGATTTGGACGATACGGGGGTCGCGCGGCATGATCACGGCCAGGCGCCGATGGCCCAGCGCCGCAAAATGTTCAGCGGCCAGCGCGCCAACGGGCGCGAAGTCGATCGTCGCGATCGCGGCCGCGGCCCTCAGCGTCTCCCCATGTCCATATGCCAGGATCGTGCGCACGCCGTTGCGCGACAGGACCTTGACGTCCTCGGGTTCGAGCTCGCGTGTCGGGACGATGACGCCGACCGGATGGAACGACGCGATCTTGCGGATCGTGGCGGCTTTGTCGCTGTGGCGGAACAGCCGCAGCACGACGGCGTATCCGAGTGCTTCGACCTGGAGGGCCAGCAATTGCAGGAACGCGATCGAGCTCTGGTTGTAGGGCAGGTCGAAGAACGGCAAGAGGACGAGGTCGTTGCGACCGGCGCGCAGCGAACTCGCCATCTCGTGCGGCACGTAGCCGAGCTGCGCCGCGGCGGCGCGCACGCGCGCTTTCGTTTCGTCGCGGATGGTCTTGTTCGGCGTTTCGTTCAGCACGTACGAGACCGTGGCCCGCGACACCCGCGCCAGCCGCGCCACGTCGAGGCTGGTCGGGGCAGGCGACGCGGGGGCGGGCGGCTCAGGGGTCGGTTCAGGGGAGTTCGGATCGTCTGAGCTCATCGGCAATCCCTATTCTTTTTCTCAGGTCCGAGCGTCACCGGCCACTTCGCCGGGCGTGGTGACAGGCCGAGCCTGTTCCCGTGCGCCCACGGAACTTGCGACGCCGTGCCCCGCAGCCCCGGTTTCAGCCCACCCACGCCGCTCTTGGATTGACAGGTCGGTTGGCTCATGTTACCGTGGTGTTTACACGTGTAACCGAAATTGTACACCTGTTGGGCTCCCGTGGCGAAGGCATGGTGAGACGAGTTACACGTGTAAATCCTGAGGCCTGCACTTGCGTCGCCCGCGACAGAGGGCCATAGCGGGGTCCGCGCGCCGCCCGAGCGCCCGTAGCGCAGCCAATCATGCCCGAAAAGGAGCACCCTCATGTACGACACGCACATCTTGACCGACGTCGGCTGTCGGAGCGTCTGGGAACACGGCAAGCGAGTCGGATACAGCGTCAACTTGAAGATCAACTACTACCGGGGGCTGCCGCTCTGCTGCGTGGATGAGATCGCGCTCTGGGTGGATGGGCAGGCGGTGGATCCCGCGACCATGTTCGTCCAGCACCAGGGCAAGCAGTTCCCGTATCTGGACATACTCAAGGACGACTTCCCGACCGACTTCTATTGGATCTTCGGCGAGATGTTGCGGGTGGTGGTCATGCAGGAGGGCGGCATCGCGCAAGGACGTCATGCGGTCAAGCTGCGGCTTGGCACGCGCCGATCGTATACGCCGACGATGGTCGCCGAATGCCAGAAAGTCCTGACGTTCGCCTGAAGCCATATGAGACAAGCCATGACCACACATCAATCAATCAAGCTGGGTGTGTCGCTGTACAGCTATCAGGACAACTACTACTTCCATCGATACGACCTCGAGGGGTGCATCGCAGCCGCGGCGGGCGCCGGAGCGGAGGGGATCGAGGTGTTTCCGGACGCCATGATGCCGGAGTGGCCGTACATCTCCGATGCCTTTGTCGATCGCTGGAACGGCTGGATGGAGCGCTATGGCGTCGAGCCGGTCTGCGTGGATCACTTTTCGGACCGGCGCATGTGGAAGCACAAGAACTTGAGCGATGACGAGCTCTTCGAGCGCGGCGCCCTGTACATCCGGACCGCGGCGCGTTTGGGTTGCCACTCGGTTCGGCTCTTGCACGAGGAGCACATCGGCGCGGGTCTGATCCCCCGAGACTACAAGCTCACCGACGTCACGCTCGCCGAACGCCTGCTGCCGGTGGCGGCCGAGCACAACGTGATGATGGCGCTCGAGTGCCACGGGCCGACCTCCGTCGACGATCCCGTTCATCAGCCCTATCTCGACCTCGCCGAGCGACTCGGGCTCCCCTACCTCGGGCTGCAGGTCGATTTCAGCAGCTACGAGTACTGCATCTCGTCGGCCGATGTCGGCATGCACAGCCGCCATGGCGCGCACGCCGACATCCTCAACTTCGTGCGGGATCAACAGCGTGAGGCCTATTTCGACGGACGGCCGTTCGTCTATGCCGAGATCGAAGACCAGGTTCAGCGGATGGGCCCAAACCAGGCCGATCTTGAGGCGCTCAAACGACACCAGCGGATGGGTAGGTTGCACTCGCTTGACAAGCTCAAGGCCTACGCCTCCAAGGTGGTGTACGTCCATGGCAAGTTCTACGATCTCGATGCCGAAGGACAGGTCGATAACATCGACTACCCGAAGGTGCTGAAAGCGTTGCAGGATGGCGGGTACCAGGGCTACATCTGCTCGGAGTTCGAGGGGAACCGCCGCATGAACGACGCCGGCTGGGTGGACGAAATCGACTACGTGCGCCGGCATCAGGTGCTGATGCGCCAGTGCCTGGGGTACGCCGAACGACCCTAGTCCGATCGTCCAAACCGTTCTCGAGGGGCCACCGCGTTCGGGCAGGTGACGGCCCCGCGAGGTATGTGTGAATCAAATCACGCGCCGACCGTCACTGACGGCCGGCGCGTGATGGTTATCGCCGCATGCCCCGTTGATCTACAGCCGCAGGTACGAATCGGTGTAGATCACCTTGTTGAGCAGCACCTGCACGGTCTTCCAGACCTCGGCCTGTGCCGGATCCGCGTGGTCGACGTCCGAGTGCTCGAGCTCGCCGCCCGCGGCCACCGCGTCGAACAGTTTTAGGTACAGGGCTCCGAGCGCCGTCGAGTTGTCGCGGGCCTCGACGATGCGGATGGCGTCCATCAGGTCCATGTCCAGCGGGTCGAGGATCGCGGCGTCGACGCCCACGGCCATGAGCATGACCATGTAGACGCGATTGATCAAGGGCCGCATCGGCGCCGGCACCTGGTTCGACACGTTCGAGAGCCCGACGTTGACCATGGGCGGCGGGTCCGCCACCATCTTCAACATCCGCACCGCCTCGATGCACTGCGGCACGTATTCCTGACAGCCCGAGACGGTCAGCACAAGCGGGTCGATCAGCAGGTTCGCCATCGGGATGCCGACTTCCTCGGCTCGCGGGATGAGCGTCTCGAGCGCCATCGACACGCGCGCGTCGGCCGTGACCGGGATGCCGCCCTTGGCCATCGTCAGCGCGATCAGCTTGGCGCCGTACTTGGCGGCCACCGGCGGCACCAGCGCGAGGCGCTCTTGCTCGGCCGACGTCGAGTTGATGATGGCGTTGACGCGACCGTTCGCCTGTTGACGCTCGAGCCCGGCCTCGATCGCGGCCAGGTTCGTCGTGTCGAGCGAGAGCGTGAAGTCTCCGACGGCCTCGTGCATGCGGTCGACCAACCAGCTCATGACCTCGGGGCCGGCCTTCTTCTGCGGCCCGACGTTCAGATCGAGCGCGCCGGCCCCGGCAGCCTGCTGCTCACGCGCCAGCCCGGCGAAATATGCGCCGTCCCGGGCGGCCAATGCTTCCTTGACCTTCGGGGAAATGATGTGGATCTTCTCGCCAATGATGAGCATCGTAACTCCTTGGTGGAAGGCTAAGGTTTGGGCGGGGGCCGGGGCTTCGACCCCGCCCCCGCCCTAACCTCAGCTTCCGTTTATCAAGCGCGCCACCGACGGGAAGCAACCCAGGTCGGTGTGCGGCAGGAACAGGGCATTGGTGAACGCGTCGTAGAACGTGTTGTCAGCTGAGAGCTCGAGATAGGCCATGCGCGACGCGATGTCGGCGATCTTCGATCGGGTGGTGTGTGAGAGCAGGGCCAGCGCCGCGCCCTTGACCGCCGTGTTGCCCAGGAACTCAAAGCGCTCCCAGGGCAGGTCGGGCAGCAATCCGATCTGAACCGCCTTCTCGACGTTGATGTATTTCCCGAACGAACCGCCGATCAAGAAGCGCTCGACTGCGTCGAGCTCGAGCCCCACGCTCTGCGCCAGCACGTTGAAGCCGGCGTAGATCGCGGCCTTGGCGCGCATCAGGTTGTCGACGTCGACCTTCGTCAGGACGATGTCGCGTCCCGTCGACGTCTCGTTCGCCCAGGCCACGACGTACTCCGGGCCGTGTGCGCCGACGCGTATCCGCGGCGACCCGGGGTCGAGCTTGAAGTTGCCGCCGCGATCCATCGCGCCGGTGATGAACAGCTCGGCCAGCAGCGCGATCAGGCCCGAGCCGCAGATCCCGCGCGGCGCGACGTCGCCGATGACGCGCAGGGTCGGTTCGTGCGTCGCCGAGTTGATCCAGACTTCCTCGATCGCGCCGCGTGTCGCGCGCATGCCGTCGACCACGCCGGCGCCCTCGAAGGCCGGGCCGGCTGAGCACGCGCACGAGACCAGCCACTCGCGATTGCCGAGCACGATCTCGCCGTTCGTGCCCACGTCGATAAACAGCGTCAGCGCGTCGGTCGCGTGCAGACCGGCCGCCAGCACCCCGGCGGTGATGTCGGCGCCGACGTAGGCCGCCACGCCCGGCAGACAATCGATGCTCGCCTGTGGGTGGATCTCCAGGCCGGCTTCGGCCGCCGTAATCGGCCGCGGGTGGTTGATGACCGGCACATAAGGCGTCAGACGGATCGACGCCGGCGTCAACCCGAGGAAGAGATGGATCATGGTCGGGTTGCCGACCACGACCGCTTTCACGACGTCTTCGGCCCGCAGGTGCTGGCGCTGGAGCAGCCGGCCCAGCAGGGTGTTGATCGTTCCGAGCACCAGCGAACGAAGCTCCTCGGTCCCGGCGCCGTTCTCGCCGCGGCTGGCCGAGATGATGCGCGAGATCACGTCTTCGCCGCGCGCGATCTGGCCGTTGTACTCCGACGCGCCGTCGACGACGGCGCCGTGCTCGAGATCGATCAGTTGCACCGAGACCGTGGTGGTCCCGATGTCGATGGCGACGCCGAAGAGGATCGCCGAGATGAGATGACCGTTCGTCGATTGCGGGATGAGCCCAAGCAAACGCGGTGTGTGCCGATGCCAGGTGGCCGTCTCGACGATGGCCCGCACATCCCACGCCGCTTCGCGCAACTGCGGACCCAGGGCACGCAGCGCCGGCAGCGGGAGGTCGATGAGCTCGACGCCTTCCGCGCCGAGACCGCGCTGCAGCCGGGCGACGTCGTCGATCGAATCGGTCAGGGTCGGCGGCGGCAAGGTCAGCGGCGTCACCCGGATCGTCTGGTCGCTGCTCGGGTCATACGGGAAGGGCAAGGCGAAGGCGCTGGCCGGGCGATCGGTCGTCAGTCGGCGCTCGACCGCCTCTTGCTCGGGCACCTCGATCACGGCGTCGCCCTCGACGACCGTCTGACAGGCGAGGGCATCCCCGGCCGCCAGGTCCTCGGCCGAAAGCCGCAGGGACGAACGCCGCCGGACGCCGCCGCTGGCCACCCGGACCACGCAGCGACCGCAGCGCCCCTGGCCGCCGCACGGCTGCGCCACGTCGATACCGGCGGCGTGCAGCACGTCCGACAGCAGGGCGCCGGTAGGCGCTACCAGGGTGGAGTTGGACGGGTGAACCGTAATGGCGTGCGTGGTCATGACTTTGTCTGGGACAACTGGCCGACGACCTGAAGACTTGACTACCCGACTAATTCCACATCAACTTGAGATAGTTCGGGATGTCGACGGCCTCTTTCGGGCCGACCATGATCTGCCAGCCGGGCAGCACGTCTTCGAGTTCGCCCGAGAGCACGGCCACCTGTCCGGGCAGAATCAGACGCTTGTGGTTGATGCGCTCGGCGACGCCGCTCGCCTTCAAGCCCTTGGCGATCCGCTCGGCGTCGAACTTGCCGGCCGCCCAAGCCGTGAGCACGCTCATGCCTTCGGCGTCCGTCACGAGCAGCCAGGCCGGCCGGCCCGCGCTCTCGACTTCGTTGTTCACGGCGAAGTACGTGATCGAGAAGTTCGTGGTGACCATCAGGGGCGCCGAGGCGTCCGGCGAGTTGATCTCATACAGACCCGGCTGTACCTGGATCGGCTTCTGCGGATCCGTGTACAGGTTCTGCCGCAACGCCAGCAGCGGATAGAGCGTCGCCGGGTCGAACGACTCGAGCACGACGAGGCCCGCGTACTTGGCGATATGCTCGGCCGCCAGAATGGCCTCGTCGACGTCGGCCGACGCGCCCGGGAAGGTCAGGATCGGGTAGCCCAGCGCGCGGAAGTTCTTCTTCAGCGCCAGACGACGCAGATGGGTGAGCGTGGTCAGCGAGTCGGCGTAGCCGCTCACCATCGGATCGAGGACGATGTCTTCGACGCCCGCCGCCTTCACCTGTTCGGTCAGCGCGGCCAGGGCTTCGAGGCCTTCGGCGCGCACGACAAGTGGAGCCTTGGCGCTCTTGGCCAGCTCGGCCATCGCCGCCCAGTTGCTCGAATCCGCCGCGCACAGCAGCGGGCGCAGACCCGCCACCGCCTCGACGCCGGCGCGCATCACGGCCGGGTCGCTCGCGATCAGGATCAAGGGCTTGTGGGTCTTCGCGCGCGCGGCTGTGACCGCGGCGGCGAACGTCGCCGCGTCGCCCGAGCGCGCGTCGATGGCGAAGCCGTCCAGCCCGAGCTTGATGCCGACGTAGTCGACGATGTAGGCATCGGCTTCGGCGACCTTGGCTGCGATCGCGTCGATGCCCGACTGGGCATCGAGCCGCACGAACATCCCGGTTCGATGGACGAAGGTCTTCTCGTGCCGGAACAACACGGTCTCGTTGCCGACCTCAAGCCTGGCGCCATCGCTGGCCAACGCGATCAGGCGGATCGGCGGGGCCGAGGCCGCTTCGAGCTGGCCCCGGGCTTCGTCGGTGACGTACGGGCACAGCTTGAGCTCGGCCTGTTTGGCGGCGAGCTTCATGCCAAATGCGAGACAAGTGGCGAAGCCGCATTCCTTGCAATTCGTCTGCGGCAGAAGTTTGTAGATCTGGAGTCCCGTCAGGGCCATGGTGTCCTCCGGTCAGGTCTGCGCAACAGGGCCGGTCAGCCGCTTGCGCACGTGAAACTCAGTCGTGTTTTGCCGCTGATAACGCGGATCACGCAGATTGACTCTGGAAACCTGCGTGATCTGTGTCATCAGCGGCACGAATCCGTTCAAGCCGATAGGGCAACGATCAAGGGCTTGAGCCGCTTGAGGGTCTCGGGGTGCCGCACGACGACGAGGTCGGCGCCCGAGTGGATCAGCGAGCTGGCGGTCAGGGTTTCCCAGTTGATCGCGCGTCGCTTCCAGTCGCCCCAGGTGGCCGGCACGCCTTCGCCGACCTTGGACTCCTTGGTCTTCCAGGTCTCCTCGCCGGGGGTCACCAGCATCGGCTGCTGGGTCATGCTGTCGCCGCCGAGCGCGGCCAGACGCAGGCGCTCCATCACCGAGTAGCCGTACTCGATGCCGTAGCCCGTCGCCCCGGTCGTCGGGTCCATGATGATCCGATCCGGCGGCATCCCCATGTCGTGCACGAGGATGACGAGCTGCTTGCCTAGATTGACGTCCATGGGCGTCTTCGTCGTCACCAGGTGGTCGTTGCCGAGCGCTGCAGCGACCAGAGTGCGGTAGTTCTTGTCCTCGCAGTTGCCGAGCAGCAGTCGTTCGCCCTTGCCCTCCTCGGCCACGGCCAACAGCAGTGCGTTGTCCAGCTCGGCCTGGCCTGGTCCGATCACGGCCAGCGGCAGCCCCGTCGCGCCGAGCACCTTACGCACCACGGCGCGGGCGTTCTCGGGTGTGTTCGGCTGACCGTCGGCTTGAGTCAGCGACAGGGTCAGATAGATCAAATCGGCGCCGAGCGCCTCGGCGGCCTTGGCCCATTCGGCCGGATCGTCGAGCACGGCGCCCCAGGCATCGCGCAGCAGCGGCGACCAGTCGTCGGGGCGTCGATCACGGACCTCGACGGCCAGCGCCGTCGGATGCGGCAGCGTGCCTTCGAAGTGCAAACCGGGTAGGGTGCGTTCGCCGCCGAGCGTCAGCGTGCGGGCCCGCGTGCCGCCCTCCGCTGCCGTGGCGCCCAGGGTCACCTCGCGCACCGAACCCGCCCATTTCTCTTTGAAGATGTCTACTGTCGGCATATCACCTCTCAAGGCTGGCGGATTCTTGCCGCGGACTTCGCGGATCTCGCAGATTGAGCCTGGAAATCCGTGACATTCGCGGCTAGTCCTTTCCGAAACCGAAGCGCTCCAGCGTACTGAGCGCGAGCACGGCCGACGGGCGCGGTTCGCCCGGCCAGCTGTGCATCAAGAACACGTAGGTGAGGCCGCGATCGCGCATCATCTGCGCCGCGGCCGCGGCCGGGATGTCCGGCGGCAATTCCGGGATGTCCTCGTCCATCACCGTTTCGACCGGGCTCTCAGCGTCGGCCGTTTCGAGCCCGGCGCGGCTCACCCAGCCGGCCGACATCCCGTCCTCGTCGAGCACGACGGCCACCTCGGGTTGATTCGGCAGCCGCGCGAGGCGGGCCGCCAGCACACCGCAGCGCTCATCGCCGTGGCAGGTGGGCACGCCGATGGTCATCACGTCGCGCACGAGGACGACGGTCATGGCCGCTGTGCGAGCACGCGATCCAGCAGCGCCGTGAGGGCCGCGACCGCCGGCATGTCGGGCGTCGCGTCCCACACCGGGCGGCCCTCGAGTTCGAGCGCCGTGAGCCCGGGGTCGGCCGGGATCACGCCGGCGAGCGGCACGTCGAGCGTCGCGATCTTCTCGGTCAAAGCGGCCGGCAACGTGGCCGGCGCGCGATTGACGATCAGGTGCGCATGCTCGATGGCGATGTCGATCTCGTGCCGGAAGGCCGCGACGCGCTCGGCCGTCACAAGTCCGCGCGGGCCGGCGTCGCTGACGATGAACAGGTGCTGTACGCCGCGCGTCGTGCGCCGGCTGAGGTGCTCGAGGCCGGCCTCGTTGTCGATGACGACGAATGCGTAGCTGCGGCTGACCGCGTCAAGCACCTCGCGCAGGTTGTGGTTGACGGCGCAGTAGCAGCCCGGTCCTTCGCCGCGCCCCATCGCCAGCAGATCGACGTCCTGGCCTTCGACCAGGGCATTGCGGATGCCGAGGTCCAGGTAGTCGTGCTTGGTCTGACCGCCGGGCAGGGTGCCCATGGCGGCGCCGCCCTGTGTCAGGGTCTGCTTGACCTGCTCGAGCATGC